>CAMCMB010000007.1 GCA_945875845.1 Pirellula staleyi DSM 6068
AAATGCCCCTGGGTTTATCCCAGGGGATTGTTACCTTCATCCTAGCGAGAAGGTCAGATACCACTGGCGTAAAGCCAGATGGCATGCATTGAAAATGCCCCTGGGTTTACCCCAGGGGATCGTTGCCTTCACCCTAGCACGAAGGTCAAATACCACTGGTATAAAGCCAGATGGCATGCATCTATCCCGCATGCAGTCTACGCTTCGCGAACAATGGCATATATTGACGTCCAACGGCGGATTGGGATACTGCGAGACTCGCACCTGGATCGGTTGCTGCCAACCCTCAAGTCCGAAGTTAAACTTAGGAAGAAAAGACTAGACCCATGAAATCCGATGAGATACCACCCTCAAACGCATTGCCTCCACGAGATGCACACACGCGAGGATTGCACCGGACCATGACTCTGGGCGGGGCTTATGCAACTCGAAACTATACCGTCAAGCACTTGCAAGACTTGAAAGGCAAGACCGTTCTCACCGAAACGATGCCCTTCACGACTAGCGAGGCGATCGCGGCGGAAGAAGCTGGAATCGATACGCTGAAAGTTAAGTTTGATCCAAGCAACCCGGCCAGTGCCATCGCGATCCGAAAGGCAGCGCCTCATACATTCATGACCTTTTGTATCGGGCTGACCAAGATTGCTACCGCAGCCGAAGCGGTTCGTGCTGGCTACGATGCCATGGAAATTGGGGCTGATGGAATCATGTGCCAATGGGGACCAGAGCTGATTCGAGCTGTTTCAAGTGCTGGAATCCCTGTTGAAGCACACGCTGGCCTCGTACCTCGCTTAAGCACATGGACCGGTGGCCTCAAAGCGGTTGGAAAGACCATCGAGGAGGCTCTATGGGTATACAAGCAGGTCCAGGCATTCGAAGAAGCAGGAGCCTGGGCAGTCGAGGTTGAAGTCGTACCTGCTGAGTTACTGATGCAAATTTCCAGTCGCACACGCCTGGTTACCTCGTCGATTGGCGCCGGTAGTGGTGGCGATATTCAATTCATGTTCGCAGAAGATATTTTGGGTAATCACGCTCCTCCTTACCCACGCCATACCAAACAATATCGGAACCTTTTTCAGATGGAACAAGCTATGCAAGCAGAGCGAGTCGGAGGTTTTCGAGACTACATTGACGATGTCAAAAACGGTCGGTTTCCTGGTCCTGAACATAGCGTCAGGGCACCTAGCGGATTGATCGATCAGTTCCTTTCCGCCGTCGATAGCGACCAGGACAAGTAACGTCCTAATATGCCTGACAAGACGTCTGAACGGGTGACGGACAACCATGAAGTATTCATTTCAATTCTTCCGAAGTCGGCCACTTTTGGACCAGGCCATCTTCGGTCAACGTCCAAAAATAAAATTGATCGGAAACGATGGCTGCATAGGCTCGGTTGCTGCTGTAATTGAAATTGTGCGCAACTCGAAAACCTTGATTTGCAACCACATCGATTCCGTCATCATGCGCAATTGCAATATGGCCTGTACGCAAGAAGCAAGCCTTGGAATTCTTGGCGTGCCTGTCGATCTGAAGGAAACGAAATTCATCGCTCTTAAGCCACTGCATAATCACACCTTGCGACATTCCAACGATGACACGGGGGCGGCTAAATCGATT
This sequence comes from Pirellula staleyi DSM 6068, assembly GCA_945875845.1. Taxonomy (GTDB): domain Bacteria; phylum Planctomycetota; class Planctomycetia; order Pirellulales; family Pirellulaceae; genus JBKCUI01. The sequence continues at coordinate 1,618 of CAMCMB010000007.1, forward strand.
GGAAACAGTAAGGCTCTCAACCCCATGCGGTAGATCCTCCGAATGGACGAGCTCAGTGGAATGGTAGATTCGAAGTTGCTGCCCCCGAGCAATCACCGTTTGAGATTGATGCTTTGCAATTCTCCATTTGGACATTGCAGGTAAGTCACTTGGGAAGTCTGCAAAATCTTGGTTCAAGTTCTGTATTGGGTAATAGACATGCCGTTCACGGTCCAAGGTTCCGAGCCGTACTTCGGAATTACAATCTTCCAAGAGCACCCCCTGCTCATGTCCGATCGTTCCCTCAGGCGCCTTTTCAATCAATTCAGGTGGCACAAAGCAATCCAAGATCCTTGGATTTGCAGGTACGATCCGAAAGCTCAACGCTCCGTCGTACCAATAGGTCGATCCTTCGCGAAAGAGGGACGAACCGCTGCTGCTCCCGACAAAGCATAGAAATGTTTCCGTCCCGTTGCCCGTCCTTCCCGAACTGCGGATCCAACGTGGTGCTGTTTCGTTCGAGAAAAACGAACGAATCTCAACGCCTCCGCCTGGAATCATGGATGCGTGCTGTCTTGGCTTTCGTCCTCCCCCGGATTCCAACCATCCAGGTTGCACGATGAGTGTTCCATTGTGCTCTCCGAAACATAAGGGGCCTCGAAGCGTGGGGATCATTCCAAACCACTTTGGTTCCGAATTGAGCGGAATCGAGAGTAATGGTTCCAGCTTTGGCAACGATTTGAGTAGAGGAGTGGCCGTTTGCGTACGAGGCGTCGATTCGTTCAGCTTGTGACCATAACGCCATGTATCCCGATGAAGCAATGAATCCTCTGGAGTCGCTCTTCGGAGCGCTTCAGACACACCTGCGTGAATGGAGCCATGGCTTGACGAACTCAACACTTGACTGGCGTAGAGATACAAAGCTTGCTGTGCTCTGTTTTGAACTCCCGGCACATGATAGGTTCGAACGACGTTTGCCAGAAATTGCGCCGGCCAAGATCCGCAATCTAGAACCGATGGAGTCTTGACCAATCGATCGATTTGCTGCATCGCGTCGTCATGACGAGCAGCTTTGGAAAGGATCGACATCGTCTTTTCGATACAAACTTCACCTTGATGACCGAAGGGCCAATTGCGTTGAAGCATCACGAGCGCTTCCTCTGTGGCATCCAGTTTGCCGACCAAGGTATCCGCAGCATCGCACCATCGCGAACGACTAAAGCAATCCTCAACATGGCATCGGTAGGCTTCGACCGCTTTCTCGTTTTGGTCAAGTTCGCGGTAGAGATCACCCGCCTCAAGGTGCATTCTCGTATTCTTGTACAAAATGAGCGTCTCATCAAAATCGCCAGCCAAACGAAATAACTCTGCCGCTTTTTTTGGGTGACCAAGTCGATCGCGATAGATGACCGCAGCGGAACGATATAATTTCCCTTGCTCCAATGCATTCGCGGCGGACGAATAGTCCCCGATGAGATGAGCATAAATGAACGCAGCCCGCTCGAATTGACCCGCTTTGAGCTCTCGAAGCGCGAGCTGCGTATATTGACTCAGAAGTCGAGCTCGCAAATCCGCGTTCAATGACCAAGCATCGCCACCTCCAGAACCAACGGAGCGCCAATCGCGAGGCACAAGCTCAGAGCTGGCTTTCCCCATCCCTCGCAACGCATCCACATCCGACATCGGAATCGCATACCTCAATCCGTCGTCCGGGTTCTTCGCCAACATCTCCAACAGTCGATTTACGGATGCATTGCGACGTGCTTCCAAAGCCTCGCTCCATTGCTGCATTTGGTTCTTTGCCCATTCACGAATCTGTTGCGTCCATTGCATAGACGACAGTGCGCCCCGTTGGGTAGGCGATTTCTTGGTCGGTGCACGAGAATGCACTGGCTTGTCGTTTGGCAAGTTCTTGTTCCTGGCTGCGTGGGCTATCCATTCGGAGACCTTGGAGATGGATTTCCCAAGGGCAGATAGAAAACGCATCTTGAAATCGTCAGCCCAATTTCCTGGACGTTCTGCTTGGCTAGGCGAAAGTCCCAACAATTTACTGGAGTTTGTACCGATATTCTTGCCCGTATCTGCAAGCCATTGTTGCAAAGTAGGTGGAGCTGGCGCGTCGACCCGAATAAGCCTTTCCGGCAATGCCGTCCCCTGCGTTGCATCGGACCAACTGCGAGTAGGAAATGGCGTGATCTGAATCAACGATTGGATTCCACAACGCTGCGATCGGTCGATCCCAAACAAGCCGAACGTCGGGTGCCATACCAAAATCTCTTTCTGATCGGCCAACAACAAGTCCCATTCGGCAGCACGCGGTTCCGGGAGTAGTTCCCCAGCTGAAGGAATCCATACCTCGCGATTCATGAGGGTGCTATGAGAAACCAACCGCATCTCGGTCACGGGAGCGACTTGCTGGAATGGAGCCTCAACGTGCAAACGAAGGGTCGACGAGAATCGAAGGAACGCACCCTTTTCGACCCCATTCAGGAGCAATGGATAGAAATCGCACTGAGTTGCATCGGAACAAGAGTGAATCGCTAACGCAATCCATTTCGAAACGTCATTGGATTCAACAAAGTACCCCGTCGCCGATTGATGCGTTTTGATTTCCGTCGCCAAATGGAGTCGTACCGCGATATCCATCATGATTTCCATCCTTCAATGATATGCAGTAATACATCAAGTCCCATTTTGGAAGCGTTGATCATGGGATGATGTCCGCAATGATAGGGCGTGCCAAACCAATGACCATCGCTTATCCAACCACTTGCTAGCCCATCTTGGATGAGCAGTGTGATCTGTCTATGCCGATTATCGAGCGAACGCAGGTGCATCATACCTCGACTGTCTAGGATGGCTTCGATCGAGCCGGAGCGAGCAAACTCCAGCCTAGTGACCATTTCTCGCGACAGCTCTCGGTCAAACTCAAACGGTTGTTCCGCATGAACGATGTCCGACTCCGCCAACGATTTCGCTCGCCACACCAAGGCGTTATTCTCGTAGTTCAAGCTCAACATGTTTTGGTTGCGCATCAAGGAAAGCTTTCCATCGACAATTCCAATGCGGTGAAATCGATTTCGATACGATCGAGACGGGAGCGCCTTGTCAGCTCCCCAAACGATGGTAGACCAAGAGTTAGTTTTTGCAGGATTGGAACGGCAGCCACTGGGCTTGCCATCGTTGTCCATTTCCAAAGCAACCAAACCCGTATCCGTAGGAATTTGGATCCAGCGATTGTTTCCCACCATGGCGAAGTCTCGACTAGAGAGTGGTTTCTCCAGCATCCAGGTGGGAAGCGGTTCGTCGCTACCATTCGAATGCAGCAATCTTCCCGACGAAGTGATCGCGACAAAACCTTTGTGGACTGGCCCCGGCCCCACAAACAGCAAGTCCCTGGAAGATCGAACACCTTGAAAAACGACGGGAACCAAATCGTATCCTAATCCGTTGAAGTGTGCCGCAATCCAATCCCCATTTTGGACTCGAAACAAATTGCTGCCACAAACGTCTCCATTCACCGAATGGTTGATATAGCTACCGTCGATAATGTTGAATGCTTGGAGAATACGGTTCGCACTCATGAGTAGATCATTTTGTGGCATTGCAAAGAAAGCTGGACCCGATTGAAATTCGAACTCAACCCGCCCCATAAAGGAGTAGTCGACTGCGTTGAATCGCAAAAGACAACGCGTTGTTTTCGACAAATCGCCCCATACCACCCAAAGAATAGTCCCACTCACATTGAATCCGGTGCCAAGCAGCTCTCCCCGAGGCATAGGTGCTTTCAAAACGACGTAGCCCAGATCATGGGCATCCCACAGCACCAATTGTCGATCATGCGTGTACCCTAACAACCGCCCACAATCTACAGGATATTGCTTGACGTTTGACGTGGACAATCGCAACGGAAAGGGATTGCAATCAAAGATTTTGGGGAGCTTTTCTTGGGTGATGAGCGAACTCGCCGCACCCCTTGCCGTTCGTTCCGAAACATCTTGATTTGCATTCGGTTCAACAAGCTTGATCTGCATTCGTTTTATAGAGCGAGTCCCAGCCCGGCTGTACTCACTCAATTCCAGATTGCCTAACCGATCAACAATTGCTGCGGTCAGTCCCATCAATTTGGAGTTTCGCAATGCAAGGCGAAAATCGACATCCTCCCAGACGTCGCGAGTGAGAATCAAGTAGACCTCCGCATTGGTGCTTGATTGCGCCACTGCCTCACAAAAGGATTCCAGAACGTTGGCCGGCTGCAACCCAGCGTGCATCGACTCCAAATGCAATGACAAACCGCTTTGATCTGTAAAAAACGAACGCTCGATTGCTTCTTTCTGGGTCTTCCACGCAAATACATGCGCACTTTGCGAGGCGCTTGCGGTCAGAGCCAATCCAACCGCCGCTGAGTAGATTCGTGGAGTTCCCCACGATCGAATGCCGCAATCGATCAAGATACACCGATCCAGTGTTTCTCGGCTCGGAGGTGTCTCGCGGCGCATGTACAAAGCCTCACCCTGTGCAACGCGAACAGCCAGCGTTTCGTCGTCGTAAGCCAGCTCCGACATGAGTAAACGGTCCAAGTTGCCGCGATTGCTGATATCGGAGTAGCCCTCCATGTGCAAAGTCTTTTCAGGCACCAACCGAGCCGGACGATACAATGCCGCTAACAGATCTTTTGCAAGACGGCCAAGCGAATGGTTTTCTGAATCTTGGACAAGAGTTTCGATCAATTCGCGTGCTTCCAAAGCATCCGAATAGAATTCATCCAGCGCGGGCCGCCTCTCGGATTCGCCTAGTTCCAAGTCCTCCGTTTGAATCGGTCCATCGACGCCGGTTGCGATTCTACTTCGAATGGATTGTTCTTTGAAACCCTCTAGGACCTTGAGCAAATGGGCTAGATCCAAACGCCATAGATAGAGCTTCTCCGACGGTACGATTCGAAGCTCGTTCAGGACAAAACCATCGCAAGTTTCGCGTAGCGATTGAACCACATGATGCGTGTCTGAAGCCTCACACCGAATCGGCAAAGTTTCTAAAATCATTTCAGCCAAGATCGCTCGATTTACTAAGGAATCATTCAGCTTTCTGGCGATTTCATTCAATCGGTCAAGTTGCTGGATCAATTGAAAAGCGATGGAATCGTTAAGCATCGATCCCTTCAGAAATGACAACAATGTCCGATCTTGGTCTGCGTTCACGTGGAAGCAATTCCAGCTCTTTCGCAAGGCTGCCATGACGAGCAGAATGCAATCTAGACGCGGCAACCCTCGTTCCTGGAACCTCTCTAAGAGATGAGATAACTCTTTCGCAAATGCAATCGTCGTTCCGTTCTGCCACTGAACACACCTGTCGTTGGAAGCCCATCGCCAAAATGTGTGTTCGCGCTGAGAAAGGTAGCTTATCGTTTCACGAATTCCCATTCATGTCTCCACACCGCGATCGCTCTCGGTCCATAGGTGATCCTTCATGGACTCGACCGTCGCACGCACCGAAACGCGCGTCGTTGCAATCAACTCATCGTCCGCAATGACTTCGAGTGACGACTCGCTGAACCAAAGCAACCATTCTGTACTTTGCAAAGATAGTGAACGGCGAACGGCTTCCGATGGAACGCCAGGTATCCAACAATGCGGAATGGGAATCAATATTTGGTCAATGCATGACAATCGAATGCCCGGGATGTTTGGAACGGGAGAGCCAACGACAAGTGTATTGAGACGCTTGCCTGCAAGCTGAATCTGCGAGGAGGCGTTGCAAGCAAAACGAAGCGATTTCCATCGTTGTTGAAAGTTTCGCAGGACGAAACCACTCCAGTCTTCCAATGAGCATAGGATCGCCCCTGGTGCAAGGAGTTGTTCTGATATTCCCCATCGAAGCGGGATGGGAGATAGCGATGGCAGAGTATCTGTTTTGACGACTTGCGGGAGCCACAGCCGTAACCATTCGCCTATAGGCAACCAAGTCATTTCTGGAGACAGTTTTTCTGTAGGAACCTTTTTCCCGCGAGGGATCAATCGATCTACCGAATCGATTTCAAAGATCTCGTTGCCAATCAGCATGGAAAAGATACGCTCTGCGTCTTGGACATCGTCGCGACGGACGCGTACCCAGAAAACCGACTCGAGGCTGCAGACTTGGACCTCACGCCGATCTCTCAACGTACATGCCCAACGCATCCACTCCGTGCGTGCACGGCCTGAGTTGCCATCGAATCTCGCAACTAACTCATGGTTGCGCCACACGTTTCAGTCCCCCTCAATGACTTGGAGCTTGCTCCACACCACTTGCACTTTTTCTTGGAGAAAGCTGCGTTGGATTTCGTCGGTGACCCACTGACTGCGCGTCGTGAGAACTGCCAATTGATTGCGCAATTGTAGCTTCGAAGCCAACGTATCCTCGCTTGAGTCGGTGCTTTGCAACAGATCGATCAAACGGTCCAAAGCGGTCGCAATTTCTTCGGCGTTGGGTGGAGCATTGCGTTGGGATTGAGGATGCGCAGTATCGCGATTTTCATGCGACGATTGCTCCAATACGGACTCAACCATGGTTGCGAGCACTTCTTGTTGCTCTTGAATATCCCAAATGTGCTTAAGCACCCATAGATCGGTCGTATTGGCAGCACTACGTCCGCAGAGAAGTACACTTGCAGCGATCGGCCTTTGAAGTTTCACAGCCCGTCGGTCGGAAATCGAGATGCCGGCCCGGCGCATTTTTCGAATCAAATCGATGTAAGTATCCGCAACTGGACTCAAATCGATCGACTCGGCTGCTCTTTGCAACTCGCGCAAACTCTCGACCGAGATCGAACTTTTTGAGCTCAGTTGAAAGCGTTGCATTGCCCAGCCCGCTCGTAACACTGCTGGCAAGCTTTCATCGGAAACGTTGTCGCACCGAACGCGAAGCAAAAACCGGTCGAACAAAGCATTGAGCGCTTCGTCCTCGGGCAATCGATTGCTGGCACCCACAAAAAAAAGTGCTGGCAAGGCTCGCGTTTCTCGACCGCGACGAAAGATCCGTTCGTTCAACGCCATTAGCAAGCTATTGAGAATAGAGCTGTTCGCGTTCAGCAACTCGTCTAGGAAAACAAAGTCTGCTTCCGGAAGCATCCCTTCGGTGTTTGTGAGCAGTTCTCCATCGCGGAGTTTACGGATGTCAAATGGCCCAAACAATTCATTCGGCTCAGTAAATTTCGTAAGAAGGTAGTCAAAGACTCGGCCATCGATTCGGTTGGCTAGGGATCGAACGAGAGCGCTTTTTGCCGTTCCAGGCGGTCCGAGCAAAAAGAGATTTTCGCGGGCGATCAGCGCGATCCCCATAAGGTCGATAATCTCATCCTTGCCAACAAAGACCTGCTTCAATGGCGTGATGACTTCTTGATTGAAGAGCTGTATGGTCTGTGAGAGGGCAGAAAGGTCAAGGTTGGATTGCAAAAGATTTCCATTCGTATTGGTCATGAATCTTGGCCCAGTAGTCCGTCTCAACGCTGGTTGGATTCGGTCCAAGTGCCCGTTCAATATACAGAATACGTAGACAACGATTCTGCAAAATGGGTTCCATTTTTTCTAACTCAATTTTTGAACGAATCGTCCGAGCAAACGACAACGGCCACCGATCTTCCCAAAGTGCGATGTGGTTTAAAAGTGGATCGGTTTGCGAAGCAGCTTTCGTAAGTCTTTCGAGGTCGGGCAGAAAGCGAAAGGTCAGGTCAACGGAATAGTGGATACTCGCTTGTTCCATGCGATCCAGGTTGGAAATTCGGAGTGCAACGTCCGCTGGCTCTGCTTCCAGCCCGCTCTGAATAAACTGCTCTCCAAGCTCCCGATGCACCATCAATTGGGAAGCCCGAACAAATTGCTTTATGGCCCAAACTGCGCAAGTGCAATCGATTTTCGGAGGATTGCTTGGAAGCTGCGCTCGGTATTCAAGTTCAGCGGCGACGATCCAGTCGACAAGCGTTGGCTCGTCGGGTTCCGATATTGCGACTGGGTGCTCGGCAACAAATCGACCCGTTCGCCACAACTCATTTAGGCTTGCGATCACTTGAATCTCAATTTATTGACTTGCGGAAGTATGACTTTGTGTGCGCAGATGGGAAGACTCAGCTGAGTATCTTCTCTACGACGTGCGCTTCCTCCACGCCCGTCAGTCGCTGATCGAGGCCTTGGGAACGGAAAGTCAAGATTCGGTGGTCAATACCTAGTCGATTCAAGATGGTGGCATTGAAGTCATTGACGTGTACCGCATCGTCCTCGAAACGGGTCGTGCGTTGACCATTTTGATCGATGATGTTGTAACTGTATTCGTCGGTCCGACCGTGCTCGATGCCCCCCTTGATCCCTCCACCTGCTAGCCAGGTCGTGAAGCATCGGGGATGGTGATCGCGTCCGTATTCCGTTGCGGTTTGCTTTCCCTGACTATAGACGGTGCGCCCAAACTCGCCCGAGCATACAACCAGTGTATCTTCCAGCATGCCTCGTTGTTTAAGGTCATGAATCAGGGCAGCACTCGGTTGATCGACGTCCTTGCATTGTCCTCGCAGCTTCGTCGGAAGGGTGCTGTGATGATCCCATCCACGGTGGAATACTTGCACGAAGCGAACCCCCCGCTCCACCATTCGCCGCGCAAGCATGCAGTTGCGAGCGAACGAACCCGGCTTGTCGACTTCGGGCCCGTACAACTTCTTGACGGAGTCGGGTTCGCCTCGAAGATCCGTCAATTCGGGCACCGACGCTTGCATCCGGAACGCCATTTCTTGCTGTGCAATGGTGGTTTGAATTTCCGGATCACCGATGGCGCTGGCGTGCTTGTGATTGAGTTGGGTGACAAGTTCGAGCATCTTTTGCCGGCTGTCGCGACTGACTCCGGTGGGATTCGACAGAAACAGGACCGGATCGCCTGCCGATTGAAAAGCGACTCCCTGATACTTGGAAGGCAAAAATCCCGTTCCCCACAATCGGCTGTACAGTGCCTGCACATTCTGCTGGTCACCGGACCAAAATGCGGAGTTGAGTACAATGAAGTCCGGAAGATTTTTGTTGAGCGAGCCCAGACCGTAACTCAACCAGGCACCCAGGCTCGGTTTGCCCTGGATCTGAGAGCCGGTGCACATCTGCGTCTTGCCTTCATCATGGTTGATCGCTTCGGTGTGCATCGACTTGATAAAGCACAGTTCGTCTGCAACCGTGGACAGATGCGGCAGAAGTTCGCTCATGTACCTGCCGCATTTCCCCTGCTGCGTGAATTTGAAGATCGACGGTTGGATCAAATGTTCCTTGCCCTCGGTCATGGCCGTTACGCGTTGGCCATCGCGGACTTCATCGGGCAGTGGCTGCTTGTATTTTTGTTCTAAACCGGGCTTGTAGTCATACAAATCAATTTGACTGGGCGCACCACCCATAAAAAGGAAGATGACGCGTTTGGCGCGTGGCTGAAAATGAGGCAACTCAGGCAATTCCGGCATGGTCGCTTTAGCTTGTTTGGCAACCAAGGAACTCAATACGGCTGCCCCGAGCCCCATACCGGTGCGATTCAAGAACCGGCGCCGGGATTGGTGCCATTGATATTGATCAACGAGAAAGTCCGACATGGATCACCTACTCACGTGTTTTGGCGGTATCGAGATTGAACAGGGAATTGATAATCATGGTAAACGCAGCCAGTTCCACCCTTTGTGCGTCGTCGGCTAACGTTAGGCCAGACGTCATCGCGCGAGCCGCTTCCACGTCATCCCGGTAGATTGAGCGAAACCCCTCTAGCCCGTTCCGCAAGTCCACTTGCTCGGCGGCATCCGGAAGATGTGAAGTGACGGATTCGAAAGCGATGCGCAATCGATCCTCGTCGCTCTGATCCGATGGGCCTAACAACTGTTGTGCGAAGTGCCGTGCCGCTTCGAAATACTGGCTCTCATTCATGGTTAGCAAGGCCTGAACCGGCGTGTTGGTCCGTTCTCGACGGGAAGTACAACTTTCCCGAGTCGGTGCGTCGAAGATTGTCATCTGAGGAGGCGGCATAGCCCGCTTCCAAAATGTGTAAAAACTTCGCCGAAAGACTTTATCACCCGTATCCTCCTTGAACGAGTAGGTTGAGGACGAGACCATGGAAACTGTTTTCCACAGATCGGCAGGCTGGGGCGGCTTCACGCTTTTTCCGTACATCGCGTTGTTAAGCCGACCACTGATCGAGAGGATTTGATCGCGAATCACCTCCGAATCCAACCGAATGCGCGATCCTCGGGCGAGTTGCCTATTCTCTGCATCGGCTCGAAACTCAGTGGGCGAGACGCTTGAAGATTGCTGGTAAGTGCTCGATAACACGAACGACCGGACGAGTGACTTGACGTTCCAGTTCGAGACAGTAAACGTATTTGCCAAATCATCCAACAATTCGGGGTGACTGGGATATTCACCCTGGGCGCCGAAATCCTCAGAGGTTTTTACGAGTCCCACTCCAAAAAACTGCTGCCAAAGCCGATTTACCGTCACGCGTGCCAACAAAGGGTGCTGTTTGTCCGTCACCCATCGAGCCAGGTCAAAGCGGGTTTTCAACTCTCCCGCGGACTCCAATGGGGGCAGAAAGTCTGGCGTGTTTCGCGAAACGACATCGCCCGGCTGATCATAAGCTCCGCGCTTGAGGATGTACGCAGGCCGCACATCGGATCGCTCTTTCATCACAAGGGCTATAGGGATGCTTCGAATCAGTTCATCGTTCGATTTTTTGAGACGACCCAACTCCTCTTCTTTTTGTTTGACTTTCTTCGTTAACGTTTCCCGAATCGTTGCGGTGCCGTCGCTGGCCTTGTCCTCGACGGAAAGTCCACTCAGCGATTGCTTGAGTTCGTCGACTTCGGACTTAATCGTCGCAAGGAGTGCTTCGAACTCACGCAAGCTCGCGTCCTGCTCTGGCGTCGGGATCCGCAAGAAAGGTGGCTGTTGTTCGCGACCGGGCGTCTCTGGATCGCCGTCAATGTTATTGAAAAAAGCAAAGAGCTGATAGAAGTCGCTCTGCTTTACTGGATCGTATTTGTGGTCATGGCAAACGGCACACTCCAATGTCAAACCCATGAATATCGTTCCAAAGGCGGACACTTGGTCCACGACGTTGCGAGTATAACTTTCTTGAGGAGGATTCGTCCCTTTGTCCATCACCATATGTAGGCGATTGTAGCCTGAGGCAACCTGTTGATCCGTGGTCGGATTGGCACGTAAGTCTCCGGCGAGCTGTTCCGTCACAAACTGATCGAAGGGCATATTGGAATTGTAAGCACGAATCACCCAGTCGCGATATTGCGACTGCTCGCGATAGTGATCATGGTGCATGCCGTTGGTGTCCGCGAATCGCACGAGATCCAGCCAGTAGCGAGCCATGTGTTCGCCGTACTGTGGCCTGGATAACAAACCGTCGACCAAGCGAGCATATGCGTCTGGCGCGTTGTCTTGCTCGAACTGGTGAATTTCATCGCGTGTTGGAGGCAAACCTGTCAGGTCGAATGTGACGCGACGAACCAACGTCCGCTTGTCAGCAGGCGGTTGGGGCTTCAATTTTTTCTTCTCAAGATTTGCCAAAACAAATAGATCGATTCCATTCGCCGACCAAGTTGTATTGTTGACTGAGGGCAATATCTGGTCCCTTGGTGGTTCAAACGACCAAAATTTTTCATACTTGGCTCCCTGCAATATCCATCGCCGAATCAGTTCACGCTGATCTTGCGTCAAAGGCTTCTTTCCCGAATCGGGGGGCGGCATGTGCAGCGAAGAATCATCCGAGATCAGTCGTAACCAGAGTTCGCTGGAATCCGAATCACCCGGTTTAATCACTGTGTGTCCGTCGCGCGGTTCAAATGGCCCCTCGTCTCCATCGGGAGAGTCCAGTCGCAATTTCGCCTCGCGTTTGTCTGCATGGGGGCCGTGACACGCAAAGCAACGGTCGGACAAAAGCGGGCGGACGTCCCTGTTGAACGAAACAATATCTTCGGCGGCGGCCGAATCTTCGGCGGCCGACAAAAACATTGCTGCCCAAACCACTTGCAACACCAAAACCATGGTTATTGATCGCATCGCATTCCCAATGAACAAAAATGAGCTCGAAACTGCGCATCCCGAACGTAGTCGTGGCAAAATGCCGCGCCGTTGCACCAAGTCTACTAAAGATATCGGACCACGACAATCAAACATGCAATGGTTTCCAAGCATCCCGCAAACGCTGTGGGTTGTTTAACCCCGATGGGAATCGAATGGGTTGAGACGCATGTTCCCGGGGTGCAATGCGCGCCCCAGGGCTATGATGTTGCACCGCTTCGCGGTTTAGTGCAATTACCCTATGGCGTTCCTTTAACCTTCGTAGCGATCCGACACATATAACTGTCAACCGTGACGAAGAGGCTCATTCCATTTTCGCCAAAGGCACAGTTGCTTGTCCGTTCACCTGTGTTGATACGACCCAACAGCTTGGCTTCTTTGCTGAAAATCCAAATGCCACCCGGTCCACTTGCCCATAGGTTTCCTTGCGTGTCAACCGAAAGTCCATCGGGCAAACCCGGCATCTTGCCAACTTCATTGGTTGCGTCATAAAACAAGGTTCCCTTGCTCAACGTTCCGTCCGCTTGGACCGCAAAGCTCATCCAGATGGCATTCTTGGGATCGCTCTGAGCGACGTAGAGTGTCTTTTCGTCGGGTGAAAACGCGATGCCATTGGGGCGTGCTAATTCTGTCGTTAACAACGTCAGAGAGCCATCTTTTTTGGAGATCCTATAAACACCAAAATGCTCGAGCTCTCGGCGCGGGTCGTTTTCACGCGATGGTAAACCGTATGGAGGATCCGTGAAATAGAGATCGCCGTTCGACTTGAGCGCGGCATCGTTGGGACTATTGAGCCGTTTGCCTTGATAGTTGTCTGCCAAGGTTCGTTTGCCACCACCCGGAGTCAGCACACTGACGCGTCGATCACCATGCTCGCACAAGACCAAGTTCCCATCGAGATCTTTTAGGAGACCATTGCTGCCGGGTTCGAGGCCATAATAGCTTACCCCGGTGTATCCCGAAGGATTCATGAACAATTGAATTCCATCCTTGGCGGTCCACTTGAAAATGCTGTTGCGTGGGATGTCGGAAAAAAGCAAATGCCCGTTGGTGGCATCCCCCATCCAGACCGGGCCTTCGGTCCAAGTGAATCCATCTGCTAGTATTTCAAGCTTGGCCGCTGGATCCAATAGCTTGTCAAGTTGGCTGTCGAAACGCTCGATCGTGCCAAGCGTGCGCTTGGGAGCCTGAGCTTGCGATTGCAAAGTAGCACCTATTGGAACGAAGAAAAAGATAGAAGCAACGACGAAAGAAAGTTTAAAACGCATGTGGTTCAATCTCGCTGGTGGAAAAAGTGGGAGGAAAGGTTAGTCGCATTATAGCCAAAACGATTCTGGCTATGAGAAAATCCATGGGAGGGCGAGGCTCCTGCCGAGCTTACGACGCAATGGTTCGGCAGGAGCCTCACCCTCCCTAGCTATGACTTGGTTGGGCGAGGCCGAAAGGCTCTCACTTTGTAGCGGAACAGCGCAAGCTGTCCGGTGACGCAAATCATAGGGCAACTCGCGCCGCTCGGCTACGAAAACACTTATTCGCACCAAATTTGAGTACCCTCTGTCCAACGCATCCCGGGAGAATGGCGTCGTTACTCTAAACGATCGCTTGTTCGATGAGCTCGCAAGCCAAGTCGATGTGTTTTTCTGTCGTGACGCCCGGTGGCGGCAGAAATCGAATCCGAGTTGGATTGCCGCCAGCGAGAAATCCCATGAGACCCAAATGATACAATCGCATGAGCATGTCTTTGGCCTCGTCGGCCCCCCCGTTTCCAGGCGTAAATGCAATCATCATGCCTTCGCCATGCGGGCCGCTAATCTTGCCCGGATGCTTCTTTGCCAACGCTTCTAATTTGGATTTGAAATATCGGTGGCGCTGCATGTTCCAACCATCCGCCCCAAAGCACTTTTTCGATTCCAATTCGTCAAGGACGGCCAGTCCGCAGCGAATGGAAGCCGTTGCTCCGGTAAACGTTTGTGAGAGTACCGGTCCTTTTGGTTTGAGCGACTCACCGTAGAGAGTGGCACAGACCTGTGTGATCTTGCCAAGCGTCACAAGATCCGCATATGCATCAAGGCCAAAATGCTGGAACGCAAAAGGTTGACTCAATCGCGAGAAAGTCTGTACCTCATCAAAGATGATCAATACTTTGTGCTCATGACAAATCTTGCATAGCTGCTCAAAGTAGGGTTTGGTGCCCGGGTAGTATCCCCCTTCGCCGGCTACAAGTTCGAGCCACAGGCACGCGTATTCGCCAGGATGTCTTGCCAATAGTTTCTTGAGCGTCTCAATGGCACCTTGCGTCGTCCCCTCGGGATCGGACGGATGAAACATGGGGATGAAGTCGACATCGAGCGTCTTAGGAAGCCCGGCCCGATAGGCGGGGCGGTCCGTTAATTGAGCCAAGGCCAGACTTCTGCCAGCGAAGCAATTGTCCATGCAAATCACTCTGGATGCTGGAAAACGATTGTGGAACGCGATCTTGAGTGAGTTTTCATTTGCCATCGCTCCGCTGGTGCTCAAAAGGCAATGGTCCAACTTGGCACCCTGTTGATTGGATAATTCAAGCAATCGCTCACACATGGCCAACGACGCCGAATTGTGTTGAAGATTTCCTTGCATCACCGTGTCTTCCAGCCCAGCGTCAATCGTCGCGTCGAGCATGGCGGGATGGCTGTGCCCCATACCGTGAACACCGATTCCTACGATAAAGTCGAGCTTTACACTCCCATCGCCCAATTCCACAAAAGGGCCGTTTCCAATCCCACTGGTTATGTAGGGGAAGTAAGGTGCACCACCGCGAGCCACTGCAAGTCGGCTCAGAGAGTCCTGATACTCGGTTAGAAGCTCTGGATTCGGCGGACGAATCGCATCAATCTTGAGGCTGTGCTCTTTCAATGCGTCTGCCAACAATTCTTTGGCGCGAGCAATTCTAGGATCCGCCATCAGCTCGCTGGAGGAAAGAAGGGAACTTGAAAGGTTTGGCTTGTCCATAAAACGCAATTTCCAAGAGGCAAAGTAAAAGGGGAACGGAGGGTGATTTCGAGAAACAGGGGACATTGCAAGAGTCCATTTTGTTCGTCGTCTTCTTAGTTTAGCCGCAGAGACCAAAAGAAGGAATCAAGGCCTTGGATTCACCGGTTTTGCCCAACACCTTCAATCCCGGGAGGTTGAGGCAATCCCACTAAACATGTTTTCCTCGACTTTGCCCAATCCATTCCTTGCTTGGGAGGGTGAGGCTCCTGCCGAACCATTGCGTATTAAGCTCGGCAGGAGCCTCGCCCTCCCATTGGTTTCCAACGCATTCGACATTGCAAAGATGTTGAGAGCGGTGGCCTCGCCCTCCCTCTTGATTCTCAATTTGTTCGACATCTCAAGGTGCTCTCAGGGGTGGCGAATCCCATCCACGCCAACCGCGGGACGAGGTAGATTTCGGTCTACCGCTCGCCAACCAAGTGCCAACAATGCTACAATTTTAAGCATTCATTCCCAATCCCCACCTCGTGCCGTCTCTCATTGGCAAAAAAGGAATCCACGGATTAAAACGGACCCCATTCCCCTCGCCTCGATCGGTCGACTCCCTGCCCCGAACGATAACGTAGCAATAGCCACCCGTCGAATTGACGTCGGTACGGTCGTGACGCTTTCCAATGCAAATTGGATTTTTTCGCACACGGTTCTCGAGGGACACCGCTTTGCGGTTCGCCCCATCGCGTTGGGCGAACCGCTGCTTTCTTGGGGGCTGTCCTTTGGAACGGCGCTCGCCGATATCGCCGCTGGAGAATATGTTTGCAATCAGTCGATGATCGACGCCCTTGCCTTGCGTCAAATTGCCAAAGCAGTACTGCCGTCCAAGCCGAACTTTTCCGATCTTCTTGAATCGTATTTGTTGGACCAAAACTCCTTTCAAGCCGGCCCGCAGGTAACCCGTAGCGATGTTGTGAGAACCTTTTATGGATTTCGTCGACCTGGTAAACGTGGAGTCGGTACTCGAAACTTCATCGTTGTTTTGGGTACCTCTTCGCGGACCGCGAGCTTCGCAAGGCTGCTTGCTTCGAGAATGCAATCGCTCGTGAGTGACTATCCTGCGCTCGATGGAATCGTAGCGATTGCACACACGGAAGGTGGCGGCACGAGCGAACCCAACAACACGACGGAGGTTCTGCGCTCGCTGGCAGGTTTTGTTGTTCATCCTAACGTTGCCGCAATACTCGCAGTGGACTACGGAGTCGAACCGATCACGAATGAACGACTCAAGGCTTTCATGCTGGCAAACAACTATCCACTGGAACATGTGCCGCATGTGTTTCTGTCGTTGCCCAGTGGACTTGCCGCCGGTTTGGCGGATGCTGAGCAGATTGTTCGCGGTTTTGCAAAGGATACTGCATCGCTCTCGCGGACAGAGGAACCAATTAGCAATTTGCGTGTCGCACTGCAATGCGGTGGTTCGGATGCGTTTTCGGGCGTTTCTGGCAACCCGCTCGCTGGTGCAATGGTGCATGAAATCATTCGCCACGGTGGCACGGGCGTGTTGACGGAAACGGACGAAGCCGTCGGTGCTGAGGCTTATATCCTTCGAAACGTTCGTGACCTGGAAACCGCACGCAAGTTTCTCGGTGTCATCGACGAATTCAAAACCTATCTGTCGTGGCATGGTGTCTCCTCCGAAAGCAATCCATCTGGAGGAAACAAGTTCCGAGGTCTCTACAACATTGCCTTGAAATCTGTCGGCGCTGTCCATAAGAAAGATCCACGCACGCCGCTCGATTTTGTAACGAATTACGCCGAGCCGCTTAGCGAGCCAGGTTTCTATTTTATGAATGGACCCGGCAACGACCTCGAAGGGATCGCTGGCCAAGTTGCTGCTGGTTGCAACCTGATATTGTTTGTCACGGGGAACGGTTCTGTCACCAATTTTCCTTTTGTGCCAACACTCAAAATCACGACTACCTCGAGACGCCATCGATTGCTCAGCCACGAAATGGACATCAATGCGGGGCGATATCTGGACGGTGAGCCATTCGACGCTCTGGCGGCTGAATCGTTCGAGATAGCGATCGCGACGGCTTCAGGCCGAAAGACCAAAGGCGAGCACGCGGGCCATTCGCAAGTTTCCCTTTGGCGCAATTGGCCACAAACGGACTGCTCGCACCTGACGGAACTGCAAGCACGCGTTCCACCGGATGGCATTCCTTTGCAAATTGCAGCAAAACCAACGGCGAGCGTTTCGGAGATGCAATCGCTGAGAGTGTTCCAAACGGAAAATGGATTTGCAACCGAACGGATTGGATTGGTCCTGCCAATGAGTCTTTGCTCGTCTCAAATTTCCCGGCTGGCTGCCGACCGATTGAACCAATCGCAGCTCGGTCAAAGGTATGGCATATCGCGTTTCGTTGCGCTAACGCACACCGAAGCTTGCGGATCATCGGGCGAATCACTTTTTAAACTATTGCATCGATCCTACATCGGATATGTCACTCATCCCAACGTCGCTGCCGCCGTTTTGCTCGAACATGGTTGCGAGAAAATCACGAACGATGTTATGCGCAATGAACTCCAATCCGCCGGAGTGAGTGCTGCTCGCTTTGGGTGGGCGAGTGTTCAACTTGACGGTGGAATTGCCAAGGTGCTGGACAAGATCGAAGACTGGTTCGAGGAGAAACTTACTACCGCTCCGCTTCCTACGAGCATGACAACCGACCTCGGGTCGCTCGCTCTGGGAATGATGACGACTTCCAAAGTCAGTGAATCCACGGCCAAGGCCCTTGCTGCCATCGCATGCGGGATTGTCCACCGCGGCGGCTCTGTGCTTATCAATGAAAAGGATTCCCTTTTGGCGAATCCAAGTTTCCTTGCAAGATTATTTGGAACGAAGCCGCCTCACGCAACACTTGCCTATGGTCAACCGCTTCAACAAGCGGGCTTGCATATCATCGATAGCGAAACGGACCATTGGGTAGAGAACCTTACAGGACTCGGTGCCTGTGGGGCACATCTCGCACTTGCCGTTGTCAGTCAGCATGCGCGTCAAGGGCACCCAATGCTACCCGTCATTCAGGTCGCGGAAGCAACGGCAAGCAACGCAATCTCTGCCGATGACATTGATTTTTTCCTTTCCGGCAACGCGGACTATGACGAAGTCACATTGAGAAAACTACTCGTCGACGTCGCGGAGCGTGCTCGGACACCGATCGCAAACGAACAAGGATTTGTCGATTTCCAATTTTCGAGAGGCCTGCTTGGGGTAACCTCCTGATGGTAGGCACTCGACCTTATGCCATTGGCTTTACGCCAGTGGTAACATGACCTTCACCCAAACGCTGGTTTCCCCCCTTTCCTCGCCAGGACTCACCATGAATCGATTCTTATTCTTCATCGTCGCACTGTTTGGCATCGTTCAGCCTATCCGCGCGGACGATTCTCGACTTAAACCGCTCAAGGATTTAAATGGGTACTTTCCATTCACTCCGCCCGACTCCTTGAGCGATTGGGAAACACGCAAGGAATACGTAAGGCGACAAATCCTGGTAGCCGAAGGTCTCTGGCCCATGCCGACCAAGTCACCGCTCAATGCGGTGATTCATGGAAAAATAGACCAAGAGGGGTACACAATCGAGAAAGTTTATTTCGAAAGTGCGCCTGGCTTTTTTGTCACTGGCAGCCTGTATCGTCCCAAAAACATTTCGGGCAGGGTGCCTGGTGTGATGTTTGCGCATGGTCACTGGAAAGATGCGAGGCTCTCGTTGGAGTCGGAAAACAACGTTCGAAAGGAAATCGCGGCCGGCGGTGAGCGTTTTGAAAAATCCGGACGCAGCATTTTCCAAGCACTTTGTGTGCAGCTAGCTCGAATGGGTTGCGTCGTTTGGCAATGGGACATGCTCAGCGATTCCGACTCCATTCAGTTTTCCAGCGAAGTGGTTCACCGTTTTGCAAAGCAACGTCCGGAGATGAACAAGACCGAAAACTGGGGTCTGTATAGTCCTCAAGCGGAGTCGCATTTGCAGAGTATTATGGGACTGCAAACATGGAACGCTGTGCGCGGTCTCGATTTCTTGCTAAGTCTGCCTGAGGTGGATCCAGAACGCACGGCAATTACAGGGGCTAGCGGTGGTGGCACACAAACAATGCTTCTTGCTGCGATCGATGATCGTATTCAACTTTCCTTTCCATGCGTGATGGTGAGCACGGCCATGCAAGGTGGCTGCACTTGCGAGAATTCATCCCTCTTGCGGGTGAATACCGGCAATATCGAGTTCGCAAGCCTGTTCGCCCCTAAGCCTCAAGGCATGAACACGGCAAACGACTGGACTAAGGAATTGGCCACCAAGGGCTTCCCAGATATTCAAAAACTCTACAACTCCTACGGCAAGAAGGATAACGTTATGCTTCTCCGCGGCGAGCACTTCCCACACAACTACAACGCCGTTACACGTTCAGCCTTCTACACATTCCTAAACAAACACTTCAAATTAGGTAAACCAACACCCGTCATCGAAGAAGACTTCGCGCCACTCACTCGCGAGCAACTCACGGTCTGGGATGCGCAACACCCCGCTCCGAAAGCTGCCGACCCCGAATTTGAGCGATCCCTACTCAAATGGTTTACGGAAGATTCGGACAAGCAACTTGCAAAGAGTGCTGCGACGCTCGAAGGATTGCGCAAGGACATTGGTCCGGCCTTCGAAGTCCTTATTGGTCGCACCTACGCAAGTGCGGGCGAATCGGAATGGAAGCTCAAGGACAAGCAGGATCGAGGGGATTTTGTCGAAATGACTGGCGTGCTCGCCAACAAGAAGTTTGGCGAAGAAATAAACACCGTCTGGCTGTATCCGAAAAACTGGAATGGGCACGCCGTTGTTTGGCTCGATGATAACGGGAAGTCGGCGCTGCGAGGCACCGATGGAAACTTAAAGCCCGCTGTTCAGAAACTCGTGCAAAGCGGAGCTACAGTCCTTGGTGCCGATCTCCTTTTGCAAAGCGGCGAACCGGTTAAGCAAACGCCTGTGGTATCGGGCCCCCGAGAGTTCGCAGGCTATACGTTTGGTTACAACCACGCACTCTTTGCGCAGCGGACGCACGACGTTCTCAGTATTGTGAGTTTTCTACACAACGCAAAGGTCGCAGCGCACCCGAGTCCCACCACTGTTTCGGTTGCTGGCTGGGGCCGGACCGGACCTATCGTGGCTGCAGCACGGGCCCTTGCAGGAAAAGCCATTGATCGAGCTGCATTGGACACGAACGGATTCCGCTTCGGAAAAATACTCGACTATCGAGACGAGATGTTTCTTCCTGGCGGGTCAAAGTACCTTGACTTGCCCGGCATGCTCGCATTGGGTGCTTCGAATCCACTGTGGCTGGCAGGCGAAGGAAAAGGACCCGAGCTCGTTGCAGAGGCCTATCGATCCAGCGCAAAACAAGACGAGCTCGTCACCTTCACAGGTGACGCTGGCGAGAAACAAGCGTCGGCTGTGGCTTGGCTGTTGAAATGAGGTTACTAAACATCCTAATCAGCCGCAACGCACCAGCGGCTTGTTGATTCAGTGAAGTCGTTATTGGTTAAGGGCGGTATGACGGACTTCCAAGTCCGTCAATGGGGAATTCGACGGACTTGGAAGTCCGTCGTACCATTAAAGCAACTAAATCAACAAGCCCCTAGCGCCCTGCGGCTGATCAGAAGTAGATATCAGAAGTGGATATCATGTGAGTTTCCATTTCCAACCAGCCTACATCCTCCCATCTGAACCACAAACCTCCAACCCTTACGCATGGCATTAAAAAAACGTTTGATGTGGACCGGACTGCTCATCGGAGCGTTTTGGATGAATTCCCATTACTATCTGTTGGGCGACGATAAAGACAACCAGGTTGATTTCTCTCGGGAGATTCAACCGATCCTTTCCAATCACTGCTGGAATTGTCACGGTCCGGATGAAACGAGCCGCCAAGCGGAATTGCGACTGGACGTGCGCGAGAGCGCTCTTGAAAACCTCGCCATCGTTCCGCATGATCCTGATGCGAGTCAACTGATCCAACGCATTCTCTCAACGGACCCCGAGGAAAGGATGCCACCTGCTTCTCATAAACGGGATCTCACGGACGTTCAAAAAGAACTGCTGAATCGATGGATCCAACAAGGGGCGGTTTACTCCAAACACTGGGCCTTCGAGCTTCCCAAACGGGTGCCAACCTCGATCGATCCGCGAGGACTCGCGGCAGTCAACCCAATTGACATCTTGGTCCGCGAGCGATTGCAACTCGAACAACGAACCCCCGCCCCCGTAGCAGATCGTGGAACATTGATTCGGCGAGTGAGTCTCGATTTGACTGGCTTGCCGCCTACTCTGGACAAACTCAATGCATTTCTGAATGACCCCTCCGACAACGCTTACGAAAAGGTGGTCGATCGCTTGTTGCAGTCGGAAAGCTACTCAGAACGCATGGCCATGAACTGGCTAGACCAAGCTCGCTATGCAGACACCAACGGATACAACAACGACGAGGATCGCACGATGTGGCCTTGGCGAGACTGGGTGATTCGCAGCTTCCACAACAATATGCCTTATGACCAATTCATCCTAGAACAACTGGCTGGCGATCTATTGCCCAACCCAACTCGCGATCAATTGGTCGCCACTGCATTCCTTCGCAATCAAGGACACAACACCGAGGGGGGCATCATTCCAGAGGAATACCGAGTGGAATACGTGGCGGATCGTGTTCATACCACTTCGACAATCTTCCTGGGGCTTTCCATGCAATGTGCTCGTTGCCACGATCATAAATTCGACCCCATCTCGCAATCGGAATACTATCAGTTTTTCGCGATCTTCAACAACCTGGACGAAAAGCAAGCCAGCTACAGCAAGTTTGTTGCAGCTGAACCGTTCATTCGTGTTCCTTCGACTGACCAAGAAGTGGCCCTTAAGGCCATCGATGCCGAGATTCAACAACTAAAAAACCGAATGCGTGATCGAGAGCAAAACGCAGACTCTTTGTTGCAGCAATGGTTGGTGAACCATTCCGTCGATGAGTTTCGAAAGCAGTTCGGCAACGAAAAACTGCATCAATTCTCCATGGATGAAGCGGATTCCACGAACGTTGCTGACTCGGTCTCGGGTGCAACGTTTGGCCCTATTCCTACTGAAGTATCGCGTCAAGAAGGAAAGAAAGGGTTGTCCATCCAGTTGGATGGGCAATCGCATGTTGACTTGGGGAACACTGGCAATTGGGATGGCAACGATTCGTTTTCGATCAGCGCTTGGGTGTTTCCTACAGCGAACAGTTCAATGGCGATCGTTTCCAAGATGGATGAAGCGGAAAACTTTCGAGGGTACGACCTGTTGATCGAGAGCGGCAAAATTGCCGCTCATATGGTCCACCATTGGCCTGACAATGCCATTAAAGTGATCACCAAAAATCCTATTTCGCTCAACGCGTGGCATCACATCGTTTTATCGTATGCGAGCGGGCGCAAGGCTTCCTCCATCCAGATCTATGTCGATTCGAAACTCGTGGCATTGGATGTCAGCAACGATACGTTAAACGGCTCGATCGCAACTTCGAAGTCATTTCACCTAGGAAAGCGAGAGAAAACACTTCCATTCCTTGGTCGGATCGATGAGTTGAACCTTTTTCGAGGTCCATTGTTGGCCAATCAGGTTGTCCAATTGTTTCATGATTCTCCGCTCACGGGAGTTTCGGATTGGATCCATTTACCAAAGGATCAGCAGTCTAGCGAGCAAAAAAAACAGTTGCAAGAACTCTATCTCACACGCATCGATTCTGAGTTTCCAGTTTGGCGACAAGAGATTGAAAGCAAGACCAAGGCGCGAGCAAAGCTTGAAGAGGAAACGCCAGCCGTAATGGTCCTACGGGAAATGCCAACTCCGCGCGACACGTTTGTTCTGAAACGGGGACAATACGATCAACCGACCGTCAAAGTGTCCGCGAATGTTCCGTCCGTATTGAATTCATTCCCAGCGGAAATCCCTGTCGGACGTTTGGAGTTGGCCAAATGGTTAGTAGATGCCCGCAACCCATTGACCGCCCGTGTGGCCGTCAATCGATGGTGGCAACACTATTTTGGCACGGGATTAGTCAAAACAGCGGAGGATTTTGGCATCACGGGCGAGCCGCCAAGCCATCCAGAACTTCTGGACCTGTTAGCCACACGATTGATCGACAGTGGCTGGGATGTAAAAGCGTTGCAAAAGCTGATCGTGATGAGCGATACCTATCGACAAGAATCGAAGGTAACGCCCGCGACGATGGACCGCGATCCAGAGAATCGACTCCTTGCACGGGGCCCACGCTATCGATTGGCCGCTGAAACGGTCCGAGACAATGCTTTAGCCATAAGCGGTTTGTTGCGAACTCGAGTGGGTGGCCCTAGCGTCAAACCTTATCAACCTGCCGGTCTTTGGGAGGATGTGACGGTCGAGCGAAAAGGTAAATATGTTGCGGACGCGGACGAAGGGTTATATCGCCGCAGTATGTATACTTTTTGGAAGCGAACGTGTCCTCCCCCATCGATGATGAGTTTCGATGCGCCGAATCGCGAAGTCTGCTTGGCGCGCCGAGCTCGTACCAACACACCATTGCAGTCCCTCGTGCTGCTCAACGACCCAACCTATGTGGAAGCGTCGCGAATGCTGGCAACCGAGATGATCCTTCGCGGGGGTGCGCAGGAAGCGGATCGGATTCAACACGGCGTTCGATGTTGCCTTTCGCGATACCCTCGACCCGAGGAGCAACTCATTCTTTCGAAGATATTACGCGACGCGGCCAAGCGTTTTTCGGCAAACCCCAAGCATGCCGACGCCTTGATTGGGGTTGGGAAAACTCCAGCGGATGCGACCATCGATCCCGTCGAACTTGCGAGCTGGACCATGGTGGCCAGCACGCTCTTGAATTTAGATGAGACCATTTCGAAGCGATAATCATGATGCAAACGTTACTCAATCATCGTCGCTCGTTGCTTCGAAGGACTTTTCTGCGCAGATCGATCACGGGTTCGGCGGCTTTATCTAGCTTGATGCAATGCGGATTCCATCCGGCCATGGCTGCGTCAGATCTATTGCCTCACTTTGCTCCGAAAGCCAAACGCGTTATCTACCTTTTTCAATCGGGCGGACCTTCGCAATTGGAAATGATGGACTACAAACCCAAGCTTGCTTCGCTGCATGGTTCGGAGCTCCCAGAAAGTATCCGTCAAGGGCAACGGCTAACAGGCATGACCTCCGGACAAAAGAGTTTTCCGGTCGTTGCTCCTAAATTCAAATTCGCACAACATGGCCAAAGCGGAGCTTGGTTTAGCGATCTATTGCCGTGCACAGCCAAAATCGCAGACAAGTTGTGTATCGTGCGGTCCATGCATACCGAGGCCATCAACCATGACCCTGCCATTACCTTCATGCAAACCGGCTCACAGCAGCCTGGCCGCCCATCAATGGGCTCGTGGCTCAGTTATGGACTCGGGAGTGAGGCCGAAGATCTCCCGGCTTTCGTCGTCATGATCTCCCATGGTTCCGGAAATGATTCCAATCAAGGGTTGCTCGATCGACTATGGGGAAGTGGTTTCTTGCCATCCAATCATCAAGGAGTCAAGTTCCGAAGCGGCAGCGACCCAGTGCTGTATCTCAACGACCCAGCGGGCGTGGATCGCGACATGCGTCGAAACATGCTGGACGGCTTAGCGAAACTAAATGGGATTCAACAACAACAAGATGGCGATCCCGAAATCGCAACGCGCATCGAACAATACGAAATGGCATTCCGGATGCAAGCTTCGGTGCCGGAACTGACGGATTTGTCCACGGAGTCGGAGGCGACGATGGAACTGTACGGTCCAGATGCTAAGAAACCTGGGAGTTTTGCGGCGAACTGTTTGATGGCGAGGCGGATGGTCGAGCGAGGGGTTCGATTTGTCCAGTTGTATCATCGAGGCTGGGACAACCATGGCAATCTACCTTCGAATATCCCCAAGCAATGCAAGGACATCGATCAAGCCCAGGCGGCGCTCGTCACCGATCTGGAACAGCGAGGATTGTTAGAGGATACGCTGGTGATTTGGGGGGGCGAGTTTGGACGAACTGTTTATAGCCAAGGTTCCTTGCAAGACGACTATGGTCGCGATCATCATGGACGGTGTTTCACGATGTGGATGGCAGGCGGGGGCATGCGCCCCGGGGCTGTGATCGGGGAGACCGACGACTACGGATACAACATCGTCAACGAGCCAGTTCCTATCCATGACCTTCACGCAACCGTCCTGCATTGCTTAGGTTTCGACCACGAACGCTTAACATTTCGTTATCAAGGTCGCGATTTCCGCCTAACGGATGTCCACGGCCATATCATGCAAAACTTGCTGAAAAGTTAGCCGAAAGTGGGATAGGCTTCCAGCCTGTCATGCCTCAAAACATGAGCTACACTAGTGTTTTCCCTCCCAGAGTCTGTTTTCCCTCCAAGAGCCCTCATCCACCGGAACTCGCTAGCGTCTGGTTGATAACGCGCTGGCGACCAGTTCATGGAAAACCGTGGGCCAGCGGGCTGTTGATTTAATGGTACGACGGACTTCCTAGTCCGTCGAATTCCCCATCGACGGACTTGGAAGTCCGTCGTACCGCCCTTACCCAATAACGACTTCACTAAATCAACAGCCCGCCAGCGCCCAATGGCGGATAAAACTGAAGACGGATGAACATCAAATCGATTGACGAGAGCTCAAAGATGATTTTTACTTGCGAGCAGAATCCCATTTCGAGGCGTCACTTCTTTTCGTCGTCAGGAAATGGTTTAGGGGCTTTGGCATTGTCTTTCCTAAATCAATCGACGCTGAATTTGGCAAAGGCTTATGAATCTCCGTCACCTAAACCGACGGACTTCGCGCCTCGGGTCAAACGAGTCATATGGCTTTTTATGCATGGCGGGCCAAGCCATGTTGATTTGTTTGATCCGAAACCAGATCTGGAGAAGCTGGCTGGCCAGATTTTGCCCGATAGTTTTGGCGAAGTCCTGACTCGTCGCAAGGTCGCGAAAAACCCTCTTTTGCCTTCGATCCGCAAGTTCCAAGCTAGGGGCAAATCAGGAATCGAGATTAGCGATTTTCTTCCGGAGATCGCGGAATGCGCGGACGACTTGTGTCTGATTCGGAGCATGCACGGAGACAGTGTCAATCATCCGCAAGCCGTCTATCAAACCAACACGGGGAGCGTACTGATGGGTCGCCCCAGCGCTGGATCATGGGTCGCCTACGGTCTTGGAAGCGAGAATCAAGATTTACCCGCATTTGTCGTCTTACCCGATCCAGGCGGCGGCTTAAAGGGTGGACCACCAGCGTGGGGAAGCGGGTTCTTGCCTGCGACCTATCAGGGGATCACGATGCGCCCGGGTCCAAAGCCCATCCTCAATCTACGATCCCAAGAGTCTCTCAATGAACTCGGCAGACGACCCGCTTTGGATTTGATTCAACGAATGAACCAACGTCATTTGGCGGCTCGCGATGACGACGAGGAACTTGCAGCGCGAATCAACTCGTATGAGTTAGCATTTCGCATGCAAGCGGCAGCTCCAGACCTCGTCGATCTCAAAGACGAATCGCAGGAAACGCTTGGGCTGTATGGAATCGACAATAAAGTGACTCAAGAATTTGGGCACCGATGTTTGTTGGCGCGCCGAATGGTTGAAAGGGGAGTGCGTTTCGTTCAAGTCCATTCCGGGAACACCAACGGTTGGGATGCCCATTCCGATATCGAGGAAAACCACTCCAAAATGTGCGCTGCGACGGATCGACCTGTGGCTGGTCTCCTTCGAGATCTCAAGCGACGTGGACTATGGGACGATACGCTTGTGATATGGGGTGGAGAATTTGGTCGAATGCCTATGAGCGAATCCAAGACCGGTCGGGACCACAACCCGTGGGGTTATACGGTTTGGTTGGCCGGCGGAGGAATCAAGGGTGGAATGGCTTACGGTGCAACCGATGCCGTTGGATTGAGAGCGATCGAAAAGCCTGTCCCTATCCGCAACTTCCACGCAACGCTCCTTCATTTGCTCGGACTGGATCCGGAAGCGTTGTCGTATCTGCACAATGGTTTGGATGAGCGGTTAATCGGCCCAACCAGCGACGTAGAAATCGTTCGGGAGATTCTGACGTGAAGCATCTTAAAACGCGTTGTTTCGTTTGGCTTTGCCGTGTGTGGCGGCAGACCTGTCTCATCGTTCTGGCCGCGTGCTTGCCGCTAGGGCAGCGACTGGTGGCAGATGATAACAAGACCGCTTCCGAGCGCGAGTATTCCGAACGCCCAATCGTTTCGAGCGATCGCGAACATTGGGCATTTCGTCCGATATCGGTAGGCCTGTCTCCCTCGGTGAACGCTCGCGATTGGCCCAAGGTTGGTTTCGACTATTTCATGTTGGCGGCACTTGAATCCGCAGGGCTTTCGCCTGCACCCCAGGCTGATCCCGCAACGCTTTTACGAAGGCTCAAGTTGGATTTGCTGGGGTTACCGCTAACTCCCGAAGAGCTGGCGGAGTACCTCGAAGAGGATGAACCTCAA
The DNA here is from genome assembly GCA_945875845.1 of Pirellula staleyi DSM 6068. Classification (GTDB taxonomy): domain Bacteria; phylum Planctomycetota; class Planctomycetia; order Pirellulales; family Pirellulaceae; genus JBKCUI01. Next base: position 29,225 of record CAMCMB010000007.1, read on the forward strand.
GCATACGAGCGCTGGGTAGATCGTTTTCTTGCCTCGCCCTGTTATGGAGAGCGTTGGGCACAGCCTTGGCTGGACCTTGCCAGCTTTGCGGAAACGGATGGATTTGAACATGACCGCGTTCGCTCGACCGCTTGGCAATATCGGGACTGGGTAATCGATTCACTGAACAGCGATATGTCATTTGATGAATTCGTCTTGCGACAATTAACGGGTGAATCCCATCCCGATCCGAAACAACGCATTGCCACCATGTTTGGCCTGGCTGGCCCGGACATGCCGGACATCAACGATCAAGAGCTTAGGCGACATGATCGATTGAATGAACTGACATCGACCGTGGGATCTGCACTTCTTGGATTGCAATTTCATTGCGCTCAGTGTCACGATCACAAGTACGATGCGTTGAGCCAAGGGGACTTTTATCGCCTTCGAGCCGTGTTCGAGCCTGCCGTCCCTGTTTTGCAAAGAGACAAGGAGTTCGTCGCGTTCTCATCCGCATCGATCCATCCAAGTTTGGCGCCGCGGTTCTACTTCCGCGGCGAAGTTCGGCAACCCGGACCGATTGTTCGGCCAGCCGTTCCTCGTATCGCCGCCAGTACGTCGGAACCCATCGCGTATCTTGACGCAAAGGATCCTCGCGGCGATTTTGCGAAATGGTTGTTCCAACCAGAAAACCCGCTCACCTCGCGTGTGATCGTCAATCGACTATGGCAATCCCATTTTGGAAAAGGTTTGTTTGAGAATCCAAGCGACGTGGGGGTAACGGCTGCTTCGCCCACCCACCTGGAAACGCTCGATTGGTTGGCGACTGAACTTCGCAGACAGAATTGGAGTCTAAAGTCCATTCAACGCTTAATCGTCTTGTCATCGACCTACCGTCAGGCAAGCAAATGCGGGGACAACGACGCGGACTGGGTCGATCGAATTCGTTTGGACCGAGACAACCGCCTTTACAGCCGCTTTCCGCGACAGCGTATGGACGCTGAGGAAATCCGAGACTCGATGTTATTTGTGGCTGGATTGATCAACTTCGAGCGAGGCGGAGAAGGGGTCATGCCACCTATCCCGGAGGAACTGGTCGGCACACTTTTGAAGGGGCAATGGCAAGTTAGCGAACTGAAGTCGGACCATGTTCGGCGAAGCATTTATACATTTGCCAGACGGAATTTACGCTACCCACTACTGGATGCCTTTGATCGACCCGATGCGGGCGCAAGTTGCCCAAAAAGGTACCGTTCGACTACTGCGACACAAGCTCTGCAGATGCTCAACAGTCCGTTTTCCATGGAGTGTAGCCTAGGACTTCGTCAGCAAGTTTTTCAAGAATCTCAATCTCGGAATACGAATGTCAGCTCTATGGATGATGGAGCACTGGAGCGTCTGTTCCTGATTGCACTTGGTCGCCGGCCAGACTCGGACGAAAAGAAATGGTTCATTGAGTTCGTTCAGCGCGAAGAAGGTTCGAGCGAAACGCGTTGGCTTGCCGCTTGCTTGGCACTCTTCAATACCAATGAGTTTATCTACATGGATTAGCCCTACCACTGGGTTGCTCGGGAGGGTACGGTCACCCCTGCAATCATGTTTCCAAAGGCTTTGCCAAAAGAATCCATTCTTTGCAAGGGAGGGTGAGGCTCCTGCCGAACCTTAGCGTCGTAAGCTCGGCAGGAGCCTCGCTCTCCCATTTGAACTCGTTCCTGAGCAACTCGATTGTTTGTATTCGACTTAGGATAGGCTGAGACGGTCATCGCGATCAAATCTCATATCAGCGGCGCAGCGCATCTGCCCGACCACGTTCGTTGGTTGCTCGATCAAGTCGAGAGCCCATCGTTCAAAGCGGTTTTTGACTTCAGCCATTTCCAACTTCGCGTCTTGGATTTGAAAGACTCTTGGGAGAAACTGGCAGCCGACACCGTTTTCATTCACGTCAAGGATTCGCAACTCACTTTGGTAGTGGAACTCGCCAGAGTTCCTTGTTTCGCGATTAAATCAAAGGAAGTCTTGGCGACTTCCACTACGAATGGGAACCATTCGCTAACAAGGTGAGTGCCATTTGGCACGCGCCCTGCATTTATAGTTCGGTAGCGGAACGGCGCAAGCCGTCCCGTGAGTTGGGTTTCTCAAACGCGCGAGCCAAGTCGATCAACGCATGTTCTTCACTTTTGGAGATTTGGTGGGAAAGCCCCAGGATACCTCCAGTCAATTCCGCAATCCGGCGAGCGCGGTCCATGGTGAGTCGTCGTACCTCCGCAAGGCTTGCATCATCAAGTTCTTTGGCGAGTTCCATCGCGTATTCCCTCCATGCTTCCAGGAGAGCGGGTTCGGGGCGGTCGTCAAGCCAGCCTTTCAGGAGTTGGTAGTTTGTCGAGTCCTTCGAGATTCCCTCCGTCTCTGCGGCTTGAAGGATTGCATCTCGTTCGCTGATTTGGATCTCCGCATCCGCCCATGCGACGCGAACGAGTGGCAGTAGGGACAACGCGGTAAATGACTCGGCTGTGATGCCCACTCGCATCAAGTCATCGAGCACTTTGACATCATGGATTTTAGAAATCTCTGCAAGTTGGTTACGCGTTTGCTCGGTCTGTGAACTAAGATAGGCCAAAAGTCCCAAATCGCGTCCTCGAAAGAAGCTGTTTTCCAATGCGCGACTCTTTGCGGCCAATAAATCTTGACTCATAGTTTCCCTTTTTGGAAAATGTTCATTGCAGGAGGCAGTCTAACAATTCCATTAGCCGCTCTCTCTCATTGTAGAGAGTGAAAACCAATACGCCTATGGTCAACCCTCCAGCCGAACACGAAATGCGATATGGTCGATTCCCAAAGACTCTGATCTTCGCCGCGAATGATTTACTTCAGGAACTTAGCCAAGCCCTAGCGGCATAGGAAAGAGAAACATGGCAATCCATAAAACGACGATGACAATCGAGCACGGGAGCATTGAACTCCAAAAGGCGAGCGAGAAGGTCAAGTTTGTACTTCGTGCCGATGGCGAAAAGATCGGGGAGCTAACGATCCTTGCGGCAAGTGTCCAATTCAAAGGTCGTATGCAACGCTCTCCCAAAAAATGGTCCATGTCTCAATTCGTCAAACTCCTCGAAGACAATTCCTAATCGATGTCCGATCTTGTCAACAAACTTGATCCAATCGATCGTTCGAGTCATGAACGCCGACCCGCGAACACACAAAACATTTACTGTCTGCGATCCTGCGTGTGAACGGACTTGTGCTCATATTGGCGCATCCCTCGCCTCGCCTCAGTGCAATTTTGCAAACTGCACGATTTGCTGTGCGTTCATGGCTCCGGACCGACGAGCGACCTCGGCTCCCGCTTGAAACAATACCACGGTTGGGATACTGGAGATAGCGAATTGAGCTGCCGTCAATGTGGCTACTTCCGTATCCAATTTCGCGAGAACGACTTGGGGTGAAAGAAGCACTGCTGCCTCTGCAAATGCTGGGGCCATCATGCGACAGGGACCGCACCAAGGAGCCCAAAAATCGACAAGGATGGGCACATCCGTTCTCGCGATGTACTTCGCAAAAGATTTGTCCGTCAAGTCGATCGGATGTATCGGTAGCAACTGCTGTTTGCACTTGCCGCAGATGGGTTTGTCGGTCAGTTTCGAATCAAGCACCCGATTCACGGCGAGGCACTTCGAGCAGACTAGGTTCACAGTTTAGGCAATTCTCAATAGATAGACTCAAAATTGTTGTTCGAGATTAGATCATGTTTTCGTTCGCTCGCAATCCGACCAAGTGGGACCTTCCCCTATTCGGTGATTTCTTGTATTTCGGAGCGTTGGCTGCCTCTAACCAGTATTTTTAGTTGCTATGAACACCGCTACAATGGGTGCGACACACAGCCACAGACCTATCTACGTTGAGATAAACAAAGTGAAGGATAAAATGGATTACCAGCGCATTTTGGTTGCGATCGACTTTTCTCCCTCTTCCGAAGCAGCTTTGAAACAAGCTATTTGGCTTGCACGTCAGTCTGGTGCATGCCTCGTTTTGGAACACGCTTTGCCGGAGTCGCGTAGAGCGGAGCATTTATCGTCCTACATGGCGAAGATAAATTTGCTCTCAGGGCACGGAGAACGCTTTGAGCGCGAGATTCGCCAAGACTCCGAGAGCAAAATGCACCGAATGCTAAAGGGCCTAGACGTTTCTGGCTTGGATGTTAAATTCGAGACTCGATTGGGTGAGGTCTTTGTTGAGATTACGCATACTGTTCAGCAAGGCGGCTACGATCTCGTACTTGCAGGCACTCGAGGGCACAACGACTGGAATCATTTTTTTGTAGGGAGTACCGCCAAACGGCTTATTCGCAAATGCCCCTCATCGGTGTGGATTGTGAAGGCCGAGCATGTTGGCCCCCCAGGAATCATACTCGCTCCAACAGACTTTTCTGACGTCAGTCGCAAAGCAATTCTCGAAGCCCTAAGACTAGCTGAACATGCCAATGCGGAGTTGCATTTGCTGCACGTGATCGACTCAAATGACATTCAGTCAGAGGACAACCCGGCAATTTCCCATACGGCTTTATCAAGGCATGAAATCAACGAAATAGCCTCCAAACGTCTCATCGAGTTTCTGAATTCGTTCGAAATGGATCGACGCCGTATTCACTCCCATTTGTCCTTCGGAACTCCTTGGAAAGAAATCCACCAGATGGTCCAACGTCACAAGGTCGATTTGATTGCCATGGGAACGGTGGGCCGAAATGGTATAAAGGAAATCCTTCTGGGCAGTACCGCAGAGAAAGTCCTCGACACTTGCGATTGCAGCATCCTGACCACGAAACCGGATGGATTTGTCTCTCCCGTTGAACCTTTGCACTAGTAGAACCGCAGATCCCTCCTTCCAAAGAAGAGTAATAAAATGACTAAACATCCTGGCTACCTGCGAGCAATCGTCGCGATAGACTTCTCTACTGGTGCCAATGCTGCATTGCAACAAGCCATCTGGCTTGGCCGTGTTTCAGGGGCGAAACTTGCGATGACATATGCAGCCCCGGACTCGACTCAGATTTCCCAAACAGCGCAGGAGATTCGGCAGGAATCAGCGGTCAAAATGCAAGCCATGATTGAAAACCTAGGTGCAGCCGATTTAGATGTTCAATTGAAGACACGAATCGGAAAACCCTTTGTCGTGATCATTCATGCCGTTCAACAAGAACACTTCGATCTCGTTTTTGCCGGCTCTCGCGGCCACGGGGACTGGACGCAGTTCTTAGTCGGTAGCACCGCCAAACGACTGGTTCGCAAGTGCCCCGTTTCCGTTTGGATTGTCAAATCGGAAAACGTTGGGCCGCCAAAAGTCATACTCGCTCCAACGGACCTATCCGAGGTGAGCCGCAAAGCCATACAAGAAGGCTTGTGGCTGGCGGAACAATCCGGTGCTGAATTCCATGTGTTGCACGTCGTCGACTCACCAAAAGTCCATGAGGAAGAGGAATCGTTGCAACAGCCCACGTCCAATTCTTCGCAACAAGAGATCCATGCGGAAGCGACGCGGCAATTAGAAGCGTTTCTGCAGCCCCTTCAAACGAGTGACAGCCGCATTCAATCCCATGTGATTCACGGTGTTGCGTGGAAGGAGATTGGACTCATGGCACAACAACTTAACGCGGATTTGATTGCCATCGGAACAGTGGGGCGTAGCGGTATTAAAGGGATGCTGCTTGGGAATACCGCTGAAAAGGTACTTGATACGTGCGAATGTAGTATTCTAACAGTAAAACCAGATGGTTTCGTATCTCCGATCGAGTAGTCTGAACCGTTCCTCGATGCAAAATCTATCCGTTGTGGTGTACTTCGATGAGGTTAACCACCGCGACGACTCCGGGAAGGAATCGGATACATTCCTGGGCAAGTTGCTTGTGATAGTAAGATCCAACTTCGCCGCGCAACGTAAGAATTCCGTCGCAAAATTCGCACGACAAAGCCCGCAATTCTTTGTAATCGTTTTCGAGAAGACGCCGCCTAGCTTCCTCGCGGCCCTGCCTCGCTTTCCAATCCGTCAGCGACGTATTGTCTTGTTGAATCGTATTCGCTCGCTTATCTGATCGCCATTCTTGCAGGCTGATCGCGCCGCGATCAAACGAGACTTTTTTTGCCGTAATGCTCACCGCAATTTCTCCGCCCTGATGGGCTACTCAACGTCATGAATCATTGATTTAGGTCGTTACTCAACTCAGCTCTTTCACGAGCATTTTTCATGCCGCAAACCAACGCGCATGAAATCCTGGGGATGAGGTCGTCTTTTTAAACGATCGCTTGATGCGACTGAGCGAAATCGCTCATACTGAGCGATTCATGTGCGTTTACGTCGCAGTCCAAACGCGTGCTGCCACCGTTCCTAGCGCAGCCATTCAGGACGAAGAATCATAATGACCCCTAGCAGCAGAATCGCCATGCCGCTGACTAACTTGAGCCAACGCCCCTGCGCTTCTTGAAGTTTTTTTTTACTGAGCGTTGCGACAATCAGGAGGACCATGATTGTGTCATCCAGCATATATGCCCCAATGTACAGGCCTAAATACGCGTGCCGCATCGGCCACGACAAGTTCTGTTGTGTCAAAATACTCGTGTACAACGCAGGCAAGCCCGCCGTGCAAAGCAATTCAATAAAATTGACGAGAACCGCCAAGGTGATCGCTCCCGCAATGGCGCCCGTCAGATTCTCCGCCGTCACAATTTTTCTTACCCTGGCATAGATACCCGGCTTCGCGGATTCGGGGATAGAAAGGCTCACCCCCTGCTTGAATGCAAAGAAATCCTTGATGTGAATACACCCGATCAAAATGGCAAGGATCGCAAGTCCTACTTGAACGGATCGTAGATATCCCACCCACATGAAGACGTTGATCCAGGCAGCCATGAACGCGTAGTACGCCAACCCGCTCACCACCACAAAGGTGCCTGCAATCGCCACAATTCGCACGCGATCGCGCAGGTTGACAAGTATCGAAAGCAAGAACAATAGCACCCACATCGCGCAGGGATTGAATCCGTCCACCAAACCCACCGCGATCGTAAACAAAGGCATCCCAAGCTTGCTCGCACTCAAGCTCCCCAAAAATGGAAGTCGTATGGTATCGTCGACCTCCTGTTCCGGCATTTCGCCTGAAAGACCAGGAATCGGCAGTTCGTCCCGATACTCCTCTGGTTCTTGAGCCAACAGCAAAGCGTGCGAGGACGCTACCAACGGGAACACCTCGGAAAGGATCGCAAGTTTGAGCTGCGTCTTGAGTTGAAGCGAAGACGTTTTTGGCTTGTCGGGGTTGCTTGGCTTGTCGGGATTGTCCGGTGGTGGTTTCGCCGAAGGATCGATCGCTTTTGGACACTCATGTGACCAAAGCTGAAGCATTTTGCGAAGCCGACTTTCAAAAAGTATCTCCGTCTCAAAACCGACCAGCAACTGGTCGCATAAATAGACAATAGGAACACTTGCCCCGGCAACACGGTGCTTAGCGGTGAGTTGCGAGACCCTGGCGCTACCGACGCGGTCCGTTACGATATCGTGAACGACCAATTCCAACGCAGGGTAGGTTTCTAGGAAGGTGGGCAACCGTGCTTTGACCGACGCGCATCGATGGCAGCCGGATCGAACAAAGACTTCGACCTGTAATAATTCCTGAAGCTCTTGGCGGGTTTTATCCGGATGGGTTGCGTGAATGACGCGATTGCAGCCGTATACGACGGGCTGCATGTCTAGCGGCAGCTTGAAGTGTTTCAGAATGGCATTGAGTCGCTCTCGATTGCGGGGCTCAGTGTCAATGTCTCGCGAAACGAGCGTGATTCCACTGCGTTGGCTCGCCATTTTTTCGACCGCAGCCACGGCATCCTGTTTGTTTGGATCGCCTTGCCGGCCATACACCTCAATCATCACGCAACGCGGCGAAGAAGTTGAGGTGGGGCCTTGCCCTAAAGCCTGAAATGAGCAACCTACACAAACGAGTAATGCCGAAACAAACGCTCGACCAACCCATTCGGTCGAGGTCGCAAGGCAAACAAGAAACGGCTGAAGCGTTCGGTAAACCGCAGTGTCTGGGAACATTGTTATGATCGGATGCGTCTTCTAGATATCGAGTGGTTCGTAAAGCCAATCGGCGCATTCGAATGCACGAATCGAATGGCGAGCGATACTTGTTAGATAGACACAAGCAAACACCGTGCCATTGATGATTTCCGTCTCCGACGCATATTCCTTTGTTTTATTGGCGAAAAGAACCCGTGAATAGATGACGTGAGAGTTCTAATGCCTTAATCTAAATCCGTGCATCGTGTTAACGTTCACGTTGCAGTTCAATTTTCGAACCCGTTCATAATGAGGTACATGCATGCCGCTCAAGTTTAATGGAATTGCGCCCCGAATAAAGAGAAGCGGACAAACGAAAATTTACGTCTACGGGGAAGGACTAAATACGGGGGATACCGTTACAATAAGGTCCATTGCCAGGGTATGGTCAGGGGATATTGACGCTGTTTATGAAAACGGGACCCTCGGTGAAGTCAGCGTGCAAAGAATAAGACGCGATATGGAACTATTGGAGGCCGAGGACGGAGATGGAGCGCTCGATGATTTCGTTGAAGATGATGTGGCTGCCATCACCATTACCATAGCAGGATCGGAACCGACAAACGGTTTTGCAGTCCTTGAACCATGAGCGACTGTGTCCGATGCTGCGATTGATTCCTACACTTGTCGTTTTACCAAGTACGACAAAAGGGAGCTATTGCTTCGCAGCTTCCAGCGCGCTGCGATAGGTGTTGAGATCATTTCGGGTCTCAATGCTGGCTGGACTTCTTGCGAGCGCTTGGTTTTGACTGTCGATGGACTTTTGAAACCAATCCATCGCTTGGGCTTTTTCATTCGTCGCGAGGAAATAGTTCGCGTACTGGTATTGGCTCTTAGCCAATATGTCCACGTAGTCACCTGAACCAACGTCCGCAACAAGCTTTTGCAAAACTTCCAGCGATTTTTCAAATGCAGCACGCGCTAGTTCGAAATTGCCCTTACGCGTTGCGATGATCCCTTTGGTCCGGTAGCTTGAGCCGAGTGCGCTGCGATGCGATGTCGTTGGGCTTATTTTGACAAGGTTTTCTAAGCGTTCGATCGCTTCGGTAATCAAGTCCATTGCCTCAACAGGAACAGGTTCTAATTCGCTTTGATCCGTGGCTTGATAAAGCAACAGCCTTGCCAATGCAAAGCGAACAGAAACTTGCGTGCTCAGCTCGATCCAAGATCGCCCTCGCTGGATGCCTGCCGTGTAGATTCCCATAGCCTCCTCGGTGCGACCTAATTTGGCCAACGCTTGTGCATGTCGCGAGGTGGCTAACAAAGAGGTAATGTACTCGCTCTCGGTATGTTTTCCCGCGTCAATGATCTCTAGAAAGCGCTGGTCGGATCGCTGTGCGGCGGCAAAGGCGTCTTGATAATTCGCCAGCGCAATAAAGAGTCCGACGCGTTCTAAATCGGTGGTCGCCAGAGTCTTCTTGAGTTCGTTGTCCTCTGGCGCAGTAAGCAATTGTTCGTCTAGGATGGCGGTGGCTTTTTCCAAAGCCTGAACTCCCTTTTCCAAGTCTCCCGTCGTCTTTGCCAAGGACAGTTCCTCTCGAAACGTCTCAGCCAGATAACGCCTTGCGTCGCGGCTCGGGTCAGCGAGCTGCAATTGCAACGCAATCGAGCGTTGAAGGAGTTGTCCTGACTCATCCAGTTTTCGAATGTTGCGTTTTACATTGCTAGTCAACCGTAAGACTTGCGAAAGATTTCGGGTGAGGGCAGGATCGTCCGATTGCTGCTCGTGCAGATCGTCGAATAGCGTCAACGCCTTATCCATCATTGCTTCGCGAATATTCTCCATACCGGTCATACTTGCAAGGTTTTTCTCGGCCAGGCTGGTAATGTTCATGACAGCCTCGCGAGCCGTTATGGCATTGGTTCGTGCAGCGAATTCTTGCGTGACAGCCTCCTGACGGTTTTGTTCGGCCAATTCCTTTGCCACAAGAAGCTCACGATTTTTTGTCGCAAGGATCCAATTAAAACTGGAGAGAAGTATCAATCCCGCGATGGCCGCAAGGGACGCGGTCGTCACGAGAGATCGGTGTTTTCGCACGAACCGCGATAGTCGCATGGAAAGCGGGTCGGGGTAAGCAAGAACGGGTTCGTCGGCCAACCACAGTTCAATCTCCTCAGCAAGTCGCTTGGCTGAACTGTATCGATGTTGCGGTTCGAGGGCCATGGCTTTCAGACAAACCGCCTCAAGGGCTTTGGGCACAACGGGTAAGACTTTCTGCGGGGCTTGAAATTGGCCTTTCTTCACAGCCTCAATTTCGCTCTTTTGGTAAGGAGGCCTGCCTGTCAAAACGTAATAGAGCGTGGCACCTAAACCGTAAACATCGCTAGCCACGCCTAACAACTCCAGCCGTCCTGCGGCTGCCTCCGGACTCATATAAGCAAGTGTTCCGATCGCTTTTCCCATCATCGTATGCGTTGAACCGCTGGCGGGCGAGGGATGAAGCGTACCCTCGTCTTGAAACTCTGGCGACGCGCTGGACCGACTTACGGATTTGGCCAATCCCCAGTCAACCACCAATGTTTCCCCGTATTTCCCAAGCATGATATTGCCGGGTTTTAGGTCGCGGTGAAGGACGCCCCGGGAATGCGCATACTCGATCGAAAAGCACACGTCCACAAAACGTTTGAGGAGATTTCGAAATTCGACTCCTCGAAAGCTATCCGTTGTCAGTTGGTCCGTCTTATGGAATTGGCTAGCGGCTTCAGCCAAGCTGCTCCCTTTGATAAACCGCATCGCATAAAAAGGGCGACCGTCTGCATAAATTCCAAGTCCATAGACGGGCACAATTCCAGGATGCTCTAACCCACCCGTTATCTCTGCTTCCAGCAAAAACCGATTTCGGCTACCCTCGTCAAACGCATACCTATTTTGTATTTCTTTGACAGCGACCTCGCGATTCAATTCGCGGTCGTAGGCTACATAAACTTCTCCCAAGCCTCCCTTGGCATGGGAGCGAAGAATCGTAAATCGTTGAGTGGCGGAATCCCCTCCGTACTTTGATGCATTCTTGTTCGAATCCACCGGAACCCGCGCGGATCGCAAACTTTGCACAGCGGACAATGTTTGATCCGTGGCTGGGTCGGACAACAGTGCAATCGATCGCAACAGCGAACTGTCGATCGCCGAAAGATTTGCGATCGTTTGAGTCGCGTCATGATTATTTTGCTGTTGCTGTTTATTGGCGATACTCAACAGCAATTCGGCGGTGGCTTCATCGATCGCTTTGTCGGAAACTAAAATGGACTCGATCGAGCGGGATTTATCTTTCGACCACTCCGCCAGGGCGGAACAAAGTTGATCGCCATTGATGAAGTTTAGTTGCAATCCAATAAGAGAAATCAGAAGATTGCGAGAATGGTTGTCTTCGTTCATAAGGCCCCCACGTGAATTACTATTGCTTGTACCTCTCCGCAGGAATCTACGCAGACTCGCGCAGGGTTAGCTCCCGGTACTGCCTGCACTGACCGTGGACGGCAGCTCCACGTTTTTTGTTTCGGCGACAGGCGCCGAGTGCGGCTTGGCCTTGGGTGCGAACACCAAAACCGTCACGGCTCCACCGATTCCAATCAACATTGCACCGATAAAGTAGGTGCTGATCTTGTCGAGCGAGCCGCCTACCACCATCGACGTCAGAGTGTTGATCACGGGAGCAAAGCCAAACACCAGAGGCATAACAAAAATTGGCTTTCCACCATAGTTGAATGCCAAGATAATTCCGAGTGCACCGATTGCACCAGCACTTCCTGCGAAAATGGACCACATCATCCCACTGCTGATTTGGCCCCAGTCTAATTTGACTTCGTCCGGTACCGCCATCAAAATCATCACTGGCAGAGCGACCGCAATGATGAAATACGCGATACCCACACAGCAAAATGGACGAAGGCGCGAACCGCCCATTTTCATTTGTCCCATGTGCAGAAAAGGACCGTACGCTCCCCAGCATACGACAGCCAAGCAAATGGCTGCGCCTATGGCAACGGGATTGACCGGGGCTGGGGCAGTCTGGGCTATGGTTATTTCCCGGTTATTTTCTGTCGTTTCCGACGTTGTGATCGCAGCTTTGGCAGGTGCTGCCGGCTTATTGATCAACACGCCCACCGCCCCGACGGCCACCAGCACCAGCCCCAAAATGAAAAGCGGTTTGATCTGTGAAAACGATTTGTTCAACCACGATGTCACCAATGTGTTTACCACAGGTGCACACCCGAAAACGATCGGCATCACGTAAATGGGTTGCCCCTTAAAGGCGACTGCAAGTATGACGCCGAGTGCCCCGAGCGCACCAACGGTCCCTGCAAACAAGGACAGAAGCGTGCCTCCCAGCGACCAAAACCCTTTTTCTTTCTTGCTGCTGAGCACTCCTACGGGGACCAAAACTGCGATCAAGAAGTATGCGATTCCGACGCCGACAAAGGCTCGAATCGAACTGTGCCCAAGTCGTTCTGTCCCTTGATGCAAAAGGATCCCGTAGATCCCCCAAAAGATCGCGGTCATCGCGGTAAACAATAGAACCAAAGGCAATTTCAACATGGATGATTTCAATCTACTGAACAGTGACGGGTGAATCGGATTCGACTAAGTCCGAATGAGGTTTTAACGACATGTCTGAATCAAGAGACAGTGAGCATTCGCTCGAGCGCGATCAAAGACCACTTTGCAATGTCCTCTCGAACAACAATCTGATTTACGATCGTCTCGTTCACCAGATTTTCCAAGCTCCAGCACACGTGGGCCAAGTCGATGCGGTACATTGTAGCGCACATGCAAACCAAGGGCGATAAAAAGTGAATCTCTTGCTCTGGATGCTCTTTCTTCAGGCGATTGACGAGGTGGAGCTCGGTACCAATCGCCCACTTCGTGCCGCTCGGTGCTTTCCGCACCGTATCGATTATTTTGCTCGTCGATCCGGAGATATCAGCGATGTCGTTCACCTCTTGTGGGCACTCGGGGTGAACTAGGATCTTAATGCCTGGATGGTTCTTTCGAAACGAATGGACGTGCTCCGCCTGAAACATCTGATGAACGGAGCAATGCCCCTTCCAAAGAATGACACGCGAGTCCTGGATGGATTGCAAAGTGTTGCCGCCATGTTCTGGCTCATGAGGGTTCCATACCGGCATGGCGTCGTTCCCGATCCCCATCTTGAGCGAAGTGTTGCGACCTAAGTGCTGGTCCGGGAAAAAAAAGACTCGCTTGCGTTGAGCAAAGGACCAATCGAGAACTGCCTTGGCATTGCTGCTCGTGCAAACGATACCGCCATGACGACCGCAGAAGGCTTTGAGGCTAGCCGCACTGTTGATGTACGTGACGGGGGTCAGGTCGTTTGTGTCGATGACTTCGCCAAGTTGTTTCCATGCAGACTCCACTTGCCGAATGGCTGCCATGTCCGCCATCGAGCAACCAGCCGCCATATCGGGCAAGACGACCGCGACCCGCTCACCATGACGTGCATCTAGTTTCTCAGGACGATTTGCTAAGATATCGGCCGTTTCGGCCATGAAGTGTACGCCACAAAACACGATCGAACGGCAGTCCTGACTGTCCGCCGCAAGTTTGCTGAGTTGATACGAATCTCCATGAAGGTCCGCATGTTGGATCACTTCATCCTGCTGATAATGATGTCCTAGAATGAGCAGACTTTTTCCAAGCTGTCGCTTGGCCGCAATGATTCGCTCGTTAAGCAATTCATTGCTAAGTTCTCGGTAAGGCGGAAAGGTAAGCGGTTCGAGAGCGACGCTCATGGCTTAAAAGCGGGGTTAGTGTGAAGTATGGTTCTTAGAAACGACCATCGGGAGTACGCTTCCGTACCCTAAATCCTAATGCAATTGAACCGATCGGCATAGCGTTTCCACTTTTTCGACGGAAGTAGGTCCGGGATTGAGACGCCCCAATGTTCCGCAAAAGTGCCGAAATGGACAAAACACCCACCCAAGCTGTTAGTCTACCCCACCAATCACCTCGGATCCATTCGGCGTACTCATGGCTCGCCAAACGGGCAATTCCACACTATTTGCCGTTGCGCGTACGCTGCCATCTGCATAGACTGAGTTCACCAAGCCTGTGTGGTAACTGCGTGAAGTGATCGCTGCATAGGTTGGAAGTCCAGTTCGTCCGTTTAGCCCCTCTTGCCACGAGTTGTAATCGATGTCCAGTTCGACTCCGCCGACTACCACGAGCACTTTCGTATTGGGAGCGAGCGTGGTGGTGAATCCTGTGTGGTGAACTCGCCCATCCGGCCATTCCGTGTGGCCCGTATCCTTGAACGATGTGCCTACGGTGGCCATACTCGCTACCGCCGACGCGGTGTTCGGAATGGTTGTATTGCTCGGACCGCCGTTGCGATAATAAGGTGTCCAAGCTTTGACATCCGAGGCGAGCAACGTACCGCTGGTTCCGTCGGTAATTTCTGACATTCGAAGAAAGCTGTTTGGAAAAAATAGCCCGTTGCCACGCTGCCCCGACGCCGGATTGTAGACAAACCACGGACCGTAGTTGAACCCATAGCTCGTCGGGACTAATTTCGGACGAGCCAATCCATTGGATGGCCCCGGGTCGCGAATGATGGAGCCCTTAACGTCGCTTGGGCAGGAAAAAGCGGGTACACCAATTCCGTCAATCACCATTTGAAAGTCCCAACCCGCAGATAGATTGATCTGGCTACCCAACGACGATTGCTCCAAGTAGGGCAAGATGCGTCCATGAACTCCCCAGCCAAGGTTGTTGTTCACGTTTGGCGAATCATAGTTGACGGTCACACCCGGAGGGAGTCGACGCATTGCACTTTCGTAGTTGAGTGTTGCTAGGCCGATTTGTTTTAGATTATTGCTGCATTGCATCCGGCGGGCTGCTTCGCGGGCCGCTTGAACGGCCGGCAACAAGAGCGATACCAGCACTCCAAGGATCGCAATAACCACGAGCAACTCCACGAGGGTAAAGCCATGCGACTTGATTCTTACTTTCAGCATTGTTTATCGAGCTTGCCCAGGTGTCGAAACGTTGGCGGCCGTCGGCCTACGACTCGCCCTGACAAAAGACACGATAGGTCAGTTCCTGCTCGTTTTCTAGTGTGGCGAAATTTTGTCCAGCTGCCTGTTTCCTCCGTTTGTTATACAGCCCAGGCCGCTTCTGCCCCGGTTCATCCTAGTGACGGACACGAATTTTTGCTGATAGTCTGTGAATTTATCCTGATTGACTCACCGGCCGGCTCGCGATGTTCCGCTACCAAATGTTAGCGGCAGGGTGCGAGCCCTGCGGTGATGACCCAATCCTTTTTTTCGCAGCCCAAAAGTCGGTTGTCGCAATACAGACTTTTACGATTCTTTGAAGTACAATCGACACGAAGATCGTAGGCAAATGCTTTTGGAATTTCCGCATGTTGGATTCTCGTCATTCAAACAAATCTCGCCAGCCAGCTTGCTTCAGCATGCCGGTCGCCGCTCGTTGTTTGCTGATGCTTTTGGTGTGGTCGGGTCCGATACCTGTTTGTCACTCGCACGGAACCCTTGCGAACACGTTCACTACTGACAGGGCTACTGAGAGGGCTTTTGAGAAACACTTGCGGACTTTCCATCGCGACGTCGATTTGTTTGGCGACGTTGAAATGGGTCTGCATTTCCACTGGGTCCTGCAAGTCGATTCGCAGGGGGGAACAAGCAACGCAAGTTTGTTCCATGCTTGTTCGCACTCTATGGTAGTCAATGCGACCTACCGCACATGCTTTGCCGATTGGCTCGCAGGTGCGAGGTTCGGTGGCTCTCTTGATTGTTTCCAACCCTGCGTTTGGAACGACGTCCGCCTCGAATGTTGGCATCGTCCGTTCCGCGATTGCCAAAATCTCTTTTCGCAGCCTAGTCGTTTAGACATCTTGCGCTGTTGATTGACCGTCGAATCGCTTTCGGCAATCAGTCATCTCACGTAAATATTGTGGAGTCTTGCATCATGGTCATGTTGCGTTCGTATTGGCGATCTAAACATTTTCTGGGTTCATTCGTCTTGGCTACTTTGTCTCTGGCGGTCGGAATGATCGCGATGCGTTGGATAATTCTCAGTTCGATGCCTCGCTCGGTAGACTCTCGCGGACATCATTCCACACCCCAGGAGAGTCTGTCAGGGCACGCTAGCGTTGTCGATCTCCCCAAGGAGTTGTGGGCCGCTTCTACGATCGAAATCCAGCCAGCCATTCGCGGCGATTTCTCGCGAACGGTTCGACTGACTGGGCGAGTCGGACTCAACGAAGATCGTATCGCACATGTTTTCCCCATGGTCGAGGGATCCGTGCATAGTGTTCATGTCCAATTGGGCCAGTTTGTGCGGTCGGATGATCTCCTAGTGGTTATTCACAGTCGCGATATCGGCCAGGCGAAACTTGAGCTTTATCAAGCACGCTTGCAACTGGAATTTGCTCAAATGAAGGATTCGCGAACGAAAACCATGGCGGCCAATACGAGCGATTTGATTACCGCCTTACGTGCCAACGTACCCATCGATAGCATTGAAACCAAGTTTCGGGATCGTTCGATGGGAGACTATCGACAGACGCTGCTTGCCGCGTACGCGAACTTGTACAAATCCCAGGCCGATTTTGCACGACTCGATTCTTTAACCGATCGAACATCCATTCCAGAAAAGCAATTCGTTTCGGCTGAGGCAATCCGAAACGCAGATCGCGCCACCTTTCAAGCGAGCCTCGAACAGATTGCATACGATTTGCAAAATACCGTTTTAACATCCTCACAGTTGGTTCGCGAATCGGAGACACGCGTGGCAGTCTCCGAGACGAAATTGCGGATTCTGGGTTATCGCGGAGATGATTTGCAAAACATCAACCCAGCCACCGAGGGTGAAGCGATTTCGCACTATCCCATTCGTGCGCCTTTTGATGGAACAATCATCTCCAAGGATGTCGTGCTGCTTGAGCATACTCGTCTGGGCGTACAGTTACTCAGCATTGCCGACCTGTCGACGGTTTGGATTACGGCGGATGTTTACGAAGAAAACTTGCCGCTTCTCAACGCCTTATCGGAGAAGGAGATCATCGTTCGCAATGAGGCTTGGCCCGATCGTACTTTTCCTGCGAAAGTGTTCTACACAGGTGAGATTATGGATGAATCATCGCGGACAATCGCCATGCGAGCGATCGCCACGAACGCGGAACATCTGCTTAAGCCAGGCATGTTTGTGAATGTCGAATTACCGGGGATGCTGGAAAAAAACGTTTTGCATGTTCCAGCTACGGCGGTCCAAGAGCATGAAGGAAGCAAGTTTGTTTTTGTCCATCAAGGGGACGAGGTGTTCGAGAGACGTGACATCAAAGTAGGGCGAAAATCCGAAAACATTGTTGAGGTACTGGATGGACTTGCAACAGAAGAGCCTGTCGTCGTGACAGGTGGGTTCTTTCTCAAGTCGCGCATGCTCGCAGATTTGATGGGGGAATAATCTATGGTCAACCATCTTATTGACTGGGCATTGGATAATCGTTTCATTGTCCTCATACTAGCCGTGATGATCCTGATTGCAGGTGGCTTCGCCGCATCAACACTTCCTCTCGATGCTGTTCCCGACTTGACGAACGTTCAAGTACAGGTGCTTACCAATTCACCGTCGCTCGGGCCGGTTGAAGTCGAGCAGTTCATTACATTTCCTGTCGAAAATGCGATGAGTGGATTGCCTAACATTGCCGAAATTCGCTCGATCAGCCGATTCGGGCTGTCCGCTGTGACGGTTGCGTTTGAGGAGGGGACGGACATCTATTGGGCTCGCAATCTGATCAATGAACGACTTCAGAAAGCTCGACAAGAGATCCCTGCTGGAATGGGCGATCCCCAGATGGGACCCATTGCAACCGGCATGAGCGAAATCTATCAATTCGAAGTTCGCGCCAAGCCCGGTACTACCATGAGCTTGATGGAATTGCGAACCATACTTGACTGGCAGATTGCGTTTCAGTTGCGAAGCGTACCTGGAGTTATCGAAGTGAATACCTTCGGCGGCGAGCTTAAGACCTACGAGATTCAAGTCGATCCGAATAAACTTCGTAACTACGGTATTTCGTTGAGCAAAGTATTTCAATCGCTCAACGAGAACAATGCAAATGCTGGGGGTGGGTCCATCTCGCATGGTTTTGAGCAACGACTGATTCGTGGTGAGGGACTTGTGGGCTCACTCGAAGATATCAGCAGTATTGTGCTCGACAGTCGCAATGGAATTCCCATTCGAATCTCGGATATTGCTCAAGTGAGATTCGCACCGATGTTGCGGCAAGGTGCGGTGACGCGCGATGGCGATCGCGAAGCAGTGACCGGGATGGTCATGATGTTGATGGGTGGCAATTCAAGGCAGGTGGTCGAGGACGTCAAGCACAAAATTGCGGAGATTCAAAAAACACTTCCCGCAAGTGTGGCGATTGACACGTTTTACGACCGCACGGAATTGATCGAAAAAACGATTCATACGGTTGCAGAGAACATCGGCATCGGTGTCGTGCTGGTCATCATCATGCTGTTTCTGTTGCTGGGCGATGTCCGGGCCGGACTGATTGTTGCGGCTGCGATTCCATTGTCTGCCATGTGCGCGCTGATCGCCATGAAATACGCTGGCGTCTCCGCAAACCTGATGAGTCTTGGGGCGGTGGACTTCGGAGTGATCGTCGATGGGGCTGTGGTGATGGTTGAAAACTCGATTCGTCAAGCAACCAAGTACCAACGATTGAATGAAGGAAAATCGGTTCCCCTCAGCGTCTTCCGTGAGTCAGCAAAGGAAGTTGGTACACCCATCTTTTTCGCTGGGTTGATCGTCATCATTGTTTTTTTGCCGATCCTAAGTTTGCAAGGAATGGAGGGCAAAATGTTTCGGCCCATGGCATTCACCTTTATGTCGGCTCTTTCCTCGGCGTTGATCTTGTCCGTTACTGTGATGCCAGTGATGGCTTCGTTATTCCTGGCAAGGCGAATCAAGGCGAAGGAGACGTTTCTCATTCGATGGATAAAGCACATTTATACTCCGATGCTTGACTTCGCCATGAAACGACCTGCCATGATGTTTTCAGGCTCAATCGCGATCTTCGCAGTAAGTATGGGATTAGCGGCTAGATTTGGAGTGGAATTTGTTCCGAAGCTTGACGAAGGGGATATCGCGATTCAAGCGACGCGACTGCCGAGTGTCTCGCTGGAAGCATCCTTGGACATGACTCAGGCAATGGAGCGAGAGTTGCTAAAATTCCCCGAGGTAGAGAGTGTTGTTTCGAAAACGGGGCGGCCTGAAATTGCGAACGATCCGATGGGGGTTCATCAGACGGATGTGCTTGTTCGGATGAAGCCGCCGAATCAATGGCCTCCCGGATCTACCAAGCCACTTTTGATTGAAGCCATGCAGAAAACGTTGGACAGGAATGTCCCCGGAAACTCATTTAGCTTTACCCAACCCATCGAACTTCGTGTCCAGGAGTTGGTCGCAGGTGTGCGTTCGGATATAGGCTTGAGTTTGTATGGTGACGATTTAACGGTGTTGAAGAAGTCGGGAGATGAGATTGTGCACGCGCTTGGACAAGTGCAAGGAGCAGCCGATGTTCAAGCTCAGCAAATCGCTGGCCTTCCCTATTTGCGAGTGGTCGTCCGCCGACAGGACCTTGCTCGATATGGCATCAACACGCGAGAAGTATTGAATGCCATCAGCACGGTCGGAGGAATGCCGGTTGGACAGGTATTTGAGGGGCAACGGCGATTTCCAATGCAAGTGAGGCTGAGACCGGAATCGCGCCAGAATGTGGAGCAACTCCTGGATCTTAAAATCGACGATGCCAGTGGTCGGCAGATCCCCATATCGCAACTTGCGGATATCGCATTTGAAGATGGACCAGCCGAGATCAGCCGACACGCGATTCGCAGAAGGTTGCTCATTCAATGCAATGTCCGCGGTCGAGACTTGGCCGGCTTCGTTGCAGAAGCGCAGCGAATGATTCAACAGGACGTGAAGCTACCGGCCGGATATTCTTTGGCCTGGGGTGGGCAATTTCAGAACTTGCAAGAAGCCAGCAAACGACTGGCGATCGCCGTTCCAGTCGCATTGTTTCTGATCTTTGCTTTGCTCTACATGACATTCCATTCGGTCAATCTTGCGATGCTGATCTATTTGAATGTGCCGATTGCTGCGACGGGAGGAATCATGGCTCTTTGGCTTCGAGGCATGCCGTTTTCGATTTCAGCTGGCGTTGGTTTTATCGCCCTGTTCGGAATTGCAGTGATGAATGGCGTGGTTCTGATCGAGCACATTCGACATACAAGGTACATGGGTGCAAATCAGTGGGATGCCGTTGTGACCGGGACTCTCGATCGGTTGCGGCCCGTGTTGATGACCGCGACATGCGGCGCTCTGGGATTTGTTCCGATGGCGATCTCAGGTAGTGCTGGAGCGGAAGTACAGCGTCCCTTGGCGACTGTCGTGATCGGCGGCTTGATCACCTCGACGGCCTTAACGCTTTTGGTGCTCCCGACGATTTACCGGTGGTTCGAGCCGAAAACAACCGAGGGGGTAGTAGGGACCTCCAGCCCACCCCAGTAAACATGGTTCATCGACTGTGCCCAATTCATTCCTTGCTTGGGTGGGGTGAGGCCACCCCTCTCAACATGTTTTCCTGGACTGTGCCCAATCCATTCCTCGCCCTCCCATTGGTTTCCAATGCATTGGACCGTGTTGGCCACGAATTGGGAACGAAGTTCGCATTGAAGAGTCGTCCGCAACATTCGAGCAACGGCCGACTTGGGACAGTCCAATGGCGACCGTGCCGAAATTGCCAAAACCGCACATCCAATGTGCCAAGTAGGCTAACATGAGATCGACAAACAACCTTTCCATTGCTTTAGAAAAGAAAAATATGACCAACGACGATTTATCTCAAACGCTCGAAAAGCTCCATTTGGATTTGGCCAAGAATCCACAGCTAGATGAAAAGACATCTCAATCCTTGCGTTCGTTGATCGACGAGATCCAAGTGGTGCTTGCGCGATCGGGAAGCGACCAACCAACGGAATTGTCGGCAGGTCCGACGCTTTCGGAAAGGGTAAGCGATTTGGTTGCGGATTTTGAAATGCGGCACCCCAAGCTTACCACGACCTTGTCTACAATCGCAGAACGCCTGTCCGACATGGGTATCTAGCGAGGCGAGTTGGCTATGTGGAATGATTTTTGCGACCGATTGTCCGCCAGTGAGAGCAAAGGTGAATAGCTAGAAAACAAGAATGCTCTCCCATAGTGAGGTAGGAGCGTGACGACAAAGAATCTAGACCGGTTGTTTAAGCCCAAGAGTATTGCGGTCATCGGTGCGAGCAGCCACATCGGTAAAGTTGGCAATATCGTGCTTCGCAATCTACTCGACGCGGGTTTTCAGGGGCCGATCTATCCCATCAACCCGAAACACACCGAGATTGCTGGCCTACGCACCTGCTCGGCTTTGTCGGACTTGCCAGCACCCGTTGATCTAGCGGTTATTTGTACGCCAGCACAAGCGATTCCACAGGTGGTTCGGGAATGCGGCGAATCGGGGGTTTTGGGAGTCTTGATCCTATCCGCCGGATTTCGGGAACTCGGCTCGCAAGGTGAAGAGCTTGAGCGGGCGATACTACGCGAGGCCCAAAGGTTTTCTGGCCTCAGAATCATTGGACCGAATTGTTTGGGCATTGTTTCACCTAGCTTCAAGCTAAACGCAAGCTTTGCAGGTGGGATGCCAAAACCTGGACGTGTCGCCTTCCTTTCCCAATCTGGAGCCCTGTGCACTGCGATTCTTGACTGGGCGCGACAAAAGGACATCGGATTTTCGCATTTCGTTTCGGTGGGTAACATGATGGATGTGGGAATGGGAGATTTGATCGACTATTTCGCGCAAGACGATTTGACGGATTCGATCATGATGTATGTCGAATCGATCACGAAGCCTCTGGATTTCATGTCGGCGGCCAGAGCGTTTACTCGCAACAAGCCAATCATCGCTTACAAGGCAGGTCGATTCGAAGAATCCGCCAAAGCAGCCGCGTCACATACTGGCGCTCTGGCCGGTGTGGATGCAGTCTATGAAGCGGCATTTGCGCGAGCTGGCATCATTCGAGTGTTTGATGTCGAAGAGATGTTTGATTGCGCTGAGTTGTTGGCCCGGCAAAGCAAACCCTATGGGCGGCGGCTCGCCATTTTGACGAATGCAGGTGGGCCGGGTGTCATGGCGACCGATGCACTCCTAGAAAAACATGGGACACTGGCTTCGTTGACTCCAGGGACAATCGATGCCTTAAACAAATTCCTGCCAGCCTCATGGTCGCATGGAAACCCGGTGGATGTCTTGGGGGATGCAACGCCGGAGCGACTGAGCAGTGCGTTGCAGGTTGTTTTGGATGATAAACAAGTCGACGCAACCTTGATTATTATCACCCCGCAAGCGATGACGAATCCAACGATGTCCGCGCAAGCGATTCTCAATGTTGCGGCGCAGTCGTCGAAACCGATTCTAACCTCGTGGATGGGTGGGCTAACGATGCAGGAAGGCATCAAGATGCTGAATGAGGCAAACATTCCTCATTTCTTCACGCCCGAGGAAGCCGTCAGATCATTCATGCATCTCGTCGAATATTCGCGACTCCGAGAAACGCTTTACGAAACTCCACCCGAGAATCCTGTCGAATTGCTTGTCGATCGGCCTCGCATCCGTCGAGATTTTGAAAAGTTGTTTTGCAGTGGCCAGACCATTCTGTCGGAAATTGCTTCGAAAGCATTGTTGGAAGCTTACGGAATACCGACTACCAAAACGCTTTACGCCAAAAGCAAGACCGACGCGCTCGAATGCGCGCGCGAGCTGGGATATCCCGTGGCCATGAAGATTCTCTCTCCCGACATAACGCACAAGACGGATGTTGGTGGGGTCGAACTGAATCTAGACCATTCGGAGGATGTAGCCAATGCGTTTGATCGGATAACCGGTAACGCCAATCGATTGCGTCCGGATGCTCGTGTGCTAGGGGTTTCGGTACAACGGATGGTTTCGTCCGGTCATGGTCGAGAGTTGATCGTAGGGGCAAAACGCGATCCCGTTTTTGGGATGGTATTGTTGGTGGGGGCTGGAGGAACGCTGGCAGAGCTTTTTCGCGATAGCGCTCTTCAGCTACCGCCGCTGAACGAACGGCTCGCTCGACAGATGATTGAGTCGTTGAGATGCTGGCCGATCTTGCAAGGATATCGAGGTAGGCCTGGAGTCAATATCGATCTCCTAATCAACATCCTCATTCGTGTTTCCTACTTGGTGGCAGACTTCCCGGAAATAGAAGAGTTGGATGTGAATCCATTGTTTGTGACTCCCAATGAAACCGTTGCGCTGGATGCAAGAATCGTCCTTGGGAAGTTTATAGACCCGTGAATATAAAAGAGCCTTTCATGTGACAGCCACAATCGAGACAAAATCGTGAATCTGAATGTTCTGATTGTTGATCCTGATGTATCGCTGCTTGAGTTGTATCGCAACTACTTGGCTCGTTCCGGTTTGAAGGTCGAGTTGGCTTCCTCGGGCTTAGTATTCATCGAAAAGCTGTACGCATGGAAACCCAAGGTGGTGGTTCTTGAACCTGAATTGCCTGATGGTTGGGGAAATCGCTGCGTGAATGAGTTAACGCGAATGCCTGAATCGGATCGTCCGGGGCTTGTGATACTGACTCGACAAGACCCAATCATGCACTGGTTACGAGTCTTTGCCTGTTTCGTAAAGCCGATGCCGATGGCCAGTCTCGTTGATTCGATTCACGCTGCAGCATTCGAAGCGGATCGACCCATCCGCGACTATGGCACGGCGTTTGCGGCTACAATGAGACGTATTGTCAGGCGAGCGGCAGACTGAAAACTACCAATCGTAACCCGATACGTGCCGGCTTGTTGTTTTAGCGGAGTCGTTATTGGGTATGGGCGGTACGACGGACTTCCAAGTCCGTCCATAGGGAATTCGACGGACTAGGAAGTCCGTCGTACCATTAAATCAACAACCCGTTACGCTTCGGGTTGGGATAGTGCAATTTGCGGCTCGACTTAAATTGGCTTTTGCCATTATTTTTCGGATCTAGAAGTAGGACAGGTGCCCAGATGGAAATAGAAAACAATCCGAGCGTGAACAGTCTCTTTGAACAATGGAAAGCCGAACACTGCGAGCTTGACGACTATGCAATGGAATTAGCGAGCTGGATCCATCAACAATCCAAGCAAAGGAATTCGCAGTTTAGGGAAGCTGTTGAGCGACTTGCGGACTTGTCGGCAAGGCTCGCATCTCACTTCGATCGGGAGCAAGAGATTGCCGAAAAGATCGTCGCTGTACAACGCCATCTGTCGCCCGAAGCGACATCGCTCAAGCGGCAAGCGGAACGGGATCATTCCAACATCATGAAGCGGCTCAAGCATTTGTCGGATCGAATGCAGGATGCGGAAGCGGAGTGCGACGCGTGGAAGGCAGGCATGGACGAACTCAATCTCATTCTGGACACGCTGGAACAACATGAGGAACAAGAAGCCGAAAGCGTTGGCTGGATGCTTCCTCGAAAGAGTGTCAGTTGAAAACGACAAAGTCCAGGCGGGCTGAATTGAGATGGTGCCGGAACAATGCACTGGTTAAATAAAACGCTCAATGCAGCGAGGATCCAGGGGAATATCACTCACTTCGATATCCGAAATGAGGTCAACAAAGAGTGCCGATTTTGGATTCATGAGCTGCTTTCCGATATCGGCCCAGGCCGTTTGAAGCCTTGGCGAATCCGCCTTTCCTTTGAGCCTCAAATCGGCTTCCAAATCCAAAGCTTGTGCAATCGCCAGGTACTCTGGCTTTTGTTTTTCCAACGTGATCGCATAACAAAGGGAGGCAACCGAGTGGCACAGTTGGTCGAAAATTCCGCCTTCATCGCCTAGCAAAAAACTTTGATCGATGAAACTCTTTTGGTATCTGGCAATGGTAAAAAGAATGCGGCGACCGAGAATTCGATTTCGTTTGAGCGCTTTTTGAATCAGCCGCAATTTCTCTGGAAAGGCATCGTTGATTCCTTGGGTGGAACCCGTCCAAGGATTCAAGGAGCCGAGAACCGTTCGAGCAACAAACCAAGCAAACTTGGATTTCGTGGCCCATCCGAACTTACCATCGACTTCCGCTAAGCCGATCGGCTCAAGGTACTTTGCTCGAATACCTCGCGTCATGGCGTTTGGGGCGCCGATATCTGCAAGTACTGGATTCGGGCCTTCGTAAACGGTAGCGATCGTGAATTCATGCATGTTCTCGCCAATGTAGTTTTCGATCCTATGGTCAGCGTCGGTAGTCGGTGCTCCGCCTGCTCGAAGGTTCTCGCGTCGCTCGTCCTTGTGAACCGAACGTCCTCCTTGAATCTGATAGACGTGGATTGCGGTCTGAAGCAATGCTTTGGTTGCATAGACTTTCGCAATCATACCCAACGTTTCGTCCCGAATGCCGTTAGCCCCGAGACGAAAGCAGACATCGCCAAGGACTCGGCTTGCGAGCGCATGAGTGGATGCGCGTCCCATCCACGTTTGAATGCGAGGCGCATCTCCGATCGGTTTGCCAAACGTACTGCGAAAGGAAATCCAACCACCTGGCTTATAACGAGTCGTCAAACCATTGGTCGCTTGGACCTCGTTTGGATCAAGGATGATTTGAGCAAGAAGCTTAAAAATCTTGGCAGCGCTGTTCACACAGATTCCGCCGCGTCCTTTTGCTAAGGAACTAAAGGCTTGCGCGAGCCCTTTGCCTGGCGGTCCAAGCAGTTGTCCACAAGGAACCTCATAGTTCACTAATCGAAATCGTGCGTTCCACAAATAATCGAAGGCTGTCAATCGATTCCGAACCATGCGGAATTGTTCCGTATCCGCTTTGGGTACTTCGAAGATTACCATGCCGGAATCGCGACCCTTAGGAAGTCCCTCGCCTTCGATCTTGAGGACGAGAATACAGATCCCACCATAGATGACATTCGTGATTGGCCATTTCACACCTGAGATCACATACTTGTCACCGACGCGCCGTGCGGTAAGCGCCAGCTTGCTTGGGTCAGCTCCAACTCCTGGCTCGGTCAATGCAAAGGATCCAAGCAATTCACCCCGAGCCATACGCGGGAGATAGTATTCTTTTTGATCGTTTGTGCCGAAGTCTAAAATCGGAGTCACGGGTCCGAGGAAATTATGAACTTCAAATAGGACAGCGAGATCTGCGTGTACCATGGTTAATGCTCTAAGCAACGGTCCCAGATCTCCAAGCTTTGCTCCGCTGCCACCGTATTGCTTGGGAATTGCCAATCCAAAAAATCCGAGCGTCGCGAGTCCCGCAATCGTTTGCTCATGAAACAACATTCTCTGGTGATCAAGAAGCGTCCCTGCCCTTTTTCGTTCGAGAAGGAACTCAAGGCACGAGGCCATCGTCTTAGCAACTTCCGCTGACGGGCTAAATCGACCAGCGTCGAATTCGCTTGCTTTACCTTGTCCAAAGAGAGAAGACAGCGTAGGGGCTTCGCCGGAAAACTGATTCTCAGCAGCCCGATCCGCATCATCCAAGGTCGCAAGCGATGCTACTTCCTCAGCGGAGCGACCAGCTTGCTTCATAATCAAGGAAATCGCATCGCGGCTGGACGATAAATCCTTTGCATCCGCGGCTGTTTTCGTTTCGTAATCAACCATGAGCGTTTTCCACCTTTAGTTCCATTCAAGGAACACAAAAGACACACACTTGTTGACTCTGCGATTAGGGCTTATCGCACCATGAGCAAGTCGAGAGGACGAATCACAACTTTTGAGATTAACAAACATTCGGCATTGCCGAAAGGACACATGCCATTGCTGCGATGGGCAGGGCGTTCAGGCTTTCGTTTTTGCTACTTGACAGGCTGGAAGCCTACCCCACTTAGAGCCTTAGCGGCCGTATTCAACTTCCAGTAAGTTGGAAATTTCAGGAACGCCGTCAATCCCGCGTAGTGATTCTTGGACCATTTGCTTTTGATAGAACGAATCGACTTTGCCTCGAAGGATGATTTTTCCAGGCTGACTCTCCAAGAAAACATGTCGACGTACACCAAACGCGTTATAGCGAATCGCCGAATCAATTCGATGCAAAAGTGGTCCAGGTTGCATATCCATCTTCCTTCTCATTCCAAGAATCGCGGGGGCAGGGGGTGCGTGACGAAGTCTTACCGACAATTCACTTGAACTTTCCTTTTAGGGAGGGCAATACCGCACTTTCCGAGAAAATCATCCTTAGAATTCCGGATTTAACAAAGAGTTAGGCTAGCCGGCGTTTGACGGTTGCGTTGACTTTTTGCCTGAGTCATGCGATTTCAGATGCTCAAAAACGGGTTGAGAGGATTCACAAACAACTCGTTTCGGTAACACAATCCGACATGAATGAGCTACACTATATCACTTCAATGCTGACGAATCTGGTGCGTGTCTCCACCAGCAGCACCAATTGTTCGAATGAGCTGGGGTTAACGTTTCTTTCTAATGCCTGACTGGTTTCCGGATCTGATTACGATCCTGATTGCTCTGCTTCTTGTTTTTGTCAACGGTTTCTTCGTCGCCGCTGAGTTCGCGCTGGTCAAAGTACGCCTTGGCCGAATCGAACAGATGGTAATCAACCGTAAGCTTTTTTCACGAACCGCGCGATGGCTGGCCAAACGGCTTGAACAATCCCTTTCGGCTTGCCAGCTTGGAATCACGATGGCGTCTCTAGCCCTTGGGACCATCGGAGAGCCTGCGTTTGCCAAATTAGTCGAGCCCGTTTTACAGGGCCTTCAAATTCAATCGCAAGCGATCATTCACGCCGTTGCATTTGCGATTTCTTTTACGTTTGTGACGGGCTTGCACTTGGTCGTTGGAGAACAGGCCCCCAAGATTTTTGCCATCCGAAAGCCAGAGACCATTCTGCTCATTTGTTCGGTACCGCTTCAGATCTTTTTCATTGCAACCTATCCTTTGATGCAGTCGCTCAATGTAACGACGACTTGGTTGCTGAAGATCTTGGGTGCGAGCGAATCCAGCAAGAGTTCGATTCCCTATAGCGAAGAAGAGATTCGAGCGCTGCTCCGCGAAGCCCACGTGCATGGCAACTTAACTCGCAGCGAACACAGCTTGATCAATGCCGTTTTCGAGTTCGACGATCTCGTTTGTCGTCGCATTATGGTGGCTCGTACGGACGTTGATTATGTCGATATCAATGAGGAGACGGCTGTGACCTTGTCGATGATTCATCGCACCCAGCATACCCGCTATCCCATATGCGATGGATCGATGGATCTGGTGTTGGGCGTTTTGCACGTCAAGGACATTTCCGGAGCAACCATCAATGACGGCTTCGACTGGAAGGCGTTGTCGCGTCCTCCCAAGAAGGTGCCAGAGAACATGCCTATCAGCAAACTGCTGAGACACTTCCAAGGCACACATCAACACATGGCGTTTGTCGTTGACGAATATGGTATGATCATCGGCATCGTAACCCTAGAAAATGTCCTAGAAAAGATCATCGGCGAGGTCGCTGACGAGTTTGATGTCGAGGAGCCTGAGATCGTGCCAGACGGCGCTGACAGCTACATCATCCTTGGGTCGACACAAGTCCAAAATGTGGAGAATCGACTGAGTATTCAATTCGAAGAAGCGGACGCCGACACCATGTCAGGCTTGCTTTTGAACAAGGCCGAACGACTGCTCGCCGCTGGTGATATCATTAACTTTCCTGGCGTTACAGCCAAGGTCCTTTCCGTGTCGGACGATCGTGCGACGAAAGTTCGATTAACCCTCATTCCTCTCGAGGAATAAACTTACTGGAGTCTTTTACTATGACTTATTTCCTTAGTTTTCTGAAACATTTTCGCCCTTCCTCAATCGTTTGTGGAATGGCGTTGAGCATCGGCCTTGCAATGTCTGCTGCATCGACATTCGCCCAAGAAGCCTCAAAGGCGAAGAGCCTTTTCGACGGCAAAACACTGACCGGCTGGTCGGGTTTGCCATCCAATTGGCGAGTCGAGGACGGTGCCATTACCGGTCAGAGCGTGGCCGATGCGCCATTGAAAAACAACACCTTCATCGTCTACGAGAAGCCTGTCAAGGATTTCGAACTGACTTGCGAATTCAAAATCACCGGAGGTAATTCGGGTATCCAGTATCGCAGTAAACTGATCGACAAAGAGAAATTTATCGTCGGCGGATACCAAGCCGATATCGCTGCAGAAGGACCTTATATGGGTATCAACTACGAAGAGCGAGGACGCGGCATTTTGGCGGAACGGGGACAAATCGTCGCGTTCGATGGAACAGGCAAGAAGTCTCAAGTGGGTTCGAGCGGTGATGCGACTGCTCTGGCGACCAAATTCGATATCGACAAGTGGAATACCTATCGCATTGTTGCAAAAGGGCACGTCTGCCAACATTTCATCAACGGAGTCTTGATGTCGGAAATCCAGGACCATCAAGAAGACAAACGGGCATCGGAAGGGATCCTTGCATTCCAATTGCATGCCGGACCACCGATGAAGGTCCAGTTCAAGAATATCATGCTTTCGGAGTAGTTCCACCAACTACACAAGCTGCAACCACAAACGTCGCAATATCGAAAGTGTCGAACGGATGAACCCTCACGATGCACTCGTGCAACGAATTCGGCACGCGACTCAGGCGTTGCTCGGACAGCAGTACCTGACGCACCAAATCATGGAATGGTGCGATCAGTATCAATCGCAATGCGAATCGATTGTTTCGTCGCGAGGCGTTTCACTTGCGAGCATCGCTGTGGTTGGTGCAAAAGGGCAAGGGAAAACATGGATTGCTAGACAACTGATCCTTGATCAGCGTGTTTCGCAGGCCTTGCCCACCGGGGTGTTATCCAGCGAGGCAACGACCCATCTGCATTGGATTGGACCCGTCGTGCCCGACGCCTTGAATCCGGCATGCGAACTCTATCATCCATGTCGCATTGAGGGGATGCTGGACTTGAATCATCCATTCATGCTTCTCGACACGCCAGGTATTACCGACGATGATTTACAAGCCGCCAAGATCGCTAAGGACGCGATGGCGCTCTCACCGATTAAGCTATTGGTAGTCCGACGCGATCAGTTGCGTGGAGCCATCTTGAGCCAGTTGGCCAACTTCACGGAGGGCGCCATATGCATTCCGGTTATCACGTGTATTCCATTGAATGAGATGCCTACGGCTCCCTCATCCAAAGTGGCCGATTCGCTTGGTACGGATCTGGATACGTTCAGCGAAGTGATGAAAGCCAGCGCACCAAAAACGAAATTCTTGGATTCGATCTTGGTGCCGGACTTCGAAGCGGACGGTGACGAGGCAAAGGTTGGACATGCCTTTGCAATCGATTTACAAGCCCGATTGCAATCGGAGTCTTTAGAGGACATCGCAGCCACGAAGTCCAATCGCCTCGCAGCGGCGACAAGCCGACTACGCCACCGGGTCGGACAACTGCTTGACTCGCAACTGCCTCAATTATCCGCAGCCGTTCGACGTCTTCACAACGAAGCGGACGCCTTACCCACTCAAACGATCGAAGCGGTACTAGGTTCACGAGATGTATTGCATTCGGCTGTCCGAGGTCGTCTTCGCGCTCAGATGATTGCCGATACGAGTATGGTTTGGTTCCCCTATCGCACCGCCTTAACCGTTCTCGGTCTGACGCATGGAGCCTGGGATCGGTTGATGCTCTCACTCTCCGGGAGCATCCCGTCCATATTTGGGACCTTCGCGGCCTGGGCAAGAAACGTCCAGCAGTCTCAAAAGATCAATTGGGAGATGCACGAAGGGATTCGCGATCGACTCAATCGTCAGATTCAGGATCGATTAGAACCAGTTCAGGCCCAATTTCAGAGAGCTGTCAGCCGAATGCGGGGTTCCGAACAAGAGTCTAAGAGCGCGTCGGTGGCACCGCACATCCGGTTGACCGGCGTGGAAGAACTGCAATCGCGAGCCCGGAGCGTTTTTGAATGGGGCGTGGATCGACACCGAATTTCATGGGCCATGCTGCAAACCTATGGGTTTCTGGGTACCGGGATGTTTTGGCTCTTGATGGCCGGCCCCATTGTTTCGATTTATAGACAGTATTTGGGGGCTAGCTACCGAACACTCACGAATGCCCAAACAAGCGTCGAGCAGTTCCCGCACCCAAGTCCAGCGTTGTTGTTGACTAGCCTGTTGCTTTCTCTCATTCCTATGTTGATCTTCGCTATGATCGTTTTGAGCTGGTGTCAGAGGAGATCCAAAATACACCGTATCGCCGAAAGCACATACGCGGACGAGTTGAAATTGGTCGACGAGCTCAAGCGGAGCGGAGTTATTTCGCTTCACTATGATGACCCGTTGCTCGAACACGCCGAGTTCCTGGTCCAGTGCAAAGAAGGCTGATTGAATCGGGTGGAACAAATGCAAGATTGGCGACAATCATCATCCATCCGAAAGTGATCATTCCAAGAAACAGTGCGATACCGCCATGTACCAGTAATGCGATCCCTAAAACCCAAGGACGCGTCCATCGTGGCCATACCAAACAGCAATAACTCAGCTCCCAAAAAACAGTGATATGCGTCGCAATGGACGCCCAAAAGGGAAAGTTCCCCGTCCAAGTCATCGGCAGAGACTGGTATTCGTAAGACGCAACCGAGTACCACATGGCGGTGCCATCCCACCACATTTCACCGCGCATCTTGCCGAGACCACCGAATAGATAGATCACACACAGGTGCAACTGTATCAAGCGAGTGGCGAAGGTGTTCGTCCAGCAAAGAGAGTCTGCGTGGCATCGAGCAGCAGAAATCCCCATCCCACGTTGCAACCATTTTCGACCGGAGAAAAAATCGGAATACCTGTGAACCAAACAAGCGTCGAGGCTCCATAAGCTACCCGACCTCGCCAGACACAGATACATGGCCAGCATGATGGTCACTTGATCCAAACCGAACAAAAAACCTGTCATTCGATGCGCGGTCATCAGTGTCAAAAACCATGCAAGCACGCACATGCCTCGAGACATAAAACCCAGCGCGAGCAGAATACCCGCGACAAAAGCCAAAATCTCGTGCAACCAGATGAGCGTCATCGATTCCGTCACTGCCAAGTAAGTCCACTTGGCATCCGCGACTTGGTTTTGATGCAACGATCTCCAAGTGGAATTGTCGATCAGGGCATTTGGCCCCATAAAGGCCTCTAGATCTATCATCCAAATCAGATGGATGTATGCAATCATCAGCCCGGTCAAAATGCGAATGACCGCCAAAGTTTGCGATCCGCTTGGCCTGAAGAAAAAATCTTGGAGTGCGTTCCAAAATGAGGGTTTGTTGCGTTCGATTGCATGCGAGCTTGCCCGTGGATCGATGATCAAGGTTTTACCTCAATGCTCGACCGCGGAAGCGGAACCAACTCAGATTTGGGAAGAGGGCCGGGCGTTTTGGGTATCGGCTCAATCATGGTTTCCGGTAACAGGACCAAGAATCGAGGGTCGTCCAGAGCAAACCCTTCGCGAAGTATTTGCGGAGGGTCTGGCAACAATCGCTCCAATCTACGAAGGTCCACTTGTGTGGCACCCGTCGAGTGCTTCAAACTCTTGGTCATCGATGTCTGGATTTGAAGATAGAGGTCGTTGTCGAAAGTCCATCGGGCTAGGAACTCAGAATCTTTTTTAAGCTCGTCTGTCACCTGACGGGGAGCATAACGACTGTTGTAAAACTCGGACAGCATGAAATAGCGATGGTATCGCAATCGAGGCCAATCCAATTTCCTGTTCGGGAAAAATCGAGTACTCGCGGAAGCCTCGGACTCTGTGAGTTCGACGTCCTTTTCTCTGGAAAGCGAACAACGGATCAAATGCCCAGGGCCGGGGTTGGGGGCGAAGAAGAAATAGCCATGATCCAAATAGAGCCATTGCGAATAGGGCTTGGCCGTTTCGCCGAGCCAGCCGAAATCAGGCGCGACACCCAGCTCGCTGCGAGAAAAAAAGCGAAGAGGCTCGGCGAGCACTCCCAAGAGATGCACCGCTGCCAAAACCAAACAAAGTCGTCGCAACCAGGTGGGACAGACGTTCGAACTCAGTTCCGCAGGGAAATCGGGATTTGCGTCTTGGAAGTCTGGGGACGGCGGCATTTTGCTTTCAAGCAAAGTTGGTTGTGATTCTTTTGGGCGGTATTAAGTTTAATGGATTTGAGTCGGTTGCAAAAACAACTCTTCGGCAATATACGAATCGGGAAACATCCATAAAAAAAAGCGAACCGAATGGCCCGCTTTTTTGAATGCAAAGTTGGATAGGAACGTGGCCTCGTGGAGACTACTTCTTCTTTTTCTTCTTGTCGTCGGCTTCGTCCTCTTTCTTGACCTTCTTCTTTTTCTTCAAAGAGATCTTCGGGACGCGTACTTTCGCCATTCCAAGCACGATACTACTGTCGGACCACTTGTCCAAATCTTGCAATCGTTTGACGCGTTCAGCACGAGTCATCACGTTTCGGCTCTTGATTGCCCCGGCGCGGACCTTCAAGCTCTTATCGAGAGTCATAAAACCCAATTCTCCTAGCGACGACTGTACAAATGTTAATGTGCGGGATCGAGATTCTAGCGACGGCTTGCTGGGAGGGCAAGCCAAAAACACGCAGAAACGACTCATTCTTGCCCTGATCTGTGACAAAAATCCATTTTTTGAATTCCCGGAGGGCCCTCAGAATCCTATGCACGCAGTCTGGGGGGAGTTAATACCCGTGATGAGCAGCGTCCTTTCCAATTCGCGATGTCGTCCCTTGTTTGCTCTACCCTGCTGGCTTGACCTCCGGTGCTGGCTTGACCTCCGGTGCTGGCTTAGCTTCTTCTGCCGCTGGCACTTGGAAAGGACCATGGTCGGCAGCCATGTGGAGAGCTATGTAGTATAAGCGTGCGGCCGAAGCGATTTTTTTGTAATTGATTTTGGACGGTTCGTCCGTCGCACGATGATAGTCCGGATGAAAGCCGCCAAACAAAAATGCGACGGATGTTCCTTTCTTGAAAAAATTGATCTGATCGCTTCTCCCAAAGACGCCTTCCTCGTCGTACTCAAAAGCCAAATTGACAAATTTGTTCGCATCCAGGATCAATTGCTTAAGTGATTTGTCTCCCTTTTCGCTGCCGATGAGATGGAGAGAATTTTCATTCTCGCTTGCCAGTTCATCCTTTTTCTCTTCGTTGCGACCTACCATGTCAATGTTGAGCATGCAGACCATTTTCTCCAGGGGCAGGATGGGATGGTCGCAATAGTAGGCGGAACCAACCAAACCCATTTCCTCGGCTGCAAACCACATAAAGAGAACGCTGCGCTTGGGTTTGACTGGATTAGAAGCGATGGCTTTTGCGATGTTCAATAGAGCTGTCGAACCCGAACCATTGTCATCCGCCCCAGGAAACATCGTTCCGCCCTGAATTCCTAAGTGGTCTAAGTGCGCGCCGATGACAATGTACTCGTCACGCAGGGCCGGATCCGAACCTTGCTGCCATGCAAGCACATTCGGAACGGCGGCTGGCTCTTCGCGGATACGCATCTGACACTTGACGTCCATTTCGATTGCGTGCACTTCAACGGAATCCTTTTCGCCAATCTTCAACCAGTCCGCTGACCCGCCGGTTGCATTCACAATCAACATTGCTGCGCTCTGCGAGATGGTTCCCGAGTTGCCGTTTTGGCCGCGACCGGCGCGTTGCAGCTGCGATGTCGATTGAGGTTCACCCGTGACGACCCGCAAGGTTGCCGCTGGGCGTTGACGTCCTAGAAGGAATGACGCTCTACCTTCATTTTGCGTGTCGGTCACATAGACAACCATCTTGTCGCGTAGCACATTGTCCTCAAGCTTAGGAGCGTCACCCACCAACTTCACGAAAGCGATCTTTCCCGAAATCTCCGCCTGATTGGTGAATCGATCGAATCCAATATTCTTGTAGAAGGGGATGGACAGGTCAGTAGGGCCGATCAGCTTGGACTGACTCAGATCAAGCGATTGACGTGACATAGGCAACATCTGAAAGTAGGTTCCTCCATCTCCCATAGGTTCCAAACCGAATTCAGCAGCCTTGCCAGCCACCCAATGCGCAGCCCGAACGTAGCCAAGCTGCCCAGTGCCACGGCCTTCGAAGACCGGACCTGCCAAGATCGAAAGCCAAGCCTGGGACTGCTCTGCAGAGATAGAATCAAAACCGGTAACCAATGTTTCCGGCGGGGGCACAGCTCCATCGTATTGCGCGATTACAGGAGTCAGTTTCGCGAGTTGGACGATCGTTGCGACAACCAATGCGGAGAAAGTAAGTGTGCGAACCAAAATAATCGTCCCTTTGAATGTTGAAGCAAAAACGGGTATGTGCCGTAGAAAAGCGTTGCATGTGACACGCGCGAATGTCGCCAAAAAACTCCGCTCTCAGTAGACAATATTCTGATTGCGAAATCCGATCGAGTTACAAAAATTACGAAAATTTGGAGACTTCTGACCACCCGTGCCCGTAAGCGAGGTACCGACTGCCATCCCTCGCTCACCGGGCTGTGGCTTTAGTGAAGTCGTCATTGGGTAAGGGCGGTGTGACGGACTTCCAAGTCCGTCAATGGGGAATTCGACGGACTAGGAAGTCCGTCGTACCATTAAATCAAAAGCCCGTTACGCTTCGGGTTGCCATAGCCTATCCGGGGGAGAACGCGACCTTTCGCGGAGCGATAGGCGACACTGTTGGATCGAGCGGTCCCTAACTTGACAAAATTGGGCGGATTATCTCGATGTGAATTCGATGTTTCGCTGCTCGCTCAGCAGTTCGTCTTGGTGGATGCGAATCAAATCGCTTGAGTAACCATATTGCATGGGCCAGACTTTTTTTAGGGTGACATCCATTGTGGAATCGATTTCGACGTTGGCCACAATCGTCGATTTGGAAGCCGTGGCTAAAAATTCACCGTCGCGGTATACGAGGTTGCCACGTCGAAACACCATCTTGGGTCTTGCGAACATGTGCTCTGGGTTTTGGCAGCGTTCGTAAACGACCACGTCGGCAAGTCCTCCATCGCTCAAGGATCCGCGATTGGAAAGCCCCAAAGCTCTCGCTGGCCCCAACCGTGTCATCTTGATGATCTCGTCGAGCGAATACTCTCGCTTGAGCGACGCCAGGGAACTCGTTCTTTGTACGTCCGCGTGCAACCGCTCAAAAATCGACATCCGAAAATCATAGCTCATCAAGAGATGAATCAAATGCGGGTAGGCCGTAAAAGGTGCGCCGTTGGGGTGGTCGGTAGTCAAGAAGACTCGCAGTGGGTCTTCGATACGAAGAAACAGTTCGAGTCCGATGGCCCAAAGCAAGCTATGGACATACTGATCTTGACGGTATTTAAATGGCAACACGCCGCAGCCCGCTTGGCATTCTAAATCCTGAAAGATGGATTTCCGAGGACGCGCCAGTTTGCGATTTGCAAACTGATGCATCGTATCGCCCGACAGAGTCACGGTTTGTCCAAATTGCATCTGGCCGACATCAATCGAAAGATTCGATTCCGCGTTCACTCGATCGGCTAACACTTTGGCTGCCGAACAATATCCATGTGGACCCTCCGTGCCGTAACAATGAAATTGAGCATGGGTCAAATGCAGTCTACGTCCTTCGACGGCATCGATCGTCGCCATGGTGGAAGCGATGTTGCCGGCGACACCTAAATTGCTGCAATGGACATGTAGTGGATGAGCCAGACAAAGCGACTCGACGGCATGCGATAAGGACTGCAGAATTTGGCGTGGCGTGATTGAAAAGTACCAGTGTTTCTCGTCAACATCCAAATGGCGTTGATTGAATTTGAACGCGTCGATTCCCCCTGCATTGACAACCTTGACCGCACAGCACTGATGTGCTCGTATCATCCACGCAACATAATCATTGATCTGCGATTGCGGTACGCCCTTGCTGATCCATTCCAGCAGGAGTCGATCATTCCCAAGCAACAAGAATCCACCTGTATCGAGCCAAGGCGTATCCGCCATCTCAGCGTGGGCGTGGCGAGCATTTGCTGGCAACACCGCCGGTTCGAAACATGCCGTGTAGCCCATTTCAAGATATCGCCTGCCGGTCTCCCAAGTTCCAGGAACGGGAGAACTGAGGGGTGCGATTTTCTTCCATTCCTTTTCTGTGCGTTCCGATTCCGTGCGTTCCGATTGAGAACGACCGTGGCGCACCATCTCGGGCAACAAGAGTCTTGCGATGTTGACCTTTCCGCCACCAATGTGCGTATGCAAGTCGATTCCGCCCGCAACGACGATGTGATTGCTTAGGTTGTATTCGGCATCCGAACGAGCATCCTTTGAAACAGAAAATATCGTATCCTGCACGAGATAGAGATCGCGAACTTCGGACTTGCTCACACCGTCAATGCATTCCCCTCCAACGAGACGTGTGATCATGGTGCAAGCCTTGCCAACCAATAGGCCGCAGGTCGCACTCGCGACTCGTCACACTCGTGCGATGGTGTCAAATGAGCAAGCAGCGTTTGATCTGCTCGAAAAATGTCTGCCGCGACTTCAGCACCTGCGACTGCTGTCGGGAATCTCACCGAGCCCGCAGTCAGCTCAATCGCATAAAATTTGCGATCCAACCCAAACTTCATTTTCGCACGAAATGGCTCTGTCGCAACGGTTTCGTCGATCGCAATTACGACCGAATCGCTGTCGAGATCACGGGACGCCGCAAGCCAGTTTTCATAGCTATGGGCATAGGTATCAAAGCTTGGAATACCATCTTGAAATCGGATACGTCCCGGGAAACCGGTCAACCATGTGCAAACTTGCTGGAATGTCCCGTCCAAGGAAGTCCAGGGGAGAGCAGCACAGCGTTTCGTTTCGTTTTGACTGGCAATCCACTCCAGCAAGCGTTCGACCCATAAATCCGCTTGCTCGACAAACAGGCTTGCGGCGGACCATAGGACCGCGGTGTATTTTGCATTTTCTAGGGCAGTAAAAAGTTCGGATGTCATTCGATCTTGGGATGATTGAGCCATCGCGTTGGACCATTGCAGCAACGCGGACGGAACCGATTCGAGTTTGCAGGAAATGGACCAAGGTTGAAAACCCGCCGCCTGCCATGCCTTCATCGATTTGTCCGTGAATCCTCCGAGAAGCAGAACCGTCTTGCGTGACATGTTTTGGCCGTGCAACGCGTGGGGGATTCTCGGGCACGCGTCGAACAACGAATCGTCACCGATCACAATCAGCAGATCGGCATGATCGCGTGCCTCGGCCAGGGATACGGAGTTTATTCCAGCGCGTTGGATTGCTTGCACGTTTTTGAAAATGTGCCCAGCTTCGGCGCAGTCGATCGTTCCGTTTAGCTTCATCGCAAGGGCAACTGCGGCCCTTGCCGTTTGAACACTGGCGATGCGGCCCGTTATCAAAACACGTTTGGCAATTCCCAGCAACTCGATCGATGCAGCAAGTTCCATCTCTGGGTCAAGAACGGATTCGTTGAAGCTTGGGTCAAGCTGGGAACGGAACTTTGCCAATTGATTGAGCGACTTGTTCCTGAGTCCGCAATCGATCTCATTGAGGTCAGTTGCGTCACAAAGCAAAGAACAAAACGGGCAAATCATCGCCTAAGCTACCAACGCTTGGAGGACATGATCGGTGATCTCAATCGTGCCGAGCGAAGGCTGGCCGCGACGAACCAAGTCGGCGGTACGATGACCCGCGGCAAGCACACTTCGAACCGCTGTCTCGATTGCCATCGCCTCGTTTTCGAGACCCAAAGAATGCCTAAGCAGCATGGCAGCAGCAAGAATGGTCGCAAGCGGATTCGCAATCCCTTTGCCTGCGATATCCGGTGCTGAACCATGAATGGGCTCATACAAACCTGGACCGGACGACCCGAGCGAAGCACTTGGTAGCATACCCAGCGAGCCGGGGAGCATCGAAGCTTCATCGGTCAAAATGTCACCAAACATATTGCTCGTCACAACCACGTCAAAACTCGTTGGGCGGCTCAACAAATGCATGGCCATTGAATCCACCAAGACAACTTCATACTCGAGAGAAGGAAATTCCTCTTTCATGATCTTTGCGGAAACCCGACGCCAAAGTCGCGATGCTTCCAGCACATTGGCCTTGTCGACCATGGTAAGTTTGTTGCGACGCTTCAAGGCCGCGCGAGCTGCCATGCGCACAATCCGTTCGACCTCGCTAGTCGTGTAAACCGCCGTGCTAAAGGCTCGCTGTTGTCCATCTGGGAGTTCCTCAAGACCGGACGCGCCAAAGTACAGACCGCCCGTAAGCTCTCGAAAGAACAGAATGTCCGTCCCCTCGATAATCTCTCGTTTCAACGGAGATGAGTCGAGCAGTTCTGCAAACGTAACGATGGGACGAAGATTCGCGAACAGGCCGAGCTCCTTGCGGATCTTGAGCAAGCCGGCTTCGGGACGGGTCTTGGCATTGGGATCGTCCCACTTTGGGCCGCCGACGGCACCGAGCAAGATCGCATCGGATGACTTGCAGGCAACAACCGTCGCGTCTGGCAAGGCGTCGCCCGTCTCATCGATGGCGATGCCTCCTATCAGGTGTTCGGAAAACTCGAATTGATGCCCAAACTTAGAGGCAATGGACTGAAGAACTCGAACCCCTTGCTGAACCACTTCGGGGCCAATGCCGTCTCCCGGCAAAAGAACGATCTTAGAATGCAAAATGATGGCTCGTGAATGGGATGGGGGTTTGAGGCGAGGAACGAACAGATTTTGTCATCTGTTTTTCAAAAGAAAAAGCCCAGGGGTTGCCTGAGCCTGCTTGACGCGTTGAGTCACGACTAAGCTACGAACCTATTTGCAAAGGACAAAACAAAGTCGCTTGTTGCTCCCACGCTGTGAAAGAATTCTTTGGACATCACCGGTGGGCTCGCGACAAATGGTCATTGCTTTGTTAGCGAATGGTTCACATTCGCAGTGGAAGTCGCCAAGAGACTATCCTGAAAACAAGTGTTAGTGCCGCTTACTTTCTCGGAGCGAAAGGCGACGATAATCATTCACGTCCTCGACGCGGAGCGTCGAGGAACGAAGCGTGGATCGAACCGTGGCATTGCTGAGCTTTACTGGAACGACTTACCGCAACCGCAGGACTTGGTTGCGTTCGGGTTTTCGAATGTGAATCCTTGTCGTTCCAAGCTTTTGTGCCAACCAATGACTGCACCATCCAAGAGCAATGCGCTCTTTTTGTCGACTACAACTTCCACACCGTGTTGGTTGTATCGGCTATCTTTTTCGTCATCGTACTTGTCGTCAAAGCTTAGGGAGTACTCAAAGCCGGAACAACCGCCTGCAACAACGCCGACCCGAACAAACGTGTCGGTTGCCAAGTTCCCTTCGGAATGGGCTCGCTTGAGTTCAAGAGCAGCCTCTTCTGTTACGTTTACCGCCATCGAATTACCTCAAAACCATGTTATAAAAGGATTTGCGACTTGGATTCGAAGTTGAACCTGTCGTCGCCGATCACGTCAGTGTTAGATGCACTATAGTATGCCTGTCGAGTCGGACAGGGCAAGTCAAAATTGCCTTTGCATCATATGCTAATCCTGCTATTCTATCGATGCCGATGTTGTCTGTGCATCGGACCAAATCGATTTTGAACCTCAAACCTTACGCAAAACCATGACCAAGCCTCACCGAAAACTGAAAAAAGCCAACCACGGACAACGTGCGGCCAACAGCAAAGCCCGCAAATCCAAACGACGTAAGGTCCGCACCTAACGAGCCTATTTTGACCTTAAATCGCGCGGAACGGTATTTGCGGTGCCGCTAAGGACTTTTGATTCGGGAAATGGTCTGTGGTCTTAAAAGATTTCATCGTCGATCCAGATACACTCGACTTCGACAACGTCGTCGCGGACATAGAGCAGATCCGCAAGTACAACCCGCAACGTTTCGAAATGGAGCAGTTGACGGCGATTATTTTTGAAGATGCCGTTCGAGTTGCTTGTGTTGGATACAAAGACGTGACCGACCAAGAATTTTGGGTTCGTGGACACATGCCGGGCATGCCGTTAATGCCTGGTGTGGTGATGCTCGAGGCTGCCGCCCAAGTTTGCTGCTATTGCTCTCACAAATACGGCTTGTTGGGCGATTCCATGGTGGGCTTCGGAGGGTTAGAGGAAGTTCGATTCCGCGATCCGGTGGTACCTGGCGATCGTTTGATTGTGATGTGCGAACTACTCAAAGTTCGTAAGCCGCGGTTGATCGTCTGCCGATTTCAAGGGGTTGTCAAGCGAAACATCGTTGTCGAAGGAATCCTCAAGGGCATTCCAATTCCGGTCGAATATTTGGCTTCGAAAAAATAGCCTCTTCCGCCATCTTGGCCATGACGAATGGATGGGAAAATCATTGGGAGAGCTAGGCTCCTGCCGAGCTATTTACGCAACAGTTCGGCAGAAGCCTCACCCCCCCGAGCAACGAATTGGTTGGGCAAAGCGAATGAAAACATGTTTGCTTGGTTACAAAGAAATAGCCTACCCCGCCATCTTGGCCATGTCGAATGGAAGGAACATCTTTGGGAGGGCGAGGCTCCTGCCGAGCTCACGACGCAATGGTTCGGCAGGAGCCTCACCCTCCCGAGCGCGTAATGGCCTAGGTCTCGGCGACATCGTTTGCTAGGCCTCTTAGTTCTTTCCAAAAGGTCACGTACTTGTCCCGATCCTTGACGTAGCTCTCATCGAAAACGGCTTTGCGAAGTTCATCGCGTTGCTGCACAAACTTCGATAAGTCGCGAGGATCGTCTGGTGAAAAGATGGGGCAAGGTCGATCGTACACAATGGCAGCTCCTTGATCTCCTTCGTGGTAGAATCGTGAAAGCCCGATCACTCGATCCGCGACATAAATCGCTTCATTCAGTTCGTGTGTCACCATAAGAATGGTGTACTCTGGACGGCGGCCTTCTTTCTTGGCGATTAAGTTCTCTTGGTAGAAGCTGAGGAGCATCATTTGCAATTCTTCTCGCATGGCTTCATCCAACGCTCCGAACGGCTCATCAAGAAGTACAATTTTCGGGCGCATGATGAAGGCTTGTGCCACAGCCACACGCTGCTTCATGCCACCGGACATCTCTCGCGGATATTTCCCGCATGCGTTGCCTAAGCCAACGCGGTGTAGGAACGCCTGAGCCTTGGCGTTTTGTTCTCTGCGTTTGGCAAAGAACTTACGCGTCGATAGCAACCGCATCCAAATCGTGGTCTCGTCGAGCTTGAGTCCAAAACTGACGTTTTGTTCTGCCGTCAAAAAGTCGTAGAGCGAATAGTTTTGGTAGACGATACCCACGTTTCGATTGGGGCCACGAACAGGTATGCCATCGGTAAGTATTTCGCCGGAGGTGGGCGCGTCGGTCCCCAAAATCGCCTTGAGCAAGGTGCTTTTCCCGCAGCCACTGGGCCCCACCATGGCAACGATCTGGCCTGGCAACACTTGCAGATTAATGTTGTTGAGCACACGATAGGAACCAAAAACATGACTGAGCGATTTAATTTCTAATGCGTATTGGCTCACGGATTGGACCTTGAAAGGGATGGTTACTCGGCATACCAAGGACAAAGCGTACGTCTCAGCGTTGCAAGACTCCATTCGGCAACCAAACCGATGATCGCAAGAATCGCCAAGTACACATAAACGACGCTCATATTTAAAATGCGAGACTGCATGCGAATCTGATAGCCCAAGCCCGCATTGCCGACCACCATCTCGGCAGCCAGCAAAAAGACCATGGCAGGCCCAATCTGCAAGCGGATACTGTCGATGACTTTGGGCAAGATCTGTTTCCAGATCACGTCGTAAATGATTTCAAATTCCGAGGCGCCAAGCGTATAGGCCTTGTTGATGCCTTCGTCCGTCACGTCTTGCCGAACCGCTTGGTAGATCGACTGCGTCATGGAAAAGAAGATACCTAACGCGACCATAGAAGCAAACATTTTTTGGTCGGTCCCTACCACGGCAAAGTAGATCGGCATCATGGCAGTAGGCGGAATCTTCGATAGAAACATAACCACGGGACTTAACGGAGCCTCGATCCATCGGTAGGCACCCATCATGACTCCCACGACGATGGACAGCCCGACCCCCGCGCTCATGCCGAGCGCCAACCGCCAAAGAGTGGCGCGTATATCGACCCAAAACATGGGGGGCTTTGGATTCTCAGGCAAGCCCTGAGGACGAAAGATTTGCCGGAGCCCCTCACTTAGTTTTTCAAACGACGGGATCGTCGTTTGCAAGGGGTTGATGCGAGTTTGACGGGCTGAA
The DNA here is from genome assembly GCA_945875845.1 of Pirellula staleyi DSM 6068. Classification (GTDB taxonomy): domain Bacteria; phylum Planctomycetota; class Planctomycetia; order Pirellulales; family Pirellulaceae; genus JBKCUI01. The sequence continues at coordinate 72,598 of CAMCMB010000007.1, forward strand.
ACAATTTCGTAACAGGTTAAAAGTACGGCTATCCCACCGATGGAGAGCAGCCAAAAAAGCCAGTTGGGTACATTCCGTCGGATCATACGAGGTCACTCTTTGGCTCACGGTCAGAACTGCTGGCTGTTTCAAGATGCCGGCGTTTTTTGGCGATGAAAACCAAGTGATGCCGCAAATGTTCAATGTATTTATCCAACATGTGCTCAAGCGTCGTCTTCCCGCTTTCGGTATGAATGCCAGTTCGCAGGAAAGCAGAATCGGGCAAGGCTCGCAGTATCGTCGCAGTCATCATCCGGTTTTTTTGAAACATTTCGCAGGCAACAAAGGCGTTGAGTTGATCGGTACCCGGCAACAAGCAAAATGCAGTTTCGTCGTAGCCGCACAGTAGCGGGTTATCCATACACGCGATTCGCTTGAGTCGATCGGATCCAATCAGATCGCTGTCCATCATGTGGATGGCAATTTGATGCAGCGTCCACGAACCGTCTGCTGGCTTGGCATGCAGGTGTGCATGGCTCAGCCCCGAGTAGGCGTTGGCCAACTCGGCACCACCTGCTGCATAAGACTCGATTTTGCTACGATCCATATCCTGGTTCCTGGGGTATTGAAAATGGAGACTAGTCCCCTATTGAACTCGATTTTAAGCGCTGCTTGCTCAACGCAGCCACTATCTTAGCACATCATCGCTACCCGAATTTGCTGCTACGAATTCCGTTTCCAATCCCCGACAGGTTTAAGCACGCAAATCGAGTAATTTTGGTAGCATATGTTACACCATCTGCCTCCCAACATTCCGAAGGGCGAGATTCCGAAGGGCGAGATTCCGAATGGCAAAAATCCCATCGTTTACGAGCAGTGCAAGGCTTGGGCCATGCTTGAAAATGTTCCGACAGATTCGCAATCAGGAAGACTCCATGAAACTCGCCAGTTCACTCGGCCCTTCCAATGCAAAACGAGCCAGATCGCTCGCAGCCACTCTGATTTATGTTTCTCTCGTCGTAGGATGCGAACGATCCATTCCTGTCGAACTGGACGCGTACCAATTACCGTTGACGGAGCAACAACCAAAATCACAACCGAACGATCGCGCCGTCAAATCCCAATTGGTTGTCCCCACATCGAACATCTTGCGTGCAACCTCGGCAGTCGTTGACGTCCATACCCATTTCTTCGTCAAGGGCAAGCACGATCCAGAGCTGCTCAAGCAATACGTGGAAATGATGGATCGAAACCACATAGCCATTTCAGTTTCGCTGGACGGAACGCTTTTCTCCCGACTCGACGAGCATTGCAAATTTTTGTGGAGCGAATACAGGGACCGATTTGTGGTTTTTGCGAACATTGACTTCCGAGAAACGGGGACGGCTGAAATGCCGGAAACATGGGCTTGCAATCAACCTGGCTTCGTTCGTCGAATCGTCGAAAAACTGAAAGAATCCGCCAGCCAGGGACAAATATCCGGCCTAAAGTTCTTCAAGGATTTTGGCCTTCGATATCGCAACGCGGATGGCTCTCTCATCGCCATCGACGATCCAAGATGGGACCCAATCTGGGAAGCCTGTGGAGAACTAGGCTTGCCGGTTATTATGCACAGCGCAGACCCTGGCGCGTTCTTTGAAGCAGTAACTCCGAGCAATGAAAGGTTCGGGGAACTCAACGTCCATCCCGATTGGTCGTTTGCTGGTCCGCAATTCCCGACGAGAAAAGAACTGCATGACGCCAGGAATCGTGTCATTGCAAAACATACGACGACAACCTTTATCGCGGCCCACTTCGGTAATGATGCTGAAAATCTGGTTGAGCTTACGCAGTGGTTAGAGCTTTATCCAAATCTGGTCGTCGAGTTCGCCTCACGGATCAATGAATTGGGAAGACAACCCTATTCTTCCAAGCGATTCTTCGAAAAATACCAAGATCGAATCTTGTTCGGCACAGACGGACCCTGGCCAGAAGCACGCTTGCGGCTTTATTGGCGATTTCTTGAGACATACGATGAGTCCTTTCCCTATTCAGAAAAGGTCCCTCCCCCACAAGGAGATTGGCGCATTTACGGAATCGGATTGGACGCCGCCATTCTGGAAAAGATCTATCACACCAACGCGGCCCGAATCATACCGGGAATTCGAGAACGTTTGGGAAAATACAAAAGCGTTTCGCAGTAGAGGGCATTCAACGAAGCCTGCTTAGGATCACCGGACGGCTCGCGCCGTTCCGCTACCAAATTGTTAGCGGCGGGGCGCGAGCCCTCCGGTGATGACCCAAGCATTTTTCCCAGCCTAGAAACGAAAGGCGACATAGAGAACACAGAACCGTGAACAATTTCCGGTTTTGGTTCAACCCTCCCGTCGCGATGGATGGGTCTCGGCCTATACTGAACAGGAGGCATTGACCAGTACTTGTTCCCTCGGTTCCCTCGAAATGATCTTGGCATGATTTCGGCTACGAATTTGACAAAGCAGTTTAACGTGCGAGGTACACCGCTGATTGCTGTCAACAACCTTTCGTTCAATGTGTCGGACGGGGAAGTCTATGGACTTCTTGGCCCCAACGGAGCTGGCAAGACAACCACCTTGCGGATGGTGATGGGTTTGCTTGAGCCCGACAGTGGACACGTCGAAATGTGCGGCATGCGATCGGATGGGCAAACCACCGAGATGCGTAAGCACATCGGTTTAATTTCCACCAATGACGGAGTCTACCCTTGGTTAACCGTGCGCGAAATGCTAATGTACTTCGCCGATCTCTACGCAGTCGATCTCCAGCAAGCCGGAGAGCGACTGGAGGAATTGGCGAGACTGCTCGATATTGGGCGATTTCTGGATCAACGGTGCAGTACGCTCAGCACGGGTCAAAAGCAGCGAGTCACCCTAGCTCGCGGCCTGATGCATGATCCGCCCGTAATGTTGCTTGACGAACCCACCCGAGGTTTAGATGTTGTCGGGAGTCAAACCGTTTTTCGATTTATCGATCTGCTCAAGGAACGCGGCAAGTCGGTATTGCTATCAACACACAGGCTTGATGAAGCCGAACGCGTCTGCGACCGATTTGGCTTGCTGCATCGCGGGAATTTGCAATTCGAAGGCACGCTTGAAGAGTTGCAAAAGCAGACGGGCAAACAACATTTGGTCGACATCTTCATTGGACTCCTCAGCGGCCACGCCGAGAGTGAATCAGTCGACGCTCCACAGATCGCCATCCCTTCTAACAAATAGTCGCAAGCTGCATGAAAGAATATCTTAGCAACGGTCGGTTATGGCGACTCTGTCTCAAGGAATTGCGAGAAAGCCTTCGCGATCGACGTACGATTATCACTCTGGTATTGATGCCGATCCTCGTTTATCCGCTATTGAGCATGGCGCTGCAACGTTTGATCGTGGGTGGCATCTCAAAAGCGGAACCGGAAAGCGCTTTTGTCGTCGGTACGCAAGACGAAGTGACCGCGCAACGAATTCAGGATCTGCTTTCAGAAGCAAACCGCATCAACAAGACTGGAATCCGTTCACCCATTAAGATCACTCGGAGCGATGAACCGACTAAATCAACCGTTCCTTCCGAAGACAACACCAATGCGATTGCCGTTTCAGCCGACCACGTTGGGTTCAGCATTGCAATCGTCGAAAAAGTAAGCCTTTCTTCCGCGTTGCGCAATGCTCAAATTGACCTGGCCATTTCTAAAGTAGACGTAGAGTCGATAGCACTCGAGCGGGAGACAACTTCGTCCTATCAGGTCCAGGTGGAATTTCGACAAGGGGATCTGAGAAGCGAATCGGCTATGTCCGAGTTTCGACGAGCCATGCAACTGCTGAACGACAATCAGTTTGAGACCGTCCGCCAACGGTTGAACGCTCGCTTACCTGCGGTCGTTCAGATGAAAGCCAATGGGCTGGGTCAACGAATGGACCCAGCCGCATCCATCGCAGGCGTAATTCCGTTGGTCTTGATTCTCATGACAATCACGGGTGCCGTTTATCCCGCCATCGACCTAACAGCAGGTGAACGCGAACGAGGAACGATGGAAGCCCTCATCGCGACACCTGCGCCTCGCTTTGCATTGCTATTGAGCAAGTACGTAGCGGTCGTCGTCGTCGCAATTTTGACAGCCCTTGCGAATCTGTTCGCCACTTGGATAACGCTTTCGTTTGGTGGACTTGGGCAAGCCATTTTTGGCAAGCAAGGATTCTCGCTTTGGATCTTGATTCAGATATTGCCGCTCTTGGCTATCTTTGCGGCATTTTTTAGCGCCATATTGTTGGCATTGTGTTCCTTTGCTCGCAGCTTCAAAGAAGCACAAGCGTATCTGATTCCCGTCATGCTTTTGTCCTTGGGACCGGGACTTGTGACGTTGATGCCCAATGTGCAGTTTACCACCTTACTTGGAATCGTTCCCTTGATCAACATACTATTGCTCTCCCGTGACATCATGACGGGGCATTCCGAATTGTTGCCTGCTTTTGCGGCTGTCTTTTCCACCATCATTTATGCCGGTGCAACGTTGGTGATTGCGTCGCGATTGTTTGGGGCCGAGGCTGCTACCTCTGGATCGCAAGAGACATGGGCGGAATTGCTTGGTCGTCCAAAGACGACTCGATCGCTCCCAACCATGGGTGAACTGGCGATCTACCTGGCAATTCTGTTTCCCGTGTTCTTCATCACCTCCAACGTGGGTGGGATGTTGGAATTGGGAACCGAAGCAGCAATGTCCTTCAATGCCGTCCTCTTAGTCATACTCTTTATGTGTTTACCATCGGCCTATGCTTGGTATCGTCGGCTGAACTTCCCGACGACATTTCGATTTAAGTCGATTTCCAATCCGCTCGACTCCAAAGGAATGCAAGTTGCAAGATCGATCGGTTTTTTTGTTTCGGTGCTCTTGTTGAGCTCAGGGCTTTGGATGGTCGCCTTCGAAACGTATTTGTTGTTTGAAAACTGGAGTTTAGCTTCGCAATTGACCGAGGAGCAGCGGACAAAGCTGAGAGATACATTCCTGCTGATTCCGTTTTGGCTGGTGCTGCTAACCGGGGCCGTCGTACCTGCGGTTGCGGAAGAGTTCTTCTTTCGAGGATTCGCCCTTTCCGCCTTTCGGTCGAAACTAGCACCCTTTCGAAGTGTTCTGTGCACATCCCTACTTTTCGGCCTTTTCCATGTCATCGGCGGGAATATTCTTTCCCTCGAAAAACTCCTGCCAACCATTATCTTGGGGTTAGCACTCGGGTTGGTAGCCATCAAAACCAATTCTCTCTGGCCTGGTATTTTGTTACACGCCCTCCATAACGGGCTCGTTTTCGGAATGTCCCGAATCGGAGAAACGGAGCTGACGAAATGGTTTGGCGCGGATACCAAGCATTTGCCCATGCTGTGGCTCGTGGGCGGTGGGCTTTCCATTATGGCCGGTATCACTTTATTACTTATCGCAAGTCGACAAACGAGAACCTATGAAAACATTGCTTAGGGTGTTACTGGTGGCGGGAGTATTGGGGGCGATTGGATTCGCAGCGTACGGACCCGCGAAAGCGTATTTGGATGAACGTAACAAAATGAATTGGCGCACCCAAAGTGTCGTCAAAGGGAGCATCATTCAATCGGTCAACTCGACTGGAAAAGTAGAACCCATCCGACGAGTCAGTGTTGGCGCTTCGGTTAGCGGGCCGATCCTCGAATTGAAGGTAGACTACAACAGCCCTGTCAAGGAAGGGCAACTGATGGCTCGCATTGACGCTCGGCTTTACAACTCAAGCGTGGCTCGAGACCAAGCCCTGTTCAAAACACGCGAGGCCGAAGTGGCAAGAGCAGACGCCATGCTACAACAGGCACTTAATGACGAACGGCGCGGCGGGGAATTAAAGAAGATTACGCGTGAATTTATTTCGGACGCAGAAATGGATCAGTTTCGCTTTATGCGCATGACCCGAGATGCGGAGTTAATGGTTGCCAATGCCAACGTGGAGCAAGCCAAGGCCCAACTCGAAAACTCGCTAGCCAACTTGGCATTCACCGAAATTCTAGCGCCATGCGATGGCGTCGTGATCGAGAAAAAAATCGATATTGGTCAAACGCTTGCTTCGCAATTTCAAACCCCGGAGATGTTCGTCATCGCCCCAGAGATGGAAAAGCGGATGCACATCTACGCCTCGGTCGACGAAGCAGACATCGGAATGATTCAAAAAGCCAAAATCGATAACGAAGTCGTCCGATTCACGGTCGATGCCTACCCAGACGAACTCTTCGACCAAGGTAGGATCGTTCAAGTGCGAATGAGCAGTACCGAACAGCAAAACGTGATTACGTATCCGGTGATTGTCGAAACCCCCAACAACGATTTGAAACTGATGCCAGGCATGACAGCCAACCTGTCCTTTCAAATCAATAAACGCGAGGGCATCCTCAAAGTCCCGAATTCGGCATTGCGATTTTATCCGCCCCGACTCCAAGTTCATGCGGAAGATCGTAAGATTCTCGATGGTGTCGAAGATCAAAAACAAGCGGTGACCGACACGGCCAAACAGATGTCGGCCGACGAAAAAGCGGATGCGAGCAAGGCCAGGAACACTCGTTATGTCTGGATCGCAGAAGGAAATTTTTTGCGAGCCAAGCAAGTCCGCACCGGCATTTCGGACAATCGCTACACGGAACTTATCGAGGGCGAACTTGCCGACGGGGAAGAACTCATCATTGGAGAGAAACCCAAACAATAGCGCCTAGAATGTGATTTTATCATCGTCGCCTCTCGCTCCGCGAAAGAGGCGTTCTGCGTCGGATTGGCTATGGTAACCCGACGCGTAACGGCTTGTTGCTTTAATGGTACGACGGACTTCCTAGTCCGTCGAATTCCCCATTGACGGACCTGGAAGTCCGTCGTACCGCCCTTACCCAATAACGACTTCACTAAAGCAACAAGCCGGTGAGCGAGGGATTGCAGTCGGCTCCTCGCTTATGGGCACGGGTTACCATTGCGTGGCACGAGCGTTCCGCTCGTGAATCCATGGGCGAGACGCCCATGCCACTTTCGAAGACCCCGTGTCACATTCCATCAAAGCAACAAGCCGGTAAGCGAGGGATTGCAGTCGACTCCTCGCTTACGCATGGGTTGTCAAGCTACAACTTATGGACTCTTTTCGATGATCAACGTTACAGGTCCGTCATTGACGAGTGAGACGCGCATGTCCGCTTGAAATACACCCTGTTGAGTTGGCACGCCTTTTGAGCTGATACTCTCACAAAAAAATGCATAAAGATCCTTAGCGATTTCGGGAGACGCAGCACCATCAAAACTTGGACGTCTCCCCCGAACGCAATCGCCATAGAGTGTGAATTGGCTAACAACCAACACCGAACCACCAACGTCGACGACACTCAAATTCATCTTGCCCATCGAGTCCGAAAATGCGCGTACTTTTACGCACCGATCGGCGACATACTCCGCGATCTCGCGAGTATCGCCTTTTCCAACACCGAGTAGCACCAACCAACCGTGCTTGATCTCCCCAACGATTTGGCCATCCACTTCAACGCTACTGGACAGGACTCTTTGCAATACTGCTCTCAACGAATGCTCTCCTCACACAAAAAAAGTCCTCTTGTTACCAAGAGGACTTTCTGAATTTTCGAATTGGCGAAGCTTGAAAACCTACCAAGCAAAGTGAGCGAAGGCTTTGTTCGCATCTGCCATTCGGTGAGTATTTTCTCGCTTGGTGATTGCGGTGCCTTCCTTGCGATAAGCTGCCATCAGTTCATCTGCAAGCTTCTGGTGGGTCGCGCGGCCTTTCTTGTCCCGAACAGCGGACAAGACCCATCGGAACGCCAAACTTTGTTGACGGTTCTTGTTGACTTGCATCGGTACTTGGTAAGAAGCACCACCCACTCGTTTCGATCTCACCTCGATGTACGGTTTCACGTTTTCGATCGCTTGCTCGAACACTTCGATAGCAGGTCTATCTTTGATCTTTTCGGAGATCTCTTCGAGGGCACCGTAGAAGACACCTTGAGCGGTCGTCTTCTTGCCATCGTACATGAGGCAATTGATGAACTTTGAGGCCAACAACGAGTTGTGGCGTGGGTCAGGTCGCAGGCTAGTGCGGGAAGCAGTGATTTTGCCCATAGTTTAGAAACGGATTGAGTCGTTGGAATCAGTGGAAATGAGGAGAGAAACTAAACTAAGCCTTCTTGGCGCCATATCGGCTGCGAGACTGTTTACGACCAACGACACCGAGTGTGTCGCGACTACCGCGAACCACCTGATAGCGAACACCTGGAAGATCGCGAACTCGGCCACCGCGTACCAAAACGATCGAGTGCTCCTGGAGGTTGTGGCCTTCACCCGGAATATAAACCGTTACTTCCTTGCCATTGCTCAAGCGAACACGCGTAATCTTCCGCAACGCGGAATTAGGCTTTTTCGGCGTCATCGTTCGAACTAACAAACAAACGCCCTGTTTTTGAGGGCACTGTTCCAGAACAGGGCTCTTTGTCCCTTTCCGCTGAACAACGCGATTCTTTCGGACCAATTGATTGATGGTTGGCATACGTGATAAATATCTAGCGATCAAAGATGGGTGCAAAAACTCCCGCATTTATCAACAAACTGGCAATACCAAAGGTGGGAATCGAACCCACACGTCTGTTAAGGACACTGGATTTTGAGTCCAGCGCGTCTGCCGATTCCGCCACTTTGGCGAGTAGGATCAGCCGTTGATAAACTAGGAATCCAAAGTTTACCGGTGAAAGGGGCAATTGGACAAGTCCAATGGAAGTTTTTAGATCAAATTCCTTGAATGATCCAAGGCTTGTTTCGACCCAGCGGCTACATTTTTATGAGAAAGTGTTCCAAAATGGGGGGTAATGAATGCATTCTTCATTTTTGAAAAATCCAATTGCTCGCAATTTTATCGGGAGTGCGAGGCCACCCCTCTAAACATCTTTGCAATGACGGATGCATTGGAAACCAATGGGAGGGCGAGGCTCCTGCCGAGCTTACGACGCAATGGTTCGGCAGGAGCCTCACCCTCCCAAGCAAGGAATGGATTGGGCAAAGTCGAGGAAAACATGTTTCGAGGGGTGGCCTTGCCCTCCCGTTATTCCCAATGATTTTTTGACTCCAAGAGCGAGACGGCCTCCAGTGCCAGCTCGGGGACGAATTGGGTTATAGTAGGACAGCGGCTTCGCCCGTTAATCCCTACTACCCGATAAATCCATGATTGTCCTAGCAAAACGGAAGACCTTAACGGTTGTAGTTTTTTGGCTTTTGACTGCGATCGCGTGCTCTGCCGAAGATCTTACAGTGGACTTGTTTCATGAAGTGATGCCAATCCTTCGCGAACGTTGCTGCTCGTGTCATGGAGCCCTTAAACAGGAGTCGGGGCTGCGTCTAGATACTGCATGGTTCGCAAAAAAAGGGGGCAGCAGCGGGGCCGCCATCATCCCCGAGGACTCACCTGCAAGCCCATTGATAGCTCGCGTTTCGACTACCGATGATAGCCTGCGAATGCCTCCCGAAGGCAAACCACTCTCAGTTGAACAAATTAGCCTGATTGTCCGATGGATCGAATCCGGCGCAATTTCGCCCGAGAACGAACAACCGGAACAGGACCCTCGCCAGCACTGGGCGTTTAAGATCCCCGAGCGCCCACCGGTGTCCGTTTTCGAGTCATCCGAAAAACAACTCTATACCAATCCGATCGACTTGTTCCTCGATCAACAACGCGAGGCAAAACACATTGCCGCCATGCCAACGACCGACAAAGCAACCTTGCTTCGCCGATTGCAACTGGATTTGGTTGGGTTGCCTCCGTCAGCGGACGAGTTAGCTTCGTTTTTGACGAACGACTCCGAGATTGCTTATGAGGAAGTGGTGGAACGGTTGCTGGCTTCCCCCCAGCACGGTGAACGCTGGGGCAGACATTGGATGGACGTATGGCGTTATAGCGATTGGTATGGCCGTCGCTCTGTGCCCGATGTCATGAACAGTTATCCCATGATATGGCGATGGCGAGACTGGATTGTGCATTCGATCAACGAAGACAAACCATACGATCGAATGGTAATCGCAATGTTGGCCGCCGATGAGTTGCTTCCAACCGAGGACCAGAACCAAGTGGCTACTGGCTATCTCGTGCGCAGTTGGTTCAAGTGGAACTACGAAACGTGGAAGAAAGACCTAGTCGAACACACGGGAAAAGCATTTCTCGGACTGACGCTCAACTGCTGTCAGTGCCACGATCACAAATACGATCCCTTCACACAGGAAGAGTATTTTCGATTTCGGGCGTTCTTTGAACCGCTGGAGTTGCGGCATGATCGCGTTCCTGACGAAGCGGACCCAGGCCAATTCGAAAAATACGTGTACACCAAATCCTATGGACCCATCCAAAGCGGCATGGTGCGAGTCTTCGACGAAGTCTTGAACGCCGAAACGTTTATGTTCGCCAAGGGCGATTCGAGATTAAGAATCGAGGGCAAGCCTGCGGTGACTTCAGCCGCTCCTGCGGTGTTGGAGGGAGATCAAATACAAGCCTCACGTATTACGTTGCCGATCGAGGCCGCCTATCCGGGAATGAAAAAATTCATCCAAGCCGAAGAACGCAGCAAACGTTACCGCGTTTTGGCGCAAGCAGAATCCGAGCTAGCTCGAGCACGGTCTTCTTTCTCGGCAGAGCCATTCGGCCTCAGAGCCAAGTTGCACGAAACCGAAACCGCATTGACCTTGGCTCGTGAAGATGCCTTGCGTCACCTAACCGAGCGTGACAAAGCGAACTCAATGTTGGAGGGTACACAGTCCCTAACTCTCGACGCAACCACCGGGCGTCGAGCGCTTTCGCATTCGCTTCCAGGACTCGATTTGCTTTCGGAACAAGGGACCGTATCGTACCTTGTCCAATTGGTTGAGGATGGACATACCAACCTGCAGTTAGGCTTGGATATCGCAAAGGGAGCGACCGGCGGATTCGTTGCTTTCGATCACGGGAATATCAAGACTTACAAGCCAGGCGGATTCGACGAATTTGTAGCTGGATCGTATGATGTTTCCAAGGGTCAAAATCGATTCCACGTTTCGATGCGACTGGATTTCAAACGGAATCATTTTTTGCTCCGCGTGACTTCGTTACAGGACAACGTTGTGGTTGTCGACGAAATTCCGGGCGCATTAAACGGATGGAAACCACAAACGGACGGTAAGCGTGGTTTGTTTATCGATTGCCGGCCTGGGACACGAGTCCATTACGATGCGCTCACGTTCGCGCAGTCCGACGGGACGAAACTACTGACGTTCGACTTTGAGCCGCCTGCGTATAGGGACGGTCAAGATGTCGTTGATGCTGCGACAACAGTGGGTTCTGCGCCTTGGATGTTAACTGGATTTTGCCAGGCTCCTGCTACTTCGAAAGTGACATCTGCGGTTTCGTCTAATCCGGCCGTTCAAGCGGCAGTGGCACGTTGGTCCGAAGTTCAAAATGCAGTTCGCCTGCCATCGCTCAAAATCGCAGCAGCCGAAGCTCGCTGGACTGCGGCCAAGTTGGAAGCGAAGAGCATCGAACTTCGAATCGAAGCCGATGCGGTCCGCTATTCGTCCGGTTTGTTATCCGAAGACCGACAAGCGGAGTCGGAGGTGCGAGCTGTTATCCATGCAGCATGTCAACTCGAACGGGACGCGGCGCATGCAAACGCGACAGCGGACCTCACAACGGCGGATGAGGCTATCGCATCGGCTGAGATCGATAGCGTGGAAGCGGGGAAGTTGTCCGACAAGGCGGCAGTCGATTCCGCAAACAAGGCACTTCAAGCTGCAAGGAAAAAGCGAGCAGCCGCCGCGAGTGCGTTGGACATCGCCAATTCAAATCGGTTGAAAGAACCCGGCGAGTATACGCCCTTGTCCCCCAAATATCCGCAGGTTTCATCGGGACGCCGAGCTGCCTTGGCTCAATGGATCGCGAGTCGCAAAAACCCGCTCACAGCTCGCGTCGCCGTGAACCATATTTGGCTGCGACATTTCGGAAAAGCTCTTGTCGAGACGACGCATGACTTCGGTCGCAACGGCAGCCAACCAACGCATCCGGAACTTCTCGATTGGCTGGCATGCGAACTTATGGATTCCGGCTGGTCGATGAAGCACATCCATCGACTGATCGTGACCAGTCAGGCCTATCGAATGACGAGCATGTTGCCTCGTTCGTCGGGTGAATTTCCCAACGAATTCCTGTTCGCAGATGCTGTGGATCCGGACAACACAACGTATTGGCGATTTCCAGCCACGAGAATGCAAGCCGAAGTGATACGCGACAGCCTTTTGCAGGTCGCCGGTGAACTCGATGCAACCATGGCGGGTCACGACATCGACCACAAGCTCGGCATGACGTCGCATCGCCGCAGTCTCTATTTCACTCATCATGGTGAGGAGAAGATGGAGTTTTTGGAACTGTTTGACGCAGCAAATGCCTGCGATTGTTATAAACGCTCTTCCTCGGTTCAACCTCAACAAGCGTTGGCATTGACCAACAGCGACCTGACAAAAACGCTGAGTCGTCAGCTTGCAAAACGCCTTTGGAACCAGTCACTCAACGCAAGCGATCCTGACATTCAATTTGTGAAGCTCGCTTTCCTCCAAGTCCTGAACCGAGAACCAAGAGAGCGTGAAAGCGCGGCTTCGATTCGTTTTCTAGAACAACAATCCGAAAGATTGATGCGATCGGATGCAACTGCCGCTAAAGTAGTTGGGGCGGATAGGTCTCGTGAAAATCTCGTTCACGCACTTATGAATCACAACGATTTTGTAACGGTACGATAGACGCTCGGAACAAACGGCAAATACATGACAGTTCCCAAAAACTCCTTTTGCGGTCGAACTCGTCGAACTTTTCTCAGCAACCTGGGAATGGGATTCGGCGGCATTGCCTTGAATTCGTTGCTCCAACAAGATGGTCTTGTTCGATCGGCGGAATCGAGCGGTCATGTGCGTCCAGATGGAAAGCCGCACTTTGCACCCAAGGCCAGGAATGTCATCTGGATCTTCCTTTCTGGCGGTGTGAGTCAGATGGAAACGTTTGATCCGAAACCGTTACTCAATGAGCTCAGCGGCAAAACCTATGATGAAACCAAACTTCCGAATCCGCAAAAGCTTCCCATCTTCTTGGAGCGATCACGATCCGTTGTCGGATTCGATCGCGAATTGCATTCCAAGATTTTCCCACTGCAGGTGGGGTTTAAGAAATACGGCGAGATAGGTCTTGAAGTAAGCGACTGGCTACCCCATCTGGCAAGCTGTTCCGATGACTTAGCAGTCGTTCGATCGATGTGGACCACGGACAACGATCACGCAGCCGAGTTCCAGATGCATACCGGCCGGCACAAGCTTGACACGCCTGAGCCCGTGATTGGTTCGTGGCTGAACTACGGATTGGGGACACTCAATGAAAACTTACCCCAGTTTGTCTTCTTGGGTGAATTCAAAGATCCTCGAGTCAAAGAGAACTTCGACGCTCATTATCTCGGCCCAACCTACGGCGGCGTCCAATTGCATTTGGATCCAGCCAATCCGTTGGCCTTCGGTAAACGGGCCGAAGATGTCAGTGCGATCGAGCAAAGGGGCGAGTTTGAGTTCCTGCAGCAATTGAATCGAATGACAGCGGAGGAGTATCCTCACGATGCCCAGTTGCAGGCTCGAATCAATGCGTATGAACTAGCCTTCCGAATGCAGCAGTCGGTTCCAGACACCTTAAACTTTGCGGAGGAAACGCACGAGACCCAGCAGTTGTATGGGATCGACAATCCCACGACCGCCGTTTATGGACAACGCTGTTTAGCGGCGCGACGACTCGCCGAACGGGGCGTTCGATATACACTCGTTTATTTGAGCGACTACGGCGAGTGGGATTCGCATAGCGATCTTCAGAAAAACCATTCACGATCCTGCGAACGAATCGACAAGCCGATTGCGGGATTGCTAAAGGACATGAAACGCCGGGGAATGTTCGACGACACGGTTGTTGTTTTCTCGACGGAGTTCGGTCGAACACCAGGTGTCGAATTTGGGATGCTCAACAAAGCCGCCACAGGTCGTGACCATCATCCCCACGGCTTTACGATCTGGCTTGCGGGAGCAGGCATCCAACCGGGCGTTCACGGGGCCACCGATGAGCTTGGTTTCCACGCGATTGAGCACCCGCATTATGTGACAGACCTGCACGCCACCATTTATCACCTGCTCGGACTCGATCCACGTCGGCTAGAGATTCCAGGCCGCAAGCGATTGGATATGGACTACGGGCAAGTGATACAAGAAATTCTAGCGTAGTAAACCGAGTCAATTGCCTGCGATATCATCGGTGGGGTGAGCAAGTTCCCTCGCACGCGACGTTCGGAACGGAAGCCCCCACGACACCCGTCATTTCTTTTTCGTTCGCTTGGCTTTTCGTTGTGTCGCACTCGCTTGGGAACGCTTGCTGATTTCGCTCGGCTGGGTCACCGCTTCAGGCTTCTTGCCAAACAAGTTTTCCCATAGTTCGGTCAGCGACTCGGGTGGCTTCGGCGCCTTTGGCTTTGGCCTGTCTTCTGTCGAAACGGCGTTGTTCGTCCGCGTTGGTTGCGGCGTGGTACCCTTGGCAAGTGTATTGAGGATGTCATTCGCCGTGCTCTCGGGCAAATCCACCATCGATGCCTTTGGAGTAAAGCGTTTGATCAAGAAACGCTCAACCAAGGACCAGGTCGAAGAGGTGATGAAATAGATACAGAGGCCGGCCGGCACCTTAAAGAACAAGACTCCCATCATGACAGTCATGACCATCATCATCTGCTGGGCCGTCCGCGTTTGCTCATCGGTTGCCTTGGGCATAAGGACCTTTTGCTGAACGATGAACAACGTAATCGTAACGATCGGAAGTATGTTCAAATACGGGCCAAACCAACCTGATCCTCGACCTGCAATAAACTCAGGCATCCACGACTGCCAATCCATGAACATATCTGGCCCAGCAAGATTGGAGCACCAATCCCAACCAGGTATCAACGGTTGCTGACGAAGTCCAACGTCAACCGACACACACCGATAAAGCCCAATCACAATCGGAAGTTGAATGAACGCTGGCAGGCAGCCTGCAAATTGATTGATGCCCGCTTTCTTCATCAGCATTTGCTGGGCGGCCATCATCTTGCGAGGATCTTCTTTTAAACCCTCTTTGAGTTTTGCTAAATGCGGCTGAACCGATTGCATCTTTTGCGCATTGAGGGCCATTTTTCGGCTCACCGGGAACATGCACGATCGAACCAACACCGTCAGCATGATGATCGCGATACCGAAGTTACCTGTTAGCCAGTAGAACGCATGCAATATCCAACCGAGTCGCTTCGCAAAGAAACCGAAAATATGCCAACCATATTCAATGGCTTCATCGAGCTTGTAGGCAGACAGCAGTTCTGGATCCTTGGGGCCGGCAAAAATTTGATAGTCGAGTTTCCATTCCCCGCCCGCTGGAATGGTGTTGACATCGGTTTCAAACCAGAAGCCCACGTTGGTTGCTTGCTGCTTGGACGAAGGCAGTTTGATTAGATCCGTAAACACCGAGTTATGCACTATCGCTTTGCCACGCATTAGGTTGCTCATCGCTCCGGCGTCGCTCGTTCCGGGCAGCATGGCCGCCGTAAACGATTGCGTATCCAACCCAATGTAGTTCACACTGCGTTTGGCGAGATTGTCCGCACGGCCGAACAAAGGTGTATCTGGATCCGACGGAAAACTGATCGCATGGGACACAATGCTTCGTGTGGTAAAGAGCGAATGGCTTTTGAAACCATCGCTGACGATGATATCTCGAGCCCCAGCCGCATTGAAGAAGAACGGTGAGATCTTGGTAGGGTACCACCAGCCCTCCAGCGAGATTCCGTTCAACCCCTCCTGCCGAATGGACACGCTGTGCGGTTGATCGTCCAGATTTCGGACAATCGTCGTTAGTTCGATGTGATGTTTGCGAACTTTCGGATCCCGAGGGCGATCCGTCGATGTCGTCGTCGGTAGAAGTCGATATTGCTTGACTAACTCCAGGTTGGCTTTCACCCCAGAAAGTTTCAAATACTCTTGCAATGAAATGGTATACTCAACGCCCATCCCATCCGCCATGTCAAGTTTCTTGACGTTCCAATTTCCCGTGAGAGTCTTTTCGAGTCCGGGAATCGAGTGTTCCCCCTCCTCAATCGATACTTTATCAATGGAAGCCAGCGTCGTGGCACAGGAAGCGACGGGATCGTTGCCGTTGACCTGCTCCGATTTGAAATCGTCTTCGGCGCGGAGGACGTCAAGCGGGCGCTCCGTCAACGTGCAGACAAATGTGAGTCGTTTCCCGGGTGCATTGGTTTGTTCGGAATCCGCATCCCGTGGGGTCGAATCTCGCTGCACTTTCAGCTCGATGGAGCGACCGGCAGGCTGGTTGCTCAAGCGTTTGTCGAGCTTGAATAGCAAGGGCGAACCAGACAAATCATCCCAGCCGACGATTTTGTCCCCTACCTGAAGTCCAACCAAGGTAGCATCCTCAGTGCAAACCGCTTCTGCGGCCGCCGACCCCTTTGGAACCGACTTGACATTCAAGGAAACCGCAGTTTCCTCTAACGCCAGATAGCCAAGGTATCCTTCACGCTCCTTGGCTCGAAGCGATCGATAGTCGAATTTACCAGGGACTTTTTGCGACACGAGTTCCACGCGTTCGATGGAAGCACCGCGATTGTCCAACGTCACCAAAAACGGATACTCGTCTTTCGCGTCCATGCTGCCCAAGGTAGACCGCTCGCGAGGCGGCTCCAGTGGCAAAACGAAATTAGGATCCTCTTTGACCAACCGTTCAGCCGTCTCTCTTGCCTCTTTCAGCTTCTTGGACTTGGCTTCCTCTGCAAGCTCGGCTTGCTTTTCTTGTTCTACACGTGCAAGTTCTTTGTTTCGTTGCATGCTGTTGAAAAGCAGGAACATCGAAACGCAGATAAGTAACCACGCAATTAATTTTCTGTCCACGAATCGGTCGCTCGCCTAAGGGGCATCAGTTCCGGAATTAACATTAAGTCCAGAATTGTCAGCAACTTAGGGCTTTTTGGCTAGTGCAATTGAGGGGTCAAGCAGTCGAAAGAAAGTCTTATCGTCCTGTTGCGAAAAGTCTTAGAACAGCTCTTTGATCTCGCGGTATCCGAAGTCCACCAACGGAAATGGTCGGCCAGCAGGACCCGGTAAGTGGCTTTCGAGATTCAGGCCCAGCGAATGAAAGATGGTGGCCACAACTTCGGGTGGCTCGGTCGGTCGATCGACCGGTACCGCCCCGATTGGATCGCTCGCTCCAACAATGCGCCCTCCTTGCACACCGCCGCCAGCAAAATACACGGAAAAACACTGTGGCCAGTGATCGCGGCCACCCGCCGGGTTGACCTTGGGGGTACGGCCAAACTCCGCCAAATTGCAGACCATCGTATCGTCTAGCATTCCTCGCTGTTGCAAATCCTCGATCAAAGCCGAATATCCTTGGTCGTACATCGGAGCCA
Organism: Pirellula staleyi DSM 6068; assembly: GCA_945875845.1. Lineage (GTDB taxonomy): Bacteria > Planctomycetota > Planctomycetia > Pirellulales > Pirellulaceae > JBKCUI01. The sequence continues at coordinate 90,097 of CAMCMB010000007.1, forward strand.
CGACATTCTTCATGCCCTCGATCGAAGTGAAGGGTTTGCTGCCGTGGATGTCCCAACTGATTTCGTCGAAAACCGTTAGAAACGTGTTGATCGTTACGAACCGCACACCCGCTTCCACCAGCCTACGCGCAAGCAAACAGCATTGGCCGAATCGGTGCATTCCGTATCGTTCGCGGACCGATTCGGGTTCTTGACTCAAATCAAAAGCGTTCCGAGCTTCAGGGCTCGTCATGAGCCGATAGGCCGACTGGAAGTTGTCGTCCATCATCTTTGCGGATTCGCTCGCTTCGAAATTCTTGACTGTCGAGTCGACCACATCACGCATCCGGCGTCGACGATCGATACGAGCTGTGCCGATGGAATCGGGAGGCAAAAGGTCCGGTACCTTGAAGTCTTTTTTCGATGGGTCCGCCATGAGCGCAAACGGATCTTGGGCCTTGCCCAGAAAGCCTCCAGCTTGCCCATTAGGTAAGTTCCCACCACCACGCCCCATCGTCTCAGGTAACACCACGTGCGGTGGGAGATCCGATCGGCGACCGAGCATATAGCTGGCAACCGAACCGACGTGCGGCGTATTGACGCCACCCGCAAATTGTCTCCCTGTTTGCATAATCTGCCAACCGGCGTCGTGAACCGCTGCACCTCGGTGGAAACACGAACGCACGATCGAGAATTTGTCTGCAATTTTGGCATGCAACGGAAGAATCTCGGAAATCTGAACACCGCTAGCGTTCGTCGGAATTGGCTGAAACGGGCCGCGAATTTCCGACGGTGCGTCCGGCTTCATGTCGAACGTGTCGAGTTGGCTCGGCGCGCCGAGATTGAAGATCATAATGGCGGACCGTTTGCTCTTGCTCGGATCGACCTTGCCCGCCTCTACGGCAGCAAGATACTGGGGCAATCCAAGTCCAATTGCTCCAAGCGTACCTGCTTGAAGGAAATCGCGACGGTGGATTCCATCGCAAGTTTGAGACGACCCTTTTCCAACAAACGTTAACATGGCGACAACCGCTCCATTCATCCAAGTTCGAAAAAATCTTTGTGACAATTCAAAGTATAACACGGATCAAACGCCGCCAAACAACCTGATCAGCCGGAACGCGCTAACGGCTTGTTACTTTATTGGTACGACGGACTTCCTAGTCCGTCGAATTCCCCATTTACGGACTTGGAAATCCATCGTACTGCCCTTACCCAATAACGACTTCACTAAAGCAACAAGCCGCTAACGCCCTGCGGCTGATATCGAATGCAGCCCCTAGGGTTCGATCAGGACCTCCATTGGTAAGCTTTGGATCTCTCGTCCATCTGCCCTTTTGCACATCGCTTGTAGTCGCACTGGGCCGAAACCCAGCTGATTCGGCAACAACTCCAACGTCGAACTTCCGGCAGCAATCGTCCCGACAACCTCCGCATCATGCAAAATGCGAACTTCTCCAGTGGATGGGTTATTCTCAACTTCCAGCGATAACGTCTTTTCGTCGGAATACCGCCATTGCGCAGGTCCCTTAAGTACCAATTGTTCGCTCGCTTCGCCGCAAGAGACCCAACAGGAATTTTCGAATCGATTTTCAAGAGGCTGTCTAGCGATAGCAACCAACCTGACTTCGTGAGCACCAGTTTCCGATGCATTGAATACAATTCGAAGTTGTGGTTCGAACGGGGTTCGATTCCTGAGCACGCCATCCAAGAGCAATTGCAGTAACTCAGGCTCAGTCGAGTTTTCGGACGTGTCGACGTCCAGTTTCACTAGCAAGGGTTGCTTATCCGACACGGACTCGCTAGATGGCGTAGCCGCGAATCGAGGCGGCTTACAGTAGGGTTGGCACAACGGGTCGCCAATAATAAGCAATTGATAGGGACAAGTTACCGAACTATAGAACGCCTCCGCAGCAGTCAGCCCATCCACATAATGGACATGAATCATTGGATGCGGAAACTTGTTTTGAATGGAGTAAGGCTCGGTGACCGCTCCACTGCTGGCTGCGGCTCCAAAGCGTAAGAACTCGGTCGCTTTGGTCTGAGAATTACTCGTCATGGCACCTCCCAAGCTAGTCAGGTTGTCTGCGATGGCACCCGGAAGGAATGTACAGCCACTTTCGGCCCACGAAAATTGTGGCGTACCGATCATCAGCCCCGAACACTGATCCCCTTTCGGGGGCAAACTACGTGCGACAACGCGCGCCTTCATGCCGCGCGCGGTGAGGTTGCGTATCGCCAGTTCAAAGTTACTCTGTCGCGACGTGGTCCGAACGTCATCCGTCTTGGAGTAAACAAAGGAACCTTGCGGGTAAGTATAGTCGGCACCGATAGACGTCTGAAGATTCCGAAGCGATTCGGGCCTCGTCAGTCCAAGATCGAGAGTGACGGCAAGCACCATGGACATCATATACGACACACCGAACTTGGGATCTTTGACTCCAAGCGTATTTTGTGTGTAGAAGTTACGCGCGTCGAAGCCGCGGCTCGGAAGATACTCAAAAGGTTGATCCTCGCAACGTTGGATGATCCGCTTAAAGTCTTTGTTTTCTAGGAGAGCTGCAAACGAAGGATCCTTTGTGAATTGATCGCGGTACGACCAGCCAGCTCGAATCACTTGCTCGATGCGCTTGATCGCGACCGGTTCATTGCCTGCGAGAGCCCATTGCTGAGCGGACAAATACAGCATCGGATAGGTCAGCTCTTTGTCGATGGGCAGCATGATCGACTCGATGAATTTGGCTGCCTCCTCGTGTTTCGATTCTTTGATAAGTGCACCAAGTTCGTCTGCTTGTTCCGCCGAACTGAAGATAGGTGTCAAGAGTCGCGAAGCGGGTCGGGCGGCGAAAAAATTGCTTTCGAATCCTATGTACGCCGGGTTTTTGGCCAGCACCATGCGATAAAGATAAGTAAGGCCGTTGATGGAGCCAACGGGAGTCAAGTAGGGGGACCTGTTTTTAATGGCTGCGAGATCGGACTGGATATCGATTGCCGTCGGAAAATCGGCCGAGTAAGCGATGCCTTGAATATGGTTGGCAAGGCCTCGTGAATCAATTTCTTTGAGAATCGGTATCAATATCAGTTCGCGAAACTGGTCGACGGTGATTTGATCGGAGTTTGGGACATTCGACAAAACGATGACATTGCGGCTTGGGATGTTTCGTGCAACGGAATAATGATTAGCGACGGTCCGGGAATTGAGGGAATCCGCGTTGACCACCACGACCCAGTTGCAGGCGGACGCTCCCGCCCAACCTTTTTCTGAGGGGCAGCAGGCGATTGCCAAAACAATCGGGAAAAAAAGAAAGCGGACAAAAAGAGGCCCGTTTACCAAACAATGGAGCGATCCCTTGCGTTTTGGGAGTTTTTCCAGGCCGAAAAGCGAATCGCGTGAAAAATGAACCATTGGACCGAACCCCTTCAAAAATTTGGTGACCTTGATACCATCATGTTAAGCACAGCGGCGGAATTTCGGTATCACCCAAAGGTGAGTCGTGTGGAAATTTGAGAGCGTAGCTCAGTCGGTAGAGCAAAGGACTTTTAATCCTTGGGTCGAGAGTTCAAGTCTCTCCGCTCTCATTGCACCTAAACCCTGGTTTTTTAAGGTTTTTCCTTGAGAAACCAGGGTTTTTTCGTGTCCGAATGGGTCGATCCGAACTGCCTCACTTCCGAAGTCGACTGTTGCCAGTACAACGTGGAAATCCGAAGCTGGATGTTTATCGCTGTTCGCGCAACGATTCATACAGCTCTGCCGGTCCCAACAGGATCGCCTTCAAGCCCTTGCGGACTGCTTCGGAACTAAGCGCTTGACTGCTCATCAGGTTATGAGCATCTAGGGCTTCCATGATGGCGTTCCTCAGCGAATTATCAAGGTCTGGGGAGTTGGCGAATTGCTCCTTGCTGTTGTTGAGCGCTTGCTGAATCAATACCTTGGACTCGTGCAACTTGCCTCGAATAACGTTGTTCACGTACACCAGCTTGTCGTTGTCTGTCAGCTCCCCTTTAAAAAGGTCGTTTACCTTTTCGATGATCTCGTTCAACTAAGCCTTTTGCTTCTCTTGAACGGAGCCGCTGCCGGCAGCGGTGATCGGAGCTAGCGCTCAATGGCACTCACTTTCGGTTCGAACCAATGTTTTCGTAGCGGAGCGGCGCGAGCCGCCCGGTGAATATCCAAGTGATTTGCCTACGGTCACCGGACAGCTTGCGCTGTTCCGCTACAAAGTGAGTGCCATCTGGCTAGCGCTGGGAATTCACCCCCTGGCAACTTCAATTGCGGTTTGCCTTGGCTCTTTAAGTTGTGGTGGGTCAGCATCATGCTCGACAAGTCGACGCCGTCGCGTTCTCGTCCGAATTTCAGCAACGGAATCAGCCTCTTGAAGAAGATCGAGCGCTTTTCGATGTCCGTGTTTCCGTAATCGAAGATCTGCGATAGGAACGCATAGAGCCGATGGAATGTTCCCATGTCTGCTCGGAATAGGAGCAACACGTCCATCTGGTCTTTCGCGGCAGCAGCAGCTTTGGTGTCTTTATTGGTTGTAGCAGCTTTGAATTCTGTACGTGCTGCTTTGAATTGCTTGAGAAGCCTATCAGCAACCGGGGCGATAGCGGCTTCTAGCTGGGCTTGTTTCGAGTCCGGATTGAGCTCCACGAAAACAACGCGGTTGACTTCGAACTCGTCGTAGAAACCCATTGAATCGATTTTGGACCGTAGATCCAACACGATGTTCGGATCGGTGATGCCTGATAGTGTTGCCGTCGTGTAGTACGTCTTGAACGCTGCTAGGATTTCTTCGGGCTCGTTGACGAAATCTAGAACATAAGTTGATCAAAGCCGGTTTGTAATTTGTTGGCGACCAACAGTATTTGATACTCGTCTTCTTTGAACGCTTCACGAATATCGCGACCCTTTAAATTCGGGTGTCCTGGTCCTTCGGCGAGAACGGCGGCTTGAAGTTTGCGAGTCACGTCGAGTTGATGGTATCGAGGAAAGATATAGCTCTCGATCTGTTTCTTCTTGTTCTTCTTGGCAACGACGTATCGCCCGATGATCTCAAGCCAACTCGTTCGCTCCCAGACCTGTTCCCAAAGGTATGCCGTCCGATGTCCGAGCGGATTGACTGGATTGCCCGCAGCGCCATTGTCGCCCAGGTTGAAGGGCAAGAACGCAGTCTTAGCACCCTCGAGTTTCGTCGTCATGTGGACTTTGCTATTGCTGACCGCAAAGTGCACTAATGCTCCAAATGGGAAAGAAAGCAACGGTTCTGGATTCTGTCCTTTTGGCGATGGGTTGCGATCGAGTCGGAATTGGTCGATTGCGTCTTGGATGCCCTGCGTGAAGTCGGTTTTCAGCTCGACGGTTGCAATGGGCAGCCCATTAAGGAACAGGACCAAGTCAATACTGTTTTCATTGTGCAGAGAGTAACGAACTTGCCGAACAATACGCAATTGGTTCGCAGCGTAGCGAGTCATGATTAGCGGATTGATCTCAAGAGCCGGCTTGACTTGCATCATGGACAGTTTGTTACGTTGTCCCAGCATTTCGAAACCATTGCGAAGCACGTCAAGCGTCCCGCGTTGGTTGATCGAGTCCCGCAATCGGCTAACGATCACTTCACCAGCGTTAGCGCCATGGCTCTTGGTGGCAGCCTCCCAAGCGTCCGGTTGCGATTCCTGGAGCCAGTCAATGACGTCGTCAGGAAACAGTGCCCGAGCCCGATCGTATCGGCTCGCATCGCCAACGGCATAGAGCCAACCGTGGTTCACAAGGTGCTCGCAGATGGCGTTTTCGAAATTGATTTCGGTGTGGATGGTCATTTGGAAAGTCCGGGCGATCCGTACAGAATTTGTTTGTTAATTCAACATGGAGCTACCCAGGTTTGCGGCTGGAGCTACCCAGGTTTGCGGCTGGAGCTACCTAGGTTTGCGATTGGAGCTACCTAGGTTTGTGGCTGGAGCTCCCTAGGTTTGCGACCCATCAATGTGTTTCAGCTAAGTTGCTCTGCTTGTTCCGATTCGTGATTGTTTTGTTACACACAACAACAAAAATCGGAAGCAAGCCATGAACTTGCCAAGCTGATTCAACGTGTCCTGTTTTCTTTGTGACTTAGCTGCACCGTACAACAACTCGGCAGCGACAATCGAAAAAATGCATTTCTCCTGGGCTGAAACTGAATTGAATCGATTCAATAAGTTATCGCTGCGTCCCTGGAGGAAACGAATGCATACATTGGTGTCTAATAGGTACATCACGTCATTTCCAGGCGCGAGTCACACTCTCCTTGAGCCGTTCGCTCCGGAAAGTCTGGGATCGAACCGAAGAATTCGACTGCCGACTGGTTATTGTTGTCAGGCGCTGGACTTTCCGACTCCTCCGTCCCGGAGTTACTTGGCGGACTGTCCATTGCCAAGAAGATAACTTCGGTTTTTCGATTGCGCAATTCTGGCGGTACCTCAATCACATTGGCAAGATGCTCATGAATTTGTCGAATAGCGATCATTGAACATCTCTCCATGGACAGGTTGCGAGCTTGACTGAATTTAGCCAAGTATACACCGACAGCAGCAAAACCGAATCATGAACGCTCAGTTTCGAGCAACCCTCGCACATCGATCTTGCCGGTGACGGCGGCGAAGATCAGGGCGGTCGGGCGTTCTTGCAAAAGTTCCATGTGCAGCGTTATTCATCGTCGTCGTCGGAGGGATACTGAACAGGCTTTGTTCCCGATTCACTTTCCACTCGCGGATAGGTAACTCCAGGCAAGGCTTGCTGGGGGCTTTTTCGAGTCTTCGATATTTTGAAGACCCATTCGTCTCCCCAATCAAACAGGTAGAACAAAGATTGCTTTTCGGGCAGAGGAAACATATCCTTTACGGTTTTCGTATCGATGGACTCGTCGTCGTCGTGAAAATACTCACGAGTCCGGCTACGGTCGGTACGGGACAAGAAGAAGCTGAAAGAGTGATCGTTCTCAAAGCCAACAGCCATTTGAATTGCATCGTGAAGCTCTGCTAGCGTCGATGCTTCGTCCAACTCGATGTTGGCGGTCCAGTCATCCTCGCAGTATCTGCCACGCACGAGAGTTACTTTCATTGTCGCAATCATAGTAGGTCAAGTGTCCCCAGTTGGTTGATCGAGTCCCGCAAACGGCTAATGATCACTTCACCAGCGTTAACGCCATGACTTTTGGTGGCAGCCTCCCAAGCGTCCGGTTGCGATTCTTTGAGCCCGGCAATGACGTCGTCAGGAAACAGCGCCCGAGCCCGATTGTATCGGCTAGCATCGCCATCGGCATAAAGTCAACCGTGGTTTGCAAGATGATCGCAGAAGTCGTTTTCGGAGTTGATTTCCGTGTGGATGGTCATTTGGGAAGTTCAGGCTTTAGCGGGCAGTATTTTTTTTAATTCCATTTGAATCCATCAAATAACCGTCAAATAAGGTTTTCCGCCATAAATTCATTGCAGGAAACGACTTGCGATTCTTCTTTCGGAAACAACACTCTGTTGTATCGCATTCTATCAAATAGGTTTTTGTTGGTTTGTGAATCGTCTGTGCGCCACAAACAGGTTTGTGAGTGGCAAAGAGCGAAAAACGAGTCACAAATAGCTTGGTGCCATTCGCTTCGCATTTAGCCGACAACCCAGATTTGATTGGCATCTCCCCAGGTTTGCCATAGTAAGCTACCCTGGTTTGACGGCGAGCTCCCCAGTTTTTTTATCGAACTTGGTGGATTTGCCATCGAGCTTAGTGGATTTGCCATCGAGCTCCCTAGATTTGCTGTCGAGCTCCCTAGGCGCCACGCAGGAGATCGGCAACGGACCAAATGAAGGACGAAAGGTTGGGTTGATTCATCGAGATTCCAGGCAAGTGGCAGGGGCACGGATGCCCAGTATACTTGATTCCTGAAACTTGCAGATGTGCCTGAATAATCCATCGAGGGGATCGTGTTCAGCGCAACGAAGCGGCTTGCAAGCGAAGCGTCCCTACTGCCATCCAGAACTGTCGCTGGGGCTTCTCGAACAAGGGATTAAGTTCCGGCTAATCGCCAAGTCGATCTTCCCATTCGCTCGATTTCGAGCCTTCACAGGCCCGCTCGAAAGTTAATATCCCGCTAGTTTTCTGGCTTGTCTCTCAAAGTCGTTGTCCAAATAAGCATCCTTGCCGTGAAGCCAATGCCACAAGCTATTGATCGCGTACGCTGGCAAAAACAAAGGTCCCCACCACACGTATTGGCGCACATGGATCCACTCATGCTCAAACGTCTCGTCGAATCGCTTTCGGTCGATGGCTAATATCGCATGCCCAAACGTCATCGCGGCCGCGCCTCCCTGTATGGGTACTCGACTCAATATTCTTTGGATTCCAGGGCCGTAGATCCCAATCGTACCGCGTCGAAAAACAACCGTTCGTTCTCCAAGGAACGGCAAAAACCCAATTGCGCTGCCGATTAAGGTGCACGGCAGCGGCCACAAATAAATAAGGAATCGCATTATCGTGAATAGCGTTGATTGGCCCACACCGTCAGTTTCTCGCGGAAAATTTTGGAGTTATGCCGAATATCGGTTGGAAGCTTTTTGGGATAAACGACGATGCGATCGATGTTCTGACCTCGCGGATTCGCGGCGAGTAACTTGAGCACTTCCTCCACCAGTTGCTTGTGACTGCACGTTACCTTGTTCAAGCGGCGAGGCCAAGGCTCAACGATCACCATGGGTGTTTGGTCCGTTCGCGGGCCAAAACCAATCAAGGCAGACCGATACACGGCTGGGTGCGTGTTGACGATCGCCTCGATCGATTCGGTGTGCAAGATACCCGAAGCCGTGATCAAGCGATGGGTCTTGCGACCGCAAAACCAAAACCGGTCTTGTTCATCCAAATAACCGACATCTCCCATGCGATGCCAAACAACATCTCCCTCTTGAACCTTGTGAATGGCATTTTGGTCGCATCGCGTCACATACTCGCGAGAAACGACAGATCCACTCACTATCAGTTCGCCAATCGAACCCGTTGGCAAAACGTTCGCTTCCTGCAACTGAGAGATGGGATGCTCTGAGATTTCAATCACTCGCCACTGGATACCCGAAAAGCGATTCCCGACACAAGTTCCCGCGCCCTGTGATGTTGCGAGTGAGGTCTCGTGGAGAACCGTTCGCGACTCAATCGAAGCGATCGGCAATGCCTCGGTTGCTCCGTAAGGTGTGTGCATGCAACCGTCGGGATGCATGGAATCCCGCATTTGTTTGAGAACCCTCGGAGGTACGGGAGCACCGGCCGAAAGTACCAATCGCAAAGATGGAACCTTTCGTCCCGATTCTTGACAAAAGCTACCCACCTTGGTCCAAAGCGCGGGCGATCCGAACGATTGATTGATTTGCCACTGATCGATGGCATCGAGCAACCGAACAGGATCTACGTCGGCTGGTCGAATGGGATTCATGTCGGGCAAAACCGTTGTTGTTCCCATGACTGCGTTAAACAGTCCAAACAATGGGAAGCAACTTAAGTCGATACCGCCTGGTTGGATCCTGTAGTGTTCGGCCACTTGATCGATTTGAGCGTTGAACGTGCGATGCGTGTAGAGCACTCCCTTGGGTGGTCCCGTGCTGCCGGTCGTGAAAATGATGGCAGCTGGATCATCCAACTCGGTTTTGGGGAGGCGGAATTCGCTGGGAGACATTTTTTCAAGCTGAACCAACGTGGGCGAAGGCATGCCGATCCATCTGCGTCCGGCCGTAACATTGAGCTTTGCGTTCGGGAACTTGGATGCAGAGCACTTCAAAATCGCATGTGCCAATGGGATTGCAATGAACCCATCGGGTTGAGTTGCAGCTAGGCAGTCAATCAGATTTTTGCGACCCATGCCTGGATCGATCAGGACGAGCGTGGCTCCGGACTTGAGAACGGCGAAGACCAACGCTATGAAGTCCTCACCGAACCTTACTAGCAATCCAATGCGTTTACCTGGTCCGATACCCATGCTTTGCAAGCCGGCTGCGATCGAAGAGGAACGTCGATCTAAATCCCCCATAGAAATCGTCTCGTACGAACGATGGTCGCGTTGCCGATGCGAGCCAAGCGGGGTTGCAATCGCACAGCGATCCGGAGCCAAAGTCGCTTGACTCGTCAGTCTTGCTCCAACGTTTGCGCTCATATTTATCTGGTGATCCGGCTCGAGTTTTTGCTTGTTTTTTTACTTAATCTGAATCGAGATTTCTTGCATGTCGAGGGGACGCAGTGTTTCTTTGTCGAAAGCAATCGACAGCGAGGTCTCCTTAAACTTAGGTGGCCCAAAGCCTCGTTTTGGATTTTGCGAAAAACCATAGAGCTCCGTCGGAATACCAAAGGAGTTCTTATCCAATTTCGAATTTTCGTTCTCGTCGTGATAGGCACTGATGGAGATGTTGAATTCGAGCGAGTCAGTGTCTAGGCGTTGCGCAAGGGGTAAATCGAGATTCACATTCCACTCTGCTTGGGAATCGATGATTTCTAGCGAGGCTTTTGCCAAAGCATGTTCTGGGTCGTTGAAATGAACAGCACTGCCGTACAACGCGACTCGGCAGGCGCCTGTATCCTTTTTGAATCCAGTAATGCGAACTCGCATTGCGAGCGAGCAACTGTCGACACGTTTGGACTCCGCCTCGCGCTCCGATGGCGACTCCACTGGGAGGCTTGCGGGGTCTGCATTTTGAACAGTCGATGCCGTCGAAGGATTCGACGGCATGTTGCGAGGCGAATCGCATCCGAGCGGTTGCATGAGCCAAAAGAGCACGATCGCGAAATGGGCAATCGATTTGGGTAGAGATGAGGTTGCGAAAGGAGTGGATGGGGACTGAGGGGTTCGCTCGCTACACATGAACAAAAACATTCAAATAAAGACACGGCGATTAAAGACGATCCATTCGACAACCAGCAAAGCTAAACCCAGCAGTAGAATCCATCGCCATATTTCTTGGCGGGCCTGAACCAAGGCGCCTGAGGCAGCAACCTTTTCAAAACCCATTTTTACGGAGTCTGCTACCGCCAAATTGCTCTCCCTGGTTGAAAACAAATTGACGCAAAACGTCTCGACGGGTCGCTCGAATCCCTCTGCAAAAACTTGGTACGTTCCCGGAACATCGGTTCCTGTAAAGTTGTAGCGACTCTCGTCGCCTCGCTTCAGTTCTGTCTTCTCACCATTCGGTGCAATCACCTGAAAGTTTTGGAATCGGTTCGAAAGCAGCAAACCTATTGGCCAGCCAGGTTGGACTGTCGGCGCCGAAGATTCCGTGATGCCACCCCCCAAGTACTCGACAGCAGAATAGACAAAGACAGGGAAGCTCCGTTTGATACCCCAGTCGGTGTTGATCGAGGAACCCTCGCTGGTAGCTTGCACGATCGAAAAGCCCAAAACGGCATCCTGAAAGGGTCCGCGAGGTGCAACGCTCAAAATCGGGCCAATGTCCGCTGACATCAAGACAACGCCGGATTCAGGTGGAGTCACCGTCCTGGCTTCCACAATACTGACCGCTCCCATTTCCAAATATTGCGTGATCGTGTTCGACCTGTTGACGTCAAGCACCACCACGGGTCCTTCCAGTTGGCCGAATCGCCATTGATTTTTGTCGGTTGCATCTCCAGGACTGGTAGCTGGGGCAGCAGGAAACGGAGGGATACTGCCGATGAACATCGTATTGCTGGCTGGCATTTCCTTGGGTGTGCATTGATCAAATAGGATCAGATCGAAAGTGGCGTCTGCCGTCGCGGTTAGGTATGCGGGAGCCGTCATGAACGAGGGCGGTTCGATACGGACGGTTGCGACCAGTTGAACGCGAGGCGTTTGCAGGGCTGTTTCCAGAGCGTTGTTGCCTGGCGTGATGAGCAGTACATTGATGGGTCGTGCCGGGCGTATGGCTGCGTATGCGGTATTGTCAACGGCAAGGCTATCTGGGTAGTCGAGCTGAAGTTTGAGTTGACCTTGCTCCACCTCGCTCAATTCAAACAAAAGCCCCGATTCTTGTCCCGCCGCAATGCTTCCCGTGGAGGCGTCCAGAAGTTGTCCATCCAGTTCGAGCGACGCGCTAAACTCCACCGTTTCGTCGCTGCTGTTCACGATGCGAGCAAAGGCCTCCAGTTGTCCGTTTTTATCGTCATTGCGTTGAACGGCGAAACTGACGATGCCAAGGTTGGCAGCCTTGGGTTCGCCAATGGGTAGATACTCGAGCTTCAGTTTGCCCAGGTCAAAATCACCTAGGTCGCCAAAGGCCCCGTCGCTGAGCAAGTAGACGGTCGCCGGAATGGCTTCCGCGACCATGATATCGTTCAAATTATCAAAGCTAGAGCGGCCCGGGTTGGCGAGTCCAGCGGCCGCCCTCAATGCTTCGCCGACATCGGTCGCATGGGACGTTGGCTCAATGGAGTTGACCGCGCTGAGCAATCGGTTGCGATCGTTGGTAAAACCTTGTCGAACATCCGCTCGATCGGAAAACGCAATGACCATTCCGACATCATCGCCCTGCGTGTCCGAGAGAAGCTCTTTCACTTTTTTCTTGGCCATTTCAAGTCGGGAGGGTTGGACATCCGTCGCTTGCATACTTGCCGAATTGTCGATGATGTAGATGCGTCGTTCACCGACACGGTTTTGGCCGCTCCAACCTGGTCGCAAGCAAGCCAAAGCAATGAGCGCCAGGAACAGCAATTGCAAATAGAGAAGCAAGTTTTTTCGAAGGCGTTGCCAAAGACTATTGACGTGAATGTCTTCCATCGCCATCTTCCAAAGAAGCGTGCTGGGAACTGCGAGTTCGCGGCGTTTCAGCTTGAGAAAGTAAAGGCTTAGAACGGCAGGTGGAATGGCCATCATGAGCAGCCATTGCATAGGGCTCAACGCGCTGATCCAATTCATCGCACAAGCCCTCGACTACGCAAATACTCGTTGACCAAGATGTCCGCGGCTTGATCGCTCCTGGCTGGAACGTAGGCGATGGCTCGCTTGTTGCAAAACGTTTTCGCGGTCTCGATGAAGCCAGCTAACGTTTGTTGGTACCGATTCAATAGGGATGCAGAGATAGATACTTCGCGGCGATCACCGTCTTCACAGTCCACCAGTTTCAAATCGCCTTGAACGGACGGAGAGAGCTCTTCGGGGCTGAGCAGATGAATCAAGAAAACATCCATTTCGCGGGCGACCAGCATACGCATAGCGGATTCATATCCGGACTTGTTCATTAAATCGGATATGACAACAACAATTCCTTTTCCGGTGTTCTTTAAACAGAATCGCTTGATCGATTCCTCCATGGTCGGCGACTGTTCAGCGCATGGCAGCGCCTCAAGGTGGCTTAGAAGTCGGTATGCGGAGGATTTTCCTCGCATGACTACCGGACTGCCGGAAGTCGCAAAACTGGAAACGGAGACGCGATCGCCACGGCAAAGACCAATGTAGGCAAGACTGGCGGCGATTTGCTTGGCCACAAACAACTTGGTCGGGTCGCCGAAATCCATCGAAGCGGAATCGTCGATGATCGTAAAAAAATGGAGGTCTTCTTCCTCGAGAAAGATCTTCAGATAGAGTCGATCCATCCGAGCGAACAGGTTCCAATCGATGAAACGCAAATCGTCGCCGGACACATAATTGCGAAAGTCAGCAAACTCAACGCTCTGCCCTTTTCGCTTGCTGCGTCGCTCCCCCTTCATGCGGCCGCGAAAGATCTTGCGGCTCACCAATTCCATGCGTTCCAACTTGCTCATCATCTCGCCCGTGAGGAGCTTAGAGGAGAGCTTGGCGGATCTGGTCAGGGAACTTTCAGCCATGGAGTGCACAAAGGTTAAGGTTTTTGGAAGCTTCGGACACAATTCTAGCAAAAAATGACCCAGTTCGCACTATCCAACATGTGCCTACACGTCGCGCACTGCGTTAAACGGCCATGGCTAGGCGTTTGGCGCACCATTTGCAACCTTCTGTTTTTCCGTTTTTCAACTGCCAATTCGACCCTGGAGATACCGATGTCTTTTCGCATGGATAAACTGACAATTAAAGGGCAGGAATCGATCGTGGAAGCTCAATCGATGGCTTCCGCTGCCGGTAATCCAGAAATCGAAGGATTGCACGTCTTTGCCGCATTGCTCAAGGATAACGAGGGGGTCGTCGTGCCTCTGCTTAAGAAAATCGGAGCACCGCTCGACAAACTCCAGTCCACCACCATCGCCGAGCTGAAGAGACTGCCTCGAAGCACCGGCGGTCGTCAGCCGACGATTAGCCCAACGCTGCAAAAAGCACTTGAGGCAGCTGCATCCGCTGCGGAGGCGATGAAGGATGAATTTGTTAGCACAGAGCATTTGCTCTTGGGGCTATGCAGGACGGAAAACAAAGCCAGCGGATTGTTGAAGCTCCTGGGGGTTGCAGAAGCCGATATCCTGACCGCCTTGCAAAGTGTTCGAGGTAGCGCTCGGGTCACCGATCAAAACCCAGAAGGGAAATTTCAAGCTCTTGAAAAGTATGGTATCGACCTTGTTGCCCTCGCAACGAAGAACAAGCTCGACCCGGTCATTGGGCGCGACAACGAAATCCGACGCGTCATTCAAGTTCTCTCTCGACGCACGAAGAATAACCCCGTCCTCATCGGCGAGCCCGGAGTTGGAAAAACCGCAATCGCCGAAGGACTAGCCCAGCGTATTGTCCAAGGGGATGTTCCACAGACGTTGAAGAACCGGCGTGTCATTTCGCTTGATATGGGTGCTCTCATCGCGGGTACCAAATTTCGCGGCGAGTTCGAGGAGCGGCTTAAAGCGGTCATTCGCGAAGTCAAAGATGCTGAGGGAGAAGTCATCCTCTTTATCGATGAGTTGCACACCGTCATCGGCGCTGGAGCGGCCGAAGGTTCGAGCGATGCAGCCAATTTGCTTAAGCCCGAGCTTGCTCGCGGGCAGTTGCGATGCGTGGGCGCCACCACCCTCAATGAATACCGTAAACACATCGAAAAAGATGCTGCACTCGAACGTCGCTTTCAACCGGTCTACGTAGGCGAGCCGAGCGTCGAAGATACGATCACGATTCTGCGAGGTCTCAAGGCGCGTTACGAGGCCCACCACGGGGTCAAGATCCGAGATGCGGCCCTCGTGGAAGCAGCCAAGCTGTCGAATCGCTACATCACTGAGCGATTCCTCCCGGATAAAGCGATCGATTTGGTCGACGAAGCATCTGCCCGCATTGCCATGGAACGCGATAGCGTCCCTACCGAAATCGATACGCTGCAACGCCGCTTGCGGCAATTGGAACTCGCTCAACGCCAGCTCAATGACGAATCCGATGATTCTACGGAAGACGCGTTGGAGGACGTTGAACAAGAAATGGCAAAGATCCAACGAGAGCTAGCAAGTCTTCGTGAGCAGTGGGAGTCGGAAAAACTCGGGCTATCCGGTGTCGGCTCTGTTCGCCGTTCACTTGAGAAAGCCGAAGGAGAATTTCGTCGGCTCGATTCACTCATCAAGGAGCAACAATCCACGGGTGCAGGCGTCAAGGAATCCGATTACCAAAAACTTTTTGAACTCGATCAACAGCAACGCAAGCTTCGCGAGCAAATCGAAACCGAAGAAGAGGTTGAGACGAAGTCGAGTACGGAACCCGGCAAGACGCGACTGCTCCGAACAGAGGTGACCGCAGATGAGATCGCGACCGTTGTGAGTTCCTGGACGGGGGTTCCCGTGAATCGGATGCTGGAAACCGAACGAGCGAAGTTGTTGGTGATGGAAGAACGTTTGCATCAGCGAGTCATCGGCCAAAACAAAGCGGTCGAAGCGATCAGCAATGCGGTGCGTAGAAGTCGCAGCGGAATGCAAGATCGCCATCGACCGATCGGATCCTTCTTGTTCTTGGGGCCGACGGGAGTGGGTAAGACCGAACTTTGCAAAGCCCTCGCGGAGGTCTTGTTTGACGACGACACATCGATGGTCCGAATCGACATGAGCGAGTTTGGCGAAAAGCACAACGTGAGCCGATTGGTCGGGGCACCTCCCGGCTACGTCGGATACGAAGAAGGGGGCCAATTGACCGAAGCGGTTCGACGTCGACCCTACAGCGTTATCTTGCTGGATGAAATTGAAAAGGCCCACACGGATGTCTTCAACATCCTTTTGCAAGTGCTCGACGATGGTCGACTGACGGATGGCCAAAACCGAACGGTCGATTTTACGAACACAGTGGTCGTCATGACCAGCAACATCGGTAGTAAAATGATCCAACGCGTCGCAGACGAGGGTGGGTCCGAAGACGATATGGAGCAAGCGGTTCAAGAATCGCTCAAGCTAAAATTCTTGCCCGAATTCCTCAATCGAATCGACGAGACGATCATCTTCGAACCACTCAAAAAAGATCAAATCCGAAAGATCGTGAGCTTGCAGGTTCGCAAACTCGAAGAAATGCTTGCCGAGAACCATTACAAACTGAACATCACAGAAAAAGCCATCGATGCGATCAGCAACGAAGGCTACGACCCAGTTTATGGTGCTAGGCCACTCAAGAGAGTTATCCAACGTCGGCTTCAAAACAAGATCGCGTCGGAACTGCTCAAGCGCGAAGAGAACGAAGGAGGCAGTATTCATGTGGATTTTGTGGACGACGAATTCCAAATCGCCTCCCATCCCTAGAGCAACCCCGTGAAAGGACTCGCTCGGGAGGGTGAGGCCTGTCCGGTGAACATGTTTTCCTCGACTTTGCCCAATCCATTCCTTGCTTGGGAGGGTGAGGCTCCTGCCGAACCATTGCGTATTAAGCTCGGCAGGAGCCTCGCCCTCCCGCTGGTTTCCAATGCATTCGCCATTGCAAAGATGTTTAGAGGGGTGGCCACGCTCTCCCACTGAGTTCCGCTGGTTCGACATGGGGAAAGATGGATTCAGTACTATCTCACCAACGACACGTTCGCATCACCGCCAACGAGCCGCTCTACTTCGGCACGATTGATGAATGGCAAATCGCCCGGGATACTATATTTGAGTCTAGCTGTGGCTATCGCCCAGCATAGCGAACGATCGAGATCGGGCTTGTCCAGCCAAGCGGACAAAAAGCCTGCTGAGAATGCATCGCCCCCTCCAAGGCGACCGACGGGCTCGACCGGTTTGCACGCTTGGAAAAACGACTGCGTCGAATTGCTTGCCATGGCGCCACGTTCTCCAAGCGTCATCACAGTAGGCCTACCCGCTCGCATGCTCAACAGTTGGCCCATAACCAACTCGTCGCTTTGACGGTTATCCAATCCCCAAAGATTGACCGCATCGCGGCGTGGCAGAAATACCAGATCCGCAGTCTCGAAAAGGGACTGGCTGTAAACTTGTGCTGAGGAAGCGGAGCAAAGAAGCGTTCGATGGTTCACGTCAAAGCTCACTTGCCAACCGGCCGCGCGAGCAAGTCGGACAGCATGTCCGATCAACTCCCGACCGCTATCGCTCAACCAGAGCGAGATGCCCGTGACATGAAGCCATTGCGACCTGCCTACCTCAAAGATTCCGGTCGGCAATTCGGACGGAACAAATCGCGAAAAGGCGGAGTTCGCTCGATCGTAAATGACGTGGCTGCTGCGCGGCGGAGAGCCTGTTTCGAGGAAATACAAACCCACTCGATCTTGGTCGGTCCAAACGACGTGCTGCGTATCCACGCCCTGCGCTGCGATAGCTCTGGCAATCCGATGCCCCAAGTGGTTGTCGGTCAACCGCGAAATCCATGCCACACGCTTGCCCAATCGCGCAAGCCCAACGGCGGTATTGGATTCGCTTCCGCCCACATGCACTTGAAGCGATTCCGCTTGCTCCAATCGCAAGAAGGCGTCCGGAGTCAATCGCAGCATCGTCTCGCCAATCGTTACGACATCGTAGTCGCGCTGCACCTTGGGTTGATTTGCTGCCTCTTTCTCGCTTTCACTTGCACTCATCGGTAAGCTCCATTTGGCAAGCAGCCACGTATTGCTGTGCCACTTTTGCGACCGTGTTCCAGTCCTTGTTTTGAAGTGCGATTGGGTCAAGTAATTGACCGCCAATACCAACGGCCACAGCCCCGGCTTCCAAGTACTGAGCAATGTTTTTCAAATCGACACCTCCGGTTGGCATGAGTTTCAAATAGGGCATGGGCGCGAGCACATCACGAATATAACTTGGGCCGAGAGCACGGGCTGGAAAGACTTTGATGATGTCCGCCCCAGCATCCCAAGCCAATGCGATTTCGGTTGGCGTAAACGCGCCCGGACAAACCGCGACCTTGTTTTGCTTGCAATATTCGATAATAGGCACAGACAAGATCGGAGAAACGAGGAATTGAGCGCCGAAATCGATCGCGATCTTGGCTTCTTTGAGCGATCGAACCGACCCAAGCCCGATGACCGCGTTGCCATCGCGAATCGCTGGATTCGTTTCCCGAATCGACTTGATTACGGACGGGGACTCGGGATTGGTGAGGGTAAACTCCAATGCCCGTATTCCCGCTCCGATCAGCGTATCGGCGATTTGGGCGGCCGCAGACAAATCGTCGAGACGTAGGATTGCGACAAGCCGAGATTGAAAAATAAGTTGTTGGGTCATAAGCAAAAAATGGATTGCTAGCAAGCAAGTTTAGGAAAGATTTGCTGATTGTATCGATTGTACTGGCCGATACCATCAGTATTAGGAGTCGACCTCATCACACGGGCAATCGATCCATTGGATTTGCGTGCAAGCAAAACTTAAGGGCGCATGGAAATGAAATCAGTCGTAGTTGGATGGATGTTTGGTTTGGGGCTACTTTTGAGCCACGTCGGATGTTGTTCGGTGCGCATGATGGGTGAGGGATGCGGCGCGGCGAATTGCGGAGGCGGATGCAGTGCAGGCTGCGATACAATGGACTTTGGCGATCGAGTGGTGCCGTTTGCTGGTTTCGGCAATCGCATCGCTAATCATATCCGAAGCAAGAATTGCAGTTCGGGTTGTGGCGAGATCTATTGGGACGAACAGATCAACGAACCGCCGGTTTGCGATCCATGCGGACACGATGGAGAGTTCACGGGCGATTCGTGCAGAAGCTGCCCAACGACACTTCGGCGACTGCGAAACCTTTGGAACCACCAACGCTTTCAACCGTCGAACTGTGATTCTTGTTCGTCGTGCGGTGGCGACGCTGGTTTTTCAGGTGCAAGCACTTGTTCAAACTGTTCCTCTGGGGGCAGCGAAAACGATTCCATGCACATGAATTTGGAACCATCCCAGCCGGAACCAATCCAGTCGGAACCAATCCAGTCGGAACCAATCCAGTCGGTCCCAACACGGTCGGTCCCAACACGGTCGATTCACATTCCTCCGATGCAAACTCCTTCAATGCAGTCGAATCCATCCCGCCGCAGCGTTGCACCTCAAAACGATTCAAGTCGCGCTCAGCCGACGCCCGCCGATCGTAGTCTACGAGAGGCTCCACCGGTGTTAAGAAATACACCTGCTCCGGTTCCGGATCCAAATGCCATGGTTCGCCCTTCCTTGCAAAAGGGGCAGACCGCCGGCTCAGATACAACCAATCAGAAACCGTCGGTCCATTCGCACCGAGCGATCAATTCGCAGCAAGCGGTGAAAGCAAAGCCCGTAGCGGGCAAAGCGAGCCAAAGCGTGCAGGGTAAACCTCGATTAGCGGCGAACCCTCGTCCGTAGGCAAAGACGAACCCTCGTCCGTAGGCAAAACAGCGTCGCCTTTTGATTCGCAAAAGTTGCGTTCATGACGGATCTTTTGCGGAGAGCTGTGATTTCATAACCCGACGCGTGACGGCTTGTTGATTTAGTGAAGTCGTTATTGGGTAAGGGAGGTACGACGGACTTCCAAGTCCGTCAATGGGAAATTCGACGGACTAGGAAGTCCGTCGTACCATTAAAGCAACAAGCCGGTGAGCGAGCTCGCTTACGCGTCGGGTTTTCAAACTGTCGCCAAAAAAGGGTTAACCTTACCCTTCCTCGCAACCCTTGGGTTGTGCAATGCCGAGGAAAACATGGTACCGTGAGTGACTGAGAGAGAGAGAGAGAGAGAGAGAGAGAGAGTCTCCTGTTTCTTCGTCGCAACCATTCCAACCCGAACTACACGATTCCCATGAGCTTAGTCGTTTTGCCAACCGTTTGCGCTCTGGATTGTCCCGACGCATGTGCGTTGAATATCACAGTGGATGGTAACAAAGTTACACATCTGGCGGGCAATCCCGATCATCCCATCACCAAGGGATTTGCTTGCGTCAAGATGGCACGGTATCCGGAAAGACAGGAACAATCGGACCGGCTATTGCATCCCATGCGACGCATCGGTCGCAAAGGAGAAGGGAGATTCGAACCTATCTCCTGGGAAATTGCGTTGGACGAAATTGCCCAGCGGCTTCGCGGTATCCTTGCCCAACACGGGCCGCAGTCCATTCTGCCCTATGCTTATGGTGGCACGATGGGTGTCTTGGAAGGCCAAGCACCGTTAGCGTTCTTTCGAAGTATCGGTGCCCTCGAACTGGATCAAACCATTTGCGCTACTACCGGTAGTGCGGCTTGGGAAGCGAATTATGGGCCAAATAAGCTTGGGACCGATCCAGAGGACTTAGTTCACTCCAAGTTCATCGTGCTGTGGGGTATCAATGCGCTTCGAAGCAATTCGCACCTCGCGCCGGCGATCAAGGCGGCAAGAAAGAATGGCTGCCAAGTTCTGCATATCGACCCCTTCCGAAACGAGACCTCGCGATTCGCGGACATGCATTGGCAGATCAAGGTGGGTACCGATGCCGCATTAGCGCTTGCGATAGGGAATGAAATCTTCCAAAAGAATTGGCACGACGAGTCTTATTTGGCGACGCACGCGATCGGAGTCGAGGAGTATCGGCGGGCATGCAGCGAATGGCCGCTCGAACGCGCGGCATCCTACTGCGACTTGCCGTTGGAAGACCTACGGAAAATGGTGCGGCATTTCGCGCTGAGCGGTGCTTCGTACATTAAGGTGGGCTATGGCATGACCCGCAATGAAGGGGGTGGGAATGCTCTTCGGGCGATTACGCTCTTGCCTGCCTTGATTGGAGCATGGAAAACCCAAGGTGCTGGCGCTTGCCTATCTACCAGCGGCGCCTTTGGATTGAACACATCGCGCGTTCGCGGTGACCATTTGCTCAGGCCGGGAGTCCGCCATGTCAACATGACGTTGCTCGCTTCGGAGCTCGACCCCGCCACATCCAGCGTTCGAGGGCTGTTCGTATTCAACAGCAATCCAGCAGCCGTAGCACCCGATTCGTCGCGCATCCGAGCGGGACTCTTGAACGAGAATTTGTTTACCGTTGTGTTGGAGCACTTTCAAACCGACACCGCGGACTACGCGGACTACGTTTTGCCTGCGACGACTTTTCTGGAACATACCGACGTTTACACGTCGTATGGGCACTACTATTTGCAGTATTCCGAGCCGGTTGTTCCGCCGCGTGGGGAGGCAAAATCAAATCGTTGGTTTTTTGCGGAGCTGGCCAAACGATTGGGACTCGCCGACGCTTGTTTGTATTGGCAACCTCTTGAGATTGTCGAGGAGCTATTGCGTTCGGAAAACCCGTTTCTGGACGGGATCACCGCGGAAAAGCTGGTGCGTGAACGCAGCATCAAGCTTCGATTACCTACGCCATTCCTGCCTTATTCACAGGGAAGCAACTTCTCGGATCGCAAAATCCGATTCTCACCTGCACCGCAACAGATTGAGTTTGACGTTCAGCCCAGCCAACAATATCCGTTGCGATTGATCTCGCCCCCAGGCCCTTTCATTCTCAATACTTCGATGGGAAACGTTCCAAGTGTGATCAAGTTGGCGGGGGGGGAACCTCAAGTCATCCTCAACCCGTTCGATGCAAAACCGCTGGGTATTGAGAATGGAGATCGCGTAGAAGTCACAAGCCCCAACGGTAGCATTCTGCGGAAAGCCATTGTCAGCGACGATGCAAAGCCAGGTGTGCTGGTTGCGCTAGGTCAATGGTGGCCTAAATTATCTCCGGACGGCAAGGGGCTAAACGACATCACCGACGAACGTCTAACGGATTTAGGTGGCGGTAGTACATTTGGCAACCCGGTAGTCCGCGTGACGCGAGCTTAGTTTGCGAGGGGCAAAATAGCGTCGCGTTTTGCTCCGCAAAGGAGGCAAGTCGCTGACGTGGCGACTTGAGCCAAACCCAACTGGGCCGATGTTCACGGGCCAAGCGGTCTAGGGCTGCGACTATTTGTCCCAATGCCTCTTTCGTAGTCAATTTGCCAATAATACGGTTAGGATTCGGTCGAAAGAAACATCCCGGCCGACGGCAACTTTTCTCAGGCTACCTTCCACCAATGTCCTGAAGTAAGTAAACTCTTCGGAAACTCAAATGCGATCGGCACGTCGGTGCTCGTAATTGCCTAAAAGAATTGACTCTTTAATCCATCATGCAACGATTTCTGTTCCCACGTTGGACCAACAAATTCCTGGCTTTGCTAGGAGTATTGGGTGCTGCCGGAGGTGCTTATGCCGGCGTGTTATTTTTGGGTGTGACGAGTCCTGTCACCCTCAATACGGGTTATCGCCCCGAGCAGCCGGTGCCGTTTAGCCATGCTCTGCATGCCGGCCAGCTCAAGATGGATTGTCGCTACTGCCACAACTCAGTTGACAAATCCGCTCACTCATCCATTCCGGCCACGCAAACGTGTATTAATTGCCACAGTCCCAAAACGGCTGCGGGCGCGCCCACTTTGTCGGCCATTCACTCGGATAGCTTGAAACTCAAGCCGATCCATGAAAGTTGGCGGACGGGCGAGTCGGTTGACTGGATTCGCATTCACCGACTTCCGGATTTTGTCTATTTCAACCATTCGGCACACGTGAATCGTGGCGTTTCGTGCGTCACTTGCCACGGCCGTGTCGATCAAATGGAAATCGTTTACCAAGCCAAAGATCAATCGATGACCTGGTGTATCGATTGCCACCGAAACCCGGAACCACACCTTCGACCACTTGATCAGATTACCAATCTGGCTTGGCATGCGGGTGATGATGACGATTCGGACGCTGAAATCAAAGCGAAGCAACTTGAGCTCGGCCAAAAGCTCAAAGCAGAAAACAATATCAATCCTCAAGCAAACTGTGCGGTCTGCCACCGATGAGCCAATCTGGTACCGATCACCAAAAACGCTACTTTCGTAGCATGGACGAATTGCAACAAACCCCTGAGTTTGAGCATTTCTTGACTCGTGAGTTTCCACAAGCTGCGTCGGAATTCCCTGAGGGGGTCTCACGTCGGCGTTGGCTTCAAATGATGAGTGCTTCGCTCGCTTTGGGCGGTTTAGCGGGTTGCCGTTACAACCGCGAAGAGGTTGCTGCGTTCGTCGTTCGCCCGGAAGGTCGCATTCCAGGTCTCCCCGAGTATTTCGCAACCAATTTCGAATGGGCTGGGCGGGCCGTTCATGCCTTGGTGACCAACCTCGAAGGGCGCCCAGTCAAGGTGGATGGCAACGCGGATCACCCCGCGTACTCCAAAAGCCAGCCAACTGAGTTTAAACCCAACGCCAAGCTGCGGTCTGCTGGAACTGACGCGATCACCCAGGCCTCGATCTTGTCGCTCTACGATCAGGATCGAATTGCGGGTGTTTTGAATCGCAAATCGGCAGGACAAGCCCCAGAACGCTACACCAAAGTTGACAAAAAAGGGGATCCAGATGATCGAAAGAATGCACTAGCGAGCTGGGACGCTTTTTCAAGTTATGTTGTCGCTCAACGAGCTGCAATTGCTGCGTCCGAAGGGGCTGGACTTGCCATTCTGTTCGAGCCGAGCCGAAGTCCTTCGTTTCGACGCGTGCTAGCGGAAGTCAAAAAGAAGTATCCAAAAGTAACTTTGGTTCGCTATGAATCGATCTTCAGCGGCAAAGTCGCTGGGGCAATCGACGCTGCTGGGGCGGGTAAGGCTTCCATGGTTTACGATCTGGATTCTGCCAAAGTAATCGTTTCGCTTGATGCAGACTTGCTTGGTTCAGATGCGAACGCCGTCCATTACTCCCGACAGTTCACGAACCATCGTTCGCCAACCGGCCCCTGGATGAATCGTTTGTATTGCGTCGAAGCTCAGTACTCGATCACGGGTTCCTCGGCCGATTTCCGTTTGGCTCTTCAATCGTCGCAGATTCCAATCCTTCTTCGAAAAATCGAGGAAGCGATCGACGCCGAGAAGTCCGTTGCCGACGTAGAAGAACAAGTTCCATACAACAAGTTAAGCGACGAGGACAAGGTGCAGCGGGTGATCGATGCGATCGCTACGGATTTGCTGGCCAACAAGGGCACCGGGTTGCTAGCGGTCGGATCGCATCACGAACAGAGTACGCAACTTGCTGCCATTCGAATCAATGCAAAGTTAGGTAACGTTGGAAAGACGTTGAAGCTTTACGACATACCCAACGAACTTGCGGACCTGGAGTCGATCAAGCTAAACGATTTTGTTGCGAATCACAAAGAATTTAAGTCCCTTTGGATTTTGCCTCCCAACCCCGTTTTTAGCGTGGCCGGAGATATTGCATTGTCGGATGCGATTGCGGCCATCGGCGATGTTGTTTATTTGTCGAACTATGACGACGAAACGGCTGAATATTGTGCTTGGACGGTCCCGTCAACACATCCGTTCGAGGCTTGGGGCGATGTTCGGGCCGCAGATGGCGTTTACAGCATCGGTCAACCGATGATTTCGCCCCTGTTGGTTGGCAGCAAGTCACCCATCGAATTCCTGTCAATTATGGCCGATTTGCCGGAAATTGACGGTGAGAAAATTGTCATGGAGTCCGCAAAACAAGTGTTGGGTGGAACGCTCAGTGATCGTCAATGGAAGGAAGCCCTTCATATTGGTTTCATGGCGGGTACCGAATCCAAGGAGTTTACGGGCGAGCTCAAGTCACAAGCGAAGTCCCTCAGTGGTGGTGGCTTGACGACAAATCCGAATGAGTTGCCCGATGGTGAGATTCGGCTGGAGCTGGACCCATCCGATTTAGAAGTCGTTTTGCATGCGAGCGAGACGGTATACGACGGGCGGCTTTCGAACAACGGATGGCTGCAAGAACTGCCGCAATCGATAACCAAGTTGACTTGGGATAACGCAGCGATTTGCAGCATTGGAACGGCACGCAAGCTCGGTTTGGCGCATGGCGAACTCGTCTCGCTCAAGCAAGGAGATTCGGACGCGAGGGTGAAACTGCCCGTTTTCATTGTGCCTGGACATGCGGAGGGCTCCTTCACTGTCAATATCGGATACGGTCGGTCCAAAGAAAAGGGTGGCGTCATTGCAGGCGCTGTCGGGACGAACGTCGCGTCGTTTCGGCGTTGGAATCAAGCGTCGATCTACAAAGGGATCGAAGCGATCGGAACTAGTGTAGCCTACCCCTTAGCAACAACCCAGGATCACTTCGCTATCCAAGACGAATTGGGGATGCGAGAAATTGCGAACCGAGCTCCACAGATTGTTCGCGAAGGAACGCTCGATGAATACATCAAAGATGCGAGTTTCACCGGTAAGGTCGTCGAATCGCACTTCGACAACAAGTCGCTTTGGGCAGAACCCCGAGTGGACGAAAATCACAAATGGGGAATGACGGTCGACTTGAACAAGTGCACCGGATGCAATGCCTGTGTGATTGCCTGCCAATCCGAAAACAACGTGCCCATCGTGGGCAAGGAACAAGTGATTCGTGGACGCGAAATGCATTGGTTGCGAATTGATCGCTACTTCCAATGCGATTTTGAAACGACCAAAGATGGCGGTTCGTTCCGGGATCCAGTAGACCCGACGATTGTCACCCAGCCGATGGCGTGTGCTCATTGCGAGACGGCGCCTTGCGAGGAAGTCTGCCCAGTTGCAGCGACGGTGCATACCGAAGAAGGCATCAATGCCATGGCCTACAACCGCTGCATCGGAACTCGCTACTGTGGCAACAATTGCCCGTACAAAGTGCGGCGTTTCAATTACTTTAATTACAACACCGAGTATGGATACTTCTACGGCTGGCAAGATAATCGAGAAAAAGCCTCTCAAAAGCTGCAGTCGCTTGTGTTAAATCCAGAAGTCACCGTTCGCGGTCGCGGAGTGATGGAAAAGTGTACTTACTGTATTCAACGAGTACAGAACGGCAAAATCCAGTCTCGCACCAAGGGCGATGGTCGACTTCACGACGGCGATGTTCGAACGGCTTGCCAGGATGCTTGCCCGAGTCAGGCAATTATCTTTGGTGACTTGAACGACAAGACGAGTCGAGTTTTTCAATCGCAAAATGATTCGCGAGCCTACGCAGTTCTTGAGGAACTGAACATCAAGCCTCGCACGCTCTATCTATCCCGCATTCGCAACGTTCCAAAGCGATTGCTTACTGCCACACAAATAAATCCAAAGCGCCCCGGTGGACATCACGGGGGAGAACATTCTCATGAATCGGGTGAACATGGCCACGGTAGCTAGTAACTTTAACCCTCGAGAAATCGACAACACTGCCGATATTCCTGGCCGTAGAGCCCAACTGGTTACAGGTAATCAGACGTATAGCTCTATCACCAATATGGTTTGTCGTGTTGCGGAAGATCCTCAGCCATTGCTTTGGTATGTGCTGTTTGGTTTTTCGTCGCTAACAGCCGTCATGTTTCTATCGTTGATAGGTTACTTGATTTTGAACGGCGTTGGGATCTGGGGAAATATGAACCCGGTCTTTTGGGCTTGGCCGATTGTAAACTTCGTGTTCTGGGTCGGTATCGCTCACGCAGGTACTCTCATTTCCGCCATTTTGTTTTTGTTCCGTCAGAACTGGCGAACAAGTATTAACCGCGCTTCCGAGGCGATGACCATCTTTGCGGTGGTTTGCGCCGGGATTTATCCAGGGATTCACGTGGGTCGAGCGTGGTTGGCGTTCTGGTTGTTGCCTTATCCAAGCTTGAACCTATGGATGTGGCCACAATTCCGCAGTCCGCTTTTGTGGGACGTTTTCGCGGTCGGGACGTACGCATCGACTTCGTTGGTTTTCTGGTACATGGGAATGATTCCGGACATTGCAACGTATCGCGATCGTAGCAAATCGCCACTTCGCCGTATGGTCTATGGGCTTCTGTGCCTTGGGTGGACCGGCTCATCGAGGCATTGGTTGGTTTACGAAAAGGCATACACTTTGTTGGCAGCGTTGGCTGCACCGCTGGTTTTGTCCGTTCATACCGTGGTTAGTTTTGACTTCGCGGTCTCTCAAGTTGCCGGATGGCACACAACTATTTTCCCGCCGTACTTCGTGGCTGGTGCGATCTTCAGCGGTTTTGCGATGGTGGTAACTTTGCTTGTGCCGTCCCGTGCGATTTACAAGCTCGAGAATTTGATCACCCTTCGTCACTTGGAAAACATGAATAAAATCATCCTTGCAACGGGCACGCTTGTCGGTCTGGCGTATGCTACTGAGGCATATATTGCTTGGTATAGCATGAACCAGTACGAGGGATTTACGTTTCTCAATCGCCAGTTTGGCCCGTATTGGTGGGCGTATTGGACGATGGTTTCCTGCAACGTAATTTCGCCTCAGTTGTTCTGGTTTAAGAAGCTGCGGACGTCCCTATTCTGGATGGTTGTCATCTGCGTTTTTGTGAACATTGGAATGTGGTTCGAGCGATTCGTCATCACGGTCACTTCCTTGAGTCGGGATTTCTTGCCAAGCTCATGGGGGTATTTCCGACCGACTATGTACGACGGACTGATGTTGTTCGGCAGCTTTGGAATTTTTATGAGCTTGTATTTGCTGTTCTGCCGCTTCCTGCCCATCATCGCGATGTCGGAAGTCAAAGGAATCCTTTCCATTGCGAACCACGAAGCACACGCTCATGATGAATCGCACGGGCAAGCGCATTAACAACGGATAAAACGCGAGCCATCGAAGACAATGGCTCGATTGAAACACTTTGAAACACCAAGCAAAGCATTCGCAAACCAAACAAAACCATGAGTGAGCACAAGCCACGCAAGTCCAACGAAGTAAAGATGCCCAAGGCTTTCGGCTGGATGGCTGAGTATGCAGACGAACAGAACTTGCTCGTTGCGGCTCGCAAAGTGCGAGACTCAGGCTACACGCAGACGGACGCGTTTACGCCGTTTCCGGTACACGGCATCGATGAAGCTCTGGGAATCAAGCCAACCATTTTGCCATTCATCGTGCTTTGTGCTGGGTTTACCGGCCTGATCACGGCTTTGCTGATGCAGTGGTGGACCAATGGAGTCGATTACAAATACATAATTTCGGGAAAGCCGTTCGGTATCACGCCAGCGTCGATCCCGGTGGCCTTTGAATTGACCATTTTGTTCTCCGCCTTCACAACGTTTTTGGGAATGATTTTCCTAAATAAACTGCCGCGATTCAGCAATCCCGTCTTCACGAATCCCAGGTTCGATCGAGCTACTGATGATCGCTTTTTCTTGTACGTAAATGCGGCAGACAAGTACTACAATCGCGAGTCTGTTAAGGAACTGTTGGCGGGCACCCACCCAGATTCGCTCGACGAAGTCTTGGATGATAGCACACCAAGCACCTTGCCTCGCCCAATCGTACTTGGTGCATTGCTGCTAGTTCTGACCGGCTTGATACCAGCCATGATTGTGTTGAACATGCGAGCCAGTTTCAGCACTTTGCCTAGGCTGCACGTTTTCTTCGACATGGACTTCCAGCCTAAGAAGAAAGCGCAACAGACCACCACGGTTTTCGCGGACGGTCGATCGATGCGACCCCAAGTCAAGGGAACGGTCGGTCGAGGCCAGTTGACTGAGCAAGATCCATTTTACCTGGGCTACGATCCATCGAAACTGTCGGCGGACGATGCATTCACCAATGTGAAGTATGTCTCGGCCAATGCGAGCCAAGATCCAGCCTCGAAAGACCCAGCGAGCACCGCTGTCCCAGCAACACCCGCTCAGACGGCACCCCCTCAGGGCGCAGCGACACCGGCCCCGGTTTTGAACCTGCCATGGGTAGACAAGTTGCCTGCAAGCATCGTGGAAGAAGGCAACATTGAAGCCAACATGAAACTGGGTAAGCTCAAGTTTGAAACGTACTGCGCAGCCTGTCATGGTTATGGAGGATTTGGAGATGGGTTGGTTCACAAACGAGCCGATGCTTTGGCACAAGGGTATTGGTTGCCACCGACCTCCATGCACATAGATCGCGTACGAGCTCAACCCGTTGGTCAGATATTCCACACGATTACCAAGGGCCAAGGAAAAATGTCGTCCTACGCATCGTCCTTGAATCCCGCGGAACGCTGGGCAGTTGTTCTGTATGTGAAAGCACTTCAACGGTCCAGAAATGCAAACATTGAAGACGTTCCAGTCGATTCGAGATCGGCACTAGACAACGAACTCAACGCCGAACCGACAAAGTAGGTCGGTGGGTTGGAATCGGAATAAGTCGAATTGAAACAAAACCATTGGTAACTAGCGGCTGCAAAAAAGCGAAATGAACCTGAACTACGAAAAAGCCTCAATTGAATTACCAGCATCCTGGAAGGCGCTGACGCCAGTCTTGGCGTTCGCGGGTGTGTCGTGCCTGATTGTCGGCGCGTTTTGTTTTCTTTTCCTTGCTCCTTCGGTGGAAGGGGACAAAACGCTCGCGTTTAGGTATTTGACGCATTCGTATTTGGCCAATTTCATTTACATTTTGACGTTTGCGATAGGGGCATTGTTCTTCATCTTGATTCAGTTTTTGACTCGAGCTGGTTGGAGTTCCTCCATCCGACGCTTGGCTGAGATCATGATGATGATGATTCCGTACCTTTCCGTACTGTTTGTTCCCGTCCTCGCGTTGTTGTTTGTGAACAGTGCTGAACTGTACGAGTGGAATGCAAAAGAAGCACCCAATAGCGTCATCGCAGCCAAAACGAAGGTCTTTTTGTTCAAAGAGTTTTTCGCGATTCGTTCCGTCCTTTATTTTGCGATTTGGACGATGATTGCAACTTGGTTTTTCCGAATCAGCCGGGCTCAGGATGAGTCGGGTGACACCGATTTGTCATTGGTCCGTCAAAAATGGGCCGGTCCGATGATCATGTTGTTCGCATTGACTCTGTCGTTCGCGGCTTTTGATTGGGTGATGAGTATCGACGCGGATTGGTATAGCACCATTTTTGGTGTTTACCTGTTTGCGGGAAGCATGATGGCATTCTTTGGGATGATGGTGATTATCAGTATTTCCTTGCAGAATGCAGGCAAGATGCAGAAATGGATCACGGTCGAACATTTCCACGACATGGGCAAGTTTATGTTTGGCTTTGTGATGTTTTGGTCTTACATTGCATTTTCGCAGCTCGTCCTGATTTGGTACGCCAACATTCCGGAAGAAACGTTTTGGTACGACGTTCGATTGAAGGATAATTGGCAGTATCTTTCTTATGGTTTAATCGCATTTCACTTTGCCATTCCTTTTTTGGGCCTGATCAGTCGTCACGTTCGACGGCACCGAACCGGACTATTGTTCTGGTCGATTTGGATTTTGGTGGCACACTGGTTAGATATGACGTTTTTGATTTTGCCGAACGCTGGACCCGCGACAACCTTTCCGTTGATTGGTCACCTATTTGGCGGCGTCGGTATGCTTTGTATTTTTGCGGCATTGTTCATACTTCGCGCTTCGGGTGTACCGTTGGTTGCAATGCGAGATCCTCGTTTACCTGAAGCGATGAAGTATGCGAATCCAATCCTCTAGTAGTCCATTCCAGGGGCAACTTTTCATCCGGTTTACTTGAAAAAATCATGGCACGATACGACGATTTAAATACCAAAATGATTGCCTATGCGGCCGTGCTGAGCATCGTCGTCTTGGTCATCATTTTGCAAGGAACGCAGGCTCTTTGCTACAACATGGTGAATTCTGTGGTTTCCGTAAAGGAAAGCAACAAATCTGATCAAGCGTTGGTCAAGAAGAGTGAACAGTTGAGTGCACTTAACGGTTTTAAGAGTGCCTTGGTCATCGATGAAGCAGCGGAGCCCCCCAAGAAGGGCGAACAGCAAGCGATGAAAAAGGTGATCCGGATCCCGATTGAAGAGGCTCAAAAATTGTTGATCCGCGAGTTGGCGATCGCAAGTCCTGACTCAGGGAATACGACTCCTGACTCAGGGAAATAGACGGCTCTCAAAATAGACTGACGAACGCAGAGATGCGTTCACACCCATACCGAATCCAATGACACCTGTATTCACGAAACTAGTTGAAATCCTTTTGGCAGCCCTTGTTTGCCTGTCAGCGGTTTCGTGTGCTTTCGCCAGCGATGATGCGGTTCCAGAGCGACTCAGCGGCGTCTCGATCGATGAGATGCTGGATGCGGAGATTCCGCTGGATACCAAATTCATGGATGAGCGTGGCGGTCAGACGAGCTTTGGTGATCTGTTGAAAGATGGACTGCCGTTGCTCTTGACGTTGAATTATAGCGACTGCCCGGGACTTTGTGTTGCTCAATTGAATGGGTTGACCAAAGGCATCAACGATATTGGGTCACTTGATTTGGGGAAGGATTTTAAAATGGTTTCCCTGAGCATCAATCCCCGGGAACAACAAGAGCGAGCGGCATCCACCAAGAAGAAATACTCCGAAGGTCTTGCGGATCACCACAACGCAAAGGGTTGGAGTTTCCTGATTGGGAACGAAGCGGACATACAAAAGGTATCCGAAGCAGTCGGATTCAACTATACGTACGATGCAAAGCACAATCGGTACAATCATGCCGCCGCAGCCATTTTGGTATCGCCGAAAGGGCATGTAACGAGGTACCTGTACGAGGTAGGTTTCACGGGGGAAACGCTCAAAATGGCGTTGGTGGAAGCAGGTCAGGGAAAAATCGGCAGCAGTTTAGATGCTTTTGTCCTTTGGTGTTATCACTACGATGCGAATGAAAACCGATATTCTGCCAGCGCGAGGACGATCCTATCGATCGCGGCTGGCTTGTTTTTGACAATAGGTGTTGCTGCCTCGCTCCCATTTTGGCTTTCACGCAGACGAGCGGCAACCGCCATGGTCCATGTGCCAAACACTTAGGACTCAATGAGACGAAACCCCACAATGATGAACCCTTCGATACAATTTAATCCGATGACACCAACATTTCTGGCAGACGTAAACGAGACATTTTGGTTTCCAAAGCAAGCGTCGACGTTTGCTCCCAAGATCGATTTTCTTTACGACGCGATCGTATGGATAAGCGTCCTTTTTTTCATTCCCATCGTGATTGCCATGATTTACTTCATGGTCAAGTATCGTCAGCGGCCGGGATACAAGGGGTCCCCTGAAGCGCTCCACAACACCGTACTCGAAGTAACCTGGAGCGTTGTACCAACCTTCATCGTCGTTTGGATCTTCTGGGAAGGGATGGTTGGCTATCTCGACATGATGCGACTGCCTGTCGATACTGAGGATGTGAAGGTTACAGCGAAGAAGTGGGTTTGGAGTTTCAAGTACAAAAACGGTGCCGAAAGCGATAAACTGTATTTGCAATTAGGTCGCGATTCGAAAATGATCATGCGTTCAGATGACGTTTTGCACAGCTTTTTTATTCCGGCGTTTCGTGCAAAGCGGGATGTTGTGCCTGGACGCTACAATTACATGTGGTTTCAACCGACGGTGGAGGGCACTTTCGACCTCTTTTGCACCGAATACTGCGGTGACAATCACAGTGGTATGATCACGAAGGCGATCGTTTTAAACTCAGAGGATTACGAGAAGACCCTGACCGAACTTGCGAAGGAACCAGAAGACATCGTCGCACGCGGGAAGTGGCTTTATGAGCGAAAAGCTTGTAAGGGCTGTCATTACGCTGGTGCAGAGGGAGCACAGGGACCAGGGCCTTCGTACAATGGTTCTTGGGGCAAATCGGTACCGCTCGCGGCGGGCGGCGAAGCGACGTTTGACGAGAATTACGTTAGCGAATCCATTTTGAATCCGATTGCAAAAGCCCGAAAGGGTTACGAAAACGCTTCCGCAATGCCCTCGTATAAGGGACAATTGAAAGAGGATCAAATTGAAGCGTTATGTGCGTTCATCAAATCACTTCAGACAGCCGAACTTCCTAAAAAGTAGTTTGTCGTCGGCCAAATATAGTCAAATTTTCACTGACAGGGAAAAGAATCATGAGTGTTGTTACTAAACCAGTGACAATGCCAGCCCCAAGTTTCGAGGCGGGCACGGAAGACAATTACCTAACGCATACGACGGGTTTTTTGAGTTGGGCGTTGACACTTGACCACAAGCGGATTGGCTTGATGTATTTGGCAGGTGTCATGGCATCTTTCGCTGGCGGCGGCGTTCTTGCCTTGCTGATTCGGCTCCACTTGTGGAATCCGAATATCGACAAGACGCAGGCTTTGTTTTCCAATCAAGTCTATAACCAGATATTCACCTTGCACGGTGCAATCATGGTTTTCCTGTTCATCATTCCAAGCATACCGGCGGCCCTGGGGAATTTTTTACTCCCCATCATGCTTGGGACAAAAGATGTGGCCTTTCCAAGGCTCAACCTTGGTAGTTTTTACCTCTGGATATGCGGCGCAGCCTTCTTTTTGTTCTCGCTATTCGCGACCGGCTTGGACACCGGATGGACGTTTTACACTCCCTACAGCATCGAGTCGCGTGGGCCTGTTGTGGCTGCGACGATGGGTGTATTTGTTCTCGGATTTAGTTCGATTTTCACGGGTTTGAACTTTATCGTAACCATCAACACCATGCGACCGCCCGGCATGACCTGGTTCCGCATGCCGCTCTTTTTGTGGGCAACTTACGCCACGGCGATCATCCAAGTGCTTGCGACGCCAGTTCTCGGAATCACTGTGCTACTTCTTGCGGCTGAACGCGTTTTGGGGATTGGAATTTTCGATCCTAAGCTAAATGGCGATCCCGTCACGTTTCAGCATTTTTTCTGGTTCTACTCGCACCCTGCCGTTTACATTATGATTTTGCCCGCCATGGGGATCATCAGTGAACTGATGAGCGTCCACAGCCACAAGGGCATTTTCGGGTATCGAATGATTGCTTACAGTTCTGTCGCAATTGCGTTGTTCGGTTTCCTCGTTTGGGGACACCACATGTTTACCAGCGGTATGGCTGACGTCACGACGATCGTTTTCAGCGCTCTGACGTTTACGGTTTCCATCCCATCTGCGATCAAAGTCTTTAATTGGATCGGCACGATGTACCAGGGAACTGTTTCTTTGAACACGCCGATGCTATACGCGCTAGCGTTTATTTTCTTGTTCACGATAGGTGGCTTGACTGGTCTGTTCCTAGGGGCCTTGTCCGTGGACCTGCACTTGCACGACACCTATTTCGTTGTTGCCCACTTCCACTACGTGATGATGGGTGGAACATTGGTTGCGTTCCTTGGAGGGCTTTTCCATTGGTGGCCAAAAATGACCGGCAAAATGTTCAATGATTTTGCAGGAATTGTTTCGGCTGCGATCGTCTTCGTTGGTTTTAATCTGACCTTCTTGCCACAGTTCGTTCTGGGAACGCGCGGTATGCCTCGTCGTTACGCGAGTTACGTAGAGGAGTTTCAAGATTTGCACCGGTTATCGACTATAGGTGCTATGATGCTTGGGGCGGGTCTATTAGTGGCTGGTTTGACGCTGTTGCATTCCTTGTTCTACGGCAAGAAGGCTCCGATGAATCCTTGGGGCGGTGCGACGCTCGAATGGGAATGCCAGACGCCACCACCTCACGACAATTTCAGCACGCCTCCAACGGTAGGCGACCCATACGATTTTTCGAATATCGAATACGATCCGAAAACAGGTGGCTACTTCAAGAAGAAGTAGTAGTAGCCTCAAGACGCAACTTTGCAATCGATGGTTTTGGACTGGTCCTTTTGGGTCAGTCCAGAGCTTTTTGAACTCCTCAAAACTTACCAATTGAACTATGACTACCACGGTAGCCCACGACACGTCAGCAAACCATCAAGTTGAAGGCCATGAACATCCCTCATGGTTGGCACACCATTTCGATGATGAACAGCAGCAATTTGACGCGGGTAAGATGGGGATGTGGCTGTTCCTAGTTACCGAAGTTCTATTCTTCAGTGGAATGTTTTGCGCGTACGCCCTTTACAGGAACCGCAACCCTGAGGTGTTCGAGTTTTGCTCTCGGTTTCTAAACGAAAAGCTTGGAGCCATAAATACTGGTGTCTTGCTTTTTAGTTCGCTGACGATGGCATGGGCGGTTCGATCCTCGCAATTGAGAGAGACGAAAACACTGATCGGGATGCTCGGTGCGACTTTAGGTTGCGCCGCAATTTTCTTAGGGGTGAAAGCGGTTGAGTACAGCCACAAATGGGGTCTGGGTCTCTTTCCAGGTAAGTTTTTTCAGTCGCAGTTAGAGCATCCTGTCCATACCGACAACAACTACCTTTGGAATTTGTCCATAGTACCAATGATTTTGCTGGTTTGCTTTGCTCTTTACTACGCGTATGGTGTGATCATTGCGAGCAAGTTTCATCAACGAGTTGCGGGTCCTCTTGTCATTGCAGCCTTATGTTTTTTTGGCGGTGTGGGACTTGGAACGTTTTTGGAATCGGAAGAACACGAAGAGGGCAGTCCAGTAACGCACAACGCGACCGGCGAGCATGCCGCGCATGCTGATCATGATCATGAACATGATCATGCTCAAGAGCACGCTGTGGCGGAGAGCGTCAAGCCAGCTATTAATTTCGTGGCGGTAGACTCAACCGGCATGC
This sequence comes from Pirellula staleyi DSM 6068, assembly GCA_945875845.1. GTDB lineage: Bacteria > Planctomycetota > Planctomycetia > Pirellulales > Pirellulaceae > JBKCUI01. Next base: position 125,769 of record CAMCMB010000007.1, read on the forward strand.
ATGACGATGTTGCGGTTACGCCCGCCGAGCTTGTAACTCCGGTTTCCGCAGTGAACCAAAAAGGCATGGCAGGCCTATTTTTCAGTATCTACTATTGCATGACGGGTGTTCATGCGGTCCACATTCTCGGTGGAATGGCAGTCCTGACTTGGTTGATTGTGAAAGCCGCGAGATTTGAATTCCATTCCAAGTACTTTGGACCGGTGGACAATGTCGGTCTTTACTGGCACTTGGTTGACTTCATCTGGATTTTCCTGTTTCCATTGCTTTACTTGATCACCTAGACATCCAGTCCGCCGGGGTCATCGGCAGTCATTCATTTCCTCAACTCAATTAGCCTCAAATACTATGTCAGCTTCTTCAGTACAACATTCGGACGATGGACATGCTCATGGACATGGACATGGACATGACGGGGAATTTTCCCACCCGATGCCGATTTGGATGCTGCTCGCTGTTTTCTTTGCGCTGCTGATTTTGACATGCTTGACGGTCTACCAGTCGCAATTCGATTTGGGGAATATGGAAATTTGGGCGTCGTTGACGATAGCAACCGTCAAGGCTGGTTTGGTGATTGCTTTTTTCATGCACTTGCTTTGGGACAAGCCGCTCAACATGATCATCATTTTGGGAAGCTTGATTTTCGTCGCTTTGTTCCTCGGGTTTACGATGATGGATGCGGATGGTTATCGTGAAAACCTGATCATGAACGAAACGCTTCAAGAGTCGCAACCGCCGGCCGTGAATGTTGCTGTCAGCAAGTAGCAAGTGTTTCTCGCATGTTTACCATTGAATTCAACGGCCAATCTCGCGAGGTGAACGAGGAGCACACTGTTGCAGACTTGCTTCGCGAGACACGCGTTGAGGCCAGGTTTTGCGCGGTGGAAATCAATTTGGAGATTTTGCCAAAAGACCAATACGCCACGAGGCGGTTTTGCGACGGCGACCAAATCGAAATTGTGACTTTGGTCGGTGGTGGTTGACATGACAACTGCACCTGCATCGAGCACTTCTACCGAGTCGGATGCGAAATTAAAAATAGGCAATCACATCCTTGGTAGTCGTCTTATTGTTGGAACGGGTAAGTACGACACGATGGAGTTGATGAAGGATTCGCTCGAAGCCAGTGGATCCGATTGCGTTACGGTGGCTGTTCGCCGTGAAAAGCTCTACGATCGCGAAGGAAAAAACCTGCTCGACTTTGTCGATTTGGATCGGTATGTTCTCTTGCCCAACACCGCGGGTTGCTACAACGCGACCGATGCCGTGCGGGTAGCCAGGATGGGCAGGGAAATTTTGCGATCACTTGAAAACCCAGGTGCGGACTGGGTCAAGCTCGAGGTGCTGGGCGACACTAAAACGTTGCTTCCTGATCCTTTGGCCACGCTTGAGGCCTGCAAGCGGCTGGTCGACGAGGGCTTCCACGTTCTGTGCTACACGAGCGATGATCCGATCATGGCGGTACGACTTAAGGCAGCCGGTGCAGTCAGCGTAATGCCGGCGGGTTCGCCGATAGGAAGTGGTCAAGGGATACTGAACCCCAACAACCTTCGCATAATTCTGGAGTATCTGAAGAGCGACGATCCAAATTACCCCGTGATTGTCGATGCTGGAGTTGGCACAGCGAGCGACGTCTCAGTGGCGTTCGAATTGGGGGCAGACGGAGTTCTCCTCAACACTGCCATCGCTCAAGCACGCAGTCCGGTTGCAATGGCCTCTGCCATGAAACACGCAACCATCGCGGGCAGATTGGCTTACCAGGCGGGCAGGATTCCGCGTAAACTGTACGCAACGGCCAGTAGTCCCGAGGAAGGGCTATTTACTTCTCGGCCTCGGTAGAACCCTACGCTTCGAACAAGGATTTTATTCGGTGATAGCTGAGCAACGTTACGACGTGGTGGTGATCGGAACGGGACCTGGCGGTGAGGGAGCAGCCATGCAGTCCGCCAAAGAAGGGCGTCGGGTTGCAGTCATCGAAGCCTACGACAAAATAGGTGGCGGCTGCACTCATTGGGGCACGATCCCTAGCAAGGCACTTCGATTTTCCATCTATAGCGTCATGGAGGCCATGAACAATCCAATCGTACGCGAGCTTGGGGTCAGTCTGAATCCGACTTTCGCTCAGTTGCGATCCAGCAGCAAAGCGATCATCTCAAAACAAGTATCGATGCGGCAAACGTTTTACGAACGCAATAATGTCCCTGTCATTCGCGGGAAGGCAAAATTTGTGGATGCCAACACGGTTGAAATCGATGCCGACACTCGAATCCGAGGCGACCACATAGTGATCGCTACAGGTTCAAGACCCTTTCGCCCTGAGGGTGTTGATTTTTCGCATCCACGGGTGTTCGACAGCGATACGATTTTGGATCTGTCGTTCAAACCTCAATCGATCACCATTTACGGGGCTGGAGTGATCGGCTGCGAGTATGCCTCGATGTTCCGGAACCTCGGCATCAAGGTTAACCTCGTCAATACGCGCGCCAAACTCTTGGAGTTTTTGGACGATGAAATCATCGACGCACTGAGTTATCAGATGAGGGACTCCGGCGTGATACTCCGTCACAATGAGACCTTTAAAAAAATTGAACCTCACGAAGATGGTGTGGTTTTATTTTTGGAGAGCGGCAAGCAAGTCAAAACAGACATACTGCTTTGGGCCAACGGTCGTTCAGGAAACACAGATTATTTGAATTTGAGCGCTATCGGAGTGCAAGCGAACGCACGAGGAATTATCCAGGTCAATGAGTACTTCCAAACATCGTGTCCCAACGTTTATGCGGTGGGAGATGTGATTGGGTTTCCGTCGCTGGCGAGCGCCGCTTATATGCATGGTCGGGCCGCATCGCAACATATCGGCGGTGCCACGGATGGGATTATGAAGTTGACCGACATTCCGACTGGGATCTACACCAGCCCGGAAATCAGTTCGATCGGCAAGTCTGAGCGAGAACTTACTGAGGCCAAGATCCCTTACGAAGTCGGTCATTCGCAATTCAAGAGTCTTGCTCGGGCTCAAATCACAGGACGGGCGATTGGAGTGCTCAAGTTGTTATTCCATCGCGAGACGCTTGAGATTTTGGGGGTTCATTGTTTTGGTCCGAACGCATCGGAAATTGTGCACATTGGACAAGCGATCATGAAGCAGCCTCCCCCGCTCAATACCTTGGAGTACTTCATCAACACGACGTTCAATTATCCGACGATGGCAGAAGCGTATCGGGTCGCTGCATTGAACGGTTACAACCGATTGTTCTAGTTGGAAGTTGCATAAGCAATGCGTAACCGACTCGTTGATCGGAAGGGTGAGGCCATCCCTCTAAACATGTTTTCCTCGAATTTGCCCAATCCATTCCTTGCTTGCTTGGGAGGGTGAGGCTCCTGCCGAACCATTGCGTCGTAAGCTCGGCAGGAGCCTCGCCCTCCCGATGGTTTCCAATGCAAAAAATGGCAAGCCAAAGTGGCTTGCCATTTGAATTTTTTATGTTGTAGAGCGTTCAGGCTTAACGTCGTCCGCTGTAACCACCACGGTCTCCACCGCGATCGCCACCTCGTCCGCCACCACCACCTCCGCCGCCACCACCGCCTCGATAGCCGCCACCACCGCCGCCGCCGCCTTCTTCGCGTGGACGAGCTTCGTTGACGGTCAACCTGCGACCATCAAACTCTTTTTCATGAAGACCGTTGATCGCATCGCGAGCACCGTTTTCATCTGCCATTTCAACGAAACCAAAACCTTTGCTTCGACCGGTGTCACGGTCTTGGATGACTTGAGCGCTGCGTACTGCACCGAACTCTGCAAACATCTCTTCCAAGCTTTGGTTGGTAACTCCATAGGAGAGATTACCGACGTAAAGTTTCTTACCCAAAATCCAAAACTCCCAAAAAAACTGATACTAACGTTGCTGCTTGGCTCGCCGAAAAAGACGGGTCTTATGCGCAACCCTGGCGATTGAGTCAGAAGAACAAACCGATTCCAACGGAATCTAACGCAGCTCGATCTACAACTTCACCGTCTTACAATGTAGCGAAATTGCAAGCTCCGCGACATACCATTTCTCGAAAACTCCGCAGCATTAGCCCAGTTTGTTGATTTATTTCCAAAACGGGGAACAGTAAGTGCTATTAAGGGTCGAATTGGCTTCCTTGCGGACAAATCCGGACCTCAGGCGAGCGGCAAATGGTATTTACCTGATAGCGGAACGGCGCGAGCCGTCCGGTGAGTCCAAAGACGCGTTTCACCAGCGACTTCGGAGCATCTCAACCCACTGTACGGCTGTGTGCGGAACGTCTTTCGCTCGATATCCGAAGCGTTTCATTAGCCCTTCGTCGTTGTAGGCTAGGAAACAAAGCAAAGCCAAAAAACTGTAGCTAAATACATTTGCAAGTCGATTTTGGCTCCAAAACTTAAGTGCCGTTCCGAAACTACTTTTGTACACGTATCGCCCACGCCGAAATTCGACCGACCAAATTTCATCGAGCAAAATATGCGACATAAACCCAACGAAGATGGCTATTGTCTTGAATAGTCGCAAATTCATGTCATCACAGGAACATGCCAAAAACGCAAATAAGCAGGCGGTTACTCCTGCGGGAATGCTATGCCACATTCCGCGATGCACGGTATAACGTCGGAAGAACTCCGCAATGCCAAACCGTAAAAAAAAATAGACTCCGATCGTGACGACAAGCATCGTTTCGTGGCTGCACCCCATGCGATGAAGACGATCGACCATCAACATTGGCACAAACGCAGACGAAAAAGCAACGGCTTCACGCAACGGTATCCCTGAATCGCTGTCCAGATCGGGAAGCATTCCGCTCACGCTGCAAAAAGCTCCTCCGATGGCACAACTTTCCCACGAAAGTCCAGCTTGGAAGCCTCCGGCACCGTACAGTACGCCCGCAAGTGTGCTTACGGTAATGTGAGTATGAAAATCAGCCATGGTGGGAGATCTCGACAAAAACCGTCGTGAGAAGGACCCGGGATCGAAATGAACTGCCATAACATTTCTATCAATTCCGTAGTGGCCACGTCCACCCTCAAAAATTGCCATTCGCCCCAAACGGTTCTTGCCGCTATAGTCGACAGGAATGAAATAACCCAATCGTGATTTTTTGAAAAGGGAATGCTAGCGATGCAGGCTTACGATTTGATCATGTTGATCGTGTTGGCAGCGACCACCATCTTTGGTGCCATCAAGGGATTTGCATGGCAAATGGCCTCTCTCGCGTCGATCGTGGTCAGCTACTTCATAGCCTATACCTTTCGAAATGATGTTGCCAAAATCATCAACGCACAACCGCCATGGAACTTATTTTTGGCCATGTTGTTGCTCTACTTCGGCTCAAGCCTTGTCATTTGGATGCTCTTCCGATTGGTGAGCACATCGATCGACAAGATTCGGCTCAAAGAGTTCGATCGGCATCTTGGTGCAGGATTTGGATTGCTCAAGGGGATGGTGCTATGTTTGATCATCACCATGTTTGCGATGACGCTTTTGGGTGCATCACAGCAACAGCGAATCGCCAATTCCAAGAGCGGACTCTACATTAGCCGTATCTTGGCTAACTCGGACGGGATTCTGCCGGCTGAAATCAAACAGATCGTAGGACCCTACATCGACAATGTGGAACAACGCTTGCGTCAGAGCCAAAGCGGCCTGGGTGTACCTGCTGGCGATGGGCCTCTCGACGGATTTGGGAGAATGATACAAGAACGAGTGTCCCAATTTGGAAATGATGCTTTCAATGGTCAGCCACTACAGAACCCGGGCGGATTCCTAACCGGACAGAGTGGCGCCGCTCAAAATCAAGGTGGCGGATTCTTCGGAGCCGGGCAAGGGAACTCACCAGGTGCACCGGCCAATCCAATCTGGGGAGCCCCCAACAATGCTCAACCAAGTTGGCCCGCTGGCCCCGCTCAACCTCAGCCTGGGAGTGGCTGGCCAACCGGATTCCAAAACGGATCAGGCGGAAACGACGTCCTGCCGAGGTAAGCCTTTCAAACATGTTTTGTTTTGGCTTGAAAAGGGAAGGCAAGACGGATTAGGATCGTCTTGCAATTGTCGCGTTCAACGCAAACTATTGGGAGTCCATGCGTTCCAAGGCCCATGTCGTGGCGAAGCCGATCGGATCACCCGGTTCGTCGTTGACCACTAAAGCTTCCCGAGTCGTTCGGTCCGAAAGGAAACCCAAGGCTATCGTGGCTACCAAACGAACGCTCATCGCTTCAGGAAAAAGGTTGTTTTTATCCGCGATTCGAGCGCACAACTCCTTGGCCAAGACTTCATTTTTTTCGCCTTCCCACATTTTCCCAGCAGCCCAAGTACCCGTGATTCGCGAGATCAATCCAAATGGCCCTTTCCTGGGAACATACAGCATCAACGTGGATTGAGCCGGAGTGTAGCGATGGACTCCAAGCCCCTCAAGGAGGTGGCCAATGCGCCGAAAATCGTATTCATTGATCGGTGGAGTCAAACGATCCGTGCTTTGCATCCGATTTGTCCAGTAATTAGCATGCTCGAGCATTTTTGCCAGAACGGGTTCCTCGGTTCCAAGATGGCTCAATGCCCAAGCTGCCGGCACAGAAACCTCAAAGCGTGGGTGATCGAGCAATTCCAAAATCCGAAACGCGTGCTGAGGCTGACGCAACTCAACGGCAAGCCGAATGCATTGTGCAATGGATCGCCAATCGTCTTTGGCCAGTTCTGGGCCAATAATATCCTTAACTCTTTGTTCGTGGACGTCCGATCTGTTGGCAAAAACGAGCAACTGCTCCCTTGCTACTTGGCGAAGATTTGAATTCGGATCGCTAAGTGCAGCTGACAGTATGGGTATCGCATCCTCGTGGTCCGTTCGATTGACTTGCAGCAGACTGAGGCGACGAATTTCTGAGTCGTCGCGTTGAAAGAATTCGCGGGCTCTCCCTTGAGCTTTTTCGGGAAGCATGTCGCATATCCATCGATAGGCCGCTCGTTGCGCCAACAAGCTACCATGCTCTGCAACATCGGACACAAACTGCAGAGTCGCTTCGCTGTCCGTGCTATTCGATTGTCGTCCTAGAACGGATATCGCAAAAAGATCCGTATGCAATGCCGGTTTAGCTCTCAGAGATTGGGCCAAACCAAGTTGGCTGGAATGGCTCAATTCGCCTATAGCCTGGGCTGCAACGAGTCGCACCGTCGCGGACTGCGTGCCATCCATAACGAGAGAGGACAAATTCGCCAAATCGTCTTGTGTTCCAACCGAACCTAAGCCTGCACACGCCCGCGTGAGCTCTTGCTCCGTGCACTTTCGTTCGACCAATCGGTTTCGCCAAAGTTGCACCGCACAAGGTTGCTTCCAAGCTGTGAGTGCTTTTTCGATGGTCGGCAGTACCAAGCCATCTTGATTTCCAATATCCCACAATCGCTTGGCGTCTTCGGCACTACCAAGCTGACAAAGGGCCGAAACCAACTCCAACCGAACCGAGGATTCTGGTTCCCCTTTCTCCAAGCGTGCGATGAGGGCGCGGGACATTTTCAATTTGTCTAGCGACGGATGCTCTCTAAAACGCAAAAGGGTTTGGGACGCAGCGAATCGAACTTCCGCCCGCGGCGACTCCAATCGACTCTCTAACGATTCGGGCAGTACGGTTCGTTGCTCAGGCCACCAGTCGATATCCAATTTCGGATCGAGTTCCCACATGTACTGAATTTTTATCGGCTCGGCTGCATGCAATTGCGGGTCCGTTTGCGAAATCAAGAACCCGAATGCGAGACGAGTCAGAGCGCACATGCCCATGCAGCGAAATGCAACCGCAATTCGGGATTGCGTGGTTGACAATAGGTTCCGAGAAAATCGCTTCATGATTGCAAACATCAATCCGGTTTGGTTAACTGCCAGGTACGAACCGCCAAGACAAGTACGCAAATGCTCGATATCACTCCGCCAATCCACCAGCACATGGGCGTCAAATTGTATTCTTCAAAACCAGGCGTACGGATTTCGGCCAAGGCTGCTGCGGCCGGATTGACCATTAGTACGCGCTCCACCACAGCATGCCCGAAGGGTTTTCCTCTAGCCAACCACACCAAAAGTGTTCCAACAAAAAGCATCAGAAGCACGCTGTAACTGGTTGCCGTTGCCGCCGCCGCGTTAGACCAAAACGCACTGATCATTGAGCTGATTGAAACGATAAGCAGAGTAGCGATCACCAGCGAAACGACAACGCGTTGAACTTGAGGGGCTATCGAGGGCTGAATCCACATCATCACCATGTAGCCGGGGAGTGTGGCCAGCAAAATAATGGCCATCGTCCATACAACACTCATCATTTTTCCAAATACGATGCGCACAGTGGATAAGGGTGTCATTCGTAATAACTGCCAACCGCCGGTCTCGCGTTCGGCTGCAATAAGTCCAGACGCAAGACTTGGCCCAAGTACGACCAACAGAGAAATCTGCAAAAGCGCGAGCGTACCAGCAATGCGAGTGACACCCCAACTAACCGTCCCAGTCGCAGCCACGACAGTCAACAGCAACGAAAATATGCCGCAGAACGCAACCAATCGAATCAACCAATGCAGTCTACCAAACTTGCGGGTACGAAACTCCTTGACCATCACTGGGTTGAGCCAGCGTGGAATGCCGGCTTTTCGCGACTGTGGATCGATCAAGAAGTTCAGTCGCCGAAACCAACGCGAGGCCATATTTCTGTCTTGTGTCATTGTGCCTGTCGGTCTAGGTCGGTCGGATCGATACGGGCTTAAATTCCAAAGCGTGGCCAACGCCGCGATCGCGCTTGAGAAGACGGCTGCTATCACATAGCTCAGCCAACCATCTGCCAGATCAAGTTCAGCGCTTGCGGATTGCGAACTTGTGATCCCTCGCAGAGCGCCCGCCGGCGAAAGAGTTGTCATCCAACGAGCCACGTTTCCCTGCCAACCTTCCACCCGCCCAATCATCGCAGATGGGGCCAACGTCAGCACGACAAAGGCCAAGACGACGGCGTAAGTCCACCGAAGACTGGCGTCGCTCGAAGATGCTCTCGAACTAATCCAAAGACCTAAGGCCGAAAACTGAACAGACATCGCGAGCAAAATCGCAATCAGTGGAAAAATCCGTTGGTTTATGGACAATCCGCCCATTGCATAGCATGCGGTGAGAGCGGGCAAACTGACCGACACAATTAGCGTTGCGAGCAGGAAATTGCTAATCAATTTTCCGAAGTAGATCTCACTTCGGGAAAGAGGCGAATTCAGCATTAGCGAGAGTGTACCGTTGCGCCTTTCGCGAACCAATGCTGTCGCGGGAAACGCCGGGACCAGCATGATCACAGCCGCCGCTAACGTGTAGGCGAGGGGTCGAAATACTTGCATCGCGCCTTGACTGACAACGTCTAGTCGCGAGTCTGTAGGCCAACGCAACCAAACCAGCAGAGTGGAAATGGCTGCGCAAGCAAATATGGAAGCGAAGGTCTGTGTGGCTCGCAAACGATCGAGCAATTCACGTCGCAATACGCAAGCGTTAAACAGCATGGGATGGCCCCGCAACAGTCAAGAATGCATCCTCAAGATCGCTTGCAACTTCGCGGAATTGCGCGACGCCGATGTTTTCGCTCACAAGAACTTTGAGAATGCTCGCCAACTCGTCTTCCGAGCGTGCGGTTGGGAAACGCAAAGTGCGTTCGGTTAGGCTAACGCTTAGCGGTTCGTCTTCCCTAAGACGTGCAGTCAAAATCGATTGGGCATGGGGTAATTGTTCCGGCTTAAGCAATTGCACCTCGTAACTACGGCGCGGGCAAAGTTTTCGCATCACTTCATCCAACGGGCCAAAGGCTCTTAGACGCCCGCCGGTCACAATGGCAACAGCGCTACAAATACGCGCAAGCTCAGGCAATATATGACTGGTCACGATGAGCGTCTTGCCGCAGGCCGCTAATTGCAACAACAGTTCTCGCATTTCAATTCTCGCTTTCGGATCAAGACCGTTGGCGGGTTCGTCCAAAATGAGAACCTCAGGATCATGCAATAAAGTCCTAGCGATACCCAAGCGTTGTTGCATTCCGTGGCTAAGGCTTTCGACGAACTTGTCCTGCATATATCCACTACTGGTAATCTCAAATACTTCGTCAATGCGTTTTTGGCGTTGGCGGCCAGCCATTCCGTAGGCTGCACCAAAAAAATCCAAGTACTCGCGAACACGCATATTGTCATACGATCCAAATCGATCGGGCATATAGCCAACAAGTCGCTTGATTTTGCGCGAACTCTCAGCGCAATCCACGCCGGCAATACTGGCATTGCCCGATGTTGGGCGAGACAAGCCTACGAGTATTTTGATGGTCGTCGTTTTACCTGCACCGTTAGGCCCGATGAATCCAAGGATTTCACCTCGGTTCACGTGAATCGTCAAATCATCCAATGCAACAAAATCGCCGTAGCGTTTGGTCAATTGGTGGGTTTCGACGACAGGTTGAGTTGAAATCATTGCCAAAATACTTTCGAGTGAACCAGATGGAAGCCGCTTAGCGTTCGAGTACGACTCCGGTAACGGACAATCGCACATAGTCAATTTGCCAGATACCCGCAGTCCCGTTGATGTCATTTTTGTCGCCGCCGATATCAATCGTGAAATCGAGGCTTCCGTCTTCGGCATCCGCCAACACAACGGGGTCCGTCGTTCGAATGCGCATCGCGCCCAAAGGGCTGCGCAAGTCTGCGATTGCTTTCGCGGCATTGGGTGCCTGACTGACGATTCGCACGTCGCGTTGTGGCGCCCTAAGCTGCAAATCAAACGTCAACTCAGTTGCCTTGATCGGACAAACTTGTTTAGGCAAAATAAAACGTAGGGGCACCGCTGCCGGGAGAGTCGTCTCCTTTTGCCAGAGTCCGCTCAGATTGGAATACGAGGTTGCAGTCACGTAATTTTGAGTGGGACATTCGAGTTTGATAACGGTGTGCGGGACAAATACATCTTGTCCCGCTGCAACGGGCTGCAAATTCACGGGTAGCAGGACGAGCGCCGCTCCGCGTTCGTTTCGGCCATCGCTCCATGAAACGGGACTCGGCCAAAGGGGAGTCCATCCCATCAAAGCAGGGTAGCTTGGATAGGCGTATTCGGAACGTCGAGCTGGCAACTGGCGGTAGACCTCATCTCGTCTCGCCTGCTCGTCATTGACAATCGTATCTCCAAGCCATGATTGATCCATGGTTGCGTTTCCATCCGGAACGCGAAACGTCGTTCCGGCTTGGATTCGGCTACAAATCGCAGGATCCCCTGGGTTGAACATGAGAACGGGATCTTCGAGCGATTGCTTCCATTCGCTGGGCATTTGAAGCGACAGGCCTTGACGATCCAGCGTTGCATTCACATCGAGCCGCTGCGGAGGGACGTTAAAGCGCGTTTGCAACTGCCACAGCCCGCCCGGCCAAGCCGAACTAGAAAGCAACCAGCGATTCCGATCCTTCCACGTCAAACGGCGAAGATCGCTTTGCTGACTCGATTGTGGCCATGTGGTGATTGCGTCTCCGTTCGCAGAAAGCGTGGCCAAGTCCGAACCAGCCTTATACGTCGTGGTCCATTCAATGCCTTGAATACATCGAGAGCCGGGTAACGCTTCGATGATTTGAAGATGGGCCGATGTGTCCGGTACCTCGCGCTGCAACTGGTAGGATGCAATCAAAAGTGGCGTTGAAGCGGCCAAAGACAAGAGTGGAACCATCCAACCCAAACGAACCAGTTTTCCGCTAGACCAACAAATTGCACCGGCAATCCCCAGAGCAACGCAAAAACCAAAGACAAGCATCAGCACAAAACTGCGATTCAGAATTGGATTTCCAATATGTTTGAGCGGATACAAGACCTCCGCCTTCTCCATTGGCGAATTCAGTTCCCGGCTATCATGCAACTGATCATAGATCCTCCTTGTCCACGAATGGGGTTGGTACGCAATATTATTTTCGCGATCGCCGGGTGTCGGTTCCTGGGCATTCATCCAACCACGAGCTTCAAGCGTCGTTACCAACAAGCGCCCCTTGCCGACCTGATACCAGATGGCAGCAGGGAAGCCATTGATGGAAACGGCTACCGTCCCGCCAGATTGAATAACACGACGCATGCTCACCGGCTCGTTAACAAGAATCGTCCGTTCCGATTCCGGTGTAGGGAAAGCACTTAGAATATCCACTTTAAATTCAGTTAGATCCACTTTGTCGATGTCCTGGCAAGACATTCCGTTGGGTAACAGGGAGTCGAGATTTGCTTCCTTGATCATGTCGAACATAATCCAGGCACGACCACCTGCAGCCAACCATTGAGTCATGGACGCCATGGCTGCCTCATCTCGCATTGGCCCTTCGCGTCCAATCACCACCGCGTCGACCGAATCCCAGTCGACTATTTGACTGGGTAGTTTTTCGTCATAGATTGTCAGCAGTTGACATGGCTCATCGGAGTTTTCGTTGGTGGCTGCAATCAGTTCGTAGCTCATGAGAGATTCGTTTTGCGGCCAGTACCATTCCGGCGCAACGGGAGGATCATCGTCCAGCAATATCGCAGTCACCATTTTCTTGTCGGCGACCCTGAGTCGCAACGAATCGATCATGGGTTGTCCAGCGGGGTTCAAAAGCACAGGTTGATTTCCGCCGAGCGAATTGAGCGAGACACTGATGTCAAAATTGCGCCCTAACTCAAAGCCTTCGGGAATTCGCATGTGCAAATCGCAACCGAAGGATCTACCGGCCTGAACATGCACCTCCGTGGATGCCTCATAGCCGAGGGCACCGTCAATCTTGGCCACAACCAAGCCAGATTGCTCGTCGTTTGCCACGTTCTCGACGTTGACGCCAAACGTAAAGTATCGGCCGGGTCGCGGGCGACTATAGGGGACGACCCGAATTCCTTTGAGCCGAAGTCCTTGACTCGAAAGGTTTTTCGTGGAAGTGAGATCGCTCTGTCCATGGGAAATCGAAGCCATCACTCCAAGCCAAACCGAGCTTAGAACCAAAAAAATCGCGATGAAACTTAGAAAGTGTCTTCGAGAACGACTCGCCATGAACAAAGACTGCCCTTCCAGGAAATGCAAACACGCGATGTACCTCAGTCGTTTCAATTGTAGCCTTTTCCTGATCCTCTGCGACTAGACGCACGATTGAATAATGATGAGATCTCTTGACGTGCCCCGCCGTATCATAGCCATGTTTGCGTTCTTCGCCAATGTTGCCCGTCGGCGCATCATCGACTCGGTGAAAGCGTATTTGGCTGCCGAAGAGTTGGCGACGACTCGCAGCAAGTTTGTCAATGGCCTGATCCGCGGTATGGCCGGTGCTACATCGATTTGGACGAGAAGCTGACGGCATATCTATCGACCGAATCCCTTCAAGAGTATCTTCAAGAGTATGTCGTGCTGGAACAGACAAGCCCTGATCTATGCTGGTGTCGAATTCACGCCAACCAACGTGCAAGAACCCACCGAAACGCACAATGAGTCTGCGTGAAGCGGCAAACTCACTTTTTCGGGTTGCGGTAGTCGGAGCCGCCCTCCCTGCCAGGTCAGTGCATAGGGAACGCTACTTGGAGTGTCGGACAAGTCCCCCCAAAGCAGCACGCGAAAGTGACATCATTACGACACACCAGCGGTATCGAATCGATGTCATTTTTCCCATCCTAACAAACAACGGCCAGACCACCTTTCACGATTTTGCCAATGAATTGCATCATAGGGTCAAACCACGCTTCCTTGGTCCGGTTTTTGCACAATAAGTTTTCACCTTGTGCAAGCCCTCCTCCTTCTCATCGCAATCAACGTGATCTTTGCCCAATCCAAAGCAAAATTCGGGCCGTGGACATATCTTGAACGCGTTCGCTCGATCAGAATACGAGTGCTTGCAAAGGTTCTCTCCAAACAATTCACATAGGCCACACAGAGGAAGTCATGCAGATTCTCAAGGTAAACAAGCTCCGAGGTCCGAATATCTGGGCAAATTCCCCGGTGCTCGAGGCCTGGGTCGACCTGGAAGAACTCAAAGATACTTCTTCGGAAATGATTCCGGGGTTCAACGAACGACTGATGGCATGGTTGCCTTCTTTGGTCGAACACAGGTGCAGCGTCGGCGAACGAGGGGGTTTCTTTGTTCGTCTGCGACGGGGGACTTACATGGCACACATTCTGGAGCATGTCGCCCTTGAACTTCAGTCGCTCGCCGGAACTCCTGTGGGATTTGGTCGAGCCCGCGAAACCAATGTGGACGGAATTTACAAAGTTGCCGTCGCGTTCAGGGAAGAAAAGCTTGGCTTGGTTTGCATAGACAAAGCCTTTGAGTTGATTCTTGCTGCCGTTCACGACAGTCCATTCGATGTGGAAGCGGAAGTTTCCAAGCTTCGTGATTTCGCCCATGACGTTTGCCTTGGTCCTAGCACGAAGGCTATTGTTGACGCAGCCAAGGCTCGCGGAATTCCTTGGCGACGGCTCAATGAAAGCAGCCTAGTTCAACTTGGTTACGGACACAATCAAAGACGCATTTGCACAGCGGAAGCGGACAGTACCAGCGCTATCGCTGAGTCGATTGCTCAAGACAAAGATTTAACACGCATGTTGCTGAGGACCATCGGTGTTCCAACTCCCGAAGGGCGGCCTGTCGAAAGTGCGGAGGATGCGTGGGAAGCCGCCGAAGACATCGGTTTACCTGTTGTGGTTAAGCCTCAATACGGCAATCATGGTCGAGGCGTCGCGACCAATCTTCAGGACCGACAGCAGGTTGAAGCGGCTTATTTGGCCGCCCGCGAAGAGGGAAGTTCCATTATTTGCGAGCGACATGCGCCAGGCGATGACTATCGAGTGCTTGTCATTGGTGGCAAAATGGTGGCTGCCGCACGCCGAGAACCGGCGCATGTTATCGGGGATGGACAATCGACCATTCAGCAGTTGATAGATGTCGTTAACAAAGATCCGCGTCGAAGCGACGGCCACAGCACTTCATTGAGCTTTATTAAGATCGATGCCGTTGCGCTCGGTGTATTGCTTGAGCAAGGACTAACACCCGACATCGTTGCTCCTTTGGGCAAAAAAGTCTTGATTCGACGCAATGCAAACTTGAGTACCGGCGGAACCGCTGCGGATGTGACCGATCTTGTGCACCCCGACGTTGCTCGTCAATGTGTCGAAGCGGCCCGAGTGATCGGTCTGGATATCGCTGGGGTCGACGTCGTTGCCCAAGACATTACTCAACCCCTTCAAGGCCAGCGAGGAGTCATCGTTGAAGTCAATGCGGGACCGGGCTTGCGTATGCACATCGAGCCGTCCTCGGGTTTGCCTCGCCCTGTGGGCCAAGCGATCATCGATATGTTGTATCCTGAGAACAACAACGGCCGCGTTCCGATTGTTAGCGTTACGGGTGTCAATGGCAAAACAACGACTACTCGTCTAATTGCACACTTGGTTGCATGCAGCGGGAAAAAAGTCGGAATGACTTGCACAGACGGCATCTACATCGCCGGCCGAAGAATTGATTCGGGCGACTGCAGCGGACCACAAAGCGCCCGAGCAGTCTTGATGAATCCCGCTATCGAAGCCGCCGTTTTGGAAACCGCTCGAGGCGGGATCCTGCGTGAAGGTCTCGGATTCGACATGTGTGACGTGGGTGTTGTAACCAACATTGGCGAAGGGGACCATCTGGGCTTGGCCGATATCGAAACCCTGGAACAACTTGCAAAGGTAAAACGTTGTATTATCGAAGCAGTTCACAAAAACGGTTTCGGCGTTCTCAAAGCCAATGATCCGCTAACTGCGGAAATGGCAGAAAAATGCAAGGGTGCTGTTGTATTCTTTGCCTTGAATGGCGATGACCCCGTTCTGATGGCTCACCGAGCCAAAGGCGGCCGGGGCGCTTTCGTTCGCGACAACGCGGTCATTTTAGCCGAAGGAAATACGGACTTCGTTCTTCTTTCGCTGGATCGAGTTCCGTTGACCCACAACGGCCGAATCGGCTTCCAAGTGGAGAACGTCCTGGCTGCCGCATCTGCTTGTTGGGCTCTCGGGATGCCATGCGAACAAATCCGGCTCGGACTCGAGTCCTTCTCATCACACATGGACAAAGTTCCAGCTCGTTTCAATTTGATGGAGATCCATGGAGCAACGGTGGTAGTTGACTACGGTCACAACCAATCGTCGTTGTTGGCTATCGCGGAGACGCTTGACCAATTCCCGCACCCGAGTCGTACTGTCATCTATTCCGCAGCGGGCGATCGTCGCGATGTGGACATGATTCGCCAAGGCGAAATCCTGGCGGACCATTTCGACAGAATCATATTGTACGAAGACAACTATTTACGGGGCCGCCAACCGGGTGAGATCATGACCCTGTTCAAACAGGGTATGGACGGTGGAAAGCGGGTCAAGGAGATTCACGAAGTTCAAGGCTGGCAGAACGCTGTCGATCGAGCGCTTAAGTTGATTCGCAAGGGAGAGTTCTTGTTGATGCAAGCCGACACGATCGACGAAGCGGTGCAGTACCTTCATCATTCCATCGAGCACGAAAGCTTGGGAAGAGAAATTGAGCTCGATGCCGCGATTCAAAAGCCGGCAGAGGCGCCAACGAAATTGGCCCCCGCACCCGAAGCGAACATTCGCGCTCATTAGGCGAGGGCGAACTGGAGTGTGACACCCGTCGTACCCTTTTACTCTGCGAAAGGTGCGTTCATAACGCGTACCTTCGCGGATAGGCTCTGAATTTATTGGTAGACCACTTTTCGCGATAGTTGGGTAACCCGTGCCCGTGATGGACTGTGGATTGAATGGTACGACGGACTTCCAAGTCCGTCGAATTCCCCATTGACGGACTTGGAAGTCCGTCATTCGGCGCTTAACCAATAACGACTTCACTAACGCAACAAGCCGTTACGCGTCCGGTTACCATAGCCTATCCGACGGAGAACGCATCTTTCGCGGAGAAACTATGTAGGGTTGCATCAAGAAAAAAATCCGGCACACTCGTTGGGAATACCAAATTACTTCATTCTCCAACGAGGGCCGAATTATGTCTAAGGTTATCATGGT
>CAMCMB010000008.1 GCA_945875845.1 Pirellula staleyi DSM 6068
CGGTCGTGCAAATCGCAACCAACCATGATAACCTTAGACATAATTCGGCCCTCGTTGGAGAATGAAGTAATTTGGTATTCCCAACGAGTGTGCCGGATTTTTTTCTTGATGCAACCCTACATAGTTTCTCCGCGAAAGATGCGTTCTCCCCCGGATAGGCTATGGTAACCCGACGGGTGAGGGCTTGTTGATTTAATGGGCTGTGACACGGGGTATTCGAAAGTGGCATGGGCGTCTCGCCCATGGATTCACGAGCGAGCGCGCTCGTGCCACGCTTCGGTAACCCGACGCGTAACGGCTTGTTGATTTAATGAAGTCGTTATTGGTTAAGGGCGGTATGACGGACTTCCAAGTCCGTCAATGGGGAATTCGACGGACTTGGAAGTCCGTCGTACCATTAAATCAACAAGCCCGTAAGCGAAGGATTGCAGTTGGCTCCCCGCTTACGGGCACGGGTTACCAAACTGCCGCCAAAAAGTGGTCTATCCATAAATTCACAGCCTACCAAGGTTTTCGTAGCGGATCGGCGCGAGCCGACCGGTGAATTCCCAAGCGTGTTTGTGAATGCTCACCGGACAGCTTGCGCTGTTCCTCTTACAAAGTGAGAGCCACTCGGCGAGAGCGGCGCCAGCCCTCAGCTGAAAATCATCGTGTGCTCGGGCTCCGGGCGTGGTAGAATTCGGAAATGGATGCACCAACGCTTTGCAATAATCCAGAACCCAATTTCCCAGATGAACGAGCCCAACTTCTGGCGGGTGGCGCGGACGCGTTGGCGGATTTGTTACAGCAATACCAAGCGCCACTAGAACGTATCGTCCGTTTTCGTTTGGCTCCCGTTCTCCGTAGCCGAATCGAACCGGCAGACGTACTTCAAGAAGCGTACTTCGACATATCGCGGCGTATCCAAGAGTACATCGATGGCGTTCCCGTTTCGTTCTTCGTTTGGATTCGACAGAAAACACTCCAAACGCTCATCGATATCCAACGCAAACATCTGAGTGAAAAACGGGATGCCAACCGGGAGGTTTTCACGGCCCTACCGTCACACGGTCAAACCAGTAGTCTCTCCATAGCCAAATTATTGTTGGACGACATCACCTCGCCAAGTCAAGCCGCTGTGCGCGCGGAGGAAATTCAAGAGCTTCGTTCGGCGCTCGAATCGATGAACGAAACCGACCGAGAAGTACTAGCGATGCGGCATTTCGAACATTTGAATAACCAACAAGTTGCCGAAGTTCTCGGGCTATCACCAACCGCTGCGAGCAATCGCTACATTCGAGCTGCCGTCAAACTCGGCGAGATTCTTAAATCTCTTTCCTCGAGGCATGGACCTCCATGACCATCGACTCCGAATCGAATGAACGGCATCCCATCGAAATCCTAGCCGACGAATTTTCGCTGCGGCTTCGCAAGGGCGAGCATCCCACGATCGAGGAATACGCCCTCAAGCATCCCGACCTTGCCGAATCGATCCGTTCGATCTTTCCCTCCATCGCGCTGGTGGAACGGGTCTCGATCAAGGAAGATCAACAACGCAAATCGAATCCGATCCTGTCCGAGACTACGACGCGGAATCGAATTCCGGACTCGCTTGGTGATTACCAAATCCTTCGCGAAATCGGACGAGGTGGAATGGGCATCGTCTATGAAGCGGTTCAGCGTTCCCTCAATCGACGCGTCGCATTAAAAGTGATCAATTCCTTGGTCTCGGGCAATAGTCAGCATCGTGCCCGTTTTCGTCGCGAAGCCGAAGCAGCGGCGAGCCTGCACCATACCAATATCGTTCCGATCTACGGCATCGGAGAAGACCACGATTTGCAGTACTACGCAATGCAATTGATCGACGGCGTTACACTGCAAGACGTTGTGGACTGTCTACGGCATGATTTTGTGGATTTCAAGACAACCACTTCGGCGGCGACGGACATCCAAGTCGATTCAAGTACTCTCTCGTCCAACAGCATTCGCACCAAGCTGCCATTCAATACCGCGCATGCAGCCAGATTGATGCTAACGAGCTCTTGGACTATGCCCAGCGTAGAAAATGAGCCTGCAGGGCCCCCTGGTGCTGCGCCCGCCAGCAACAGAGCGGTAAATCCAGAAGTAGCGACAGTTGCTATGTCGCAGCTTTCGCAAACGCAGACCCATCCCCATTTCGCCACTGAAATCGACACCATGTTGTTGGCGAATGAGACAAAGAAAGGGTCGAATAAATCAAAGCACGCTCAATTGACGAAAGGCTATTTTCGCAACGTTGCGAGAACCATTGCAAACGTTGCGAATGCAATCGACTACGCCCACCATCAAAACCTCCTTCATCGTGATATCAAGCCCGCCAATCTGTTGCTCGATCGGGAAGGGACCATTTGGATTACCGACTTTGGATTGGCTCGCCGAACCGACTTGGATGCGGCGACGCAAACGGGCGAGATCCTCGGAACGCTACGGTACATGGCTCCTGAGCAAATCGCTGGCCACGGGGACTCGAGGGTTGACATCTACAGTTTGGGGTTAACGCTCTTCGAAATGCTGACGCTCAGACCGGCTATCGAATCTCCCAAACTGCGACTATTGGACCCAGAGCACAATTCGGTGATTCCAACACTGCGATCGATCAACCCAAATATTCCCCACGACTTGCAGACCATCACGTTGAAAGCCTGCGCGTACGCGCCGGAACATCGCTATCAAAACGCCTGCGAAATGGAAGCGGACCTGCGGCGCTTTTTAGAGGATCGACCGATCCTCGCAAGACAAACGTCGCGTTTGGAAATGCTCACGCGTTGGGCTCGACGCAACCCAGCGATTGCAACGCTGGCTTCGGTAGCGATTGGAATGCTTTTGGTTATCGCCAGCTTACTCGCTGTTTGGAATCGCCAGCAACAACGTTCGCTTTTCGAGATCGGCAAGCAATACAATCGCGCCGAGCTCAACCTGAAAGAAAAATCGGAGGCGTTGGAGTCCGTACGCAAAGAGCAAATGCGAGCCGAGATGAACCTTGAGCTTGCTATAAAAGCATTCGATAAGATCATGGCGAACATCGCTTCGCGTGGCAGCACATTCGACGGCAGCAGCGATCTTGGGGAAGATGAAACCATTGAACTCAACGGTGCGTCCCTCAGTCAAGCCGATGTTGCCTTGCTAGAGTCCTTGTTGGAGTTTTTCGACCAGTTCAGCGAACAAAACGACAAAGACCTTCGTGTTGAGACCGCAACGGCCATGCAACGCGTTGGCGATATACAACAAAAAATTGGCAAAGTAGAACAAGCCGAAAAATCGTATCTCAAGGCCCTCGATTCGTTTCGAACTCTCTACAAACAATCGCCGCAGCAGTCTAGCACTTTGTTGTCCCAAATCGCGATCTACAACGAATTGATCGTGCTCAATGCCAAACGCGGCCAAATCCAAAAAACATTTGGACTGTACCAAGATGCTCGGAGATTGCTCGAACAATCACCCGAAATCGCTTCCTCTGCCGATGGGCGGTTTGCACTTGCTAAATTGCTCAACAGCATCGGCACATTAGGGGCGAGGTTTGGGCGAGAGCCGAGAATTCGGTTTGGCGGTCCATTCGGTAAAGCTGGAACCTTTGGCGACGTGATGCCACTTGCGCAAGCCGCAAAACTCAGGCGAGAATCGGAACTAAACGCAGAGTCGCTATCCCTGCTCAGAACACTCGCGAACGAATCACCTGAAAACACTCCGTACAAAATCGTGCTTGCTCGGGCGCTAAAGGACGAGGTCCGAATCGCGAAGTTACTGAACGACATGCCGCGCGCAGACGAGGCGATGATGCGTTCCGTAGAGATTTTGGAAGGGCTTTGTGCGTCCCATCCGGATTCGTCCGCGACCAAGTACGAGTTAGCAGACACCCTCGGCACCAACGTTGGCACGCGAACCATCGATATGCAGCGAGCCGAACGAGCGCTATCGCTATGCGACGAGATTCTGACAGAGTTTCCCTATGTTCCGGAGTATCTGGCATTGAAAGCTTCGGTATTGGTCAAGTTAAGCGCGACCACTCAATTATCGACAGGTCGTTCTCAAAAAGCGGAGGAATTGCTGCTTGAGGCCGTTCGGCTCCAGCGCGACTTGGCAAACCGCTATCCAGACATCGCAATGTATACCTTGAGTTTGGCACAATCGCTCGTCCAACTCAGTGAACTCGAGATGACATTGAAAAAACCTGCCAAAGCCAAAGAAACGATTGACCAAGCCATTCAAAGGATCGAGTCCTTGCAACGCCAAAGCAAGGGAGAGGTCATTTTGAAGCAAATGAGCGAACGGCTCCGCGAACGGAAATCCTTGATCGAATCCAGGCAGCCCAAAAAGCCATAAACCGAGCGACAGAGAACTCACTTCGTGGCGGAACGGCGCTAGCCGTCCGGTGAGTCAAACGAACGACAGCAACCACTGGCATAAAGCCAGATGGCATGTGTTGAATCCGTTGCCTATCCTACTCCGCCGCCGCCAGGCGTTTCGATCAAGATACTCTCGCCTGCAGCGATGGTTAAGTGTGCAGAGCTTGGCAATGGAATTTGCGTTCCATCGTTTTGAATAAGCCAGTTTCCGCCCGCTTTGCCAGCCGCTCCTCCGTCCAATCCAAAGGGCGCGCACGTCCTGCGACTTGTGACGAGAGACACCACCAAGGGCTTTAAGGCTTGAATCTGTCGGATCATGCCGTTGCCTCCCGAATGCTGACCTCTCCCCCCGCTAGCCGGACGAATTCCGAACCGAACAAGTCGTACAGGGTATCGTTTTTCCAATACCTCCACGTCTGTCAAACGCGTGTTGGTCATATGCGAATGAACCGCATCTTCGCCGTTGGCCGTATGCGTTGCCCCTGTTCCCCCTCCGATCGTTTCGTAGTATCCAAACGTCGAGTCGCCAAACAAGAAATTGTTCATCGTCCCTTGGCTCGCAGCCGCCAGCCCCAACGCTCCCAGCAAACAATCCACAACACGTTGACTGGTTTCAACATTTCCGCCTGCAACGGCCGGCCAATCCTCTTGATTCCCACTGGGTTTCGGATTGAGGATCCCTTCGGGAATCTTTATCTCGACACAACGCAATACACCCGAATTCAATGGCAGCGAATCGGCCAGCGCGCATCGGATGACGTACATCGTCGCCGCCGCTACGATGGCTGGATTTGCATTCAGGTTCCCTTTTGAGACCAAGCCTGTACCTGCAAAATCGATTTGCAACACGGGCTCATCGGCGTGGTTGGTTGTGGGCGTAGCAGAGACACGAATTTCCGTACCATCATCCATTGTGTCCGCAAAGCTACGAACCCGATTCCCAAGGGTTCGGATCCAAGCTCGCGTCTTGGCTTCGGATGCTTGTTGGATGAATTCCAAGTATTGCTTCAGAGTCTCAAGTCCATAGTCGAGGGACAATTCTCGCATCGCGAGTAGCCCCTGCTGATTGGCTGCTTGCTGGGCAGCCAAATCCGCCATGTTCTCTCCTACCGATCGCGATGGATAAGCCGCATCGCGGAGCAACGACTCGACTTGCCCAGAGCAATCGTTTCCCTGTTGGACCAAGTGCATGGGTGGAATAATGACTCCTTCCTCACCTAAACGCGTCGATGTTGGTGACATCGAACCCGGAGCAATTCCACCTATCTCCGCGTGGTGGGCACGGCATGCAACAAAGAAATCGGGAACGCCGGTCGCGCGTTGCAAATCCGCAAAGACAGGGGTAATCACGGTGACATCGGGCAAATGCGAACCACCTTGATAGGGATCGTTGGTGATGAAACAGTCGCCAGGAAACATGTTCGGAAACTTCGCTAGCATGCAGCGAATGGTTTCACTCATGGCCCCAAGATGGACTGGCACATGAGGCGCGTTGGCAATGAGGTCTCCATTCGCCGCAAACACAGCGCAGCTAAAATCACGTCGGTCTTTTACGTTGACGCTAATCGCGGTCTGCTCCAAAACGATCCCCATCTGATCTGCGATTGCAGCGATGCGTTGAGCCAGCACCTCCCGAAGGACAGGATCGACGGCTTCGGAAACCGAGGCATGGACTCGTTCTGCCGCAGGCTTTTTCTCGGCGTCGATTCGTCGAAGCGAAAGAGTTCGATCGGACAAAACAGATGCTTTCCAACCTCTCTCAACGGCTGTCGTGCTGCCGCTCGATACGATCAATGCAGGGCCGCGAATGGATTGGCCTGGAGCGAGCTCGCCTCGTAAATGAACGCGTTTGTCGAGAGTTTTTTCGGCGTGTGGGACGGGTGGCTCAACCGAAACGATTTTTTCGAGTTGGTTTTCTGACTTCGCACAGTATTCCCCTTTGAGCGACACCGCTTCGATGGGTTTCCCCGTGCGTACATAACCAAATCGAGTTCGATGCATGGCTTCGAATCGCGCGATGCAATCGAGATTCAGCCGCGAATGGTCATGCGGACCCAGATGGATGGAGCCCATGTCGTCGAGCGAAACCAGCATCGAGCCCTCGGTTCCCGTGTACTTCAATTCCATTTCAAACGTGGCGGACACTTGTTTGCTCGCGATGCCTTCCCGGTCGAATTCGACGAACGCTTCACGGTTCATGTTCGCCACCAACCGAGAGACATCGAGAGAGTCAACATCCGCAAGCGGTCGGTAAATGGCTCTGGAAAACGATCGCTTGACGGAGGCCATTCCCATACCGAGCGCGCTCAACAACCCGGCGTCCGGCGGGTCGATCACATGTTGGATGCCGAGCAGATCCGCGATCTCACAAATATGTTGACCGGCTGCGCCTCCAAAGCCAACGATTGAGTGCGCGCGTGGGTCTGCTCCCTGTGCAATCGAAATGCTTCGAACCGCTGCAGCCATGTGTTCATTGGCGATTCGTCGAAAACCTTCGCATAATTGATCGGACGTGAATCTCTCAATGGACAAGTCGGACGAGCCATTCAATTGCGCAAGAACCGCCTCGAGCCGCTGCTCGGCTGCGCGGCGATCCAACGAGAACGGAAAGGTGGCGGTGTCGATTCGATCCGTCAATAAGTTCAGGTCGGTGATCGTCAAGGGGCCACCGCGGCCATAGCAGGCCGGCCCAGGATTGGCGCCCGCACTTTGAGGGCCGACACGTAACCGCACGCCATCAAACCAACAAACACTTCCGCCGCCAGCAGCAACCGTGTGAATCGCAAGCGTAGGAACCATCATTCGTACACCCGCTTTGATGGTTTCGTTTTCCAACTGCAACTTGCCATCGATTCGACAGACATCCGTACTCGTGCCACCCATGTCCAAGCCTATGCAGCGGGGCTGGTGCATCGCTTGCGAGTACGCCTCGATGGCAACTGCACCTCCTGCTGGACCAGATAATACGCTGTCTTTTCCCCGGTACGAGTCGGCTGAGACCAGACCGCCACTGCTGGTCATCACTCGCAAATGCGTTCGGTTGTCTAAACCGAATTGGTTCGCAACCGTTTGCAAATACCCTTGAACAATCGGAGTCAAGTAAGCGTCCATCAGTGTCGTCTCCGCTCGGATGACCGCTTTGATCTTGGGAGCAATTTGACTGCTGATACAAATACACGTAAACCCAATCCTTTCAGCGATTTGCTCGATCATCGCTTCATGAACGGGATTGCAATAGGAGTGAAGCAAGCAAACGGCGATGGAACGAATGCCGGTAGCAAACAGGTGGCGAAGTTCCCGTTCGGCTTGCTCAACATCCAACGGTACCAGCACGGAACCATTTGCATCCATGCGTTCGTCGATCTCCACAACACTTGCATGTAGTGGCGTTCGTTTGCGTACGTTTAACGCAAACAAGTCGGGCCGTTCCTGATAACCGATACGTAACAAGTCACCAAAGCCACGCGTTGTGACCAAAGCACACGGTTGGCCAGTACGAGTCAGCAGCGCATTGGTACCTCGGGTTGTTCCCAGCCGAACTTGCAAAGGCGGTAATGATTGCGTTGGGTTTAGGCCCAGTATCAATCGTGCCGCCAACACGGGGGCCTCGAGTCCGCAGTCGAGCTCGTACCTCACGCACTGGACTCGGTCGAGTGTGCCGTTCAACGCCACATTCTCGACTTTAGAACCCACCGCATGGGTTTCCGCTAATTGAATTCGACCGTCGGTTGGGTCGAAACCAAGGCACTTTTGAGTCGCGAACGGTTCGCCGAGAGGATCGATCCAAACCACTTTGGCGCCGATCCAAAATTCCGTTGGGTCATTCTTTCGCAAGGGATCGATGAAGGTGTTCGGATCGATCCAATGCGAAACCGTTCCTTTGACGAGCCCGCTGCTCAAAACTTTGATACAGCGGCGTGATCCATCGGGTTGGTTCACAAAGCAATCCGTAAACGTTCCACCCACATCGCACCAAACTTCATAGGCCTTAACGTTCTGCAATCCATCGGGATTCATAAGTAGTCACCCCATAATGCATCGCTTACAAACAAACCAGCGCGGGTAAGGCGAATCCTTTCACTTTCTCGCATCAACCAACCGCCAGCGATATGTTTCTCGATCGCAGCGTCGATCGCAGTCGCGACGCTAGGCTCCGCTTCCAATCGCATGGCTGTCCAGTTGACTCCCTCCAGTTGACGCATTCCAAAGACGAATTTTTCGCGAACACGCTGTGCGTTGGAAAGTCTCTCCGTCTCATGGATGGCAGATCGGTTTTGTTCGATTCTGCGTATGTATTCTAGTGTGCCTCGGTGATTGACACTTCGCGTCCCTCCGACAAACCGCGCTGCGCTCGGGCCGAATGCCCACCAGGAATGTCCCAGCCAATAGCTTTGATTGTGCCGGCAACGATGCGATGGCATTGCGAAATTCGAGATCTCGTAATGTTCGAAGCCAGCACCGATCAATCGATCGATGGCTTCCTCGTACATAGACAGTTCCAGCTCTTCTGGAATGGACTCCAGTTCGTGGCGTTCTCGCATTCCCCAAAAGCGAGAACCCTTTTCAAAGGTTAAGCCATAAGTGGAAAGGTGATGAACGCCCAAATCGATCGCGGTCTGGAGGTCGGTTTGCCAGCCTGAAAACGTTTCGTTTGGAGCGCCAAAGATCAGATCGAGCGATACGGAGCTAAAATATTTCAGGGAACGCTCCACCGATTGCATGAGTTCTTGCGGAGAATGGTCCCGTTCGAGTCGAATCAGTTTGGTCGGTTGAAAAGATTGCCCTCCGATGCTGATGCGATTGATTCCGCGTGAGCAAATGTGCTCGCAAAAAGAATCCGAAATATCGAGCGGATTGGCTTCGATCGTCCATTCACCTTGCGAGGAAAGCGGCAGCCAGTGATTGAGCAAGCTTAACAACCGGTCCATCCGGTCCTGAGGCAGAATCGAAGGGGTGCCGCCACCGAGAAAAAGTGTTTCGACCTGTCGAGGGATTTCGAGTTTTGAGAGTTCGACCGCTAGCGCGCTCAGAAATCGATCAAAAAGGTCATCGCGATTCGCAAGGAGCGAAAAATTGCAATATCCGCACCTATGGCGGCAAAATGGGATATGGACGTAGGCCGACACAGGGGATTCAGCTTGCTCGTCCCAGCCCCAGATCTGCAGGCCGTCCTTGGTCGATTCGAGCGGAGTCGGGATGTTTCGTGTCATGGTTATAGAGTAAACCCTCATGTACAATTTAACCACCCGTTTCATTCATCTCGAGAAAGCTAAAGTGTTATGACAGGTTGGGCCATAATCGGTTGCGGCATGATTGCCAAATTCCACGCAAGAGCGATTGCCGAGCTAAAAGGCTCGACATTGGTCGCGTGCCACAGCCGCTCGCAGGACAAGGCAAATGAGTTTGCCAAAGAGTTTGGAGGCACAGGCTTCGACGACTTGACGAAGATGCTCGCCCATCCCAAGGTGGATATCGTCACCATTTGCACCCCGAGTGGTGCGCATCTAGAACCAGGAGTAGCCGCCGCCAAGGCCGGAAAGCACGTTTTGGTCGAAAAGCCGCTTGAGGTCACGACGGCTCGCTGCGATCGACTCATCGCGGCATGCGATCGGGCGGGAGTGCAGCTCGGCACAATCTTCCCATCGCGTTTCCATCGATCGGCGCAACTGCTCAAGCAGGCAGTCGAACAAGAGCGTTTTGGAACGATTGCCTTGGCTGCGGCCTATGTGAAGTGGTTTCGCACGCAAGCATACTATGATAGCGGCAAATGGCGTGGCACATGGCAACTCGATGGCGGTGGAGCCCTAATGAACCAAGCGATTCACAGTGTCGACTTGCTATTGTGGCTGATGGGACCGGTCAAGTCGGTATCGGCAATGACGGCGCTGCGAGCTCACGAACGAATCGAAGTGGAGGATGCCGCCACTGCAATTTTGGAATTTGAATCAGGTGCGTTGGGGACCATCGAAGCATCCACAGCCGCGTTTCCAGGGTCGCTCAAACGAATCGAAATCGCGGGCTCAATGGGGTCCGCTACGTTGGAAGAAGAAGCGATTAAACAATGGTCGTTTGCGAAGTCGATGAAGTCGGATGCCAAAATACTGGATCAAATGCAGGGTAACGTAACAGGTGGAGGGGCGGCTGATCCAACTGCCATCGGACACAAAGCTCACCGAGATCTCTTCGCGGATTTCTTGTCTGGAGTAAAAAAGAAACTACCCTGTTCGATCGACGGCAACGAAGGCCGGAAGAGCGTCGAGCTCATTACGAGCATCTACAAAGCAGCCAATGGAGGAAAGCGAGTAACTCTCCGGAAGTTAGCCGAAGGGCGATAGCCCCGGTTCTCGACGAATGTCGAGCAATTGGAAAACCGGGGCTATCGCCCAACGGCTAATTGGGTTGAAAAACAGTTGCGGATGTGCTTAGTCCCTTAAACGCTTCTTGCGGTTCGTCCCGTTTTACTGGACTAAGTCCTGTAAAACACGCAGTCCGAATTGCTAGCCACTAAGAGGCACCAGAGTCCACAAAAGGTTTGAAGGTTCGATTCAACAGAACATCCGGTTTGTATCTTTTGTGATTTTTTGTGGCTAGGAAAAATGGTGAGGTGCGTCAGGGTTCAGGAAAAAAAGGCGTCATCGTTACGGAGAAGCAGTTGGAGGTACGCACGGAGTTTCTCGGCTAGGAACGACCACCACAACGATTCCTAGGTTTCGAGGTTTTTTTCCATTAGAGATAAACCTGATTGGGATAGTTCACTTTTAGCAAACACAATCCTTGTGGCGGAGCCGTGAAGTCCGATGTGTCTCGCTGCTTCGATTCGAGAAACGTCTTCATCCAACGTGGACCGTACCGACCGGATCCTATGGTCCAGAGCGTTCCTACAATGTTTCGAACCATGTTGTAGAGGAACCCATCCGCCTCAATCTCGATCCAAAGATCCGTACCATCCATTGAATTTTTCGGTGCGATGGAGATATCGTAAATGGTTCGCGTCGTGCTTCTTCGCGGTGAGCCTTGTGTTTCAAACGACTTGAAATCGTGGGTGCCGATCAGCCACTCGGCTGCCGTTTGCATGGCTTCGATATCGATCGGCTTCCGAATCCACCAATGATAGAGATGGCTCATAGGATCCGGAACAGGCGAATTGCGAATGGTGTAACGATACCGCTTGCTCTTGGCATGGCGAATAGGGTCAAACGTTGTCACTACTTCTCGGCAATCCCTGATGATAACATCGGATGGTAGGAAGCAATTGATGGCCGGAACAAGTGGATCGGGTGGTGGATTCCAGTTATGAAGCTTGAATGAACCGACTTGTCCGACAGCGTGAACGCCCGCATCGGTTCGGCCGCTCCCCTGAACATGCACTTGCTCCGAAGTTGCTTTCGAGATGGCAGTAACCAGAACTTGCTGGATGGTTGGAGCGTTCGGTTGGATTTGCCAACCCCCGTAGCGAGTCCCGTCGTAAGCGATCGTGATGGCGAATTGGCGGAGCATGTAGTTTAAGATAGCTACTTTGTGTCGTCTTTTTCCATAAACATTAGGTGTTGCCATGGCAGCTTGTCGTACTCGCTGGCAACTCGGAATCCGTTGGCTTTGTACTCCTTAAGAATCTGTGCTTTGCTCATTTTGTGCTCTGGGCGAATCAATACCGTTGGATCTTCCGCTCGGAACTCGACAAGTGCAATTCGCCCAGTCGGTTTCAGTGCTTTGCGAATGGCTGACAACATTTGAACGGGGTGTGAAAACTCGTGATAGACGTCGACCATCAAAACCAAGTCGATCGACTCCGCTTGCAATTTTGGATCCCAGAGATCACCCAATATGGTGTCGATGTTTCCAATCTTGTTGGCAGCCATGCGTCGTGACAACTCTTGCAGCATTTGAGGCTGAATGTCCACGGCAATGACTTTGCCTGTGGGGCCTACCTTCGGCGCCATCTGGAGTGTGTGATATCCATCTCCGGAGCCAAGATCGCAAACAACCATCCCGTCTTTGAGTTTCAACTGGTCGAGCATTTCCTGTGGATTCTCCTCTTGAATCCTCTCTGGACGACTAAGCCAATCCATATGCTGGTATCCCATAGGGGACGCGATCCTGCGTCCCAGGTAATTGATTAAACCGCGAGGCTCACTAACCCTCCGCGATTTGTCTGCGGTCGATTGGTTGGCCTCTCCTTTTTCTTGAGCTGCAGCGATGGAACCGTATGCCCATACTGCCGCACCAACGATCAGAGCAAATGCTCGAAACGCGAATACAGGAGTGTTTCGTGCGGTTTTCGTTTTCGTAGGATTCATAGTCTAGTCCTCCAGCGGCAAGGGCTGGAACGAAGGTTGTTTGGCAGATTCCAGGTAGGTTTCCAGGATAAAATGAGCTGCAATCTTATCAACTTGTTTCTTGCGCTGCTTGAACGTCATATCGGAGTCTCGCAACATGCGGTTTGCAAGGGCCGTCGTGTAACGTTCATCCACGAAACGGACTGGCAGGTCCGTGATATGGTTGAGCCAAAGGGCGAATTCTCGAGCTTCCCCCGACTTTTGACTCTCTCTCCCGTCGCAGTGGATCGGCAAACCGACCACCCAGCCCAAGATCTGGTTTTCCTTAGTAATTCTTTGAAAGTATTTTTCATCAAGGGCTGGATTGCGTCGCGTGTAGGTTTCCAAAGGGCTTGTCCACGTCCGGCTCGGGTCGCAAAGAGCGATACCGATGCGAACGGTTCCGTAATCCACGCCCGCCAATCTACCCGAATCTGGCCAGTCAAAGTTTCTTCCGTCGGGGTTCCCCAAATCGCACAGCCTTCCCGAATTACCTTGATGTGAAATGGTCGAAAACGGTATTCTCCCAAGATTGTCTGCGGTTGACCAGACTAAGGCTACTTTATCAAGGGAATCACAATGCGTTACTCGAAACGAATTCTAGTCAGTGGTCTCAGCGGGGTGGTTATCGCATTGTCCTCAGCCGCTCCTGAGAAGGTTCATGCCCAAACCTCGGATTTCAATGAAGCCGAAAACATGATGTCGTTCAACCAAGTCGAGTTGAAGGATCAGCTCATTTATGGGCTTAGAACGTTCCTACCTGAACAGCAAGCCTTTATCGACAAAGTGATAGCGAAAGTCGATAGTGGCGAAATTTCGCGTGCCATGGTGAATGTTGTGTTTGTCTGGTCCAAGAAACGGAATCCCAAGATCCCTTTCCCCTATTTTGAAGCGGTCATGCGACTCTTGGCCGAAAAGCGTGGCGTAACTTTTGACTCAACGAAATGATCGCGAGTTTATTCTACGGCGTGGTAATGTCGCCTCGCACTGCTCTTTTGTGATTTTGACAACCCGACACATGACGGCTCGTCGCTGTAACGGACTGGTGCAAGAAGATGCTACGACACCCACTTCTTTTGCTCTTGCTCCCCTCGCCCTGTACTCGGATCAATTGTTCGCGTTGCGGAAAGATTGCCGACCACGGCGAAGGGACCGTTCATCGCACATTGTTTCCAGTTTTACGACCTGAAACGACACGGCAGGATACGATACGATACGGCAGGACAGGATACGATACGGCAGGACAGGATACGATACAACGCGGAGCGTCGTACAACGAAGGCTGACGCCACCGGCAGAGATTTGCCCCTCCTCCGGACTGAGAAGACTACCCTTGCAACTCGAAAGATCCGACGGATTCACTACGCTATGTTTGCACAACTCCCAATCAAGCTCTTGGATTGCCAATTTCATCCGCCTGGTGTCTCTGCGGAGTTGATGATCGTCGAGGGGGATTCGGCTTCTACGGCCGTCGGGATCACTCGGGATGCAAGTTATCAAGCGGTCCTGCCCATTCAAGGCAAGCCGTTGAATGCTTGGAAGGCCACTCGAGCCAAAGTCGCCAGCAACGAATTCTACTCCGCCATCACCCAAGCGATCGGTGCTGGATGGGACGACACCTTTTGCTTGGAAAAAGCTCGTTACCAACATGTCGTATTGATCTTCGATCCGGATGCGGATGGCATTCACTGCAGCATGTTGGTACTCATGTTCTTTTATCGATGGATGCGGCCATTGCTGGACTCGGGTCGCATCCTCTTGGTGCGCCCCCCTCTGTTCGAGATCAACGCCCCCCATTTCACGGAAACTCTCTGTGCGGAGACCGATGAGCAAGCAGTCGCGCACGTCGAGCGGCTGAGGCTTGAAGGTTACCAAGACATCACCAAAAAAAGATTTCGAGGATTGGCAAGCATGGGCAATGCAATACTGTCGAAATATTGCGTGAATCCGGAATCGCGACACGTTTTTAGCATGCGAGCAGAAGACGCGGTTGCGGCAATTCGAGCATTTTCGCCAAACTTCACAGCAGAGAAAAGTTAGCGGTAAGCAACTATCGGGGAAATCTTGAGAACTAATCCGTCTTGCTTTCCGAGGTTTCGCGGTAAAATGAAGTAAGCGGCCGAAGAAGTCGCTCCCGCCTCAATTTCTCGCAATGCTCTGAATTTCTGCAAGGTTTATGGTTTCGATGTTCGCATCCCCCCGTTTTCTTTCCGCTACGGTTGTCGGTTTTTCGTTGTTTTGCCATTGGATCACTTCGATTCAGGCTGGCGGAATGATTCAGTACAACCGTGACATTCGCCCCATTCTCTCCGAGAACTGTTTCGCTTGCCACGGACTAGACGCCACGAAACGCGCGGCGGAACTGCGATTGGACCAGCGCGACGAAGCGATTGCAAAAGGGGCAATCGTGGCGGGCGAACCGGACAAAAGCGAATTGATCCGTCGCATTTTCTCGACCGATCCTGAGGCGGTCATGCCCACCCCCGCCTCCCACAAGACCCTAACCGCAAAACAAAAAGACCTTCTCAAAAATTGGATTTCCCAAGGGGCCGAGTATCAAGGTCACTGGTCGTTCCTTCCCCCCACCAAACCCGAACTTCCGCAAGTTAGAAATGTGTCATGGATCCGAAATACCATTGATCGCTTCACTCTTGCAGAACTCGAACGCCAAGGAATTGAGCCGTCTCCCGAGGCGGAACTCCGTTCGCTTGTTCGGCGTGTGTGCCTTGACCTGACCGGCCTCCTTCCGACACCCGAAGAGGTTGAACAAGTTCTCTCGGATAGTTCGCCCGATCGTTACGAACACTACGTCGACGAATTGCTCAAGCGACCGGAATGGGGCGAACATCGTGGTCGCTATTGGCTCGACTATGCTCGCTACGCAGACACGCACGGCATTCATTTTGACAACTTCCGCGAAATGTGGTCGTACCGCGAATGGGTCATCAATGCGTTCAATCGCAACATGCCCTTCGATCAATTTACGATCGAACAACTGGCCGGTGACTTGCTCCCCAACGCCGATATCGACCAAAACGTTGCGACCGGTTTCAATCGCTGCAACATCACCACGAATGAAGGTGGCTCGATTGCGGAGGAGTACAAGGTGTTGTACACGCGTGACCGTGTCGAAACCACCGGTCAAGTCTGGCTAGGGCTGACCGTGGGGTGTGCCGTGTGCCACGATCACAAATTCGATCCGATCAGTCAGCAAGAGTTCTATCAGCTTGCGGCGTTCTTCAACAACACCACCCAGGCGGCCATGGATGGGAACATCAAAGATACTCCGCCAATCATTCCTGTTCCTCGCAACGAAGATCGAATGCGTTTCTTCGAGCTCGACGCGTTGATCCTACAGGCCAACGCTGCGGTAACGGCTCGCCGAGCGGGTGCTCGTATTCCATTCGATGCCATGATCGCCAAACCCGAAGAACGCGAACGGCTCGCTTGGCAGACTCTGCCAGCGAAAGATTCCCTTGAAACTCACATCCCTTTGGCGAGCTCGGACACAAAGTGGATTACCGCAATTCATCAAAATCAATGGAGCCAAATTCCATTGGAGAATGCAGCAACACTGGTATCCGGACACATTTCCGATTCCGCTTGGCAAGTCAATCCGTCTTTTCCATCCTTGCCCGCTGGCGATCTTGAGCGAGACCAAGCCTTTTCCGTCGCACTTTGGGTAAAGCCCGGTTCGGACTCTCAAGGTGGATCTTTGATTGCACGCATGAACGAAGCGGATTCCCATCGCGGTTGGGATGTTTGGACGGAGGGAGGAACGGTAGGAATGCATTTGGTTCATAAGTGGCCCGAGAATGCCCTAAAAGCAATGTCGAAAACCAAGCTGACTGCCGCCCGTTGGCAACACGTAGCCATCACCTACGATGGATCGTCCAAACCCGAGGGCCTCAAGATTTTCATTGACGGAAAAGATGCCGGTCAAAACATCGCTGCGAAAACACTGACCGAAACGACTCGAACGTCCATACCGCTTACGATAGGTCGCCGCTCGACGGGCTCAGAAGCGAAAGCGGCACAAATTCAAGATATTCGAATCTACCGCAAATCGCTCGACGCCACTGAAATCAAAGACATTTCTGAAGTGCCCCGACGACAGTACCTGGTGCAGAAACCCAATCGAACCGCCGAAGAAACCGAGGATCTGTACACTTGGTACCTCAATACCATGGATACGGAATACAAAACTCTCGCCGCCACTGCGCAAAACCTTGCGGATGAAAAAATCCAAATCCAGAAACGCGGTACTGTCGCTCACATCATGAATGAAGCCAAGGAACCACCGAAGGCGTTTGTCTTGATGCGAGGCGATTATGACAAACGGTCGACGGAAGTGGTGGCTGCGACCCCGAAAGTGCTCCCACCCATGGATGCAGACCTACCAGCCAATCGGCTCGGGTTTGCCAAATGGTTATTGCAACCAAATCATCCACTCACAACACGTGTCACTGTGAATCGATTCTGGCAGGAACTCTTTGGCAATGGCCTTGTCGGTTCCTCCGGCGACTTCGGTACCACCGGCCAAACGCCGACACATCCAGAACTTCTCGATTACTTGGCAACCAACTTCCGCGAGGAAAACTGGAATGTCAAAGATTTCTTTCGGCTCATCGTTACCAGCGCGACCTATCGCCAATCTTCGAGCGTTTCTCCGGAAAAACTCGCCATCGATCCTACGAACAAATGGTTGGCCAGGGGGCCTCGATTTCGAATGGATGCGGAAATGATTCGGGATAGTGCGTTGGCAGCAAGCGGCTTGATGGTCAACAAGATCGGCGGCCCAAGCGTTCGACCTTATCAGCCACCTGGAGTTTGGGAAGCGGTCGCCATGCCTGGAAGCAACACTCGCGATTATGTTGCAGACAAAGGCGAAGGGCTTTATCGAAGAAGCATGTACACGTTCTTAAAGCGATCTGCACCACCACCGAATATGGATGTGTTCAATGCGACGGCTCGTGAAGTTTGCACCGTAAAGCGAGAACGAACCAACACACCACTCCAGGCTTTGGTGACACTAAACGATATTCAGTTTGTAGAGGCAGCTCGCGTTTTGGCATCCAAAACCCTTTCGGATCCAATACTCAAAGGGGATATCAACGCCAGGATTCAGTCGATCGCCAACAAGTTAATCGCAAGGTCATTCCATGCGGAAGAGCTTAGCGTAGTCATCGCAAGCGCCAATGAACTTCTTTCGTTCTATCAAACGAACCCGGAACAAGCCAGGCAACTCATTTCGATCGGCGAGAGCAAGGCTGACGCAGCCCTGGACGTTAGCGAGTTGGCCGCATGGACCATGCTGGTCAACGAATTAATGAACCTAGATGAGATGCTGACCAAGTAATCCCGACATTCAACATAACCAAAAAACTATGCAATCACCCAATGTTCATCCCCTTTTCGAACAATACGTTCGAAGCGAAACACGTCGCCAATTCTTTCGCCGAGGAGGCAATGCACTCGGTACGGCCGCGCTGGCTTCGTTGGGCTTGCCGCTCGCCGCGCAAGGTTCCGATTCCGGGCCGATCGGTGGGTTAGGAACACTTCCTCACTTTCCGCCCAAGGCAAAACGGGTGATCTATCTGCACATGGTTGGCGGACCATCGCAAATGGATTTGTTCGATTACAAACCACAAATGAACGAGTGGTACGACAAAGATCTACCTGAGTCCGTTCGAAACGGTCAACGCCTGACCACCATGACGAGCGGACAAACACGTTTTCCAATCGCTCCGTCGAAGTACAAATTCGCTCAACACGGACAGTGCGGCATGTGGCTCTCGGAGTTGTTGCCTGAGACCGCAAAAGTTGTAGATGATATGTGCTTCGTGCGTTCGATGCACACCGAAGCCATCAACCATGAGCCAGCCATCACCTTGATGCAAACCGGCAACATGGTCACCGGGAGACCGTGTATCGGCTCATGGATGTCGTATGGCCTCGGATCGTTGAACAGCAATCTGCCGACCTTCGTTGTGATGGTGGCTCAGCCAACCAATACAGAGCAGATTCAAGCCATCTCCGCTCGGCTTTGGTCGTCCGGTTGCCTCCCTGGGGAACACGCCGGAGTTAGTTTCCGATCAAGCGGCGATCCGATTTTGTACATCAACAACCCGGCCGGTGTGCCAAGCGAGGTGCGACGCAAAACACTCGATGGCCTAAAAACACTCAACGAAATGAATTTTCGAGCGGTCGGCGATCCGGAAATTCATACGCGAATTCAACAGTACGAATTGGCGTTCCGAATGCAATCGAGCGTTCCGGAATTGACAAGTATCGCGAGTGAACCGGAAAGCACTTTTGAACTCTACGGCCAAGAAGCAAAAAAACCAGGCTCCTACGCGAACTCGGTTCTACTGGCGCGACGGATGGTCGAACGCGACGTGCGATTTGTCCAGGTGTACTTAAACAACTGGGACCATCACGGAAACGTCAACGGTCGATTACCATCGCAATGCAAAGATGTCGACAGGGCCAACTACGGTTTGATCACAGACCTCAAAGCTCGCGGCTTGCTCGACTCAACCTTGATCATTTGGGGTGGCGAGTTCGGGAGAACCATCTATTCGCAAGGCGGGGTCAGCAGGGACAACTACGGACGTGACCATCATCCGAGATGCTTTACGATGTGGATGGCTGGGGGCGGCATCAAAGGGGGCGTGATTCACGGCGAGACGGATGATTTCTCCTACAACATCGTGAAAGATCCTGTTCACATTCACGATTTCCACGCAACCATCCTGCACCTGCTGGGCATCGATCACGAACGCTTGTCGTTCCGAAATCAAGGCTTAGACTTGAAATTGACCGGCGTGGAGCCTGCCAAGGTCGTACAACCCTTGTTGGCGTAATCGCACTCCTAGCGGAACAGCGCAAGCTGTCCGGTGATGATCGCTAGCGTCACTCCGTCCCACGAGCATCGATTCGAACCGAAAAAGGGATTGCCGTTCGACGGTTCGCCCACGGTTCGCCCAAGGTTATCCCAGTTGATCTAGAAAACGATCTAAAGCAGCCGACATCTTCTCATCGGTGTCGTAGTTGCCTTGCGAGATCGCCTCACGCAAGCTATCGACCTTGCCCGCTCGAAAGGCTTGACCCGATTGCTCGGAGCTACCAATGCTGAGCGCTTCGGCGGACAACTCCAACTGGTCCACCGGGGTAGCGATCGCCGACGGCGTTGCGGCAGCCACCGGTGATGGAGCATTCGATTTGGCTGCGGCTCTAGATGCATCAACGCCAGAGACCGAAAAATTCCCGGAAATTTGCATGTTTTGACTACTCCCTGTTTAACTAGGACTCTTGGTCCGATCGAAGATTTGGAACGTACATGGACTGCAACCGTGCTGACAAGTCGAGATTGAAATCTCGTGCTCGATCCTTTTTTGCAACGCTGTCCGTGTCACAGATGAAACCGTCCGAATCCAACAGGTCATGCGACTTTGCGAAGAAGCTGCTTTCGAGCGAAAGCGTACCTGAGTATCGGAGCGTCCATCTTCGAAAACCAATGAATCCTATCTCCTTCCATTTGTGATGAATGACCAAGCCGCATGATTCAATTCGATTGTGCGGCCTAGCGGTTATGCAACGTTTGATCCTTGACCAAACGTCTGCAACTGGTTGATCTACGAATGCATTAACCGTGCCAATGAAGCTCGTGTGCATCCTGACAACGTTCGACTTGATGTGTTATACGCGGTCGGATAGCAACAAGACAAGGCGGAATGCAGCATACCGCGATTGACATCATTCGCGATACGTTTATGACACTTCCCAAAATTACAAAACGCACGAACTATTTTCAATGCAATTGCAACGGATTATGGTCACGTCGTTCCGCTTGCCGAAATTATTTTTGGAATCGCGATTGACCCGAACAAAGGGTTCGGTCTATCTTACGTCCATCGAAGAGATCACTTGATCTGCTGCGTCGGATTTGATTCTTTAAGGGGGTCAAGTCACGCTACGGCATCACCACACGGATGTGTTGTTGCCTGGTGCCAAGACAATGCGGATTTTTGCGGGCAGTGCAAACGGATGTTGTCATTGCTCGCTTCAAACCATTGCTCCCGGAACAGTAGCTTAAGTCCTCAGCCCCCCTGGGACTCGTTCACTTCCGGGAGCATTTTTTTTTCGCGACCGACTCGCAATTAGCCAACCGCAGCGGCTACTTGCCAAAATCGCGCAGCATGCGGAGTTCCAGTCGCCTTGAACCCATTGCATCTTTGGAAATCAATGGGAGAGCGAGCCCATCGCTCTAAACATCTTTGCAATGGCGAATGCATTGGAAACCATCGGGAGGGCGAGGCTCCTGCCGAGCTTACTACGCAATGGTTCGGCAGGAGCCTCACCCTCCCAAGCAAGGAATGGATTGGGCAAAGTCGAGGAAAACATGTTTAGAGGGATGGCCTCACCCTCCCAGGCAAACCTCGTAGTCACGATGAACTTGCATGCCATTCCAAAGTGCTGGTTGAACTGTTAATGGCACATTTTTAAAATGCGTTCGAGGTGCTCGTCAAGTACTTCAGCCCCTGTCCTAATACGCAGCTCGACGTCTAAACTCCACACATCCATCTTTGCAAGACGCGGAACAGCGATCTTGGCAAGGTCTTTTCCTGTGCAGAGAATGGCTTCGATGGGAATCGCGTTTTCGCTTACCTGCTGTTCTATGTCCCTCATATTCTGCGCATCGTAATCATGATGATCAGGGAAGGACATGCTACCTGCAACGGTTGCGCCACATGTCCGCAACGTCTGCAGAAATCCACTTGGGTTTCCAAGTCCACTCACCGCAAAAATATTTTTGTCTCGCAGCCACTCAACGGGCAATGTCTCCCCGAGTGAATTCCTCAGCCGCATGGGATAATGTTCCGCTTCCAGCCATGCGGCTTTTGGATTGTATCGCTGAACACGCGTACGAATTTCCGCCAATGTTTGCGCATCCACTTGATCGGCACGCGTGGCCATAACCACAGTGGCCCGTCGGAGCGATCGCAACGGTTCTCGCAACATACCGCGCGGTAAAAGATGTCCAAAGCCAAAGGGCTCCCTCGCATCGAGCAACACAATTTCCAAATCGCGATGGATCTTGCGATGTTGGAAACCATCGTCCAACAGCAACACTTGCATCCCAAGCTCCTCCGTCGCAATCGTTGCCGATGCGATTCGATCCGGATTTTGCAAATGCGGTACGTCCGGGAGCAGGACTTCCAATTCTTTCGCTTCGTCATTCCGCCCATCGCTTCCCGCCGCGTATCCACGAGAAAGAATGGCAACTCGCGTCTCGCGAGCTCGAAACCATCGTGCTAACATGGCTACCGTCGGGCTTTTGCCCGTCCCGCCAGCCGTCAAATTCCCGACAGAGACCACAGGTACCGTTGCCTTGGCTGTCTTCTTCCATCCGCGATCGTATGCTTTGTTGCGGCCCCAGATGACGGCGGCATAGGGCTGGCTCAAGCACCAAAGCCCGGCCCGCGCAAGGATCGAACGCAACGTATTTGATTTTCCTGAAAGTATTTTTTCAACGCGATGCATTCACGGTCTAACTTGTAGTAGTCTCAAAGTCGAATGAGGAACCTGGAGGCCTATTCGTTCGTCGGCCAAGCCCGGCCATTAGACCACAAGCGATTGAATATTTCGATACACCAAGAAGCCTCAACTTGAAACGATTAGGCCTTGGCCGGTTTGGCACTAACTTCGCCGCGGAACAGCGCAAGCTGTGGCATGTCGAGCTTTTTCGTTACCGCAATTCGCTTTCGAGGCAAGTCGATTTCGAGCACTTTTACTTTGACCACATGACCAACCGCAACAACTTCGTTCGGATCTTTGATAAACGTGTTGGATAATTGCGAAATATGAATCAATGCATCGTGGTGGACACCCAAATCCACAAAAGCCCCAAAGTGAGTCACATTCGTAATCACCCCTTCTAAGATCATTCCGATCTTGAGATCCTCGATTTTTTTTACTTCGTCCGAAAACCGCACCACCCGAAACTCACTGCGAGGGTCGCGACCCGGCTTGGACAACTCTTGCACAATGTCGACGACCGTTGGCAAACCAAAACGCTCGTCAACAAACTCCTCGGGTTTGAGCTTTTGCACAAGTCCACCATTTCCGACGAGGGACTCCGCCCGAACATTTAGCTTCTTTGCCATTCGTTCAACCAGCCGGTAGCATTCCGGATGCACCGCAGAATTGTCCAATGGCTGATCGCCGTTGCGAATACGAAGAAAACCGGCCGCTTGCTCAAACGCCTTGGTGCCAAGTTTTGGCACTTCGGTCAATTGTTGTCGGTTATGGAATCGACCGTTCGTATCTCGATAGGAAACGATTTTTTCGGCAAGCTTTGGGCCGATCCCTGACACATAGGACAGGAGAGATGCACTTGCCATATTCAAATCCACTCCGACGCTATTGACACACGACTGCACCTCCCGTTCGAGGCACTTGCGCAATTGGCTCTGATTTACGTCGTGCTGATATTGTCCGACTCCAATCGATTTGGGATCCGCCTTGACGAGCTCGGCCAACGGGTCTTGTAGGCGATGCGCGATGCTGATGGCCCCACGAACGGTTACGTCTAAGTTGGGGTACTCGTGTGCAGCCAATTCGCTAGCCGAATAGATCGAAGCACCCGATTCGCTCACGACCACTTTGGTTACTTGCAACGAGTGGTTCCGAATCAAATCGGTGATAAATTCTTCCGCTTCACGCGAAGCGGTCCCATTTCCGATCGCAATCAACTCGATTTTGTGTTTGGCAATCAAGTCGAGCACGGCTTTACTAGCCGATTGGAGGTCGTTGGTTGGGGGTGTTGGAAAGATGGTGGCATGTGCGAGATACTTGCCGGTTCCGTCAACCACCGCCAACTTGCAACCGGTACGAAAGCCTGGGTCCAACCCCAACGTGACCTTCGGACCAGCAGGGGGGGCGAGCAATAGTTCTCGGAGGTTTTTGCCAAAGACCGTAATCGCTTCGGCGTCCGCTCGTTCCTTTAACGTTTGGGATACCATTGATTCGGTTGCGGGCATCAGAAGTCGATCGAAGCAGTCTTCAATCGTGCGGATCAGGTCGCGATAAAACTCGAATTGAGGGTTCGTTACAAAGTGTGATTGGATTTGGCCGACGATGCGTTCCTTGTCTAATTCGACTCCGACCCGTAGTATCCCCTCGGCTTCTCCACGCTTCATCGCCAAGAAACGGTGCGAGGGTAAGCGCGCTACCGATTCCTGGTGGTCAACGTACATTTCGAACTTGCTGGCTTCCTCTTTCTTGCCGCGTTTGACATTCGAGACGATGCGGCCGTGCATCATCGCTTGTTCGGTCAACCAAATTCTCGTTTCGGCGTCGTCGGACCACTGTTCCGCGACGATGTCCAACGCACCTTGAAGGGCCGCTTCTTCGTCAGGCACCTCGGCATCGGGGTTGACAAATGGTTTCAAAACATCCCGTTTGGATCGGCCGAGCGTTGTTTGTTGGAGCAAGATGTCGGCTAGGGGTTGCAATCCACGTTCGCGCGCAAGGGTCGCGCGGGTTCGCCGCTTGGGCTTGAACGGCAGGTAAATCGCCTCCAACATTTGCATGTCCTGGCACTCGACGATTTGTTGACGGAGTGCATCGGTGAGGAGTCCTTGTTCGTCAATGGTCTTCAGGATGGTGGTTTTTCTTGAGAACAAATCGCGTGCTTTTTCGATCGCATCTTCGATCGTTCGCAACTGGATTTCGTCGAGACCACGCGTCACTTCTTTGCGGTAGCGAGCAATGAAAGGAATGGTATTGCCTGCCTCCAACAGTTGGATCGCAGCCTCCACTTGATTGTCGTTGACACTAAGGTGTTTGGCTATGTTGTGAACGGCACCAGCTAGATCGAAGACGATTATGGAATGGCTTGTCATTGGTTTGCTTTCTATCATCGGGCACGTTCTTGCGACGCCTTAACAAGATGCATCTTAGCAGGCTTTGCCGATACGCGACCAAGGCAAACTGAAACCGACTGAATTCAAATGAGCACCCTCGTGCACCTTGCCATTTCTCCTAGCCACAAAAAATCACAAGAGACACAAACCGGATGTTCTGTTGAATCGAACCTTCAAACCTTTTGTGGACTTTGTGCCTTTTCGTGGCTAGCAGGTCGCTATTCCCTCACGCACCTTGCCATTTTTTGTAGCCACAAAAAATCACAAAAGACACAAACCGGATGATCGATTGAATCGAACCTTCAAAACTTTTGTGGACTCTGTGCCTTTTCGTGGCTAGCAGGTCGCCATTCCGTACAATGGAAATCTTCGTTTCACCGACCAGACGTTGCATCGCAAAACACAATGTCATGTGGGGCAACAGAAGTCTGCTTCGCGGCTTGTTCAGTAAAGTTGTTGATTTCCTTGCCTATGCGATGATATCGTTTGCGACCTGTCCAGCTACATCTGTTAATCGGAAATCGCGACCTGCGTACCTATGGGTGAGCCGCTCGTGATCGAGCCCCATCAAGTGCAATATGGTTGCATGCAAATCATTGATGTGCATTTTGTTCTCAGTCGCATAGTAGCCGTAGTCATCCGTCGCACCATAAGCGTATCCAGCCTTGACTCCGCCGCCTGCCATCCACATGGAGAAACCGTGTGGGTTGTGGTCTCGCCCGTTCCCTTGCGACGTGGGTGTCCTGCCGAACTCGCCCCCCCACAATACCAACGTGTCCTCGAGCAATCCACACGCTTTCAAATCGCTCAAGAAACCGGCAATCGGCTTGTCTACCTCCGACGCGTTTTTGGAATGTCCCTGGACCAAGTCGCTGTGTTGATCCCATTGCACTTCACTGTCGCTATGAGTTACCTGGACGAAACGTACTCCACGTTCGAGGAATCGCCGGGCCATCAAGCACTGTCGACCAAAATTTTCCGTGATCGGATCATCGATACCGTAGAGCTGTAGCGTCGCTTGCGTTTCACGAGACAAATCTTGAACCTCCGGCATGGCGGTCTGCATTCGATAGGCCAATTCAAAGGAATTCAATCTTCCGCTCAAGGCCTTTTCCCGACCGTTTTCTTCGAAATGATCGTGGTTCATGGATGCGAGCAGATCGAGTTGTTTGCGTTGCTTGTCGAGTTGAGTCGTCTTGTTGTAAATGTGCTTGACACTCGCGGCAGATGTCGGCAAACTCGCGTTCCCAATGGGAGTCCCCTGGCAATGCGCGGGCAAAAACGCCGAACCCCAATTGTTCATTCCTCCATGGGCAAGCGTGGGACAGATCGTCACGAAGGCCGGCAAATTTTCATTCTCCGTTCCGAGCCCGTAGGTCACCCAAGCTCCCATGCTAGGCCTAACGAACTGGTCGCTGCCTGTATGCATCTTGAGCAACGCACCACCATGGGCTGGGTTGCTGCCGTGAAGCGAGCGTAGGATGCACAAGTCATCGATATGCTTGGCAACATTTGGGAACAGGTCACTGACTGGCAGTCCACTTTGTCCGTAGTTTTTGAATTTCCAGGGTGACTTCAATAGATTCCCTTGAGCCGCAAAAACAACTTTGGGCAACGCAAACGGTGGTGGCTTGCCATCGTCGCGATCCAATAAGGGTTTGGGATCGAAGGTATCGACGTGCGAAGGCCCACCTTTCATGAACAAGAAAACGATTCGTTTGGCCTTGGCTTCAAAATGAGGCTTTCGAGCGGCAAGGGGTCCGCGTTCGGCTCCGCGAAGCTCGGTCGATTCGTCTCCCATCACCTGGTCCAGCAACGATTGGAATGCAAGATAGCCAAAGCCAGCGGCTGTATTCTTGAGCATCCAGCGCCGATTGTGATTCTCTAAATGTATGTGCGACATTTCGTTTTGTACGTTCATTTTGGTTGGGCTTTTACTAAAATCGACCCCTCACCCCACTCTTCCCCAAAGCGGGGCAAGGGGGAGAGAAATGCCATATCGCGCTCAAGCTCTCTCTTCCGGAAGCAAGTTACTTGATAAAAATAAATTCGTTGCTCAACAATAGAGATTGCGATAGCAAAAACCAATTTTCTTGCACCGCTCCTTCTTCGTTAAGCGATTCTCCACTGG
This sequence comes from Pirellula staleyi DSM 6068, assembly GCA_945875845.1. Classification (GTDB taxonomy): domain Bacteria; phylum Planctomycetota; class Planctomycetia; order Pirellulales; family Pirellulaceae; genus JBKCUI01. The sequence continues at coordinate 26,738 of CAMCMB010000008.1, forward strand.
ATGAACCACTTGCAACAAAGGCAAGGGCTCGCTCGCGTTCATGGGGTGATACTTGGCGTCCATGCACTTCTCGATAGAGCAGATCGATTCGCTCGCTGGGTGACGAAACGCTACTGCAAACTTGAGACGCCAAGCGTTTGGCTGCGTTGATCACAAGCTCGGAATTCATTAACAAAAGTGCTTGTGGCGCAACAGTGGTGGTGTTGCGACTACCGGTGGGCATGGTTGGGTCCGGGAAATCGAACTGCTCGAACAAGGTGTAAACATTGTTGCGAATCACTGGCAGAAACGCGGCACGTCGTAGGCTGTCATAGCGAGTGTTATCGATAGACGTATGATCGAAAACAAATTGCCGATTTCGCAAAGGGACGGACTTGCCGTTCAGTCGAAGGTCGAGTTGTCCGCATACCGAAAGAATGGAATCTCGGATTTGCTCGGCAGTCATACGCTGAGGGTGAAATCTCGACAATAGTCGATTCTCAGGATCGACGATGGCCGCTGTTTCGGTGGCTTCGTTATGGATGCTCATCTGATACGTGCTGGATCGCAAAATCAAGCGATGAAGTTCTTTTAGCGACCAGCCCGATTCTACGAACGACCTTGCCAAATAATCGAGCAGCTCAGGATGGGATGGCCGGTCGCCGAGAGCACCGAAATTCTCCGTGGTTTCAACCAGTCCTTTTCCAAAATGCCAACGCCACACACGATTGACGAAAACGCGAGCGGTCAGCGGATGATTGGGGCTTGTAAGCCAGCGAGCAAACTCGAGCCGACCGCTTTGTTTTCGAGACAGAATGGGGGACTCATGTGGTGGGCGCATGACTTCGGGGAAGTCGCGAGGGACGACATCGCCTAGATTGCGATGATTGCCACGAATGTGGAGTGGTAATCCTGTGAGCACTTGGCCATCGTTGACTCCCATCACAGCGGACTCATCGGGGGCAAAACTTTCCGCTAAGCGTGCTTCCGTTGCAAGTTTGCCAATCTCCTGGAGCGTTGCTTCATCAAATGCAAATTCTGGTTTGGGTGGTACGGCCAAGAAGCCTGTTAAATTATAAAGCTCGGCTCGCGCAACCTCGAGTTCAGGGTCGTCCAGTTTTTTGGTCGCGGGGTCTTTCTTTTTCGCGTCCGCTAAAGCGGCTTCGGTTCGTTGAAAAAGATCGCGATAATACTCACCCATTTGCATCGTATCGTTGGCTTTCAAAAACTCATGCCACTTGAGAAACAAGGGATGCTCTGTTTGAAAGGATAATTGGCGACGACAATGAAATAGGACTCGCGGATGCAGACCTGTCGGTTCGGCAATGGCAGCTACTTCTTGGAGCGTCATTTCCGGGGAGATCTTGGTGGCTGCAATGAGATAGTCGGCGGCTTGCCCCCGAACTTGGGTGCGCAGTTTGTTGAACGCATTTGATTTGAACGTTGACAGGGCCCCCTGATGTTTGGCAATCTCGGCGTTTACTTTTTTGAGCGACTCGCGTTCCGCCTTATCGGCAAACGAGATTTCATGCCAATGCTTGATCGCACCGAAGTTGGTATCACCGAAAGTCTTGGTACTCTTGAAGATCGCGGCGAGCGCATAGTAGTCGGCCTGTTTGATAGGATCGAATTTATGGTCGTGACATCGAGCGCAACCCATCGTCATTCCCATGAATGCTTTGCCGATGGTGTCAAGCTGCTCGTCGATGGTGTCCATGACGAGCTTTTCGCGATCGGGTTCGGCAAGCACTTTGGCTCCCAGTACCAAAAAACCGGTTCCGGTGATCGATTCGAGGTTCGAGTCCGGAATCAGGTCCCCTGCGATATTCTCGACAAAGAACTGATCGATGGGTTTGTCTGCGTTGAAGCATTGGATAACGTAATCGCGGTAACGCCAAGCATTGCCAAAGGCGATGTTTTCGTCCAACCCGTTGGAGTCCGCATAGCGGGCGACATCGAGCCAATGCCGCCCCCAGTGCACACCGTATTGCGGTGAGGCAAGCAATCGATCGATCAATTCCGCGTAGGCGTTTGGCGATTCGCACTTTGTGAAAGCCTCAATCTCATCCGGCGTCGGTGGAATCCCTGTCATGTCGAGCGTGACTCTACGAATGAGACTGGCTCGGTCCGCCGTGGGTGCAGGCTGGAGGTTTTCGCGTTCAAGCCTATCAAGGATGAACTGATCGATAGGTGTTTTGGCCCATTCGCTGCTCTTGTTGCTAGGCAGCTTGGGATTTGCAATCGGAAGCAAGGACCAAAATTGTCGACCGGCTTCAATACTCATGCCCTTGGGAGAGGCCATGGGCTGCCCCTCGGTATTGGTCATGGTTCGAGGGTCATGAGCGCCGGATGCAATCCACTCTTCCAAAATCGCGATCTCAGAGGGCAAAATTGGCCCTTTGGGCGGCATTTGCAAATCTTGATTGTTATAGCGAACGGCCTTGACGAGGAGGCTTGCATCTGGGTTGCCTGGCATTAGAGGCGAGCCCGAGTCCCCACCTTTGAGCGTCGTTTCGCGAAAGTCGAGTCGCAGTCCACCGTTTTGCTCTTTGCCCGAATGGCATTCGTAACAATGCTTTACCAGCAGCGGCCTCACGTTGGTTTCGAAGAAGTCGATGTCTTTACGCGAGGCTTCTTGAGCGTGCGAAAGAGCCGGCACGAAAAGGACGGCAACGAAAAGGGCTGCAACGAGGAATGCGGTCGCGAAGGGGAGCGATGCAGTCAGGACGCGGGACCCCGTGCGGGGATTTGGCAAGGCGGGTAGGTAAGCCATCATCCGGAACTATTCCGAGGGACATTGGATTAGTTGCAAACACATGATTCCAACAACCGGGAGTTGCGGCAACCGGTTTAGTATACTCGACTCCCGTGCGAAGTTGTATGGCATTCCGTTGCAGGTCATTGCCTGTCGCCGGATGAGCCTGACTTAGCCTAACTACCTTGTGCGTTTTCAAGTACACTGCTGAGAGTCAGACGTTTGGTAGCGGAACAGCGCGAGCGGTAGCGGAACAGCGCGAGCTGTCCGGTGAAGATTCGCCAGTTATGCGGGAATTCACCGGGCGGCTCGCGCCGCTCCGCTACGAAAACGTTGATTCCAACCGAAAGTGAGTGCGTCCCTTTTTACTTTTTGATCTTCCGCCCAAGGCCTGCCGCAGTGGAAAGACCGTTCCGTTCCATGGATTTTCGCGGGCAAATGATCCTGCTCGGTAGTGGCACTAGCGTGGGTGTCCCTGCCATCGGTTGCGCATGTTCGGTTTGCACGAGTCGCGATCCGAAAAACAACCGAACTCGCTCCGGTGCTATCCTCGGACTGCCCGAGGGCAATTTGCTTTTTGACGCTTCGCCAGACCTTCGTCACCAATTGCTGCGAGAAGGGATTGGGATGGTGAATGCGGCTGTCTTCACTCACGAACATGCGGACCACTTGCACGGCCTGGACGATTTGCGATTGTTCCCGTTCTTGCTCGGACATCCTGTCCCTTTGTATTGCACCCAAGTGGTTGAATCTCGGATTCGACGCGTGTTTGACTATGCCTTTGGCGACAAGGAACACACGCATCCTGGCGCGGCACCTCGATTGCAATTTCACACGATTGTGGACGAGCCATTCGAATTGTTGGGCGCACGGTTGCAACCCATCCCACTGATTCATGGTCCCAACTGCAACGTGCTGGGTTTTCGATTTGGCAACGTCGCGTACTGCACGGATACGAATTTCATTTCGGATTCGAGTCTGGCATTGATGCAGGGACTGGATATTCTGATTTTAGACGCCTTGCGATTTACTCCGCATCCGACTCACTTTAGTGTCGACGAAGCGCTGGATGTCGTTCGCCGGATCCAACCCAAGATGACTTTTCTTACGCATTTGTCACACGAATTGGACTACGATTTGACGAACGCAATACTTCCCACAAACGTTCGGCTAGCGTACGACGGACTGCGAATTCCACTTACTTGACATGACAGCCATCAGCACTGCGGAACGCGTAAAAGAATCGATCGAGCGATTGACTTTGGACCTTGCTCAACTCAAGGGTTCGTCAAGCCATTGGACAGGCTCGCTGTCGACTTCCGCATTGTCGACCGCGACGGCCGTGAGCGCATTGTCGCTTTGCCGAGATCAGTTTCGCAAAGCCCCTTGGCAGGTGGAAAGCGAAAACACGCCGCATGGAAGATACAGCTCGGATGCTTGGGAAGTTTTAATTGAAAATGGAAGTAAGTGGCTTGCGAACGCTCAAAATTCCGATGGAGGATTTGGGGACACCGATCGTTCCCTTTCGAATATCGCAACAACCTTGCTGGTGTTAGCCGCCTGGCAATTGGCGGGGCACAATCCGCGGTACAACACGCAAGTCACAGCAGCTTGGAAATACGTCGAGCGCAAAGGGAGTTGGGACGGCTTGCGACAACGCTATGGCAAGGACAAGACCTTTGTCGTCCCAATCATGACAAACTGCGCGTTGGCTGGCCTTGTCGATTGGGGCCAGATTCCAACGTTACCGTTTGAAGCCGCCGCCTTGCCGCAATCGTGGTATCGCTTTGTTCAATTGCCCGTTGTGAGCTATGCGGTACCTGCATTGGTCGCGATCGGTCAAGCTCAATTTCATCATAGACCTCCGAGCAATCCCATTGTGCGCATGTTGCGAACCGCTTCCATCAAGCCGTCGCGCAATGTGTTGACCCGAATGCAACCGACCAGCGGTGGCTACCTGGAAGCAGTCCCGCTGACGAGCTTTGTTTTGATGAGCTTAGCGTCAATCGACCAAGCATCCTCGCGTGTTGCGATCGAGTCTCGCAAGTTTATCGTCGACTCCGTCTTGTACGACGGTAGTTGGCCAATCGATACGAATTTAGCAACCTGGGTCACCTCACTCGCATCGGCGCAGTTCTATGTTCCCAAATCGGAAAACCCGGTTTTCTCGCAGTCCCAGTGGGATCGAACGATCGATTGGCTGCTTGCCTGTCAACATGTTGTTCGTCATCCCTTTACGGGTGCGGATCCGGGAGGGTGGGGATGGACGAATCTGAGCGGAGCAGTTCCAGACGCCGACGATACGCCAGCCGCGTTGATTGCGTTGAAAAAGTGGTGGGATGTTCGCGCCGATTCGCTTAACCAGCCTGCCAACTCCACATCTACTTTGGACAAAATCCGTGCGGACCGCGTTGGGAGTGCGGCCGCCCTGGGGTGCACTTGGCTGTTAAAACTGCAGAATCGAGATGGCGGATGGCCAACGTTTTGCCGAGGTTGGGGAACGTTGCCGTTCGATCGAAGCGGTAGCGATTTGACGGCACATGCGATTCGAGCGCTCTGCGTTTGGCGTGAAACGCTTCAAACCTTGACAGCCAGGCACAGGCCGCCATCGCTTAAGAAATTCGATCTCGCCATCGAAAGGGGTTGGGATTATCTTGGGAAGCAGCAAAATGAGGATGGAAGCTGGTTACCGTTGTGGTTTGGTAATCAGGATCGCGAACAAGAAGACAATCCGATTTACGGAACTGGGCGTGTTCTTTTGGGTTATGCACAGGGTGGGAGAGCCGAGCATCCTGCATTTCAAAAGGGTCTAAAGTACTTATTGGCGAATCAAAACGCCGACGGGGGATGGGGAGGTGGCTTAAACGCCCGCTACACGAACTCTGAACGAATAAAGGAGGCCGTGTCTAGTACAATCGAAGAAACGGCGGTCGCACTAGAAGGAATCATGTCCAGAAGCGACACAAACGACGCTTCTGCCTCTATACTGAGGGGCCTTGAATGGTTGTGTGCCGCGATTGAAGCCGGACATCATCACATAAGTCAACCGATCGGTTTTTATTTCGCTCGGCTTTGGTATCACGAAAAATTATATCCGCTAGTGTTTTCACTTAGTGCCCTGAATAAAGGACTCGAGTTTTGTCAACGGTAACACCTTCAGCTTCGATGTCGGCAACGCAAACACCGAGCTCCACCGACAAGCCAGAGAAAAAGGCGAGGCGCAAAACGAGCCATTTGAAACTTGTGCCTGAAACGCCCGAGATGCGTGAACAGATGCGAGACAAATGCCGTGAAGTAGCTGCTCGCATGAACAAGGAGATGCCACCCACCAAAGATGAACTCGAGGTGATCGCTCGACGAGCACTTGAGGAAATGGGACAGGCCGAAGGCTACGTGGGTTGGGTCATGGTCATGATCAGCACCGAGTTCTTTCGGGACGCGGTCGCGGCAACCCCTCCCAGCCGTCGCTTGTTTTTGCTGCCACACTGCCTCAAGCACGCCGAAGGATGCCCCGCAGATTACGACGAGTTTGGCATGGACTGCAAAAAATGTGGAGCATGTAGCATTGCCGACTTTCGAACCAAAGCCGAGGAGATGGGTTACAAGGTACTGGTCGCCGAAGGCTCCCCTGTCGTTCTCAAGATTATCGTCAGCGGATACGTCGATTCCATCGTTGGCGTAGCCTGCTTGAACGTCCTTGAGAAAGCCATCGATAAAATTTTGCTGGCCGGCATTCCTTGCATGGCTGTGCCGTTATTGTCGAGCGATTGTCGAAACACCAGCGTCGACGAGGCATGGGTCCGCGAGATGCTGATGGTTGAAAAACCAGTTGCCACTCAACAAACACGCTCCTACGTTCACTTGATGCGTGCGGCCAGCGACATGTTTGCACAGCCCCAACTCGACTCGCTCGTAGGGCGTCAACGAAGCAAAACTCAAATCGATATCGAATCCGCAAATCCGCTTCAAGAGATCGACCCGATCGCAGCCACCGAAGCCCTCGCTGCAAACTTCTTGGCGAGGGGCGGCAAGTACTCAAGGCCGTTCATCACGCTGGCTGCCTATGACGCGATGCTGGGTGGCAAATCCACCGGAGCGGATGGCGATCGAACCGCCTCTGAGTTTTCTCAAGGAGTCAAATGCGCCGCGATGAGCATCGAGTGCTTCCACAAAGCTTCGCTCGTTCACGATGATATCGAAGATGGAGATGCCTTCCGATACGGTGTCCCGGCCATGCATCAACAATTCGGTCTCGCAACCGCCATCAATGTCGGTGACTACATGATCGGACTCGGATACCGATTGATCGGACGAGAAATCGAATCGATTGGAGCTGGAGCGGCGGCAGATATCCTCAATTGCCTGTCGTCAGCTCACATGCGACTTGCCGAAGGACAGGGTGCCGAGCTACTTTGGCGCGACGCTTCCGATAAACGTTTATCTCCCTTGGATGCTCTGAAGATTTATGCGCTCAAGACATCGCCCGCGTTCGAAGCCGCCTTGTACACAGGCGTTCGACTTGCCGGTGATGCCGCCAATTATGCCGAGCCAATCAAACAATTCGCTCGAAACATGGGAGTCGCTTTCCAAATCATCAATGATTTGCAGGATTGGCACGGAGACGATCACAACAAGCTCGGTGCCGCTGGCGATATTCTGGGTGGCCGCCCGACGGTTCTCCTCGCATTGGCTCTGCAATCACTCAAAGAAGCAGACGCCGCACGCTTGCTCGAGGCCTTGGGCGGTGGGTTAGGCGTTACCGACGCGGAGCGAGTATCTGTCGCGAAACAACTCTTTGAAAAAGCCCGCGTGTTTGAACAAGCCGAAAAGCTGATCGACAGGCATCGAGAACGAGCTGTGGAAATTGCGATGGCGATCGAACCAGAGCCTCTCCGACGACTGTTTCATTACTTGGTCGATACGGTGCTGAGTGAAGCGGACGTCAATAAGCCGCATTCCCATGCTCCCACCATTGTCACTCACAGTATCGCCATGAAACCCCCGATCGCTCTCTCGGGTATTCCATCCGAACCCGCCCACTCGTAAGGCGACTAGCGTAAGGCGACTGGCAGCAAACAAAAACCAACCGTTTCAAGCACGACGGCAATCGCACCGAATGCAAACACCATCTGAGCAACGTCAACAAGATCCATGCCGTGGGCAGTGTGTTTCCGCTGTCGAGCTGATCGGAATCTACTACCAACAACCAGACCAGCTTGGTAAATTCGAACAGGTTTCGCGAGAATCGGTGCCTGATGCGTATCGACAACTCTTGGACCATACCGACCACATGACCGTTACGGTCGAGTCGCATCACGCGGACCGAGTCGATGTGCAAGTGCTCCAGTCCGACATTTCCGGTGACCACTACCGACGCGAAATTCTTTTGCGAACGCACAACCAGCAAAAGGTTGTGCAATATGGCATCGTACGTTTGAACATGACGCTGCTGTCCGAGAAACCTCGGGATGAAATCCTGGCTCAAAAAAAACCGCTGGGCCGTGTCCTAATCGAACACGATGTGCTTCGCGAAATTCAGCTGTTTGATCTGCTGCGTGTGGAATGCGGTCCTGTACTGGCAAAACTCTTTGGTGTTCCAATCGGGACGACAACCTACGGCCGAACCGCGTTGTTATATTGCGACGAAGACCCCGCGATTGAGTTGCTCGAAATCGTCGCGCCTGAGTAAGATAATCTCTTGTTCGATTTCTCTCTCCATCGATTTCCCTCTCCCTGGAATCCTGCCATGAATCGTCGCGTCCTGCTCGGTATTGCCAGTTTGTTCTGCTGTTGGTTGCCAACGCACCAAACGAAGTTGGCAGCGGCCGATAGACCCAACATTGTGCTGATCTACGCGGATGACGTAGGCTTTGGCGACGTGTCATGCAACGGATCGGCAAGCTTTCAAACCCCCAATATCGATCGGATCGCCAGGGAAGGGCTTCGCATGACCGATGCGCATTCTTCGGCCGCGACTTGCACGCCCTCACGTTATGCGATGCTCACTGGCCAATACGCATTTCGGCAAAAAGGGACGGGAGTCCTACCCGGCAACGCAAATTTGATCATCCAACCTGGCTCAACGACCATCGCGAGTTTGCTCAAATCAACGGGCTATGCAACGGGAGTCGTCGGGAAATGGCATTTGGGATTGGGGGAGGGGAAAGTGGATTGGAATCAGGAGATCAAACCCAATCCAAACGACATTGGCTTTGACTATCACTTTCTCATTCCAGCGACCGGGGATCGAGTGCCATGTGTCTATGTTGAACAAGGGCGAGTCGTGGACCACGACCCAGCCGACCCGATCGAGGTGAGCTACAAGGAGAGAATTGGCAATCAAGCATCCGGCGCCGAATCCAAGGACCAACTGAAAATGAAATGGTCGCACGGTCACGATCAAACCATCGTCAACGGCGTCTCTCGCATCGGCTGGATGACAGGTGGGGCGCGATCGCGATGGATCGATGAAGACATGGCGGACGTGATCACGAGCAAGGCCCTACGATTCATGGACGAGAACGCAAAAAGACCATTCTTTTTGTACTTTTCGACTCACGATATTCACGTTCCTCGGGTTCCGCATTCTCGCTTTGCCAACAAGTCGGGAACGGGACCGCGAGGCGACGCCATGCTGCAACTCGATTGGTGTGTGGGTGAAGTGCTGAGCAAACTGGATAAACTTGGACTGAGCGACAATACGCTCGTGATATTCTCGTCGGACAACGGGCCTGTTTTGGATGACGGCTATGTCGATGAGGCGAACGAGAAACTTGGAAAACACGATCCCAATGGAATTTATCGGGCTGGCAAGTACTCGATGATGGAAGGTGGAACGCGAGTACCAATGCTTGTGCGGTGGCCAGCTAGGATTTCGGCAGGTCAAGTTTCCAACGCGTTGTTTGGTCAAATTGATTTAGCAAGCTCGTTTGCTTCGATGTTGAGTGCCAAGATTCCGGACGGAGCGTTTCCCGATGGGCGTGATGAGCTAGGTACTCTTCTCGGCACGAATAGGGAGGGCAGGACTCATTTGGTTCATGAAGCGGGAGGGCTGGCCTTGCGAGTGGGTAGTTGGAAATTCGTTCCGCCCGCCAAGGTACGCGAGGGGCTGGGCCCTTGGACGACCACCACGATGGAAGCACCCGGCGCATTGTTCGATTTAGCAAACGACCCGGCCGAGCAGAAGAACATCGCTTCCGAGCATCCTGAAAAAATATCCGAATTTCATACGCTTCTGAAATCGATCCGCCAGCGAAACTAGGGTGCAGGGCGAGACGCAGTTTCGCTCCCGTGAAAGAACGCGTCATAAACGAACTTTTGCGGAGACGCTGTCATTTCATAACCCGACGCGTGACGGCTTGTTGCTTTAATGGTACGACGGACTTCCAAGTCCGTCGAATTCCCCATTGACGGACTTGGAAGTCCGTCTTACCTCCCTTAACCAATAACGACTTCACTAAAGCAACAATCCGGTGAGGGAGGGATTTCAGTTGGCTCCTCGCTCATTGGCTTGTTGCTTTAATGGTACGACGGACTTCCAAGTCCGTCGAATTCCCCATTGACGGACTTGGAAGTCCGTCTCACCTCCCTTAACCAATAACGACTTCACTAAAGCAACAAGCCGTCACGCGTCGGGTTACCAAAGCGTGGCACGAGCGCGCTCGCTCGTGAATCCATGGGCGAGACGCCCATGCCACTTTCGAATACCCCGTGTCACAGCCCATTAAAGCAACATGCCGGTAAGCGAGGGGCCGCCTGCAATCCCTCGCTTACAACCCAGCGGCATAATTTCAGCGGACGTTCGGCATGTTTCTTGGAAATTCGTTCAGCATCAACGAATGGCTTGACTATTTGCAAATCATTCGTCAAACTATACCGGACGTTTTCAGAAATATGCATTTTGTATATTACTTGTTGCGCGAGGGCACGATCGATGGCTTTTGACTCTCTAGTAGCCGGACCTGGATCAGTAGCCGAACCGGCACGGCGGACGCAGGTCGGACCGGAGGAGACGGCAATCCCATACACGCTCGGCGAGTTGGCCGACGGCTGGGAGTTCAAGACGATCCGCTCGCAGCTCGGCTTGTTCGTCAGTCGTGAGTTCCGGGAAAGGATCTTGGCGGAGGAAGGTCGCGCGGGCTGGGTCCTGGTCGAGAAATTCGACGACCACCAGATGCGGCTGAAGCGGCTGAGGAAACTCCACCCGGAACCGCAGGTCGATGACTACGACCCCTATCGGATTATAGTCGATGGTCCGGAACGGGCTCGTCAAGCATGGTCGGAGGGTGTGCTAGCCCTCCTAGCGATCGTGTTCGTCCCTGTCATCATTTGCATCATTGCGGCCGTTTGCAGTTGAGCGATCGGACTCTTCGGCAGCCGGCCTGTCGGGTTTCGTCGTAAAACGACGCAGATCCTCGGCCCCGGACAAATTGAAAACCGGAACGTCACGCTTCGGTATCGCATTGAGCGATGGCTTAGGAACAGAATTGAGGTCAATGGGATTCGTCATAATGGTGTTGAAAGCGGTGCAAGCCCGCTTTTCGCCTTGGTCGGCGGTAACGCCACTGTTTTTCATCTCGCGAATAAATCCACAAAAGGCGACGATGTCTGACAGGCTGGAAGCCTATCCGACGATGGAATGCTCCTAAAGCATATCCACAGGGTCGATATCGATTAGGTACAAATTTTCGCCGACGGGTTTCGTCGTGGCTTGGACGCGGGCCAAAATGGCATTGAGGGCCGCAGCATCTTTGGAAATAAGCATAGCATGATAACGATAGTGCCCGCGCAGCTTTGCGATGGGTGGCGGCGCCGGTCCCAAAACACGAACTGGGGCATTCGTGCGCGCGATTTCCATTTGCACTTTTTTAATGATGCCTTCTGCAAACTCTTCCGCTTCGAGCTGAACGGGACCCCGCATAATGATGCGAGCCAACGAAGCAAACGGTGGATAACCAAACTGCTCGCGTTGAGCCAACTCCAAAGTCGAGAACGCGACATAATCATGCTTACAAGCTGCGATGATGGCAGGGTGATCTGGTGAATAGGTTTGCACGAGTACCTCGCCACCTCGGTCTCCACGGCCAGTCCGCCCTGCGACTTGCGTCACCAATTGAAACGTTCGCTCCGATGCGCGGAAATCTGGAAAGTGTAAGGCAGTGTCCGCGTTGATGACCCCAACCAACAATACGTTCGGAAAATCCAACCCCTTGGCGATCATCTGAGTCCCCATCAAAATTTGGACTCGACCCGATCGAAAGTCCGCGAGTACACGTTCATGGCTTCCAGGCTTCTTCATCGTATCCGAATCCATGCGAGCGATCGTCGCATCCGGAAAACGCTGCTGAACCTCCATCTCGAGTTTTTGTGTGCCCAGACCCGCCAACCGAATCGCGTCGAACCCACATTGCTGACAAAGCTTGGGAGCTGCGATCGTGTAGTCGCAGTAGTGACAGACCGCTTTGTTGCCTTCGCGATGATGTGTTAAGGCCATATCGCAATCAAGACACTTGACCACAAAACCACACGATGGACATTGGATCGAAGTCGCAAATCCTCGACGGTTGAGCAACAGTATCGTCTGCCCGTTCTCCGCAATGGTCCTTTCGATCGCGTTCAACAATGGTCTCGAGATGCTGCCGCGGTCGACGTCGATGCGATTGGAACGAAGATCGATCGTGGTGACTTCCGGCAACGGTCGATTCAATATGCGGCGTGGCAAAGTCACGATCTTGTATTGACCGGTACTTGCTCGATGAAATGTTTCCAAAGAGGGAGTTGCTGAACCCAAAACGAGCGGGATTCGTTCTAGCGAGGCGCGATGAATGGCGACATCGCGTGCGTGATACCGAGGTATGGTTTCCTGTTTGAACGTGTTTTCATGCTCTTCGTCGAGAATGATCAGCCCGAGATACGGCGCCGGAGCAAATATGGCGCTCCGCGGTCCGACGATTACCTGGATGGCACCCTCTGCAATCCGCTTCCATTGATAGTGCCGCTCTGGACCGCTCATGTTCGAGTGCAACACAGCCACCGAGCCAAATCGATTTTGGAAACGCGAACGCGTCTGCGGTGTCAGGCTAATCTCGGGTACAAGTACGATCGCTTGACGACCGTAGGAGACGACTTGTTCCATCGCTTGCATGTAGACTTCGGTCTTGCCGCTGCCGGTCACTCCATGCAGAAGTATCGTTTCATGCTCGCCTGAATCGATGGCGGCGTGGATCGTTTGCAACGCGATTCGCTGGTCCGACGAGAGAGCCGGTGGCATGATTCTCGCATGAATTTCCAGTGGCACATCCTTGCCAAACGTCATAACGCGTTCGGTGTAGGAATCGATGAACTCCAGTTCGCGCAGCTTCTTGATCACACCGTCGGAACACTGGGCTAGGTGTTTGAGCTGATCCGGCGACAGTGGCTCATCGGCCAAAATCAGCTGTTGCAAAGCTTGACGTTGCTTGACCGACAACGCCTTAATCGCCACATCATCGCTGGCTTTGAACGAAGGTTTGAGAAGTGTCTGGCTGCGAGTTCCCGCGCCTGCTCGCACACCCGCCGGGACGACCGCTTCGAACACTTGGCCAATCGGAACCAAGTAGTATTTGCTCATCCAGTGAATCAACTGCAATAAATTCCCATTGCAGAGCGGCTCGGGATCGACCGCTCGCAGGACCGGCTTGATGAGTTCCCTGGGATGATGACTGATTTGGATGGCGAGCGTGTAGCCAACTATCTCGCGGTTGCCTTTGCCCAGCGGAACGATCACACGCATGGCGGGTTTGATCAAACCGCCTAACTCGTCGGGGATGCGATAGTCGAATGGTCCGTACGGCGCTTCCGGGAAAGCCACGGACACGCAAGGGGTTTCGGCGGCCGCATCGATCTCCCAGGGCGCAAGTTCGTTGGAGAACAACTCCCCTTGTTGATACTGCTCGTCCACGCGACTTGCCCTTTCAGAGCGGAAGGCAACACTTGTTTACGAGACGAGACTTGCGATCTCGCGAACGCAATCCTCGATCTTAATTCTCCATTGCTTCAACGTGTCGCGATCTCGAATGGTCACGGTGCGGTCTTGCAATGTTTGCGTATCGACCGTGATGCAATACGGTGTTCCGATCTCGTCCTGCCGTCGATAGCGACGTCCCACCGCCGCTTTCTCGTCGTAGAACACGTTGAACCGTTGCTTGAGGGCGGTGTAGATTTCTTTTGCAATTTCGGGCATACCATCTTTTTTGACGAGTGGCAAAATCGCGGCCTTGATTGGAGCGATTCGGGGATGCAATCGCATGACGATTCTCGATTGCATTTTGCCATCTTCATCCGGTTGCAAGTCTTCGTGGTACGCTTGGCAAAGAAACGCAAGCGTAGCTCGATCGGCTCCTGCCGACGGCTCGATCACGTGCGGGATGAACCGCTCGTTCGTCAGGTCATCGCGATAGGAAAGGTCCTTGCCGCTGCCTCGATGCCGTGGTTGACCATCTTCGGTACGTTCTAGTTCCAGCGGACGTTTCTTGGGATCCAGTTTTCCTTCGGAGTGCGATCGCAGGTCAAAGTCGCCGCGATGTGCAATCCCCTCAAGCTCTCCGTATTCTCCTTCGGGCAAGAATGGAAAGGCGTACTCGATGTCGGCCGTACCACATGAGTAGTGGCTTAGTTCCTCTTGGTCGTGTTCGCGTAATCGCAACCGCTCACCATCCAACCCCAAAGACAAATACCATTGCATGCGGCGGTTCCGCCAGTACTCGTACCACTTCGGTGATTCGTTTGGATTGCAGAAGAACTCGATCTCCATTTGTTCAAACTCCCGCGATCGAAACGTGAAGTTTCTAGGCGTGATTTCGTTTCGGAAACTCTTCCCAACTTGTGCGACACCAAACGGAATCCGAACCCGTGTACTGTCGACGACGTTCTTGAAATTGACAAAAATCCCTTGGGCCGTTTCTGGCCGCAGGAAGGCAGCACCTTCTTCGCCACTGAGTGCACCCACGTACGTCTTGAACATGAGGTTGAACTCGCGAGGATCGGTGAGCGTTCCGAGTTCGTTTACATCCGGCGCCAACACGCTTGGGCGATCACTTGCTGCGACTTTATCTAGCGTCAGATAGGATTCGTCGTATGTCAATTGAGCGACGTCTTTGTTTCGCAAATTAAAGAACTTTAAGGCGCGGCGAGTGACTTCCTCATGCTCTAGTTCGGCATCGGTCATGATCGTCACAAAAATCTTCTGTTCGCCGCGAGCAACCCACTTGCCTCGGACCTGATCGAATCGGTAGCGTTTCTTCGATACCTTGCAATCCACCATAAAGTCATGGAACAAGTCGTAGTGCCCGGAACACTTCCAGACTTGAGGATGCATGATGATCGTGCAATCCAGGCCTACCATTTCGTAGGTGCTAGGTGCCCCTTCGGGTTGGACGAGCTCGTTGTGCCCCTGGCACATGTCTCGCCACCATGCGTCTTTGATGTTGCGTTTCAGCTCAACACCCAGCGGGCCATAGTCCCAAAAACCATTCAGTCCACCATAGATTTCGCTGGATTGAAACATGAATCCACGTCGCTTGCAGAGCGACACAAGTTTTTCCATTTGCATGCTGAGACTGTTTCTAAGGTGAACCAAAAAAAGGGTAAGGAAAGGAAAGTTATTCAGGATGGTTCGAACGATGGAGTGGGATAGGCTTCCAGCTTGGCCAGGTAAAAAAGACAGGCTGGAAGCCTATCCCACGACATTATAAGGCTAATTGCTCTTCGGGCTGCGTTGGGCCACCACGATTCGTTTCAGCCTGGCCAAGTCTTTCACAATCGAAACACTCGACCATTGGTTTGTGCCATTGAGATGGCTTTCGACTTGGTCCGCAATCATCGGTGAAAGCTCGCAAATGAACCAACCGTTCTGGACAAGTTTATCGGCAGCTTGCGAAGCCAATCGTTCGATGATTTCGGTGCCGGTTGCTCCGCTCACGAGCGCCATTCGCGGCTCATGCTCACGGACCGACTTTTCAAGTTGCAAGAATTCGGATTCCGAAACGTAGGGTGGATTGCTCACGACGAAGTCCACGCTGGCATCGGCGATCGACAATAGCAAATCGGATTCAACGACCACGATTCGCTCCGACATTTGATGCAGTGCTACGTTAGCATTTGCGATCGCAATCGCGGCTGGACTTAAGTCGATCGCAGTAAGGGAACATTGCGGCAGGTGTTTGGCGAGGCTGATCGCGATGCATCCACTACCGGTGCAGACATCGACAATTTTTAGGATATTTAAAGGATCATTAGCAAGAATGGTTTTGGCTCGGTCCAAACACTCGATGACGACGTGCTCTGTCTCGTTGCGTGGAATCAGGCAGTCTTTGGAAACGGCGAACTGGAGCGAATAAAATTCTTTTTTGCCGACGAGATAGGCGACGGGTTCTCCGGTTGCTCGTCGCTTGACCAACTCTCGAAATTTGGCTTTCACCGGTTCGTCTGGCTCTTCGGAAAAGGCGGTGTAGAGTTGGATTCGATCGCAACCACGGGCGTGGGCCAAGAGAACTTCCGCATCGAGGCGTGGGGAACTGGAGCCGGACTTTTTTAGGTGTTCGGTCGTCCATTGCAGCAGACGCAGAATGGTCCACGGTTCCGATTGCGTCGTGCTATTGGTTGTCATCGCGTGCGTCCTTGATCTCTTCGCCGATGCTTGGCTTGGTACTATATATCGGTTTCATCTCGCAAGGTCGATCGTTCGTATTCGATCAATGCATCCGAGACAGGTTGCAGATTACCTGCAATGATTTGATCGAGCTTGTACAGGGTCAAGTTGATGCGGTGGTCGGTCAATCTATTTTGTGGATAATTGTAAGTGCGAATGCGTTCGCTGCGATCCCCCGAACCGATGAGCGACATGCGTTCATTTGACTGCTGTTTCATTTGCTCTTCGCGTTTGACTTCGTAGATCCTTGTCTTTAAGACTCGCAGGGCACGCGCCAGATTTTTGTGTTGGCTTTTTTCGTCCTGGCACTGAACGACGATATTGGTCTCGTAATGTGTCAAACGAATGGCCGACTCTGTTTTGTTGACGTGCTGCCCACCAGGTCCCGACGCACAGAATTTGTCGACGCGATAGTCGTCCGGTTTTAGGTCGACTTCAATATCTTCGGGTTCTGCCATCACCGCGACGGTGGCTGCGGAGGTATGTATTCGTCCTTGGGCTTCGGTTTCAGGAACGCGTTGAACGCGGTGTCCACCGCTTTCGAATTGTAGTTCGCGAAACGAGCCTTCGCCTTCGATGCCCAAAATGATTTCCTTGAAGCCACCCCGTTCGCTCGGACTGGAGTCAAGAACCTCGACCTTCCAGCCTTTTTGATCGGCATGGTGCTTGTACATGGTATAGAGATCGCGAGCGAACAACGAGGCTTCTTCGCCACCCGTTCCAGCCCGGATTTCGAGGACGCATTGTGTTCGCAGAGCATCTTCGCCACCCATGCTCATGTCGAGCAGTTCGGTCCAAATGGCTTCGCGATCGGCTCGCAAACGGGTCGATTCCTCTTTCCCCATGGCAAGTTCGTCGGAATCAGTGGATTCCAACATTGGGGCGAGTTCTCTGAGTTCCTCACCCATTCGCTTGTAGTTGCGATATTTGGTAGCGACTTTGAGGAGACCGCCATGTTCCTTCATGATTTTCGCCATGCGCGATGAATCGCCCGTCAGGACCGACGGATCGGACATCATGGCTTCCAGTTCGGTGAATCGACCTAAGGTTTGCTCGAGTTGATCGCGTATCTTCATTTGAATTCTTAGCTTGGTAAAAAACAAAACCGCCGCAGGCCTCAGTTGGCAATCTGCGACGGTCTTGAGATTCTGATTGCCAGAGCCAGGTTATCGTGAGCGAGACCCTTTTCCGGGAGAGCATCGCGAGTTGGCTCAGGCAGCTATTTCTTCTTGGGAGCTGGCTTTCTTGCACTCTGCAAACTGGCATAAGTCCCAGCCGCAAATTTGGTCTGGAACTTTTCGATCCGGCCAGCGGTGTCAACGAACTTTAGCTTGCCCGTATAGAACGGATGGCAGACATTGCAAATGTCGACTCTCAGCTCTTTGCGAATGCTTTTGGTAACGAAACTATTGCCACAACCGCAAGTAACTTGCGTTTCGACGTAGTTGGGGTGGATCTTTTCTTTCATGACTTTGGTAACGTTCGCTTGTGTAAAACGTCAATAAGAGTGTGGAACTTTGGAATGGGCGAAAAGGGACTCGAACCCCCGACATCCACTTTGTAAGAGTGGCGCTCTAACCAACTGAGCTATTCGCCCGATTGTGATCGGTGTCAAACTAGGAGCTTAAATGCCCAAAAGTCGCATGCGTCGCGAACGTCGTTCGGCTCGCTGCTTGCTGCGTCGCTTGATTTCACTCGGTTTCTCGTAAAATTCTCGTCGTCGCATTTCTTTTTTTAGTCCGCTTCGTTCGACCAGTTTTCGAAATCGGCGTACCGCCTCTTGAATCGTTTCCCGGTCACGGACTAACAACCTAACCATGCAATGCCTCCACCTGAATAAGCTAACTAAATTGTGACGAAGTTTAAAATACCTAAGGAACCAGGAGAGGGAGTACCTCTCACGGGTTCGCACCACCTGGCTGCCGACCAATTCCACGCAGCCAGCTCAAACCACCCGTCCTTATGCGGTGGGCGAACGTCACATCGGGAAGCGCACGACCAAGAATTCAGGAATATACCTAGGAAATCGGCATCGGTCCAGGCCGAATTTGTTGGGAGTCAATCAAATTTGGGCACCTTTCGTTGTGCGACGCTCCGCGTCGCACAAAAATCACGACGCGGAGCGTCATGCAACGAAAAGCGTCGCACAAAAATCACGACGCGGAGCGTCATGCAACGAAAAGCGTCGTGCAACGAAAAACTCGCTTTTCACCAAACGATTTTTTCCACGTCGAAAACTGGGCCTTCGATGCAGGTGCGTTGGTAGTCCCATTGACCATCCTTTTGCTTGATTTTTGCGACACAGGTAAAGCAAATCCCCGTCCCACAGGCCATCGGAGTTTCGAGCGAAACTTCACAAGGAACCGCGTGCGCCTTGGCGATTTCACTGACCGCTTCCATCATCGGCTCAGGCCCACAGCAGGCAATCCGACAAGGAACGTTCGCCTCAGCCAAAAGTGCTTTCAACAGGTCCGTCACCCGTCCATGATGACCAAATGAGCCGTCATCGGTCGCGATTCGTACTTCTGTGCATGCTTTTTCAAAATCGACCAAACCAGCCAAACTCGCCTTGGTTCGGGCGCCATAACACAGAGTGACGCGTTTTGCGTAAAGCGTGGGTTGAACTGGATCGCCGAATTGAGCCTTGCCTAATGCTGCAGCCGCCAGCGTTAGCATCGGAGTTTGCCCAACACCGCCAGCCACCAAAATCAGATGGTCCGTCGGTTGGGTGGAAAAGCCATTTCCCAGAGGCCCCCAAAGTTCGACGCGATCGCCTGCAACACACTGCGACAATGCTTGTGTGAATTTTCCTTTGACGGTGTAAACGACACTTACCGCCACAGGTTGTCCTGATTTGTCACGATGCATGTCGTACATGGCCAAGGCCCGCCCGATGAGAGGATCGTTTTGGCCAGCGATTCGCACCATAAAAAATTGACCGGGAACGGTCCGACGAGCTAACTCGGGCGCTTCGACGGTCATGCGCCAAGTGTCCTCGGCGATACATCGATGTTGCGATATGCGGGTCGATACGAATTCAAAGTGTTTGGGAGAGGGCAACTCTTTATTTTCCAATTCAGCATTCATGGAATTCATACCTCTGGCTTTATGCCAGCGGCAGAGGAACTTCGCCCTAACCTGGTCACGATCAACCCTACGATAATCAGAACCACTTGACTTAGCACGAAGAAGACCAAGTAGTTGTAAGTCGCTTTGCTGAACCCGTAACTATGCAAGCCAACGCCCAGCAGATTTGTTCCGAACATCGACCATGCTGTGATGATGTTGCCGACGATTGCCAAGATCCCGAAACCGAGGGACGCAATCATTTTGTCCCACCGTGCGTGCAGCAATAGTGCGTTCCAGAGTACGATCATCATGGCACCGTTCTCTTTCGGATCCCATCCCCAGAAACGTCCCCAGCTATCATCACCCCATAGCCCGCCCAGCACCGTTCCAACAAAGCTAAAGAACAGTCCAAAGCAAACAACCCCGTAACAAATACGGTACAGGGTCGGTATGACCTCAGCAGACTTAAAGCCGATCGCCTTTTTCGGACCAGCCAGTCGTGCGATCAAGGCTGCGATAACGATTCCGATCCCCAAAAATCCCGCGATGAACGTTGCGCTGTAGCCCAACGACACGCTGATTACGTGGGTGGAAAGCCAGAATTGAGTATCCAAGACCGCTTCCAGAACCGGCATCGAATCACCGACGTCCAATCCATAAGCAACGTTGAGTGTTAAATAGCCAGCAACCGATGCCACTAAGACCGAAATCGAAATGGGAAACAACAGTTCTGTGATCGTGCAGAAGAGAACCATCGCCCACCCGATGAACACCGCGGCCGAGTACAAGGTCACGACCGGTGGCCGCTCGGAGATATAAATACGGCTCAAAATCGCGGTCGTGTGCACCAACAATGCAATCACGCATAACCAAAACGCGGTGGACCGAAACGCACTGCGGGCTACCGCAAAACTAAGCAAGGCAAACAATGCGCACACAACATACAGTCGAGTCGCAATGAGGATCGGATCGAAGTGCTCGTACCAAGCTTCGAACGCAACTTTGTCGGTCTTGATCGAACTGCCAAACTCGCTCTGCACGGTTGCTTTAAAGTCCTGTGCGAGTTTGTTGATCTCGACAGGTTTCTTGTTGTCGGCGGAGCAAGCTTCCATCAGTGCCATGAAACTCAACACGGACTCTTTCTTGGAATCAACTCCTTCGGTTCGAAGTTTCACCGTTTCGAATAGGGCTGTCCCAAACGGTTCCCACTTGGCTGGCGGCCCTTTTTCGCCCGACTTTACGTTCGTGTCAACGAGCGGTGGGATGATGGCAATGGGACTTCTTGCTCGAATCTGATCCACCTCGGGCTGAAGTCTTTGGATGGCGGTTCGAATGTCCGCAGCATCTGCCGAAATACGGGGTGCTAAAGGGGTGTAAGCGTCGAGCAAATTCTCCAACGCAAACAACTTCTCAAGCGTTTCCGCCAACTTCTCTTGCTCAAACGTGAAATTCTCTCGCCGGGTTTTGATGAGCACTCGAACTTGCTCGGCTATTTTTCCGAGCCCTTGCCGTATTTCATTGTACGAATAACGATTCGATTTATGACGCTTGAGATCCAATGCAGTCGTGGTTTCAACCGCGTCGATTCGAATCAGCGGTGCATCGAGAACCCATTCTTCGCGCGCAAAGACCGCCATGATCCATTGCGTTGAATCGATGGCTTTGCCCGTCGAGTGTTGAGGTTCGTAAGCATGCCCTTCTCGGCTCAAGGCGAATTTTTTATTGGATAGAATCTCCATGAACTCGGCCGAGGCGGATGACAACGGCTTGATCCGACCACCGTATTGAGTTGGGATCTCGCCCATCGAATACCAATCGATGGAATCGCGATCCACGCTGGGCTTGCTTGCGCTCCTGCCAATCCAGATTGCAACCAAGCCGCAGATTAAAATGGGTACCCCAAACTTCAAAATCCACGACCAAGCACCTGTGGTGGCCTTCTGCCCGTTCGCCTCCAATTTCCTGCCCACTCGCGATTTGTTATTCGTTTTTCCATCCGAAATACTTGCAACGGGATCGCTTACGGCGGTTGCCGCTGTTCGATCATAACGCGAGGCAAATCGCGAGAATGTACCGCCAAAGTGAACGAGCATTCCAAGACCAGATAGGACGCATGCCACGTAGGGAATGAGCCAACCTGCGTTGGTCACGACTTGCAAAGTAGTCTGTTCTACTCCATTGGGACTGTCGCCCGCGCCCATGTATCCCGATTGATAAAAAGTCTCACCGCGAAATCGCATCGGATTGTTCATCCATATGCGCCCTTGTTGAACGGTCGAGCCGGTTGCGTCCGAAACTTTCACAAACGAGGAATAGTCCTTTGGCTTCGCCGTGCCGGTGTACTGCTCTAATACCACGTCATCGAGTAGGATCGAGTAGGGTTTGT
This sequence comes from Pirellula staleyi DSM 6068, assembly GCA_945875845.1. Lineage (GTDB taxonomy): Bacteria > Planctomycetota > Planctomycetia > Pirellulales > Pirellulaceae > JBKCUI01. The sequence goes on from CAMCMB010000008.1 coordinate 48,614, forward strand.
AGTTCCTGCGAAAACGCAGTCCGAATTCCCAGTCTTTGCCATCGCTTTGAACGCGCTCGTAGGCCGCTTTGTACATTGCCGCAGAATCGTTGATGAACTGACTAACGACAAATCGTCCCAGGGGCTTTTCGCTGTCCTTCTCGCGCAACGTGATGAACGCACTCGCGTAATTAACGGCGCTCTTTGCACCACCCGACTTAGCGGCCTCTTGAATGTCCCACTCCTTGCCTAAGCCTTGGATGTCGAAATTCTCGTCGGTGGGGCGTACAGGTTGCGTTCGAAACGAACCCTTGGAGCTATCCAAGTATTTATCGACGCGAAATTCAAAGGGGAGGGAGGGCGATGAGAGGTAGGTGCCCTGCTCGGCAGCAGCTTGCAGCATCGGATGATCGAAGGCAACCACGCGGTTCTTTTCCGAATTGCTTTCATCGATGAAGACCAATTCGATCGTATCTTGTTCGTAGGCCACTTGGGTCTTTTGTCCTTCGAAAACGGTAATTCGTTCCTCGCGTTGGGCATCTCCAAAGATAAATTGGCCCAGCATCAACAAACCAACGCCCAAGTGGATGAGGACATTGCCGCCGCGATTGCCAAAGAGCAACAATAACCCAACGAGAAGAACAACGCTGACGACGAGACTTTTGGTCAACTGCCAAACAATCCGCAGACCTGGATCGGGAATGCGAATCGAAGTGTCGTAGTAGACGATGAAAAAGCTAACACCTAACAAAATGGCGGTGATGCTCCATGCAGTCCATCGCACGACTCGGGTTTTTGGTGTCCAACCGACGCTCCATGCAATGGCACCGATCGCCAACGCCCAAACGCTCGCTTTTGCTCCAAACCAAATCCAGTCGTAACTGAAGGGGGGTTCGCCTTGTAATCCATCGCCGAGGTGAGCGCTCACGACGATCAACGCAACCAACGCAAATCCAATAACCGTGCAAACGACGCCCGCAACGAAACGACCTCCCTTGGCATTCATCTTGAATCGAGTCAACTTGGCCGCGATCAGGTTAATGAGCAGAATCAATCCGATCGATGCTCCACCCGGTATCGCGAACGAGTACGGCAACGCATCTTTGTGCGGCCATATTGTTTGCGGCTGAAAAACGTCGAACGGAACGGTGGCTACCCAACTGTTGAAATACGCTTTTTTCACGTCAACGATGGTTTCTTCGTCTTGGGCCAAGGTACCGACGAACAAGATCAGCGTTCCTAACGCGAACATCGTCACGGTGATCTTGAGCGAGCCCATTGCTTTGAAGGCGTACCAGCACCATTTCGCGAGGTCAAACGTAACCGCCGGAGTTGCTGCTCCGGTCATGGTGTTGTTGCTGAAAGTACCTGTTGCCACGTTGATTATTCCCAGCGCAATGAGTTCACAAAGCTAAGTAAGTTGGACTTTTGTTCTTCGGACGTTCGCAGATCGGCTTTCAGTTTCACAAACAAGCAAATCTCATTCTCGCCAGTCGGGATGGCCGCGACCAACAGGACTGGCGAGGTTGCCTCATCGCCCGAACGGATCGAATAAAGTTTACCCGATCGAGTACCTGCCTGGATTTCCTCAGCGTCGTTCACGGATTTCGCCGCAAGAGGGCCAATAATGTCCTTATCTTCGCGTTGCAAGACTTGCTCGAACCACATTTCGGCATTCGGGACCGGCGAATCCTTGGCCAAGCTCACAACGACTTCTCCGGGGCGTTCGCCGTTCGCGATTTTAAATGTGGCCAAGCGGAACGGTTTGGCCGCTTGAATCTCCCAAGAATCTGGTTTTTCGTAGGCCAGTTTCAACGGCGACTCGGACGTGGGTGGACTTGGGGATGCAGCCGCCGGCGAAGAAGCCGCAGGTGGAGAAGCTGAAAGTGGAGAAGCTGAAGGTGGAGTAACCGCAGGCGGAGAAGTCGCGGAGCCTGCCCCGGTTGCATCGAAAATGTACGCTGGCAACGCAAACCCCTCCCGCTTGATCGACGGCAACTGATTCTGAAGGGCAATCAAGTCCGTTTCGGGCAACTGAAGCTGACCTCGCCATCGATTGATGTTGACCAGCAAGTACGAGTCCCATGACGCCAGATCAGCGGGTTTTGAAAGTTCCGTGACGGTGAATTTGATCGGCGCGCCGGACCCTGCTTTCACGTTGAATTCGGCGATCACGTTGAATTGACCACCGTCCTCTCGCCACTTCGAAGTCCAATTTTCTGGCAACTGGAAATTCATCTCGCGTTTATCTGGATCGATCGCAAAACGCTCTACGACCGTGCGGAAATCCGATTCCGCCAGGGCGAGTCGCTCGATTTTGTCGGTGGCTTTGAGGAAATACGCCACATTTTCGTAGGGAATGACCGCCCCAAGGATTCTTCGTTCGGTCAGTGGGATGCTGCTCGCACCCATCATGGGTGGAGCTTGACGGGGGGCGGAAGCCATGGCGGGCGGGTTGCCGACAAACTCGGATTCCGTCTTGGGCGCATCATAAACCCTGGCTTCGTAACGCGGACTGCAACCAGCCATGATTGCAAGAGCGACGCAAGGCACGAACGTGAGAGGGTGGAAAGAAGGTGGGAAATGGCGCAAAATCGACTCAAGTCGGAAAGGGCAATGAAAACGCAAATGCTTGGTGGGCTCGCTGAACAAATGATTATACGGGCAAGAACAGCGAGAGTCATGCCGAATTCATGGCAGAACACCGCTTCGAGCGCTTGGATGCCTGTTTTGCCCCTATTTGGAATGCCTGAGCGACCAAACCCATTTGAAGTTTCCTTGCTCGGGAGGGTGAGGCCACCCCTCTAAACATGTTTTCCTCGACTTGGCCCAATCCATTCCTTGCTTGGGAGGGTGAGGCTCCTGCCGAACCATGGCGTATTAAGCTCGGCAGGAGCCTCGCCCTCCCATTGGTTTCCAATGCATTCGACATTGCAAAACCACTGCTGCGTTGTTTGGTCGGGTAGCTTTGCATTCCAGCGAGTCGTTTTTACTTGTACGCGTTGCGTATGTTCTTCACCACAACCAGAGATCGATCGACTCCGTCGCTTGAGCTACGATCGAACGTTGGCAGGGTACGCGCCAGGAAACCAGCGATGTCGCTCGCCTTTTCGTCGGACATTTCTCTCACGATTTGGAGGAGCGAGTTTTGATCGAGCGTTGAGTAACTGACGGTTCGAGGCGATTTGGTGCGTCGGCCCGAAAGGAATTGCTCGGTCGATTTGCTCAGTATTCCAGAAGTGAAGGCCAGTAGAATTTCTCCTGGTTGGAGATGAAATCGGCTGCTCGCAAAGAGCGTGTCTGGCTGAGCGGCAACGCGCAGTCCGGGATTCCCAATAGGACGGAACCCACGATGCGAAATGATAAACGACTGAATATCGCCAGCGCTGCAAATCGAACCGTAGCCCGTTGCCGGGTTGATCTGAATGAGCCCCAAGGAAGCGCTCCAATCGGCTTCTTGCAATCCCCACATCGTATCGTTGATGGTTTGCATGATCGCAACTGGATTGCTGTTCCCTTGCCACTGGGTTCTTAGAATCGATTGAATACCCGTAGCAACGATAGCGCCATCGGGACCTTGCTGGCTTGCATTCCCCATGGCAATGGTCATCATCTCTTGTGGGTTGACATCCCAATAATGAAAGCCCCCCCCAATACTCCCGTTTTGAAACGTCCAACCGTTGACGTCGAAGTCTTTGTTCAAAATCTGGCTGGTGGGCAACAAGCTTGCTTGAGTGATACTAGCTGTATCAAACTGCTTTTGAATGACCCGCGACTGATACACTTCTTGACCAAGGATGGATTGTTCGATCTCGCTCATCACGCGGCCCGCCGCCAGATTCGCAACCTCGACTTCGGTTGGACTGTAGGACCGCGTATTTTCCGACCAGAACCACATCGTCCCATGAGGCATCGTGCTGGACCCGATCGGCACGACGAGGGCAGACGCAAAAGGTTCCGGGCTCGGCCAATCTCGCATCAATTCAATGTCGCTGAGCAACACTGCATTTCCGAGCAAGGCCTCCAGGTCCGCCAAGGAACCGCGCAAGTCGCGAGGCGGAGACGTCAGCCGACTCTTGGGCAATCCGATCGACGATCGAAGCTTGAGTGACGAGGTTTCATCGTCCAGCAGGTAAATTGCCCCTGCCACGGCACCGATCGATCGGCTGACGCTGTCGAGAATGGACTCCAACCGATCCGCAGTTTCGCGTTGCCGATCGCTATGACTGGTGACCCCAACCGAAGTTGCGAGCTCGGCCTCTTGGCGACGAACGGTCTCCTCAGCTAGATCGAGGCGATCGACCAAGCGTTCGATGGCAACCAGCAAATCCTGAGCGATGTCCATCGGTACCGACCGTATATCCGCCAAGTCGGCGAGATCCGTGACTCCATCCTGCACAACCGTTTCAATCAGTCGCCATCTTTTGCTCATTTTGCTCTGAGGTAGATGCGGACTTGGAACATCGTTTCGCGATACCACTTGTTTGGGACGATCGCAAACGGCCCAACTGGTCGCTTCCGAGAACGACTTGAGCACTGCTCGTATCTCGTCATGCTCCAGAGCCGAAGAGCCGTTCGTTCGGCTTCTGGCGCTTGTTGCAGCGTTGTTGTTAGCATTATCTTCGACGTGCAGACGAAGATGCGAAGGGTACCTGCGTTTCACGGTTGGTAACTTCTAGGTGTAGAGGGAACGGTTTGGATCGGTCGATTCGTCGAACACTTTGGAGTGGGTACGCTATGGAGTTTGCGTGGCCCATTGTTCGGACAAGAACAGCTATCGAACCCTACTGCGATTTCACTCCATGTTAAAGCTTAACGGTTGGTAAAACTTGACGATGCCGATAGGCTCCGTTGGAACATTCAGACTAAGCCGTCACTTGATCGGTTTCCAGGTGTGCAAAGGCGTTCCAATAATCGAGTTTCCAGCGACCATTGGATAACGAAAGTTGAGAAATGGAAGTGTTGACGATTTCGCCAAAATGTTCTTCTACGTTTGCGATCCCTAAGAAGGCTTCCAGCAGTCGCATTTTGAAGTCGGCATGGATCACCATGGCCACACGGTCTTTCAGGGAATGCGTTCCCGGTTCGGATTCGTACCATCGCTTGACCCGTTGGGCCCTTTCGCGAGCTTCTTGCTCCGTTTCGTAGTGAGCCTGATCGTACCAGCCATCGACGTTGATGCGTTCGTCAAGCTGCCAACCCACGTAATTCTTGGCAAGCGTAGTGCGTCCCATTCCGCGTTGCGCGATTCGCATTCCAGCTTGATACCCACTGTGGCATCCACCCTGCTCGTAAATGTCCTGACGAACGATGGGTGTCAGTCCGGTTCGCTCAAAAATCGGACGCGTTGTCTCAAGTGAGCGGAGGAAAGGACTGCAATAAAGAACCGAGGGAGACAACTTTTTGACCGCTTCTGCAAGCTTCGCGGACTGGGCGACACCGATCGAGGTAATATTGGGATCTGGAACGCGAAATGCGTCCCCTAGAGCGTTGTTCTCCGATTGAGCATGTCGGATCAGAAGCAAGCAAGGTTTGTGATGCATAAATTTTTCGTAGGATCAATTTCGTAGGATCAATTACGGCGAGCGGCAGATTGCAGTATCCCAACCCGACGCGTAAGCGAGGAACAATCTCGCAGGTCCCTCATTTACCGGTTTGTTGCTTTAATGGTACGACGGACTTCCAAGTCCGTCGAATACCCCATTGACGGACTTGGAAGTCCGTCAAACCGCCCTTAACCAATAACGACTTCACTAAATCAACAAGCCGTTCAGTATCGGGTTAGGATTGGTAGATTTCAGTCTATTGCTCGCCTCAAGGCACTAATGGGTGGAAAAGGATTAGAATAGAAGACGGTTAATGTACGTTTCCCAGTCTGAGCCGTCAAAACCGTCTCTCAAGATTCCATAGAATAGAGAACGAACCGAAATGCTTGACAGCGCCACGCTTTCCAATCTTCCGGAGTTAATCCGACGCAGGATTTCGAAGCCTGAAGATCGTCGCATGGCGTGCGCTGCGCATCGTGCGTTGGCTCCTGAATTCGCTTACGGTCGACATCGAGGTCCTGCACCTCGCTTTGCGCATCAAGCGGCCGTCCTGATCAGTTTGATCCCGATCGCTCATTCCGAATGGACGATCCCATTGACGCTGCGGCCAACCCAAATGGCCGACCACGGAGGACAAGTTTCGTTGCCAGGCGGCCGCTCGGACTCAGGTGAAACGGTTTGGCGCACGGCTTGTCGGGAATTTGGCGAAGAGCTTGGATGCACGACCGAGTACCTTCAACCCGTCGGCCAACTGAAGCCCGTATATGTGTACGCTAGCCGACATATGGTGACACCGATGGTGGGCGTATGTTCGTTGCGTCCCTCCTTTCGTCCCAATCCCGACGAAGTTGCCGAATTGATCTTGATGCCGCTGCGGGATTTGATCGCAGACGAATCGATTACCGTTGGCATCATGCGGAAAGGGTCCATCGAATACGAAGCGCCTGGATTTCGCGTTGGAGAACACTTCGTCTGGGGAGCGACAGCGATGGTACTCGCGGAACTTCGCACAACCATTCGAGAAATCATCGCCGAACAGCAGCAAGAGCCACGGATGACGTAATGTGGTTGCTAAATGTAGTATTGAAGCCGATTGGGAAGAGCCCGTGCGCGGATTGCTCGGCCGGTTGTAGCATGGGGCTCCGGCCCCGTGCGCGGATTGCCGAGCCGGATGTCGTGCGGGCTCAGAGGCCCACACTACGGCGCGGAGTGCCGAGCCGGTTGTAGCATGGGGCTCCGGCCCCGTGCGCGGATTGCCGAGCCGGATGTCGTGCGGGCTCAGAGGCCCACACTACGGGGCGGATTGCTCGGCCAGATGTAGCATGGGGCTCCGGCCCCGTGCGCGGATTGCCGAGCCAGATGTCGTGCGGGCTCAGAGGCCCACACTACGGCGGAGGGTTGAGACGTTTTTCGATTAACGAGCTAGCTTACAAATGCCCACCCAAGCTTCTCCCATTCAGGGTTTACCCACAACCGACAAGACTCGCTAGATCGACCCGCTTTACTTGGGTTTTTTCCAATATATTGCAAGCATTGCCAAAGATGTTCCGGATCTCGAACAATTCGATCAAAGCTTTCCCGTTGCCAGATCGTACCGGATTGATTGAGGTGCTCATTTATTTTCTTCGCAGTGAAGGATTTACAGCTTCCAAGTATATCCTCCAACTCGAGGTTGGATGTTAGCAGCGGTCGCAGGATGCAATGAACATGGTTGGACATGACGACGCTTGCGCCAAGTTCATAGCGGACTCGATGAAAACATTGAAGCGATTCGTCAACGGTTTTCGAAAGCTGTTCGTCTTGCAAAACACAGCTTCCCATTCCTTGATCCAGCCAATATTCGACGCGTTCGAAAAGAACTCGACCTAAGTGATCCAACGCTTGCTTGCTTTGGGGTGGTGGATTTTTAGCCAACCATTCCCTTCGAAGCCGCTTCAAGAGTTCGATGCAGTGCGAAGGGATTGAGTCGTCGAGTCGAAAGGTCACAAAATAAGTGGCCCCTTGCTGCCTCCAATGGGGCAGGTTCCGCATGTAAACCTTCATCGGAAGATCTTCACGAAATCCTTGGAAATTCGGTGGAGGGTCGAGGTTCCAAGTGTCTTCGTCACGCACAATCGAACTCCGAGTCAGTCGGAAAAAATGGTTTTTGGTCTATCACGAACGTAGCATGGGGCTCCAGCCCCGTGCGCGGATTGCTGAGCCAGTTGTAGCATGGGGCTCCAGCCCCGTGCGCGGATTGCTGAGCCAGTTGTAGTGCGGGCTCAGAGGCCCACACTACGGCGATCGCTACCAACTGCTAGACCGACTGTAGCATGGGGCTCCGGCCCCGTGCGAAGAAGCATCGAATTGATTAGGAGTCTGTGACGCACTGGTTAGTTTGATTGCATTTCGCGATTCCATTTTCCCGGTAATTGGCTTGTATTTTTTTGTGGAGTTTTCGCAAAATTTTTCGAGGATGCAACTTGACGAGTGAAAAGAATCGCTTTTTAATCTTCTCGCTTTGAACGCTCCAGTAGTGTGCCGGGTATTTTTTCCGGTGCGGGCGGTCAACACTTGGCATGTACACAAAAAAGGGGGTTTCGACTTATGAAGCTATTTGTATTGGGATTGGCAGTAATTGCTGCAACAATGTTCGGCGGAGTCGCCGCACACGCAGGTTTTGTTACAGGTGGGGTAGCTTTTACCGGCACGCCGGCTAACGACTCGTCTGGAACTGTTTTGGACACTAGGAACGTTACCTCGGTAACCAAGACAGGTGGTTCATTGGATTTTTCACATCCAGGCATTCCTAATTTCACAACCCTTTGGGGGGATTTCACATTCACAAACCCAATGCCTTCTGGCGGGGTTTTTTCCCTGTCCAACGCCACGTTCGGGACTTTTACGTCTGCCACACTTGTCTCGGACAACTTCGATACTGGGATCGTTGCTGGTAATGGCAGCCGTACTATCGTTTACTCCGGAGTTTTCGAGGCGGGATCACTGTTTAGTGCGGGTCTTCAAGATGCAACTTTCGCAAACTTAACGCTCACCCTCAGCCAAAGTACAATCTTGGGTGTCACGAGCTTTTCGACGACTGTTGACATGACCGCCAGCGGTACCGGACCTGCGGCGGTTCCAGAGCCTACCTCGATTGCTCTGTTCGGTCTCGGCGCACTGGGATTGGTTGCTCGACGATTCCGTCGCAAATAATCTAAACGATGTTAGATTTGAAAAATGTTAAAACGCACTCTCGTCTCGGGAGTGCGTTTTTTTGGAGTTCCGCAGAATTTGCGGTTAAAAACGGTCTAAGCGCCCCAAGCAGGTCGATTCGACGAAGCGCATCTTTGCAGCCCTATCTTTTGTCGGCCAATCCCATTTGGGGAAGGGCCATGCGATGCTGTCCAGGTTTTCCCCAAAGAATACGTTAACCCGCACTAGCTGCAATGAGAATCGCCATCCCATACCAAATGGAGATCCCCATTGCCGAAATGATCGCATTGGTCAGGCTTGGCTTGATTGGGTGAGCGGCGGCAAGAGACGCAGCACATGCGATGTAAGGGATGGTGAAAAACAAAAATTCCGACCAGCTTTCGTGAGCAAGGAATGCAACGGGTGCCACAAGAATCCAAACCATGATTTCTGTCGATCCACGAAGCCATCCAGAGCCAAGGAAGAGCAGTGCTGGCAGTACCAGCAAGCTTGTCAAAACCGTTCCTCGCCAGGGCAGTACGTAGATGTACAAGGCGTGTGCAGCGATGCCCGCGACGATCGCAAACGACCAAGTAATCACAATTGCGCTTGGCTCTCGTCGAAATTCCGAGAGCAGGCAGAGCCACAAAGCGAACACGGCCGTCAATGCGAACAAGCTACGAAGGCTGAGAGGGCGAGTCTTGCGATTTGGCGTCGGTCTAGTTGCATCTTGGTTTTTGATGTTGTCAGGCATGGAGACATCATAGTGCAGGCGACGCGTTTAGACTCACTGGGGTGGGAGCCGGTTGTCGTGCGGGCTCAGAGGCCCACACTACGGCGATTACGGCGATCGCTATCAACTGGCTAGACCTACTGTAGCATGGGGCTCCGGCCCCGTGCGCGGATTGCTGAGCCAGTTGTCGTGCGGGCTCAGAGGCCCACACTACGTTTTCCCTTTCAACACATTGCAATTGCAACCGGACATTTTTTGGTAGAATCTGGCGGTGGCGATTCAGCCATTTACTGCTCCCCCTACGCCCCTTCCGAAATAAGAAAACCAATCCACAATGATTCGTGTAGGCATTATTGGTGCGTCTGGTTACACGGCTATCGAAGCCATCGATCTACTGCTCAATCACCCCGGCGTTCAAATCGTTGCTGCAACCAGTCGTCAGGCGGACGGCAGTATGATCGCGGATATGCATCCAAGCTTGGTTCGCCGCGTGCGACTTGCCGTCGAGGATTTATCACCCGTTCAAGTCGCAGAACGATGCGATGTTGCGTTCTCCTGCTTGCCACACGGGGCTTCGGCACATCATGTTATGCAATTGTTAGACGCAGGTTGCCGCGTCATCGATCTTTCGGCAGACTACCGACTGAGCACCCCTGCCTTGTATCAGAAATGGTACGGTGAAGTGCATCCGGACGCGGGGCGGTTGGGTGTCACGCCGTACGGATTGCCCGAGTTGTTCCCAAACGACCTTCGCGACAGCAAGCTTGTTGCAAATCCTGGATGCTACCCGACCTCAGCGATCCTGCCGCTAGCCCCCCTACTCAAAGAAGGGCTGATTTCCCCTCAAGACATCATCGTCGACAGCAAGTCTGGGGTGAGCGGCGCCGGACGCACACCCAAGTTAGGAAATCTTTATTGCGAAGTGAATGAGAGCATTTCCGCCTACTCGGTTGGCAATCATCGCCACCAACCCGAGATCGTGGACATCGTTCATCGCTATAGTGGCATTGAGCCCGAGGTTGTCTTCACACCGCATCTGGTACCCATGGAACGGGGAATTCTGTCGACCATTTACGTTCATAAATCTTCCGGTGCATCACCCAATCAGATTCGCGAGTGCTTGAACACCTATTACGATGCGAGTTCCTTTGTACGAGTGGTTTCGCATCTGCCAGCCACTCGATTCGTTGCGAGAACGAACTATGTAGATATCACCGTACGCGAAAATGGACCAAGAATTATCCTCGTTTCGGCAATCGACAATTTGGTCAAAGGCGCAAGCGGTGCAGCGGTTCAAAATTTGAATCATATGTTTGGTCTCGAACCAACGCTTGGACTAAAGTAAGCATCCATTCACTTTCCTCTCACATTGGAGTCATTCATGATTCGTAACTTGTTGTCGATTGCATTCTGCTTGGTCTGCTCGCCTGTGATCCTTGCCCAGCAACCTCAAAAGGCGCCCCCCGAATCCGCCGGCATGAAAACTATTTTCAACGGCAAGGATCTCAGTGGGTGGGATGGTGATCCAAAATTGTGGTCGGTGCGAGATGGCGTGATTCATGGCGAAACCACTCCCGAGAATGCGGCGGCCGGCAACACCTTTATCCTGTGGAAAGACGGCACCGTCAAGGATTTCGATCTTCGGCTTTCGTTCCGCTGCAACGCGACAAACAACTCGGGAATCCAGTATCGTTCGAAACATATTGTCGACGACAAGGTCAAGAACAAATGGGTCGTTCGTGGCTATCAGCATGAACTCCGAAACGAAGTGAATTTCCCGAACATTTCGGGCTTCATCTATGACGAAGGGGGCAAAAGAGGGCGCATCTGCTTGGTTGGCGAAAAAGCAAGTTGGGAAGCGGCCGGAAAGAAAGTCACTGGAAGTCTGATCGAACCCGAAGAGTTCAAGAAGCTATTTAAACTCGACAACTGGAACGATGTCGTGATCATCGGCAAGGGGAACAATATCAAGCACTACTTGAACGATCGGCTCATTCTTGACTTCACCGACAACGAGCCCACGCTCGCATTACGCGAAGGAATCGTTGCGTTGCAACTACATGCGGGCAAGCCAATGTGGGTAGACTTCAAGAATATCCGACTGGGAATGGCCGAGTAAAAGTGGGATAGGCTACCAGCCTGTCGTTAAAAAGTGGGATAGGCTTCCAGCCTGTCGTTTTTAACTTACCGAACGATCTAATCATACCGCGGAGTCGGGTCTGTTTGAAACAAAGCATGGACAGGAACGCGGAAACCCTCGATGAGTTTGGAGCAAGCGATATCGTTACTCCGGAACTCGCCCACCTGATGATACTCGTGCTCCACTAAAGTGAGAACGAGTATCGACTGATGCATAGGGTCAATAATCCAATACTCGTCGATGCCAGCGGCAGCGTAGTCTCGCCTTTTTTCCTCCAAATCGCGTCGACGACTTTTGGGACCAGAACTTACGACCTCCATAACGAGATCGGCGCCAAGCCAGTAATCGTCACGAACAAATCCTTGGTTGGCAGAGGTAGCAAAAACAATATCTGGCTCTCGAAACATACCCGGTCTCAATTGCACGCGAAGTGGTGCCATGAGCGCCGTACCTAAATGTCGCTCTCGGACGAAGTCGGAAAGAAACCGTATCAGGCAAAGTACGATCTGTTGGTGAGTCGTCGTTGGCATTTCGAGTATTTCCAATCGACCATCTGTCAATTCAACCAGGTGGGTTAAGTCGTCGGTCAACTCCAAGTATTTGGAATCACTCCATTGGCCTTGGTGCGGGAAAAGGTATGCGATGTCCCAAGTTAGTTCAGGTGATTCAGGGACCATTGCCACGATTCAATTCTCCACAGTTCGTCGTATGTCAACAATACGCCTCTGCTTAGCTCAATGCCGCGATTGCATCATTGTAAACCGCATCTTAACGACCCGCCATAAGAATTCGAACCCTACCAGCTTCACTCTCGCTTGGTAGGGGAACAGCGCGAGCAGTCCAGTGAGGATTGGTAAATCACTCTAAGAATTCACCGGGCGGCTTGCGCCGCTCCGCGAAAAAACAATTGTTCGTACCGCAATTCAGTTCAACGACCAATTGCAGCTTAAACGCATGAAAACGCTTACCAACCCGATCGGCTGAAGCCACTATCGTTGCCCCCACCGGAACTGCCACCGCCGCCTCCGCCGCCTCCACCCCCGCCGAAACCACCGCCGAAGCCCCCGCCGAAGCCCCCGCCGAAACCACCGCCACCTGAGCGACCACCCCGGGATCCACCTCCGAATCCTGGCCCAAAAATGAACGGACCGGACGAACCTCCGATCACGGTACCGCCATAACGAGCGGCTTCGGCTGCTGCTCGCTCGCGACGGATGCGTTCGGCCTGTTGCTGTTCCTCCATGCGTCGCGCTGCCACTTCCCGTTCTGCACGTTGGATGGCCAGGTTGGCTAACTTGTACGCCTGTCTACTAGAGTCCAAGGCGGATGGATATTGACCGCGTTGCAGAGCTGCCCGCGCTGCTTCGATCTGCTGAACACCCGGAGAGCCTTGGACTCGGATTCCCCAGGTCCCAGTCCAATGCTCCGCGTCGTAGACAGCTTGCGAGGCTTGTTGGAAGGCTTCGAGGGTTTCCGTCGCCTGCTGCAACTCGACATTCAATTGCCGCGACATCTTGGACAGATCGGACTGAACTGCGGCAGATCGTCGACCGATTATTTGCCAATCCCCATGATCCTGGCCGAAATCCTGTTGGATACTGACTAAGTTCTGTTCGAGTGCAACGACGCGCTGCACCCCTTCGCTGGTCGCGGGTGAATCGGGGATATTGTCGGCCCGAGCCTGCTTGACGTACTGATTTGCTACTTGCCACTGCTGGACAGCGCCATCCAATGCCCGGCTCGCCTCGGCGTATCCATGATGATCGGACACGACCATTCCCTCCAACTCGGCGATGCGCTTTTGCAATACGTGCAGAAGCTGGGTGAACTCAAAGGGATTCCAACGACTGCTGGAGTCCCCATACCGACTGTGAACATTGGCCATTTGCGCGACCAGCGTCTGAATTTTTTCGATCGTTGGGATGGTGACTTGGCGGTCGCGCTGGGCCTCGTTGAGTCGTCCAACAGCACTGGCGCTTTGTGTCAGCATCTTTTCGTTTTCGACGACAGTCCGCTCAAGATCGTTCAAGTGGTCTTCGACCCGCTGGAGCCGATTGTTCATTTGGACGGTCATCGCCGCCGCCTGTTGGACCTTGCCCATGGACGTCAATATCATCCCTTCATGAAACATCTTTTGAGCGGATTCCAGAATGCTGCGGCATTCGTCTGCCCGTTGCTCGGCGCGGTCCAGCAATTGCGATGCTCTGCTGCCGTCCCGTTCAGGGTCTACGTCACCTGAGACCATGTCTGCAGGGTCTACGTCTGCAGGGTCTACGTCTGCAGGAACAATCGATTCATTGTCGGTCTTCGTTCCGTTCGGACCAGCTGCGGGCGAACGCGTATAGGCCAACCGCAGGGCATCGGCAGTGTAGTGTTTTTCGGCATCGCGAATTTGCTGCCACAGGTTGCGGCAACGCGTCAGGGACTGCTGCAGGTTCTCGGACTCTCTGCCCAAACTCGGATCAAAGTCGCGAGCCGAAACCTTCGACGCCTCGATGATCTCAACTCCTCTGGCGACCTCCGCATCGCAACCGTGCAACGCTTCCCGGCAGGCGTCGGTCTTCCCTTGGCGGAGCATGGTGGCAGCAGCTTCGATGTTCCGCCTCGCCTGCACCACTGCTGTGTCCGGGTCCATGTTGGGCTCCACCAGCACGCGCGAGGCAGGTAGACCCAAGCTTTGCGAGAACTCTTGACGCGCTTCCTGAATCTCCTGTTGAAGCCGATCGACACGCGGTGTCGCTTGATCGCGGATCTGTTCGGCCAAGGCGGCGGCATCGCTTGCAGTCAACATCAACTGCTGTAACGAGTCCTGGAACTGGTGTAGATCCTCGTCGATGGAATCGGAAGCTGCTTTTTCAAGCAGTTCGCTGGCCCACTGGGATCTCTGTCGCAACTCGGCTTCGATCCATTGCGTTGGATAGCTCATCCCCTGGAGCTTGTCCGAAATCGCATGCAATTCCTTTAATCCCTCGGCGCGAAAGTCTTCGATGGCTTTTGCCAATCGCTGGGCTTCGTCGAGTTTTCGGCTGGCCAGCTTGATGGGAATTTCGATGGCGGAAACGGCATCGGTCGTGGCGATCGCATCGGCATCCTTGACATCCTTTTGAGCCGAGGGGATCAAGTGATCAAAATAGCTTGGGACCGGAAAGAAACCATCCTCGAGGGCAGCGTCGGCGAGCCGCTTTTCTTGATCGAGGGCCGATTGCAATTGAGCTTGGAGACGATTCAATTCGTCGTTGACGTTCATAAGGGAATCCTCCAGCGTCTTGATGGCGGTGGTAGCGCGTTGGCGGCGCAGCTGGATGGCCTGATAAATCTCGTCGAACGTGAGGATAATCTCGTCAGGAATCCCATCCGGATCTGGCTTGCCTTCCGCTTTTGCCCGCTCGCGAATCATGTCCATCAGCACCAGCGGTATGCCGGTCGCTCGCGTGAATTTCAAGGGCTTGCCGGAGATACGGCGGCATGTCTCATCGTAGCGTTCGCGGCTAAACGCGTTAACGACCGTATCCCAAGTTCCTTTGGGCTCAACGATTTCGCGAGACTCCTTCAGCACGCGGCGAATCTCTTTGTTCATGATCAACAAGTCGTCGATATCGTTCAGCGCGTTATAACTTAGTTCGCGTGTGGCTCCAGCATACCCTCGTTCATCAATGCGATCGCGAGAACCCAGCAGATCCGAGCTTTGGGCGAACAACTGATCCAGGCCATCGGTCTCCTTGGCGACGGACGCCTCTCGCTCATGCAACATGCTCATCGCACGTTCCTTGGCGGGTTTCCTGGCCCGGTTGAAAACGTAGAGCAAACCGCTCAATAGAGCCATCAAGGCCGCACCTACACCGAGCAAGACCTGCTGAATCAATCGGTACCTAGCCTTTTCGCCTTCGATTCGTTTCAGTTCGGCTTCTCTCAACGCATTGCCTTGTACCGCTTGGTCTTCTGCTTGCTTCAGGACTTGAGTCAAATCCAGATCACCGTTGCGCATTTTTTTGTCGGCGTCTTGCAACAGCTTTTCCATCTCTTGGATGGGGACCTTCGCAGCCGAGTTGGGAGTTTTGGCTAGCTCCGCAGATGCTTGCTGGATCTCCGTCCGATTGGCGTCGAAGCCCTTCCAGGCCGCATACCCATTCAAGTACGAATCCATCTCTGTGCCAAGCTGCTTCAATGGCTGGCTGGAAGGCCCTGCATTTTCCGGCTTAAGCCCATCCTCGAGAGCACCCAGCCGCTGTCGCCACTCGTTCAATGGAGGCCTAGCCAATTCACCCGTCGCTTGCGGATGCTGGGATCGGAACTCGGCGCTCTTCGTTTCAACTTCACTCATGAGCTCCTTGTGATGCGCGATCGATTCTTTCGCTGCTTGCAAGTCGCGTAGCCGCTCCAATTCTTCACGCCGTGCCGACTCCGCTTCCTCGGCGATCGAACGATCCAATCGCTGATTGATGGTTCGCACGGTATCCTTGACCGCATCCACAACCCGGCCCCCTCCACGCATGGCTCGAAAGGCGGGTTGGTCTAACTCGCCTATCCACTTGGAACGCCCCAACCCTCTTCGGTCCTGCGCTTCGGAAGAAAAGTAACTGAATTTGCGCTCCTTCAAAAACAGTACGAAGATCGCGCCGTCGGTCTCGCCCGTTACCGGATGAACCAATTGGCCAAAACCCGTGCGGTTGCTGAGCCCCTTGCCCAACGCCGACTCAACTGCATCCATACCGAAATAGGTTCGTCGATCGGCAGCCGTGAAAGACTCACCGTCGGCATTCGCCATCAAGACGACCGTCCAATGGGGGCCATTTTCTGCAAGCCACCCCGCAAGAGTCCGGAGCTGACTTTGCCCGACCCCGACGTCTCCTTTGACGTAAAGGTGTTGATCCGCAGACCAAATCTCACTGACCTCCTTCACGGAGCCGATTTGGGCGTACGCGGAAGCAGTCGCAGTCGCAGTCCGTTGGGCCAGTGCCACAGGGCATAATGCAAAAAAGGAAACAATGACTGCAAACGCAGCCGGCGCACCTGATATCGTTTTCATAAGTTAAAAATTATGTCCCGTTCGTAAACCCAAAATCGCTCGATCGCTTGTTTTCATTTCCTCGCGCCCCTTCCACTTCGGGTCCGCGAAACCATTTGCGGGGAGGCCTATAGAATACACGCTATAGGTGGAATCGTCGCGTCACTTTTGCAGCGGGAGCCCATGCCCATGCCTCTGGGCTCGTTAGAGACGCATTCGCTCGATGGTGTGGCAACGCTTTTCCGTTATGCATCCTCGTTTTCGCTAGCAAATTCTCGAATTCGACCTATTTTACCTGACTCCTACCACCGGTATGGCAGTCCAGAAATTCCTCACGTTTTAGGGGTTCATTCTTTTTCCAGAGCACCTGCATCGCCGGCCTCCGACGCTTGTGAAATCGGTCGATTGAAAAAGGATTTTCATTGAGGTAGCGATTAAAAAGTGCGGAAATTTTTTGAAAGAACCAAGCGATGGGCAGCTACAGGGGCGATCATCATTTCGTTAGTCTCCGTTTCATCTGCGGATTCGCCATGCGGTGAAGGACCGGACTTGCAATGCGACGGCGCTGCTGGGTGCGATGCCATCGGCGGCGGCGGTCTGGGTAACGTTCCATCCTGGCAGTTTAGCGGTTGGTTGAATGGTGGATTCCTGCTGAGCAGCCGAGCAAACCCGAGCGGTTTCAACGGCGCCTACAACCAAATCGACAATGACGGCGGGATGTTCAATCAAGCTTATCTAATCTTGGACCGAGCTGTCGAGAAATCGGATCAAACGATTGTTGGTGGACGGTTCGATGTGCTTTTTGGACACGATTTTATCCTGGCGCAATCCAGAGGCTTGGAAGTCAATCCGAACGGCACATCGGGTTGGAACAACGAAGACTACGGGCTTGCTTTACCTCAAGCCTACGCATCGGTCGGAAACAGCGAAGGGTTTGTCCGAGCTGGGCACTTCTACACGCCGATCGGCTATGAAGGAGTTCCCGCCACGTCCAACTTCTTTTATAGCAAGAGTCATTCGTACATGTTTGCCGGTCCGTTTACCCATCGGGGCGTTATCGGAACCATGCAAGTGGGTGACAGCGTGACCGTCGACTCCGGGCTAGTCAACGGCTGGAACGCTTTGGATCGAACCTCAGACAAAGGGGCATTCGTAAATCGGATCAGCTTTGGTGAAAAAAATAGTCCAACCAAATTGGTTCGATGGTACGGGTAATCCATTCAACGACAACGCGTCTTCGTCGCAGGTCGTTGCAGGCTTGGACGCCATCGTTACCTTCTAGGGTTCGTCCTAGTATGACCAAGTTCTCAGAGATCTTCCTCAGATCTCTGAGAGGGTTGCGAGCGTGGGATAGACTTCCAACCTGTCATGCTGAAGGGGAGAGGCTGAAATCCTATCCCAATTGCACCCGCCTCAAAGTGGGCTGAATCCCGATTCTCTATTGCGCCATGCTCGAATACAATAGAGACCTTTGTCGTGGGAGAGCCCAGTCTCCGATGGAGCCGTCAACGATGAATGACCAATCGCGACGCTTCGAATTAACGCGACGCGTTCGGAGCGTTCGCTTTGCGATTCGAGGTATCTGCCGTCTCGTTTCTTCGCAACATAATACTTGGATCCATGCCGCCGCGACGGTTCTCGTGGTCGTAGCGGGTGCCGTATTGCAACTGTCTGCAAATGACTGGTGTTGGATTATTTTGGCAACCTCCATGGTCTGGACAGCTGAAGCCCTGAATACTTCGTTAGAATTTCTTGCGGATGTCGCCTGTCCTGACATCCATCCACTCGTGCGCGACGCGAAGGATGTTTCGGCGGGAGCTGTTCTCCTTTCCGCCATTGGGGCAGCGATGATAGGCACGATTGTGTTTTGGCCGTACATTGTCAATCTCCGTTCAAGCTTTATGGATTGAATCTCCCATGAGCTTACCCAGGGCGGCGCTGCGCTCTGCCCTGGGCTAGGTTGTGTAAGCCCGTTGGGCTATCGAACCATGAGCCCTGCGGGCGATTGAACAACGACCCTGCGGGCGATTTGAACAACGACCCCGCGGGCGATTTGAACCATGAGCCCTGCGGGCGATCGAACCGTGGCCCTGCGGGCGATTGAGCGCCTGCCCCGGTTTGTTCCGGATGGAAATTTGGGTTGGTTTTTGCATTTCGCCCCGAATGGGGCAGCCACAACCTAGCCCAGGGCAGAGCGAAGCGCCGCCCTGGGGTGAATGCCCGCCAACGCGTCGTCGCCCTGAAGGGGCAAAACACGCAGGCGGTGCATGTGGGAATGACAGGTCCGTTTGGCCCCTTCAGGGCGATGGATGTCGCGGTTGATGGCTTACCCAGGGCGGCGCTGCGCTCTGCCCTGGGCTAGGTTGTGTAAGCCCGTTGGGCTATCGAACCACGAGCCCTGCGGGCTATCGAACCACGACCCCGCGGGCGATTTGAACAACGACCCCTGCGGGCGATCGAACAACGACCCTGCGGGCGATCGAACCGTGGCCCTGCGGGCGGGGCGAGTCGTTACAATGCCGAGCAATTCCAAAACGAAAGCGAGACGGCCCCCAGGAGTGGTTTACTTAACGACATTTATCTCGCAAACTTATCCATCCTCGACATACCTTTCTTCAATTAGGGAGCATTCATTGAACATTTTGTTGTGCGGTTTTCACTGGACCGGCTGCGATGCGCTTAGGCGACTCTTGCAGGCGAAACACAATGTATTCGTGTTTACGCACGAAGCTCCGTATCACATTCCCAGTTTGGCCGAATTCTGCAAGAAGACAAATACACCATTCTCGCTGGACAACATCTCGAAAACACCTTTGCCGTTCCAGCCCGACTGTATCGCATCGATCTACTATCGTTACTTGATCAAGTCCCACGTGATCGAAGCCTGCAATGGCAAAATCATGAATCTTCATCCATCACTTCTCCCTCAATACCGAGGCTGCAGTTCATTGACCTGGGCGATGATTGACCAACAGGAAGAAGCCGGGTTTACCTATCACTTGGTCGACCAGGGGTGCGATACAGGAAGGATCTTAGTTCAAGAAAGGGTTCCCATCATGCCATTCGACACACAAGGCTCCCTCTACCAGCGTGTCGCGACCAAAGCCATGGATTCGTTCGATCTCGCATTGGAAATGCTCGTTTCGAACGAGGCAGGTCGGGAACAAGTGGGGGATCCATCTTATTTTCCGAGAGGATGCCCGCACGACGGACAGATCAATCCACTTTGGCCGGACGACAAGATTGAGACGTTTATTCGTGCAATGATTCATCCACCCTATCCACCGGCTCAATACCGGGGAAGATCGATTCATTCGTTCGAAGAATACTTGGATGCCGTTTCTCAAGAACAGTGAACGCGAGTTTTACGTTCCGACAAGAAAGGGCCGAACTTAAGCGGCGATTTTCGATTTCTGGACTGGTTTTTTGCCCGACGGCAAAAAAAGGAAATGCAACCAGTGTCGCGCAAATCGGATACAACCAATTTGAATGCCAAGCACACGGTCGTCTTGGCTTTCCTTGTTCAATTTGGATGGGATAAAAGTATCCGACTCAATTTGGATGACGAGTGACTGGACACGGTGGTCAGCATAGATCCTCAAGCGAATGCGTCGTTTTCCGCGGAACCGAAACAGGGTCGGCGCTTGTTCGTTGATCGAAACACGGACGCCTTGTTTGTTTGGTCCACTACTCAGATCGATCCAAACCCAACGGACTTTGGAGGGTCTTGCAAGGGAACAAGTCAGCGTGGCATTCCCAGAGGTCCATACAAATGGCACGCCGGCATCGATTTCCATATCATGGCAACCCAACGCTTGAACCAAAACGAACTCGCTACGTTCTTTCGCTCGTTTTTGATAGAAACATGCCAACGGGGTCGCTCCCCCGCTAAATTTGCCTGCGTATGACATGAGTTGCAGATGCGATCGAATCCGTTTGCCAATAGAGTATGTCATGATTAATCGGATGAGGAAGCGATCTGTAGGTTGGAAAACAAGGTCTCGATGGCACTGTCGACTCGATCGATGGTTGGAGAATCTGCCGGACACTCCCACAACTTCAAACATTCGCCTATCTCGTCGGACAATTCCATGATGGGCCTTTCGCCATGAACTAGTTCTATGAAGGGCAACAGCATTTCTGCGTAGTTCCGTCCGCTGTGTCGTGAAACTGCCCAACTTCTTGACGCGTCCGCTCGCCGGACAGCGGCGTCATAGTCTGCCGCGATTGCGGTTAAGTGCTCGCGCACCATGTTCACTTCTCGGGGTATTCGGACACGATAAATAAATTCGTCGGGAATCTCCGCGAACGACCCACCGTCGCTCACGAGCGTTGGCCGGCCACTTGCAAGGCTCAAGACCACGCTTGCCGAAGCCCCTTCAATGATCGGAAACCTCAGGCAAGAAATCGCGTTCGCTTTCTCAAGCTCCGCCTCGAGCACAGAGGATTCGACCTTGCCAAGAATAGCTAAATCCACCGGATAGTCACACGATTGAGCAAGTTGCTTAAGATGTTTCTCATAGGACCTAGTCACCTTGCCCACGATTCGATATTGCCAGGTGGAGCTCAACGACGGGCAACTCCCAATCGACGCAATAACCGGCTCGCAGAGCTTGTTCACGTTAACATCCCCGATGGTTATCAATCGTAGCTTCGGATGCTTCTTGGTTGGTTTGCGAAGATTGCTTTCAAATTCGCATGGGTATGCGAGCGGAATAGTAGCGACGGGGCAGTGAACCAGATGGTCAGCCACAAATCGATAGAAATTCGCATGAGTCACGATGCCTAATGTCCCTTGAACCGCAAATCGAAGGACCGGATGACGAGTTGCTTTGGACATGTACCAGTCTCGCTGCACATCTCCCCGAAGCGCTTCGTCATACTCTGCAATCGCCTCTTCGCCTGCCTCTGCGTAGAGTACGTCCCGATACGTGTTATTGCCAGGACAGCAAGCCCATTCCGCGAGTAGATTATGAAGAATGTAGTCGTGCAAAAGCGTTATTCCAGGAACTCGAGCTTGGTGCTCAAGTGCATAGAAATGATTCGGCAAATGGTTACCCACGTTGTAGATTACCATATCAAACCCATGAAGGTAGTTCTCCAAATCGGATTCGATGTTGGACGCGTGGACAATTTCGCAGACACTCGTCGCTTGGGTTTTCGACACTTCCGATTGCAGCATTTCACATCGAATCAAAACAATCTCGTGCCCCATCTTCTGAAGCGCTACGATAATTTCTCGACTAAATGCGCCTATCGCGGAGAACTGCGAGTAGGGGGTATACCAAGCTAGTCTCATGCTACTAACCTTTCGACTGTTCTCTCCCAGGTAATTCCCATTTTGAGCCATCGCTCACGAGCCGCCATACCCATCTCAATCGTTCGATTGCGATTTTCAAAAATGGTATCGATGGTTCGACCGATTTGTTTCGCGGTTGGCTCTCGAACCCATCCCGATTCCTCGTCTGAAACAAGATCCAGCAAGCCTCCCGAATCGGTAGACGTGAGCACTGCTTTTCCCGCTTGGTTTGCTTCCATCGAGACGTATCCCAGAGAATCCTCGTCGATAGGTAAATAAGCGCACGCAAGCGAGTTGGAAACGAGTGCCGATACTTTCTGTCGCGAATGAAATCCAATCTCCAACCGAACTCGGTCGCTCAATCCATTCTTCTCAACAAGCTTCATCAAACGCAACGAGTCTGCTTGAGTATCTGCAGGACCAGCAATCACCAGTTTCGCAGAGGAACGGGAGTGGAGCATTGCTTCGACTAGGAGGTGCTGACGTTTCGTGGAGTTGATTCGTCCACCGCAAAATACGTAATCCCCATATTCTCCCTGCTTGAAATCCTCTGGACCGTTGATCGGAGTCCTCAGAAGTTCACTGTCAAATCCATTGAATTTCTTTAGCCGCTTTTGAGTTATCGGTGAGATTGTGCAAAGGCGATTGGTGCTCCTAAAACATTCCGAATCCGCCTGCACAATGCAGTTCCGAAGTTCTTGACCTGCGAGAGAGGCTGGTATGTTGGAATCGCCCGATTCCCACATGTCGTAGGCTTGGCGGTACTGATGAACAAGCCAAAGCACTTTGTTCGGATGCGGGATGAGATAAGCCGGGAATTTCATTGCGATCACAAGATCTACTTCCGCTATTCGCATGAACTTGCAAGCAACCATCTCGTCTAGTATCTGTTCCGGCGGGTCGTATCGAAAGGGGATACGGCACAATCGAACGTCGTGCCCCAAATGTTTCAGATGCATCACCAAATAGTTCGCGAGTTCCTCCGCACCTCCGTGAATATAAGGAACCATGTTGTTGACGATCAAGATCTTCATGCTGCGAGTTTTCCTGTCGTGGCATCGCGTGTGACTACCGAGCTGTCCTCGATGCAGTTATCGGAACCGATATACGCTGCTAGCTGTTTGATATCACAAACTTTGCAATCCACACCGAAGGACCGAGTAATCGTCGCACCAAGCTCGGGTATCAAGCAATAAATCTCTTTTGATTCACGGAGGGAGAGTTGGTCAGCACAACGCAACTTATCACGAAGTACGTTGTTTCGAAATGAGCTTTTAGGCTTTAGTGTTTCCGCATGGTTGTCGTGAAAATCCTGAAGCAGGAATGGGGCTCTGAACGCGACAAACGCCTTGTTGTCATGACGCAAAAGATGGGAGGGTGCTCCAATCGCGACGAGCTTGTCACATGCTTGACGAACGTCGAGAAGCCTGTAACTCATGACTTGACCAAGCAACGATTCGTGTTCGAATACGAATGGCAAGGAAAAGCAATCGACGGAATGCCCCTTCGCTATCAATTCGTCTTGTAATTGACGCAAGTCGAGTTCATCTCGGCTGTCAGTAGCATGATCAAAACTGTTCGCAAGGAGGATTTTCATTCGGCGGATTAAAATACGAAGCATGGAAATAGTCAGCATTCGCGGGATGGTACGGCCTGCACAAAACTACCGTCAAGATCAAACGGAATCGAATTCAGGCGGCCACAAAAGCATCTCTCGGTTGACTTGGTTTTCCTTAGGCAACAATCTCTTCGAAGGCAGAAAGATAGCGTGCCGCGACATGGGACCATGTGTAACGCATCATTGCTTGCATGGAAGCTTCCGCGTTCGCTTTCGCGTTCTCTGGTCCAGCGATGATGCGGCAAATGGCGTCGCCAATTTCGTAACAGCATCGCGGATGGAACGTTTCAGCCATTACTCCGAGTTGTTCTCTGTGCTCGAGAAACGATGGGATAGCAGACATCGCGACAGGAGTGCCCAACATCCAAGCGTCAAGTCCCGAACCATTTCCCGCCTCGTAAAGCGAGGGGTTGATGACGAGTTTCGCTTGCTTAATCAACGCGGTCACTTCTCGATCATGCCTTAGTCCAAGGCTAACAACGTTTCCACCATCCTGGACATTGTCTAGATACCAAGGCGTATTCGCATTTCCGCATATGCCTTCGGTTCCAAATCCGACAAGGACCAGGCGTAGCTCTGGGAATTTCTCTCGCGCGTAATGAAACCCACCTAGCAACTGACCCAGATTTTTGTGAGCCGAAACGTTGTTAAGACATAGAATGAAGTCTCCCTTGATACCCAAAGTGCCAACTGTTTTCTTTGCTTCGGATTCGTCCATTCCGACAAGATTCCCAAGATGAGAAATCGGGATGACTTTGGTGTGACCGTGAAACTCAGGAAACGCTCGCTTCAAGTCTTGGGCGATAAAGTTTGAGGAAACGATTGGAAATGCGTTCGAAAGCCATCGCCTATGCTGTTTGTAGAGCGACTGTGTCGACCTCGGTGTTTCCACAAACGCACCTACGAAATGCGTGTAGTTAAAATCATGTGGCACGAATGCAATCGGAACTTGGATGTCCGGACATTCGATCCCAAACGGCCATGCGAAAAGCACAACGTCTTGCAAATTCAGATCCTTGATCCAACGACGGTACTGAAAATACTGAAGAGTCTGTCGAAGTTTGTGGATCGAGGTCCGAAGGGGATTGCCTGGCTCGACGCACTTGAGGTAGGGCATGGCTTTGACTTGAACACCGAATTGTTCGAGCATCCGCCGAGGTGAGCCCTCTTCCCCGACCGATTTGAGCCGCCTGCCGAGGTAAACCGTGATCGCAATTTGTGGCCTATCGCGACGAATTGCCTGAATGAGTCGGCATGTGTACCTCCATCCGCCGGTGGAGGAGCTCTGGAGCACGACCGCTAGTTTATCAAGCTTCTTCTGAGTCATGATCGGTAGATCGAATCGACGAAAGCATCGTCATAGGACTTTAAGCTGCTCGCCGAACTCCCATTTGAGAAACTGCAGACCGTCTTATGACTTTCACAATTCGATCCATATCTGTTGTCGTCAAGTGGTTGTAGGTTGGCAACATCAATCCATTCGCACTGAGATGGTCCGAGTGAGCAAGCGAATGTCGTTGCCTAGCGGCCGCCTCCAAAAAAGGCGGAAGGGTATGAAGTGGATAGAAGAAGGGACGGGAGTCAATTCCTTCGGCTTTCAAAGCATCCATCAATTCATCACGCGTTGTACCAAACTGCTGCGGATCGATGGTCACGCTATACATCCATGGCGCAGTTCGAGCCCAAGATGCTACGGGCTGGAAATCGACACCACTCACACCCTTGAGAGAGGAAGTGTAGTAGTCGAACAGGGCTCGTCTTTTTTCAAAGATCTCTTCGCGACGCTCCAATTGACCGCAAAGAATCCCACATGCAACATTCGTGAGGCGAAAGTTGTACCCCGTGATTGGGAAGTAGTACCGCCGGCGAGGATCCATGCCTTGGCCACGTAGCATTTTGAGCCGAACGTAGAGCTGGCGGTCATTCAGGGTCACCGCTCCGCCTTCGCCACAGGTAATAATTTTGTTTCCGAAAAAGGAGAAGGTAGCGACGGTACTAAGGCCACCAACAGGACGCCCTTTGTATTGGGCAAAATGAGCTTCGGCAGCGTCCTCAACCACCCACAGGCCGTTGATCGCAGCGACTTCGTTGATGGCATCCATATCCGCTGGATGCCCCATCAAATGCACACCAATGATCCCTCGCGTTCGAGGTGTTATGGCGCGCTCGATCGCCTCAGGTGAAATGCACCAAGTCTCAGGATCAATGTCAACGAAAACAGGTTCTGCACCGCAGTATCGGACTGCGTTTGCCGTCGCAATGTAAGTCATGGAAGGAACGATGACTTCGTCCCCAGGTCGCAGTCCCAAACCCAGGAGAGAAAGATGCAATGCGGTCGTTCCGTTTGAGCAAGCCAGCGCATACTTTGTACCGCAAAGCTCGGCAAATTCTTGCTCAAAGCGGTCCAAAAAGGGACCCACCGATGAGATCCAAGAACTGCGAATGGCCTCGACCGCGTACGCCTCTTCTTTGCCGGAAACATCTACCGAAGCGACTGGTATTGCGGTTGTTTTCAATTTGGTTCTCCCTCAGTTCTTTGACCCTTCGCCTTACCTCAAGCCCCGAACAGTACCGGCTTTTCGATCCACGCGTCAAGAGCGTTTGCGGCGTTGCAGAAATGCCATCGCGAGCGGTAATAAGGCAAATGCGTGGAAAAAATGTACCAACGGACGATCGTTGTTCGTTGACGACTCGACGGACTTTGATGTCCGTCAATGGGGAATTCGACGGACTAGGAAGTCCGTCGTACCATTAAATCAACAGCCCGCTAGCGCGTTCCTGCGGATTAGGAGTCCCCAAAAATGGCCTTATTCCCATATCGGGGCGATTTTCCATCATTCAAGCTACCTTGGTATTGACTCGGAGACTGCAGAGAAGTTATCGATTCTTTTGGCTTGGGAGAGCCTGGCTTGGGAGAGCCCGTATGACCCATTTTCTTTACTGAACGGAATCACGAACCATGAAAAAACTACTTTGGATACCGATTGCAGCCACCGCCGTCCTCGTCTCGGGCTGTGGATCGAATCCGCCTACGGCAACCATGGACACGCCTGCTACCACGGGATCGACCGCAAGCAACAATTTGCCGTCCCAACCGCGAACCGGGGCAACTTCCCAGCTTCCGACCGAGCCCAAAGAGGTCGTTCGCTTGTTTCTGGACAGCATGCGACAGGGGAACGGAACACAATTAGCGGCTCTCCTGTCAACCGCCGCCCGTGAGGAGATCACTCGCAAAAAGCTGGAAATCGATCCTCTCGGTTCGCCGATGGCTACGTTTCAAATCGGTGAATCGGGATCCCATCCAGAGCAACCTGATTCGATGCTGGTTTCCACGGTTTGGTCCGAGCCAGCACAAAACGGCCAGCCAGAAGCCAATCTTGATGTTGTTTGGGGGCTTCGAAAGGAAGCTACAGGGTGGCGCATCTGCGAAATGGCTGTCGATCCAATGAACGGCGACGACGTTCAAATCGTCAACTTTGAGAATCTTGAGCCTGAGCAGCCTGCACCGCAAGAACAGCGAGTCGCTTCCTTGCCGAACGCTCCTGCGGGCTTTCCTGCTGCTGCAAACGGGCAACAATTTCAGCAACCTCTGCAACAGCAACCTCCGCAACAGCAAATGCCGCAACAGCAAATGCCGGTATCGCAATTCCAGCAGCCGCAACAGCCGCAATTCCCACAGCAGCAAGGCGCTTTCCCACCCTCGGGCAATTCTGCGGCGGGTTACCCTTCATCGGCTCTACCTCCTGGAAACGCTCCAACGAATGGATATCAACCCAACGCCTTGCCGCCGGTGGTTCCAGCCTCGGGGCAATCGCAGCAACCAGTCCAGCCAAACGGCAACTTTGCGCTTCCACCGGCGAACGGATCGCTGCCACCGGCTAATTCCGGAAACTTTCCAGCAAATCCGCCCTACACACTTCCAAAGTAGTTTTGGGCAAGGGCGAATGCGCAGATGGATCGTTGCCAGAAAACAATCCAAAAGATGCCGGGAAGCACCGGTTTTTTGCGGAAAAAGGATCCGTATTGGAACAAGCGAAAAGGTTGGGTTGACACCCAATTTTGGAAAACCAAGCCCCGCACTCCATGAAATCCGCTCTTTCTTGCAACTATTTGGGCATGTAAGTCCTCGGTAGAGCACTTCATGGCTTGACCTATTTTGCTAAAATCCTCTATCTTTGGCACCCCGCCGAAATCGTTTTGGCGATCGACTACTTTTCCAACAATTTTTGATTTGAATTTGCTGACGGGAGCACCCAGCTATGGCTTCTATTGAGGAACGAGTCATCGACATCGTTGCCGAACAACTTGGTGTCGAGAAAGACAAGATCGGTCGAGAAACTCACTTTGTGAACGATCTTGGAGCCGACTCGTTGGATACGGTCGAATTGGTAATGGAACTCGAAGAAGAGTTTGACATAAGCATTCCGGAAGAAGCTGCGGAAAAAATCCAACGCGTGGGTGAAGCGGTTGATTACATAGAAAAGCAACAAGCTTAATCGTTCTCTATCAAGGATCGTTTTCGGTTAAAGCATGAAACGTCGCGTCGTGGTGACGGGGCTAGGTTGCGTTACGCCCCTGTCTTGTCAAGTTGAACAGCTATGGCAGTCCATCTTGGACGGCAAGAGCGGTATTCATCCGTTTACGGTAATCGACACAACGCATCACAAGGTGCGTTTCGGTGGAGATGTGACCGATTTCAACCCAGGAAACACCGTGGAAGCAAAAGATGCGAAGCGATTGGATCGCTTCACACTTTTCTCCATGTTCGCTGGTTTTCATGCTGTTCATGACTCTGGGCTCGATTTCGAAAAAGAGGACCCTTACCGGTGCGGAGCAATCCTAGGCTCCGGTATTGGAGGCCTAAACGAAATCGAAGAACAGATGTTCAAGATGTTTAGCAAGGGGCCAGATCGGGTTAGCCCGTTCACGATTCCAAAGATGATGCTGAATGCGGCTGGTGGAAATCTAGCCATCCAGTACGGATTAAAAGGCCCTAACTACGCCGTGGCAACTGCATGCGCATCTAGCAACAACGCGATGGGTGATGCATTAAAGGCTATCCAATACGATGATGCGGATGTGATGCTGACGGGTGGCACCGAAGCAGCCATCACTGCAATGGGAGTCGCAGGCTTTGCCAACATGAAGGCCCTCTCGACCCGCAATCATGAACCTGAAAAAGCGAGCCGACCGTTCGACAACGACCGGGACGGATTCGTCTTAAGCGAGGGTTGCGGCGTTCTCGTGTTTGAAGAATACGAACACGCAAGAAAACGTGGAGCCAGAATCTACGGCGAAATCCTTGGTTACGGCGGTTCATGCGATGCTGGCCATATTACCGCTCCAGACGAACAGGGACGCGGTGCGGGTCGAGCGATGCTCAATGCATTGCGGGATGCCAAACTCGACCCCTCGGAGATCGACTACATCAACGCCCACGGCACTAGCACCCCGCTAGGCGACAAAGCAGAAACAGTTGCAGTCAAATCGATTTTCGGTGAGTCTGCAAAGACGGTTTCGCTTTCAAGTACGAAGGGGCACCTGGGTCATGCCCTCGGGGCGAGTGGAAGCATCGAAATGATCTTGTCCATTCTTGCTTGCTATCGTGACGTTATCCCACCCACAATCAACTTGGATACGCCCGATCCGAACTGCGATTTGGATTACACCCCCAATCATGCGAAAGCAGCGAAAATCAAAATCGCGATGAACAACAGCTTTGGCTTCGGCGGGCACAACGCTACCATCATTTGCGGCAAAGTCCTTTAACGCCATTCACGCGTGGCACGCGCACGCTCGCACGCTCGCACGCTCACTCGTGAATCCATGGCGAGACGCCCATGCCACGTAGCGAGGGATTGTAGGCGGCCACTCGCTCGCAGGCGTGTTGCTTTGATGGTACGACGGACTTCCAAGTCCGTCGAATTCCCTTTGGACGGACTAGGAAGTCCGTCGTACCACCCTTACCGAATAACGACTTCATTAAATCAACAGCCCATCGCGCGTCGGGTTTTCAATCCGCATTGGCGATACGAAGCACTTCCGATAACTGCATTTGCCCATCGTAGAGCGATCGTCCAATGATCGCACCGGCCGTTTTTTGTGCGATCAATTCACGCACGTCTTGTAAAGTCGTCACGCCCCCGGAACAGATGACGGGAAACGGACTCATGGATTGGATCTCGGCTAACGATTGAAGGTTGGGTCCAGCCATCATTCCATCTTTTGCTATGTCGGTGTAAACAACTGCCGCACACAGCCCTGTGTGTTGAGCAATCCGATCGACAAGTTCGCTTGCAGGCGTCTGCGATGTCTCCAGCCACCCCTCGGTAGCGACCATCCCGTTGAGCGCGTCCAGTCCAAGCACCAATTGGCCAGGATAGCGTTCGCACATGGATCCAAACCAAGCGGGATCTTTGAGAGCAGCCGTTCCAACCACTAAACGCGAAAGGCCAAAATGCAGTAAGCGTTCGATGGTGGCTTCGTTCCGGACACCACCTCCTAATTGGACTTTTTTGCCGAGTGAAGCACCAACAATCTCGCGGATAGAGTGTTCGTTGACAATGCTTCCGGACTTAGCACCGTCCAAATCGACGCAGTGCAAGAGCTCAGAGCCAGCATCAAACCAACGTCTCGCTACCTCCGCCGGATTGGAGCTAAAAACGGTGTCACGGCTGTAGTCACCTTGCTGAAGTCGCACGCATTTTCCGCCCAATAAATCAATCGCGGGCCAAATTTCCACTGTTTGCTCTCTAAAAATGGGCTCAGAAAAAGCCGTACGGGCCGCTTTATCTCCTGGGTTTCAAGATTGCTCTGGGTGTCGCGTTGGGCAGTTGCCCTTGTTCGATTTCCCGCGCTGTCACATGGCGACCGTGCTGCGGTGGGACTAAGCGATGCAAAATAACAGGCAGGGCGTTTGTGTGAACGACCACCTCGCGCCCCTGATGGATCTGCGTGAACTGCTTTGCACTCGCTCGGTCGGCAGAGGCAAACATCGTTAGTGCTATTATGGCGACGGCAACGAATCTGATCGTAGTATTAATTTTCATAATGCCCTGTCCTTTGCTGGTAAATTTGTGGCTTCGCAACCTTCGCACCCAGTATACCTCACAGAAAAGAACGCGGCGAAAAATTTCTAGATCCTCATTGCGTTGAATGAGTTTGGCGTTTATTCCGATTGAGGAGTAGCCGTCGCAATTCATTGACGATTTTCTTACTCAATAGTGCTTGAGTTCTTGTGGCGTTTGGAGGAATCTGGATTGCTAGAGTCTATGCAACGAATCGTTCACTTGAGAAGTCCTATGCATTCCGGTTGGCTGGTTGAAACGGCAAGTCTATGGGGCTATCACGGGTCGACGCTGGTTTGCCAGCGTGAAAGCTTGCGCTGTGAGGCGGTGAATGAGTACTGGATTCGAAATCGAGTGCGATTGGATGGTTGGAATTCTTTGCTTACTAGATATCGAGTTCAAACGCTATCGCTCAGTATGGCTCGACGGATTCGAGCATGGGAGAAACTCAGGAGCCTGATCGAAGAGATTCTTTTGTCCGAACCTCTCGCTCGCGTCTGCGTGGCAGTAGCAGCCCAGTTGGAAGAACGACAAGTGGATGGTGACTCACGAGCCATTCTCCACAACGTTTTCTCGGCTCACTGCGAAGTTCGAAATCGATGCCTGAAAATCATTCTTGCGGGGGTAGACCGAGGGATAGCGGAGGCCGCCGAATTGAACCGTTTACGTCATTACCTTGAGCACTGGACAGATCTGCTTCTCGGGTACTTCGCAAATTCCAGTCTTAGTACCGTGTACGCCTTCTCAAGCACGCGCATGGAAGAGTTCTCGGACGACTTCAGTCAGCCTAGGCTCGGTGCACAATCGCAGATGGTTTGGTCGTTGCAGCTCGCGAGTTGTCGCAACTGGCTCAATAAACATTGCAGTCATTCTCCGATCTCGCCCCGAATGAATCAGCGCATTTGCGAAGCTGCAATGGGGATGATCCATTCGCAAGCCTTTGATTCTGTTGGTTGCATGCGATCGAGGCTTATTCAAACCATCGAATACGGAATCCAACATGCCGAGGAAACCCTTGCAAGCCTGGAATCGAATTCTTGGGAATCGATGTCGAAAGTGCTGTCGGTTGGCTCAATCCCAAAACCCATGCGGTTGTAACGCGAACGGGTGGCATGGGCGTCTCGCCCATGGATTCACGAGCGAGACGCTCGTGCCACGGATTCACGAGCGAGACGCTCGTGCGACGCGATGGTGACCTGACGGGTAAGCGCGCTCGCATGGAAAATTGCCCGAAATCGACAGAATCGATTTGACTGTTCCAAGTTGTGACCAACATTTAGAAGTCCGAATTTTAGGACAATTCGATTCAAGTTTCCCAGTCGCATTTATTCGATGCGAATCAGCCGAAATGCGAGAGACATCCTATGAAGGTATTAGTAGCCGACGATTCTTGCATCATGCGTAAAATAATCATCCGCGAGTTGAAGGCAGTCGGAGTCTCCGACATTGTTGAAGCAGTCAATGGACAAGAAGCAATTGATGCGTACAAAGCCTTTCCAGTGGATCTGATCCTCACCGATTGGAGTATGCCAGAAAAAAGCGGACTGGACGTGGTAACCGAAATACGCGCGCTCGGATCTCAAGTACCGATCATCATGGTCACGACCGAAGCACAAACGGGACAACTGATCACTGCGATCCTAGCTGGTGGTAACGATTACCTGACCAAGCCATTCGAAGCGGATGATTTGCGAGCAAAGCTGACCAAGTTTGTTGCTGCTTAGGTGCTAGGTTGTCAGCCGCCCACGTCGTTGGCACGTCGGTCTTCGAGAGCTTCTTCCCATAGGCTCTTAGCATCTTGCTGGAGCCTTGCACCGACTTGAGTAATGACGTTCATGCATAAAAAATTCGCGCCTCGTGCAGCCAGCGCTGGCGAATAGCCGTGTGTGATGCCGTACAAAAAAGCGCCCGCGAACATGTCGCCTGCGCCCGTCAAATCCTTTGGATGGCAAGCGAACGCAGGTACGTGGGATTCCTCGCCTTGGAACCGAACAAATGCTCCGTGGGGTCCATCGGTTACGATGCAGTTTGGAACTAGTGCCTTTAATGCATCAAAAGCAGCCTCGCTGCTGCTGGCTTTGGTCACCGCAAGAGACTCAGGTGCATTGCAGAACAGCAAGTCACTCTGACCGAGCGCCTCATGAAATGCATCCCCGAAGACTTCCGGCACAAACGCATCGGAGCAAGTCAATGCGATCTTGGTTCCAGCTGCTTTCGCTGCTTGTATCGACTCTCGGATCGCATGCTGGCCCGTTGCCGGGTTTGCAAACACATACCCTTCGATAAATAACCAAGTCGAATTGGCAATGCGTTTCTGATCGACGTGGCGAGCCGCAAGATGACTTGAAACGGCTAGGCAGGTTCGCATGGTTCGCTCCGCATCCGGCGTAATTATCGCCAAGCAGGTTCCGGTCGTTTCACCATAAATGATGGGATTACCTATGTTAATTTTGAGGGCGTTGAATTCTTCAGCGTAGTGCAAGCCATATCGATCGTCACCGACACAACCGATAAACGCGGCTCGACCGCCCAGTTGCGATAGACCGATAATGGAGTTCGCAACCGACCCACCGCTGACCAATCTCAATTCCTCGTTTCGCTGAGCAAATTGCGACAGCAGAGCGTGCTGTTCGTCCGCTTCCATGAGTCGCATCGTACCTCGTTCGAAGCCGAGGGATTCAAATTCCGATTCGTCTAACTCTAAGAAAATGTCGACGATCGCATTCCCTAACCCACAAACGTCATATTCGCGCATCGCCGGAGAACTTCTTTCTTGTTCGCTACTTTGGTATAACCAAACCCCTTGGTCGTTTCGAAATTCTAATCCAGTTTGTTTAAGTCGGTAACCCAACATGACACCAATCCCTGAATCTTGGCTTTTGGGTCATCGCATGTTTGATCTTTCGGGTCGGCGGGCAATTGTCACGGGCGGTGCCCGAGGACTTGGGACGGCCATGGCAACGGCCTTGTCCAGTTGTGGTGCCGATGTCATTATCACCGCTCGCAAGGCCTCCGACGCGGAAGACGCGGCTGCCGCAATTTCAAGGGCGACCCGAAGTCGAGTTGCAGGTTTCGAACTCGAAATCCAATCCACGGAATCGATTCCAGCCTTTGTGGACCGCGCAGCGAGTTGGCTTGGCGGAATCGATATTTTGGTGAACAATGCGGGGATCAATATTCGCGGCCCAATCGAATCGCTAACCTTACCTGACTTTCAAAAGGTGATCGATGTCAACGTAACGGGACTCTGGAACTTGACAAAGCACGTGGTGCCCAGGATGAAGCGTCAAGCGTTTGGGCGGATCATCAACATGGCGAGCACACTCGGTACGGTTGGACTTGCGAATCGAACACCTTATGCGAGCAGCAAGGGAGCCGTGGTTCAATTGACGCGTGCACTTGCGATCGAACTTGCGAAAGACGGAATCACCGTCAATGCAATCTGCCCTGGGCCATTCCTGACCCCGATGAATGAACCGATCGCCGACACCGAAGACGCCAAACGCAACATACTAGGCGCAACCGCCATGGAACGTTGGGGCAAACTCGAAGAAATCCAAGGCCCCGTCGTCTTCCTCGCGAGCACAGCAAGCAGCTACTGCACAGGGAGTTTGCTGACGGTCGACGGAGGCTGGACCGCACGTTGAAGTGAACCGAAAAGATCTC
Source organism: Pirellula staleyi DSM 6068 (assembly GCA_945875845.1). Taxonomy (GTDB): domain Bacteria; phylum Planctomycetota; class Planctomycetia; order Pirellulales; family Pirellulaceae; genus JBKCUI01. The sequence continues at coordinate 82,838 of CAMCMB010000008.1, forward strand.
AAGAGGAGTTGACGAATCATGTCGCTTTACAACAACAGTGTCGTGCAGCTTTTTCGTTGCGTATTCCATGGCGATTGTGAGATTTAACGTGAAACGAGCCGAATTTTACACCCTGCAACCTCCTAGGACATTCTGAAGAAATGTGTTCGAGTTCTCGACGCAAATTTCGAGCCAACTTACGTTCAGAAAATACACATGGAAGGTTCCAAATGACCGCGCGGAATGTTCGTGTTTTCGGCCAGCGGCAGGTCTCAATTTACTGACTCAGGACTAACCGTCGACTAACCGTCCTTGAGTTACTTCGATTTTCTCCCTCAGGACGCGCCCTCCTGAGTGGGTTGCGTCGGTGCTATTTCTGCGCCTCCTCCGTCGGGGCTGACCTGACTTCCACTTTACCAGTCTTCATTCAACGCAATCGCAGCGAGCGAAACTGCCGCGACGAACGCAAGCGGAGCGAGCGATCCCTGCCCCAACGACCGCAAGCGCAGCGAGCGGTCACTGCCCCAACGACCTTGTGTCGTTGGACAGCAAGTTTGGTCTGCTAAACCGAGTCCCACCGCGAAGCGGTCCCGGCCCCCATGTGCTTGCCACATGGGTGAGGAAAGTTCCCACGGCCCCGCGGCGTTGTTTAGCCGACCAAACTTTGCTTCTCATGACACAAGGTCATGAGGGGCAATTCCAGCCGCTTCCGCGAGCAAGCGTTCTGGGATTCACGTGCGATTTCTTAGTTCCTTTCTTTAGAAATCGTTAGCCACCGTACTGGAATGAGCGTTTGCGATGATGTACTCTTGAACGTTTGCGTGATGGCGGCGGCGAAAAGTTAATAGGCCTCAATCAAGCGAAGCGTGATCTGGGAATAGCGTTCGATCTTTCTTGCGATAAGTCTTGCGGGGTATCATCATGGTTTCTCCTATGAACACGTTTGCGGTGGACTTAGATGCGGCGGCAACGGCAGCAAAACGCTGGAGTACTCGTAGAACCCACCATCGCAAGGTTGAGCTTGCTAAATCGAACTCTTCGTACTCGAACGTCGAATCGCCCGAACGCGTTCTATTGCGGGCCCAACGATTGGAAAGCAAAAACGCTGTCGCAGTTAAGCCTGACCTGTCCATTTTGGTCGAATCGTTCAACGACGCTAGGTCGACCTCAAAAACCGCCCCGTTGCCTACACAACACGCGGACGAGTTGAGTCTGGAACGTGTGATCAATCGATCGCGTGACTTTCAGTTTACGGCATTCCTCGAACAAGCGTTGTACGTTTCACATGCGGTGTGCCGCATCGCGACAAATATTGGTAATGGCTGCACCAGTTATGGCACGGGGTTCATGGTGACGCCTGGGTTGCTTTTGACCAATCATCACGTCTTACCCTCGATCGATGTTGCGATGATGAGTATGGCTGAATTTGAATATCAGCGCGATCGATGGGGAAACGTCGCTGCCCCCCAACCCTTCCCGCTGAATCCAAAGAAGTTCTTTATCAACGACAAGAAACTCGACTTCGCCATGGTGGCCGTGGATTTCAGTCGGCGAACCACGAAGCGTCCTTTGGTTTGGTGCCCCATGATCAAGGAACTCGGAAAAATCATCACGCTCGAGCACATCAACATCATTCAGCACCCAAGAGGCGAAGTGAAACAGGTGGTGATTCGGGAAAATCGTTTGCTGGACTGGTTCGATGGCAAAGATATCGTGCTTCATTACGAGGCGGACACGGAACCGGGTTCATCAGGCTCCCCTGTTTTCAATGACCAGTGGGAAGTCGTAGCGCTGCATCACTCAGGAGTTCCACGAACCGACAGCGACGGCAGATGGCTGAAACGCAATGGAGACGTTTGGACAAAAGGAGACAATGTGGATGACGTCGACTGGATTGCGAATGAAGGGATTCGCACTTCGAAGATTGTTCACGCCGTTGAGCAGCTAACTCTCAAAGGTGCAGCCCGTGACCTGCAACAAGAATTTTTGGCAGCGATTGGCCCCGAGCCTTCGGCAGAGTTTGAAAAAACGCTCCAATCTGGCGGGTCCACTCAGCGCCAGGACAAAATTGACATACCACCCCCCCCACCCGACACCACTTCAAGTTCTCGAATGCAAATCATGAGCAACGACCAGCATTCGAGCAAATCATCTACTTATCAACTTACCATTCCAATCCGTATTTCGATCCAAGTGGGTGAACCCGAGCCGACCCAAATCAACGCAGCACGATTTACCGCGAGCTCTACGGATCAAGACGACGGTGATGCAGGGAATGAGCAACTTGAAAAAATTATGCCCGATGTCAACTATGAAGACCGCCCCGGATACGATCCGGATTTCCTCGGGTTCGGGGTGCCTTTTCCCAAGCTGACTGTCAGCACCCGATCGAAGGCGTATGCTCTTGATGGGAAAACGGGGGACAATAAGTACCTACTGAACTATTACCATTACAGTCTTATCTTTAACAAAACGCGCAAGTTGGCATTTGTGGCAGGAGTCAATTTTGACCCCACTGCACGATATCAACATCCTCGCGATAAGGGAGGGGACAAGTGGTTTTTTGACCCTCGTGTTCACCCCTCAGCCGAAACCCAGGCCGGCGAAGATCTGTACGCCAAAAATCCACTTGACCGAGGGCACTTGGTAAGACGAGCCGATGCGGCTTGGGGTAAGACAGCCAAGCAGGCGAAGCTGGCGAACGACGATACATTCCACTTTACGAATTGTTCGCCGCAACATGAGATCACCAATCAGGGCAAGAGTAGCCAAGCACCACCGGGTCTTGCTCTGTGGGGCGATCTTGAAAATTACGTTGCATCGCAAGGGAAAAAGGTTCAACGTCCACTATCGATCTTCAATGGTCCGATTATGAGGGAGAACGATCGGATTTATCGCGGGGTCAAACTGCCAAAGCAATTCTGGAAAGTCATTGTTTTTCAGTCCGATGCTGGCAAGCCAACGGCAGCAGCTTTCAAATTGACTCAAGCCAGCCTGATCAAGGGACTGGAAGAGGCGTTTGAGTTTGAAGATTACAAGCCAGTTCAATTGAGCATCAAGCAACTCGAATCGGAAACAGGACTCGATTTTGGGAAGATTGCCTCTTGGGATGCGCTCGACACCGAATCCGCTCAGGAAAGTTTTGAATCGGAAACCGGCATTGTAATTCTGAATGGGCTCAACGACATCGTACTTTAGGTTTGTGTTTCGTCAGCGGCGAAGGGAGCAATGCCGTAACCTTGGAGCGACTTTGCACAACATCAGTTGCGGATGCGGCTGTCGCTTGTCATGGCAGCCCTGGGCGGTGGAGGCAGAACGAGTTGGTTAGGGGAAGGCTCCATACGTGCTGCCAAGGCTCTTATTTCTTGAAGCGTTTGTTGGAATTCGGGCAATGTGCGTAGCGCCGCCAATTGTGGGTTGGTCTCGACTCGTTCGTAGCGAATGAGAACGCTATGGACGTCCGCATCCGTTAAGCGCCTTCCGGTAAACCAATCGGGAGGAAGTGCCAAGTACTGTTTCCATTGATCATCGACGCGAGTTTGTAGCAAACCGACAGCTTGGACAAGGTTCAAAGCGATTGGATCAACCGACGTTGGATTTGGACTCGATTGAAAACCGTTCAAACCTGTCGGATTTGGAGACGTCGGTTCTTGACTGGTCCCTGGCTGTTGACCTGACGTAAACCGAATGAGTTCATTGACCAATGCTTGGGCCGAGGGTGGAACGGTGCCAGATCCGTTTGGCGCCATTTGATAAAAGGCTTGCGTGGCTGGCACGTCCAATTGCAATGAAGAGCCGCTTAAGGAAATGCCCGCGAACAATCCCCGGCTGCGTGAATAGGTCAAAATTTCGGCTTGCATGCGTGCGTCTGTAGCGGCGCTTGCGTATCGTCCCAAAGGCCCAGCCGCTGCCGAAGCATCTGCACCCAGTGTCAACTTTCCCTGTCGAATGTTGTCCAAACTTTTAGGCGATCGGAACACCAAGACGAGATCGGTGGCTTGAACACCGATTTGCCATCCAACACTTCCTCCCCCCATGGTAATGAACTCCGGTGCCAACCAGCGTCCCGCTGGATCTCGCGATAGAAGGACTCCTCGGCCGCCGCTAACACCGACGACAAATGCGCCTCGCATGTAATGGGGAATGATCGCAATTCCAGCCGCTTCCGCGAGCAAGCGTTCTGGGATGCGTTCGGCACCCTTTGCCAACTCTTGCAAAACAACACCGGCTTCATTCACCACGCCAGACTCGGACGCGGTCGGACTAGTGGTGGACGGCACCTTCAAGCCTTGACCGTAGATCGCAACGCTGGGTGCAACCAAAACAAAACATGCAATTAAACAGCAGCAATAAAATCGAAAGCGCATCATCATTCCAATATTTTTCAGTAAGTTCTCAGCGAGGCTCAAAGTCGAATTTCTCACGCGCGGAGCTTAGAGACACGCCCGCCCTCGCCGAAACCCCAATACGGAATTTTTTGCTCGAAATAGTGAGACAATTTGGCTAGGGTAACCCGACGCGTGACGGGCTGTTGATTCATTGGTACGACGGACTTCCTAGTCCGTCGAATTCCCCATGGACGGACTTGGAAGTCCGTCGTACCGCCCTTACCCAATAACGACTTCACTAAAGCAACAAGCCGTTACGCGTCGGGTTGTCAAACTGCCAACGCTGTTCCGAATCCCATTGGTCGAATAGCCCAACTTCTTGAGTAATGGACTTGCGATGACTTCAAAACTTATCTACTCATTCCTTCCTTTGGTTTATCCATCCGCGGCAAACAACTGCGGAAGATAGACCGACGTCGAATCTAGACGTCAAAAATGGACGATCGGAATTTCAAGGTCGCGAATTGCGATGCCTGAAGTAGACGCTTACATGGCGATTAACCCGATAGACAAGGAGGTCTTTGGGTGGCAAAGAAAAAGGCAAAGCCGAAAACCGGTTGGCGATCGTCGACGATTTTATGGATGATTATCACCGCGATATCGGGCGGCGGCATTACCGGCTACGTCAACCCAGAACTGCCCTTTCTCGGGCCAATCATCAAGAAGTTGCTGGAAGCTCGAGCGCGCCAAGAATCTGCGGAACGCGATGGAGTTGGCGATCTCGGTCCACGCGGCGACTACCATATCAATGGAGGAATTCTCACCTCCGCCCCAGCACCTGCCGTGACAGGGGCCGCATACGGCGGCAATTTCGCCGCTCAACCTTCCTACGCCCAGCGGCCTAACGACAAGTTGTTGATCGCAACATTCAACATTCAAGTTTTCGGGGCAAGCAAGTTAGCAAAACGCGAAGCAATGGCAGTCATCGTGCAGGTCATTCGTCATTTTGATATCGTGGCTATTCAAGAAGTCCGCGCCAAAGAAGATACTATTCTGCCGAGTCTCGTGGATGCGATCAATGCGGACGGCAGTCGATATAGCTTCCTCATCGGGCCCCGTCTAGGAAGGTCCGTTAGTACCGAACAATACGCTTACGTATATGATACCAACCGAGTTGAGCATGATCCGAGTTGCGTTGGAACCGTCCTAGATCCACGGGATTTATTGCACCGAGAACCCTTCGTAGCCCGCTTTCGCCCACGCACCCTTGTGCCCGAAAGGGCTTTTTCCTTTTGGCTAGTCAATATCCACACAGACCCCGATGAAGTCGCAACGGAGATCGCGGCCCATGCGGATGTCTTTCAAGCCATGCGTTCTGCGAGGCCTGATGAAGACGATGTGATTCTTTTGGGCGATTTGAACGCCAGCGAAGCTCAGCTGGGTAAGCTAGGGCAGATTCCCGGTATGCGATGGGTCGTGAGTGGAGCGATGACCAACACGCGACGAACTAAAGCATATGACAACGTTCTCTTTCACGGTCCATCGACGAGTGAATTCACCGGTCGATGGGGGGTATTTGAACTCGAAAAAGTGTTTGGCCTTACCATGGATCAGGCTTTGGAAGTTTCCGATCACTTACCGGTATGGGCCGAGTTTGATATTTGGGAAGCACCCCAGCCGAACCAGTTTTCAAGTAGAACTCCACAAATGGCTCGCTAGCTTTTTTTGCGTCCGATTCTTCCCTACGGATTTCCACTGACTCGGCAAAAGTAGCAGGCATGACTCGGCAAAAGTAGCAGGCACGCTCCGCCGTGCCGTTCGTAGTCAAGCATTTACCAGGATTCTAGGTGGACGGCACATGGAATGTGCCTACTACTTTGACTTTTGTCGGCTGTGTGTATCTAGGGCAGAGACCGCAACGAGGTACGGTCGCAACGTTTAAACGAAAGATCATCTCCAATTTCCCCAGTCAACTTCTCAAAACTTTCCAGATCATTCGCTTTTCCCTAAAGTAAGTGCCATAGTTCGATGCCGTTGATGGGTGTCTGCACGAAACAGGAAAGCATGGCAAGATGATGCGATTGACAAATCAGTTCTTACTAGTCGCGGTTTTGTTGCAATGCGGTGGTTGCCGTGTTTGCCGAAACATCGAGCAGTGGAAGTGCGATAACATGGGTATGTGTCATTTTGGGATAACCCCCACAGTTCCTTCGATGGCACAGACTGGCTCGATCCAATATCAAGTTCCGCCTGCAATCTACCAAACGGAGCCCACGGGAAATTCTGTACAAATCTTTCCCTAGTATTCTCAATCGTATGGCGTTTCTGCGAAAAATTCCAACTGCTCACAATGTCAAAAATAGGTGACTTAGGCTCCAATGGACGCACTGGGCAAGTGTCTGGTCTCCTTTCGCTGCTAGGCTGTGAAAAATGCTTGGGTCATCACCGGAGGGCTCGCGCCCTGCCGCCATCATTTGGTAGCGGAACGGCGCTAGCCGTCCGGTAAGTCTGGTAGCGGAACGGCGCGAGCCGTCCGGTGAGTCCATCAGTCTCGGCGGAAAACAAATAGGCGTTATGAAGCAAGTCATTGCAGTGATTCGACCGTATTTGGCAGAACGGTTGCTGGAAAGTCTAAGGTTATCCCCGCTGGAAGCCTTGCAAGTGACTGAGGTCAAAGGATTTGGACGCCAAAAAAGCTATCTCGACCAATACTCGTCTTCGGAGTACTCTTTGGCTTTCTTGCCCAAGGTCGAAATAACCTTATATGTAGATGACTTGCGGGTCGAGGAAGTTCTCAAGACGATTGTGGACACTGCGAGGAGTGGCAGAATGGGTGACGGAAAAATCATGGTTCTCGATGTGGGTGAAGGATTTTGAATCAGGACTTTGCGTTCCGCCCCAGATTCCCCTAGACTTCAGAGACGCGATTTTCATCCAAAGTTTGCAAGCGAACAGGTAGTTATTGATGCGATTTAAGCAACTGGACAAGATTACGGAACTTATACCGGGCAAGAAAATCGTTGCCATCCGAGAAGTTCATGCCGGCGAGGACTATTTCCGGGACCATTTTCCACTTTTTGCAGTCATGCCAGGCGTGCTGATGTTGGAATCCATATTTCAAGCATCTTGTTGGCTCATTCGCGCCACGGAGAACTTTGAGCACGCCGTGCTAACCCTCCGCGAGGCAAAGAACGTCAAATTTATCGACTTTATGCAGCCTGGGCAAACGTTGGTGATCACTGCCGAGATCGTGAAAATATTCGACGATAGCGTGTCGATCAAAGCGTTTGGAACCAAGGGTGATGGTGATAGTGTGGCAGTTTCGGCTCGGCTTACGATTGGCAAAGCGAACTTAACATCCACAGATGCCGGCTTGGAGTCGCTGGACGCATTCATGCGAGAATCGATGCGACAAGGCTTAAAGGGACTTCTCAGCGACGACTCGCCGTCCGGGGGTCAATTGTCCCCCTCGGCGGCCATCCCAGAAGGTCTCAGCCGCCCAATTTAGGCGAGCGTGGCGTGCCACCGGATTCCTAGTTCGCAATCAAACTGCCGCTCACCAAAGCCGACTATCGCAAGCCAGCCAAACCCGTTTTCGAAGTGGTCTTCGTCGAGAATTGATCGAGAAGCTGTTGATTGGCCTGTTTAAATCCGATCAGAGACGGCTCTTGAATCAAATAGCCTTTTTTAGCCCGCAAAATGGCTAGCGTTAGAGCCTTATTGGTTTGCCAATTCCCAAGGGTGAATTTCCGGATGTCGGTATAGGGAATTTCGACCTTGGCCGCAATTTTTGGAACTAGATGAAATCCGTCTTCCGCACGCACCAACGCGAAGTGCATCGTAAGGTACAATCCAGCGATACCGACCGCGACTCCCAAAGCAAAATTACTTAATTGATTCATCCGTGCTCCACTCCGTATCGTTGCGATAGACCCGTGGGAAAATTACTGCTCTGCAACCTCTGTGTCTAGATCAACGCACACACCTACTTCATCTTCGTACTGATTCTTGGCGAACAATATTCAATGGCAAAACCAGCAATCACACAGACCCCACAAACCGGTCCATGGGACTGGAACCTTCCTAAATTGTTTATTCGACGATGCCGTGAAAAAGGGGCTGCAACCAAAGTCTCCGATTCGACGGGCATCACGCTTAGCGGCAACGACTTGCTGTTGAGAACGTTGGTATTGAAACGAATCTTTGAGCGCGAGGTTTTAAAGCCAGACGAGCGATATGTCGGAGTGCTTTTGCCGCCAACCGTTCCTGGGGCGGTTGCGAATTTTGCGTTAAGTTTGTCGGGTCGCGTCGCGGTGAACTTGAACTACACCGTCAGCGAAACGATCATCAATCAATGCATCGAGCAAGCAGGGATCAAGAACGTTTTTACAAGCCGAAAGGTTATGGAAAAACTGGGCATTCGGCCAGCCGCCAATTTAATTTATCTCGAGGACATGAAGGAACATGCCACGATCGGCGACAAAGTTGCTTGCGTCATGTTGGCAAAGTTTTTGCCATTGCCGTTGGTATCTCGATCGCTGGGATTGAATCGGCTCAAAAGCGATGATCCGTTAACGGTGATCTTTACCTCAGGCTCGACGGGCGCTCCCAAGGGTGTCCCGCTCAGCTTGCTGAATATTGCCTCGAATATTCAAGGTTTTGACCAATTCATTCAAGTGAAAGACTCGGATAACTTCCTGGGAATCTTGCCATTCTTTCACTCGTTTGGCTTTACCGTGACGCTTTGGGGAGCCATGACTCTGCCTTCCTCCGCTTGCTATCATTTCAATCCGCTCGAACCACGACAGATCGGCAAGCTAGTTGAGGCGAACAAGTCGACAGTCGTGTTGGCAACTCCTACCTTTTTGCGAACGTACCTTCGTCGCATCGAGCCCGAGCAATTCAAGTCGGTTGAAGTGGTCGTGGTGGGCGCTGAAAAGATGCCTCTGAGTTTAGCAGATGCGTTTGAGCAAAAATTTGGGGTGCGACCGACGGAAGGCTATGGCACGACCGAATTAAGTCCCGTTGCTTCCGTGAATGTACCTCCATCGCGAGCGAAAACAGGCGATAAAAACGTGGGCTACCGCGAGGGATCCGTGGGCAAACCGATTCCCGGTGTTTCCGCTCGAGTCGTTTCGTTGGACGACGGCAAGCAACTCGATACCAATGTACCCGGCATGATTCAGGTAGCTGGTCCCAACGTAATGTCGGGCTACCTGAAACAGCCCGAGCTTTCCGCCAAAGTCCTCAAAGATTCCTGGTACGAAACCGGGGATGTGGGATACATCGACGACGATGGCTTTTTGTTTATTACAGGTCGCCAAAGTCGCTTCTCCAAAATCGGAGGCGAGATGGTACCGCACATTCAAATCGAAGAAGCAATCATGTCCGTTCTGGGCGAAAACGAGGACGATTTGTGTGTGGGGGTGACCAGCGTATCGGATGAAAAGAAAGGGGAGAGAATCATCGTTTTGCATAAAGCCCTCAGTAAATCGCCCCGTGAAATATTGAAGGAATTGTCGGCAATGGGCTTGCCCAATCTATTTTTGCCCTCCGAAGACAGCTTCATCTTGGTCGAGGCAATTCCGATCCTAGGAACAGGCAAACTGGATTTGCGTGGATTGCAGCAAATGGCCAAGGATAAAACGAGTGGCGCCAGCGGCACCCTTTAAGGTCCGAGGGTCGTTTGATCTGTCCATGGAACGGGAGCCGCCGGGTTTATGTGGATTTGTGTTGTAGACAACGCTTGCGCCATGATTGATAATACCGATTACGCTCGGATGAGCTTTAGGCGAATTTTCTTTCCGTCGTTCACTGCATTGCGGGCATCAATTGATTACCGGGGACTCTGATTATGTACAAGGCTGCGGCGTTGCTGAGTTGTGTGGCTTGCTCGTTTTTCGTTTCAGGCTGCAGTAAGTCCAGTCCCCCACCCACGACTGCCGCGAGTCCGGCAAGTCCGGCTAATCCCCCATCGTCGAGTGGCAGTTCTGGATCGGCTGGTGAAGCCTCATCGGTCTCAAGCGGACAAAGTGGCTCATCGGAAGGTGGCTCATCGGATGGATACGAAAGCTCAAACTCAGGATCTTCTCAGTCCGCTAGCATGATGGCAGGACCGGGCAATCCGGGTACGTCCGGTGGCGGAATGGGCGGAATGGGTGGTATGGGCGGTATGGGCGGAACGTCAAGTGGCAGCGGATACGGTTCCGGGGCGGAGGGTTCCGGCGATGGCGATTATGGTTATGGATCGTCCGGTCCGGGCGGAATGCCGGGAGCTGGCGGTATGCCAAGTGGTTACGGTGGATCTGACGGCTATGGATATGGAGCTGGCGGAATCGCCGGTGGAGCAATGGGAGCAGGCGGCTACGGAGCCGCTGGAACCGCTCGTCGAGCACCCCCCAAAAAATTGACGCTCCAAGAGCGCGCGACGGCTGCCTTTCAGTCCGGAAATTCCAAGCGAGCTTACTCGCTTCTAGAAGCGTCCGCTATTCAGGCATCGGATGAGGATGCATCGGAAATATTGTCCCATTACCGATGGGCGCAACATCAAAAACGTCCGAAGCTAGGCATTACCATCGCGGTCGGAGCGACGATCAAGAATCCGCTCAATGTCCCGGACCTAGCGCCCATAGGTTCGGGAGGTGCCAATCAAAATCAAGGGGGGTATGGTGGCATGGACGGATCGATGGGGATGGGATCCGGCGGATCCGATGCCTCAGCCGGAAAGAAAAGAAGCTTTGCAGAAGTGTCTGGATCCTTGGGTAAGCAACTCGTACAAGCTTTCTCCGAAAAACATGCAGAAGGGATTTGGACGGACGCTTTTCGCGAAGTCGCGCTCGGTCGCCCACGGAATCCTGCGGGAAATGGTGACGCCGGAGGCTATGGCACAAGTGGCTACGGTGCCGGCTACGGTGCCGGAGGGTACGGCGCGAGCGGTGAAGGAGATGGATACGGCGGCGGTATGTCGCTCCGGTTTTTTCAGGGACCCGGTAAGTTAGGCGCAATGGGTGCGGCCGACGGGGGACAAAGCGGAAGTTCAGAATCATCTGGACTGGGACCAGCAAGTATGGGTACACCGGGTATGGGACCCTCCGGAATGGGTGCACCCGGTATGGGGCCAGGTGGTATGGGGCCAGGTGGTATGGGGCCAGGTGGAATGGAACCAGGTGCAATGCAGGGCTTCGCAGCCGACTTTAAGCTTCCCGAAGGATCAACTCCAATTGCTCCCGGCATGACCTACATTGGAGTGGACGAATCCAGCAAGTTGATCAAGAAGGCCAGCCAAGAAGGTTATGACTGCCTCATGATTTTTGAACTCGAAATCGGCTTTAACCGAGTGCTAGGCAAAACAAACAATGATACACGGATCAAGGTTCTCGTCCCGAACGAAGTCGTCAAGGACACCGAGGGAGTCTTCTCGTCCAAGAAGCTGAATAACATTACGGCACTAAAGGATAAGAATGCTGGCAAGTCCGATGGAGTCGATGACGTTGTCGAATTGGTGCTCAAGAAAACCGTCGAGAAATTCGGCCTGCAAGAAATCCCCCCGACGTTCACGATTGCGGAAGTCAAGAAGCGTCTCGCTGCCTCGATCGACGACAAAGATCGGCCCGTGATGGAACGACTTAGCGAAATTAATTACTACTACATCAAGGGTTACATTGACGAAAAAGAGAAAGCATCCGCGTTTGAAAGGATAGACGACAAGCATGGGGCAACTTTGGCGACCGGCACCTCATCGGAAAAGCTTGCTGCCATCGAGAAATTGCTAGAGCGAGATGCGAAATAAAAGCGTCCTTGTTTCCTCTTTCCCGGCGACTCGCCGAAAGTGACAGCTGTGCACCAACGATCCTCAAGCCTTTTCCTCTGCACGGTCAGCCTTGTCGCTGTGGCTTCCGCCTACCTGAGGGCGGACGACACGGAATTGGACTCGTCCGACGATCGCGTTGTTTTCTTTGAAAACAAGGTTCGCCCCCTTCTGGTGAAACGCTGTCTGGAATGCCATTCGTCGGATGCGGAAATCAATGGAGGACTTTCGCTTGACTCAAAAGCGGGTTGGCAGCTTGGCGGAGATTCAGGACCCGCGATCAATCCAGACGATTGGCAAAAGAGCTTGCTTTGGATCGCCACGAACTATCGCAACCCGCATCTCCAAATGCCTCCGGATGGCAAGTTGCTGGATTCGGAAATAGAGATTATTCGTACTTGGCTCAGTCAAGGAGCGGTCGATCCAAGAGTCGCAACGACCGTGAAGAAGACAGCTCGCGCTGCTTTGAGCGTCGAAGAGTCGCAACAACACTGGGCGTATCGGAAACCTGTGAGCAACGGGGGAACGCACCCTACCCACCCGAGCGGCAATGTCATCGATGCGTTCTTGGCACCTCGTCAGGCTTCGGCAGGTCTTGAGCCAGCCGACAGAGCCTCGATGTCCGTCCTGCGGCAACGATTGTGGATTGATCTCCACGGACTACGGCCTGACGTGGTCGCGATCCAAGCCAGTCCCGATTTTAATCAGGAATGGGATGAGCAGGCTTACGATCAATACGTGGAAAGGTTGCTTGCCTCGCCTCGTTTTGGCGAACGATTCGCAAGGCACTGGATGGATGCAGTTCGATTTGCAGAGTCGATCACGTTGCGTGGATTTGTGTTATCGGATGCATGGCGCTACCGAAACTATTTGATTCGGTCGTTCAACTCGGACAAATCCATCGCGCAGTTTATTCGAGAGCAGATCGCGGGGGATCTGATGCCCTCGGACACCGTTGAGCAGCGAACCGATCAACTGACCGCAACCTCGATGTTAGCCCTCGGCGATACCAATCTCGAAGAACAAGATAAGAAACAGTTGGAAATGGATTACGTCGATGAGCAATTGGATATGATCGGCAAAGTCTTGCTCGGTCAGACGATTGGTTGCGCTCGATGCCATGACCACAAATTCGATCCCATACCAACAAAAGACTACTATGCCCTTGCAGGTATTTTGAAGTCGTCCAGCGCGCTGGACCATTCCAATGTTTCCAATTGGGTACGCGTGCCGCTGCCCCTCGATAGCCAATCGGAAAACGCGTTCGCGAGCATGACTTCCGAAAGAGCGGATCTGAAGAAGGAGCTCGATGCAATCAAGAAGCGGCTGCAATCGAGTGCCAGTTCCAGTTCGTCGCTCGTCGTGGCTGCGGCAGATCTCGATGGAATCGTGGTGGACGATGACTCAGCCCAAAAAACAGGGGAATGGCAATCTTCTTCGTCGGTCCAGGTCTATGTGGGGACAGCTTATTTGCACGACAAAAACACAGGCAAGGGAACGAAGTCGGTAAGCTTCGAACCCAAAAATCTTAAGCCTGGAACGTATCGGGTGCGACTCTCGTACAGTCCCGGCGAGAATCGAACCAAGAACGCCATGGTTCGGATCTTCTCCGCAGACGGCGAGGATGTCGTTCGAGTCGATCAAACCGTCAAACCCAAGGATAATGGCTTGTGGCAAACGCTCGGTTCCTATCGGTTTGAACCGAATGGGCAAGCCTCTGTCGTCATTAGTAATCAAGACACTACCGGCCACGTTGTCGCGGATGCGGTTCAGTTCTTGCCCGAAGCAGCCACCGAAAAAGAGACGCTTAAGGAGTCGGCCTCCAAACCTGTCTCGGTGAGCGAGCCAGACCTCGAATCGCTGCGAAAGAAAGCGGCTCGCATGGAAGCCGAGATGAAAAAATTGCAATCGAGGCTGGATAAGAGGCCGATGGTGATTTCGATCAAGGCGCTGGACAAACCGATGGATCTTGCAATTCATGTTCGAGGAAGTGTTCATCAATTGGGTGAAGTCGTTCCTCGCGGCTACTTGAGTTGCGTCCCTCGCATGGCAACGACCCTACCGATTGGACAGGACTCCAATGGCCGCATGGAATTAGCCAATTGGATCGCATCCGACGAGAACCCGTTGACAGCCCGGGTCTATGTGAATCGCGTTTGGTCCTGGCTGATGGGAGAGGGTATTGTTCGATCCATCGATAATTTCGGAACCACGGGAGAGTTGCCTAGCCATCCAGAGTTGTTGGATTTCCTGACTCTGCAATTCATTCAGCATGGCTGGTCGACGAAGTGGTTGGTGCGAGAAATCGTTCGGTCCGAGGCCTACCAGCGCGCGAGCCGATGTTCGTCCGAAGAGCTCGAAATGGATCCGGACAATCGGTTGTTTGCACGCGGTCACGTTCGACGGTTGGATGTGGAAGCGATTCGTGATTCACTCTTGAGCATCAGCGGTGAACTGGATCTCGGCAGTCAAATCGATTCGGTCATCCCTGCGGAAATGAAAGAAGACTACAAGTTCTCTCATAGCGTCCGGTACCGATCGCTCTATGGGCCTTTGTTTCGAAACTCTCCGCTTGAACTCTACACGGAATTCGATGGTGCAAATCCAAGCTTTCCGATAAGCAAACGCTCGCGAAGCACGATCGCCCCTCAGGCACTAGCATTGCTCAACAGCGACTGGGTTGCGGAGCGCGCATCCAAGTTCGCAGCCTTGGTCGCCAGTTCGAACACGCTTTCGAACGAACAGAAGATAAACGATTGCTTCTTGGCGACGGTAAGTCGGCCCGCTACCGAACAAGAGACAGCATGGGCCAAATCCTTGATCGATGCATCGACCGCTCATTCCGGGTCAGTGGATTCCGTTTGGTGCGATTTGGTTCGCGATCTGGTAGCTTCCATCGATTTTCGCTTTATTGAGTAAGGCTTTGAACCAAATGATGCACCGACGTTTATTTCTCAATTCCACCGCCTGCGGCTTTGGATCACTCGCAACAGCTTCGCTCTTGTCCCAATCGGCCATCGACCCTCGCGTTTTTGCCGACGCGATTGCGCCATCGAGCGGGCTCCATCATCGAGCCAAAGCCAAGCGAGTCATTTTTCTTTTTATGCAAGGTGGCGTTAGCCAAGTTGACTCGTTCGACCGCAAGCCGTTGCTTGATCAACGGGATGGGGAAATGATGGAGTTTGACGATGCCCGTGAGTTTGCGAATAAAGGGACGGTGGGCTCAAAGCAACGCGTGATGAAATCGCCTTGGTCATTCAAGCAATATGGCCAGTCAGGGCGTTGGGTGTCGGATCTCTTTCCAAAGATGGCTGAGCATGTCGACCGAATGGCGTTGATTCACAGCATGCACACCGAGGGCGTTGCGCATGGACCGGCGACGTTATTTTTGCACAGTGGCTCCCTAAATTTGATTCGGCCGTCGATGGGTTCATGGATTCATTACGGGATCGGTTCCGAGAATGACAATCTTCCGGGCTTTGTTTCGATCGCTCCCTCGATTGGCAATGGAGGGCCTCGCAATTATGGCAGCGCTTTTTTGCCCGCTCGTCATCAAGGGACTCCGATAGGCAAAGCAGGTGAAAGCCAGCTTCGCATCGATTACTTGAATTCGACCGGCGACGCGTCGAGTCGATCGAAGCTGGATCAAATTCAAAAACTCAATCGCCTACAGTTGGATCGACGTGCAACCCAAGACAGTGAACTGGATGCAGTCATCGAGTCCTACGAGATGGCGTGGCGAATGCAATCGACGGCGCCGGAATTACTGGACTTCACCACCGAGACCGAGGAAACCAATCGTCTCTACGGACTAGATAAGAAAGAGACCGAATCGTATGGTCGCAAGTGTTTGCTCGCTCGGAGGCTGTGCGAATCAGGCGTTCGATTTGTCCAAGTGAATTACGGAGACAACTCGGCGAACCCCGCATGGGATCAGCATTCGAATCTCCCCAAGCACGCGGACCATGCCCGTGCGGTCGATCAGCCCATAGCGGGACTCATGACCGATTTGGCGAGGCGCGGCCTTCTTGAAGACACGCTGGTTTGGTGGGGTGGAGAGTTTGGTCGCGCCCCCTATGCCCAACAGAACGGAACCGGACGCGACCACAATCCGGGCGGCTTCACCGTATGGCTAGCAGGTGGCGGCGTTCAACCTGGCATTGCCTATGGCCAAACCGACGAGTTCGGCCATCGAGCGATCCAGGACAAAGTGCATATGCACGACTTGCACGCCACCATCTTGCACTTGCTCGGAATGGATCATGAAAAACTGACGTTCAAGCATGCTGGCCGCGATTTTCGACTCACGGACGTCCATGGTCGCGTCGTGCACAAAATTATTACTTAGCAGATATATCAACGAATCGAACTATTTTGAATGCAGAAGACTGATGTGGATGGCTTGATGGGGCTTGTGCCCCCGACGAACTCGGAAATGGGTGTGGTACACATCAGCCGCCCGATGTTGCATCCCAATATCTACCGAAAACGCATCCTGGAGGTTGAGGGGAACCCGGTCGCTGGCCAATGGGTCGCTGTCTACCATCAGCAGTTGCCGCGCGAATCCAATCGGCGCGACAACGGCTCGCGCGACGGCGACTCTCGGGACAGCAACTCTCAGGACAGCAACTCTCGTGATAGCGGCTCTCGTGATAGCGGCTCTCGGCAAGGTGGATTCGTGGATCGGAGGGAATCCGCCTACGGTCCTTCCTCCAGTTCAAGCACTCACTCGTCGTCGAGGGAACCGCGTGGTACTCCCCAGTTATTTGCTTACGGCATCTACAATCCAAAATCGGAAGTGGCTGTAAGGCTCTACTCATGGTGGGGCCAATGGCCAGACGACGCTTTTTGGGAAAGCAAGATTCGCGATGCGGTATCGTTGCGCCGGGATATTCTCAAACTCGATCAAACCACGGACGCGTATCGGGTTCTGCACGGTGAATCGGACGGCACTCCGGGGCTCGTTGTCGATCGTTATGGCGACTGCTTGAGTGCGGAGGTATTTAGTTTGGGGATGTACAAACGCTGCGAACCCATCTTGGCAATGCTCGCCAAGGAATTGGGGACCAAGCACACACTCATTCAAGAATGCCCCCAGTTCATTAGTCAAGAAGGCTGTTCGGTGGCGAATCAAGCGTCCGCGGAGTTGCCAGCGAGTGTGGTGATCCACGAAAACGGAGTGAAGTATCGCGTTCACTTTGGGACAGGCCACAAGACTGGGTTCTTTTGCGATCAACGTGATAATCGACATCGACTCGCACAACTATGCGAAGGAAAATCGGTTTTGGATCTGTGCTGTTACACGGGCGGCTTTTCGGTACAAGCGGCTAAGGCTGGTAACGCATCAGACGTGACAGGCGTTGATTTGGATGCCGAACCACTCGCTACCGCCAAGAAGAATGCCGACATCAATCAGACCCGCGTGCGTTTTGTGCAATCGGACGCGTTTGCGTTTATGCGTGACATGTTGCGAATCGGTCGCCAATACGACGTGGTTGTGTTGGATCCACCAAAATTGATACGCTCCCGATTGGAACTGGAGGAGGGCAGTCACAAACACTTCGACCTGAATCGGCTTGCGATTCAACTGGTCAAACCAGGCGGTTTATTACTGACGTGCTCCTGCGCTGGATTATTGGACGACGAGTCCTTTCACGGCATCGTCCGTTCTGCGGCCAAGGCGACGGGGTTTGACGATTCGGGTAGTCCTTTACCTCCTCGGACTCTCCAAATCTTACACTCGCACGGGGCTGCTCCGGATCACCCTGTTGTGGCGCATTGCCCTGAAACAGGCTACCTTAAGAGTATTTGGGCACGCGTTTTATAAAGGCATGACATGAAGTTTGCAATTTGCAATGAGACGTTTGGAGACTGGCCCATCGAACAAGGCTTCGAAGCGGCTAGGAAGTTCCACTATACCGGCATCGAGGTAGCTCCGTTTACACTTGGCAGCAGTGTTTACGAAATCACCACGCAGCAGCGGCGCGAGTATGTGCAATGCGCAAAAAAGCATGGACTCGAAATCGTAGGGTTGCACTGGTTGCTTGCCAAAACAAATGGCTTGCATCTTACGGTCGGTGATGCAGACGTGCAGAAACGGACACTCGACTACTTGATCGCGCTCGTTCAGTTATGCAGCGATCTCGGTGGCAAAATCATGGTGCTCGGATCTCCCTTGCAACGCAACTTTCCGGCGACCATGACTCATGCCATGGCGATGGATCATGCGGCCAAGTTGCTAGGCCAAGTTGTCCCGTCGCTGGAAAAGCACGATGTGCGGTTGGCGATCGAACCCCTTGGCCCCCAGGAAGGCAATTTCCTCAATCACGCTTCTCAGGGGAGAGAATTGATCGATCAAATAGGCAGCCCAAATGTCAAGTTGCATTTGGACGTAAAAGCCATGAGCAGCGAAGGCACTCCGATCGATTCGATCATTCGCGACCATGCAGACATCATGATCCACTTCCATGCAAACGACCCCAATCGATTGGGGCCCGGAATGGGCGACGTCGATCAGCGCCCGATCTTCGAAGCATTGAAACAGGTCAACTACGCGGGCTGGGTGAGCGTCGAGGTATTTGACTATGCACCGGGAGTAGATCGGATTCTTGGAGAAAGCATGGCCAACATGCTGGCGGCCAGTTAAAAACCCGGGAGACGAGAGAAGCTCAGGTGCGAAAGGGGCGCGGTGAACTTACGAATTAATCCCAACCCGAAGTGTAAGCGAGGGACTGGTTTTTTGGTGCCCGTAGCGTGACGTCTCTCTGTCGCCCATGGCAGGCCGACGTCACCATCATAAGCGGACAAGTCATTCCGTCCACGGACACGAGGTCAGTGGGGCGGAAAAATGAGTTGCAATTCTTCGGAGTCTAGCCCATCCGTCATCGGTCCACCAACTCAAGGTCGGTGGTGCCTGCTGGAAACCGTACGATGGCAGTTGGTACTCGCTCTCCACTGACCTTATGTCAGTGGGAGCAAGACTGAGAGGCTAGCCCCGCAATTCCCGACACTCAACGAACTTCAATCTTAAAAGCTCTCCTTCGACCTTGCGTCGATGGAAGCACGACTCGTTCGGCTAGGGGAAGGTTAGTGATACCCATTGTTCATTAAGGATAAACAGCCGCTGACGAAGGAGCTACTGTGGTTCAAAGAGTTGCCAACGGCAAAGAGCTTTGATGAAAAGGCATCGGCGTCGGCCAATGCTGTACCATTGATTGCTGAACTGCCGCGCTAGCGGCTTACTTGAACATAGGCATGCACCGAAATCTTCGGCAATCCTGTTTTTTACATCCCACATCACCCCCTCGGACTGCGGTGATACCAAACGTTCTGATTTTCAGGAATTGATGCGATCGCAACTAGAAGCAAACAATGAGCCACAGAGACACAAAGACAAAGAGGTTCTTTAATCCATACACTGCAACGCCAACAAAGTTCTCGCACGCGATACCAGGAACGGATTTTGCGCAAATATCGCTTCTTGCTATTGCGCGGAGCGTATTTCTCGCATGGGAGAAGCTTCGAATCGCTTACGTGATACTTCTCGTGCGCATCGCACACTTTGGCCCTGAACGAACAACTCGATAACGAAGAACAATTGATGAACAAACCGTTACATCAAAGTCGCCGATCAGCCGCTTCCTGATGGTGGCTCCTACAACATGCCGTCCAGTTGGGACTCTAACTTTGCGTTAAAGATTTTAGCTGGTCCTCACTTGCAAGCCTCCGGTTCAGGGATTTGTTTACGTTTTTGAAACGCAGCATGACATTGAATTAACGTTCAAAAACCCAATCAAAATACAACGCAAAACCCCTCACCCCCAACCCCTCTCCCCGAGACCAGGGCGAGGGGATCAAGATCATGGGCGTATCGCCCATGATCTTACGAGCGGGCTCGTGCCACGAGACGCTCGTGCCACGCGATGTTCGTGCCACGCGATGTTCGTGCCACGCGATGTTCGCCTAAGAACTGCACGAGAGCATTGAACAGCCGGCTTTGTGTCTGGCCCAATCGGGCCGTCGCTTGCAATACGCCTCCTTGCCCACTTGCTCTTGGTAAGGCTTGCGAAGCAACTCCAGCAGATTTTCGATTTCACGATAATCACCTGCCTCCGCTGCATCGATGGCTTGCTGGGCCAAATAATTGCGCAAAACGTACAAGGGATTGTTGCTGTTCATTTGTTCGTGGCGTTCGCGATCGCCTCGACCTTCCAGCATCAATCGCCTCAAGTATTTTTGCATCCACAGGGCAGTCTCGGTTAATACTTCCGATGGCTTGGGGTCGGAATCATAGTAAGCTGAACTTAGCAGCTCTCCGACCCATTGCGTTGTCACAAGATCGCGTAGCTCGCTCACTCCCATTCCGTCGAGCTCGATGGTCGATAGCGAACGGTAAAACAACGTCATGTCGGTTTCCGTTCGCTGAAGAATTTGGTCTAACTCCTCTATCAACTCCGCATCCGTTTCACTTTGGAATTGCTTGAAACCAAGCTTATTGGCCATCATCGTTTGAAACGAAGCTTGGTATACATCCACATAGCGATTGAGTCCGTGTTGCAATGGTGCTTCTTGTTCGAGCAAAGGCCAAAGCGCATTTGCGAGCTGCAAGAGATTCCAATGAGCGATCTCCCCTTGGTTTCCAAAAGCATAACGCCGGCCGGCTGCGTCGGTCGTGTTGGGTGTCCAGTTCGGTTCGTATCCATCCATCCATCCGTACGGGCCATAGTCGATCGTGAGACCAAGAATCGACATGTTGTCGGTATTCATGACCCCGTGAACGAAGCCAACCCGCATCCAATGCACTACCATCTCCGCGGTTCGAACGCATACGTCTTCAAACCAATCGCGATAGACATCTGGCGAGTTCAAGTCGAGATGCGGAAAGTCTGCCGCAATCGTGAAGTCGACGAGCTTTTTTAAGTTGTCGATCTCTTGCCTGGCGGTCAAAATTTCGAAGTTTCCGAATCGGGTGAACGTTGGAGCAACCCGACAAACGATCGCGCCCGGTTCTTTACGCGGATGGCCGTCGTAAAACATGTCGCGAGTTACGAAGTCACCGCTTAATACCAAACTCAAGGCACGTGTGGTTGGAACCCCAAGATGATGCATGGCTTCGCTGCAAAGAAACTCGCGAAGCGATGACCGAAGCACCGCCAAGCCGTCGCCAGATCGCGAGTACGGTGTTCGACCTGGTCCTTTTAATTGCAAGGTCCAATGCTTTCCATCGGTCGCAATCATTTCACCCAGATTGATGGCTCGCCCATCGCCAAGTTGTCCTGCCCAACTTCCAAATTGATGGCCGCCATAACAAGCTGCAAACGGCTGCATACCGGGCAGCAAAGCACTTCCACCCAAAACCTTCACCGCTTGTTCGGACGCGAACCATTCTTGATGGAAGCCTAATAGTTCTCCCACTTCACGCGAGTAAGCAATCAAAACTGGATTTGTCGTCGGGGTCGGATCCACCCAAGAGTAGCAGGCATTGCGAACTTGGCGACAAAAGTTCCTTGGCTCAACGTCCCCTGGTAGGGAGCGAACAAATCGATTGTCGAATGAAATTTCCAAAATGCGTCACCCAAACCGGCCCGTAATGTAGTCTTCGGTCTCTTGCAACTTGGGCTTCGTAAAAATGCGAGAAGTGAGTCCCAGTTCAACCAATCTACCTAGATACATAAAAGCCGTATAGTCACTAATGCGGGATGCCTGTTGCATGTTATGCGTCACGATGAAAATCGAGTAGTCCCCCTTGAGACGCTCGATCAAGTCCTCGATCTTGCCCGTTGCCAACGGGTCCAAGGCCGAGCAGGGCTCATCCAATAGGAGGACTTCTGGATCGCTAGCAATCGCTCGGGCGATGCAAAGTCGCTGCTGCTGTCCCCCGGAGAGCCCGAGTCCGGATTCGTTCAATCGGTCTTTGACCTCTTCCCATAATGCGGCACCTCGCAACGATTGCTCGCATACTTGCATCAGGCGTTGCTTATTCCGCTCGCCATCGATGCGCAAGGGATAAATCACATTCTCGAAAATAGTCATGGGAAAGGGGTTCGGTTTCTGAAAGACCATCCCCATGCGTTTTCGCAATTGAATCACGTCGACGCCGGCGGCAAAAATGGAGTCCTCTCCTAAAATCATGTCCCCTTCGATTCGTACGGAGTCGATCAAGTCGTTCATTCGATTGACGCTGCGCAACAACGTCGATTTTCCGCAACCGCTAGGGCCGATCAACGCCGTGACTTTGCCTTTGGCAAGAGGCATGGAAATATTGTGAAGTGCCTGCTTGCGGCCATAAAAGAGATTGAATCCGACAATTCGCAAAACAGGATCTTCCCGCAACACTTCGTCGTGCACGACCGATTCAACGCGTTGTCCATCGGCGATAGCTTTGAGTCTGTCCATAAATACAATCAATGCGTAACTAGAATTGGCTGCTTTGAAATCTTTTGCGCAATCGGGCACGCAGCCAGATCGCAGTCACGTTGAGCAACGTGACAATTGTCAGCAACAATAGCGTCGCGGTAAATACCATCGGCTTTGCGGCTTCGCTGTTTTGGCTTTGAAACCCCAAGGAGTAAATTTGAAAGCCCAGGTGCATGAAGGATCTTGAACCGTGAAAGAAAGGAAATTCTAAATCCAGCGGCAAGTCGGTGGCCAGTGGAATCGCACCCACCAGCATCAAGGGCGCAACCTCACCTGCACCCCGTGCCATTGCCAGGATAAAACCAGTGATGATGCCAGGTCTGGCAAAAGGCAACACAATGCGTTGCAACGTTTGCCATTTTCCGGCCCCGCAAGCATACGAACCCTCGCGGAGTGAGTTGGGAACTGCCGAGAGGGCTTCCTCGGTTGCCACAATCACAACAGGCAGCGTCAATAAAGCGAGAGTGCAGGACGCCCACAGCAAACAGCCTTTGCCGAATGTCGGGTTCGGCAAACTCGCTTCGTAGAAACCGTTAAAGAACGGTGACTTGGCAAACAAAGCCACGAGTCCGATTAAGCAGACCAACCAGAATACTCCGCTGAAACTCGCGATGCGTTTGCGGCTCTTCGATATCTGTGTCGGCGATCCCGAACCGAGGAAGGCGAAGATAAAAGCCACCGTTCCCGCTAGCGCCGTTGCGGCCAAGGCCACAAACCAAGTGCCCGACGGCCAAGGTACAAATCCCGCCTTGGTGGGACCTCCATCAATAAAACCTCCTATGGTATAGCAAAAGAATGCCAACCCAAATACACCATAAACGATACTCGGAACCCCTGCCAAGTTATTGATGCTGATACGAATCAAACTCGTAACCCAACCGTTTTTGGCATACTCCCGCATGTACAAAGCGGCGATCACGCCAAATGGCATCACCGCCACGGACATGATCAAGGTCATTACGATGGTTCCCCATATCGCAGGGAAGAAGCCGCCTTCGCTACCTGCTTCTCGCGGTTGTCCAAACAAGAACTCAAACCACCTCTCGAAATACAGCTTGAGCTTACCGAACAAACCCAGTCGATTCGGCAGTGCTACGCGAACGATATCGGACACCAGCACTTCTTTGCTTTGCAGAGAAAATCCGGAGGCCGGTTTGTTACCACTACCGCTCGTGGCGAATACATAGATTGGCGAACTGCCATCACTGCTCATCGGATACATCGTTTGGGTTTCGCTCAGAGCAATGGGTTTACGACCTTGAGCGCCGACGACATCCTGTGTTTGCTTTAATTCAGATATCTTGTTGGCTATTGAGTCATCCACGGGTTGCGTTTCGAGGATCGGAATTTGCATCTCAAGCACTTGCGATTTGCTGATCGATTCCAACCTGGCGATGCGAGTGTTGATTTCGTATTGTGCTTCAGTCGTTTTCCTCGCTATCGCGCTCGCCGTCTCCAGCGCTCGCTTAGAACGAGCTGGCAGCGACTCTTTCGTTGGCTTGAGAGCGTCGTTCGCCTCCACGATCGATTGCAACGTGTCGTCCTGTTGCTTGCTGACTTCCGCCTGAATCGCCATCAAGCATCGCAACGCGTCCTTGTCCGCCGCGAAAACGTTTTTCCACATTGCGATGGCGTCCAGTGTTTCCTTCGATTGAGCCTTGATGGCTGCTTCCGCACTAGCCAATTGAATCGCGTCGTCGGCCAATGCTTGCAGGTCAGTCTTGTCAGCCAATTCCGCCTTGCGAATCAGCAGGCGGCCGTTGGACAATTCTCGGTCGGTTCTGCCCAGCTCTTGTTTGGCCGCCTCCATTTGGTTTTGATTGGCGAGGCTGAGTGTGATAGCAGCTTGCGTTGCCCCAACCAATTGTGCTTCCGTATCCGTGCTCAGATCGCGTTGATGGAACTCGTCGGTCAATTTCTTAGCGACCATTGCCAAGTGGCTCGCCACTTTGGTCTTCAAGGCATCTGCATCGGATTGCGGTTCTGTTTTGAATTGATCGATCTGAGTGGCTAGAATCGCGAGGAGAGAGTAATCTCGATCGAATTCTGGAGCAAAACGGGTTTTCAACCCGCTCGGAAAACCATAGAGAACGCCCCACTCGCGACGTTCTAGCAACCAAATGTCCGGTGGAAAAAAGGGTTTCCCTGAGGATAGACCGATCTTGGGAACGAATGCAAAATGGCGATTCCCGACATCGTAATTGCCTGTTCGGAGATAGAGCTGGGTCGACACGGTTTGCTCTCGGCCGGCCAACAAGTCCTCAGCTATTTTGCGACTGACGTCATCAAGCTCGGACAGTGATTGTTTGCTAATCGTGTACGGTTGCTCGTTTTGCAATTCACCAGCGAGAATGCCGCCGCTGTTCAGAGAGTAGATGGCGAATGGGCGTTGCCAGTGCGTTGCTAATCCTTGGTACAGAATGAAAGACAAGAGTGTTACAATCATCGTGCATGCGATTGCAAACATCCCTCCGGTGAGCCATACCATGGGCTCCCCTTGAGACATAACTGTCGTCCCCGTCGCGGTCGCCCGGGAATTCGATTTCATAGCTGAAAGGCTCGCTTTCGAAATCGCATCCGAACGATTTCTGCAAAAGTGTTCGCCACCATGGTGAAGCAGAACAGCAAGAAAGCAGCTAGAAACAGCGCATGAAAGTGGGTCGAACCTCGGGCCGCTTCGGGCAATTCCGTGGCGAGTGTCGCAGATAACGTTCGATAGCCATTCATTGGATTGATATCCATGACCGGTGTATTGCCGGCTGCCATCAGCACGACCATCGTTTCACCTACGGCCCGTCCAAATCCGATCATCAACGCGCTGAACAAACCGCTCATGGCAGTTGGAACGACTACGCGTATCGTTGTTTGCCACGTCGAAGCCCCACAGGCCAACGAAGCGCTCCGCAAATGCTGGGGAACCGACTGCAGTGCATCTTCCGAAATCGTATAAATCAAGGGTATAATTGCGAAGCCAAGAATGGCTCCGACCAACAGTGCGTTTCGCTCTTGATACGGTCCCAGCACCGAACCGCGAGGATCCCAGCCCGCCGCAGTGAACGCCCAAGCGGACAGCGCCGCAATCAACAGCACCACCAAAGTTGAGAGACCGAATAGACCTAGATTCACGAGCGAAAAACGAAAGGAGCTCATGGCCCTCGCATAGGTTTGAACGTACGGACCCAAGGGCCCACTAACAACCCATGCGACCAGAATCGATACAGGCAACAAAGCCAGACAAAACCATCCTGCCCAACCGGATCCGTCGCGATTCGAAAGCCATTGAACCAGATTGCCCTCGAAGATTGCCGTTTCGACCGCCTTGGCCGAAATGTTGGCGATGGCAAAGCCCAATGGTATGAGTGCAAACAAGATCGGCAGTCGAAACTTGCGCAGTCGAACCGCAGTCGGGCTTGGGATCACCAACCACAAATGGGCTGCAAACACAAACAAAAAAAAGATGGTCGCAACGGATAACAGCACCATCATCAGGTTGTCGCGCAGGATCGGGGCTAGCACCAATGCGCCGATGAATCCCAATACCACACTCGGTACGCTGGCCATAAGCTCAATGATTGGCTTGACCCGTGCACGCCATCGACTATTCATGAATTCACTACCGAAAATGGCAGCCATCAACGCGATCGGTGCCCCGATTAACATCGAGTAAAAGGTCGCTTTCAGTGTGCCAAAGATTAAAGGCATAAATCCAAATTTATACTCTCCTTGCACATTGCCGGTGCTGCTCTGCCAAACATGCTGGGGAGCTTGGTAACCCTCATACCAAACGCGACCAAAGAAAGATCCGATGGACGCTTCCGGGAAAGGGATTTGCAGTCGCCATAATTGCACTTGCTTGCCGTTCAGAAAACCAACACAGGCCGCGTTGGCAGAAAAGAAGAGATGCCCATTAGCAATTGACTCCTGGTTGGAAACCAATGTCCATTCAAGCAGTTTACGGTTTGTCGGCACATAGTACACGGCTCCCTTGCCCGATTCCAAAGCAGCCGCGACAATGCGTCCTTCCGGAGAAGCCGCTATCCCTTGAACAGCCCCGTCCTCGCCGGCAAAACGGTGAATCGAACGAAGTTCTTGCCCAGCAGCCGTGGAAGTCATCGCGACGCTTTCGATGTGTCCAGATTTGCTGCCAATCATGAAGGTCGAACGCCCCAACAGAGCAGTACCTGTCAAGACTTTGCTCTCCGTACCCGCCAACGAAGTGTGCGATATGCCGCTACTCAATTTGCCATCTGCGGTCGGATTCCATACCGTTACTTTCCCGGTGGAGTCCAGCGATTGCATCTGGTCCGATCGCGCACCAACCATCAACGCGATCATCTTCGAGTCGCTTGCGGTAGATGGGTTGGATGTCTTCCAGTTCTTCGACTCTTGGGTGATGCTACCGTTGAAACTGTTGACTTTATTGTCGACAGTTCCAAACGCGATCAAGTCACCATCCGAAGCCCCCCATGTCCAGGTTTGTGACTCATCAAAGCTGGAAACCACTTGTATCGCTCGCCAATCCACGCACGTGATGGGCCGTGTGGAAACGTCGATCGGTTTGTGGAACAGGATCTCACTGACTGTTTGCTTGCGCACCAATCCACTCGGCATCGAGCGGTAGACGGTCCCCGCGTCCACGGCGACACCGGACCTCAACGCTTCCGAAATGGAATCGGCAAGTTCACTCGCCTTGACGAACTCAACCTCAAGCGAAAGGATTATGGGTCGAACCGAACCGTCCGAGCAACCCGCCAACATACTCGCATCGTTTTCCGCCACCGAGCAACAAACGATCGAGGGGAGGGATTGATCTGCGATCTCATTCTCTGGGGAGTGCGTGCTCAAGAGCTCGCCCGTTTCAATCGAATGAACAGTGATCGAGCCCTTGCTGTGCAGGACCCAAAGCAACTCAGCGTATTCGTCCACGCCACAAGCAACAGGTACCGAACCGTCGCTCGTCCCAGGTGCATCGGGTGCTTCCACTTGGGATGGAATGGAAATCGTCCCGAGCGTCACCAAGGAGTTGGCTTGAAACATCGGGACGACATTGCCGAGAAGCACGATCACGACCAACATAACGACAAGTATGGTGCCAATCCCGCCGACCGTGATCACTTGCTTGGCGACTCGATCGGATACGCGAACCCACCACGACGAATTGCGATCGCGGCGGTGGGGAGTGTTCTGGCTTTCGGAGTTTTTCACAAGTTCGTTTCGTAGCGAAAAAGGGCATAAAGTCCGAAAATCAAGGATCGACACCGACCATTTTCAATGCCTTTGATGCAGTCTTTGCGTCGATAGGAAAGTATCCGTCCTTGACTGCCAACTGCTGACCTTCCTTACTGAATACAAACTTGATGAACTCCTTGCGAAGAGGCTCGAGTTTGCTGGTGGGCTTGTAATTGACGGTCAAGAACAAGTACCGACTCAGTGGGTACTTGCCATTGTAAGCGTTTTCCTCGGTTGGCTCGATAGCGGGCCCTCCCTTTTTAGAAGCCAGTTTGAGCGGTTTGACGGAGGAGGTCTTATAACCGATTCCGCTATAACCCATGGCGAATCGGTTTTCCCCGACGGATTGAATGACCGCTGTGCTACCTGGCTGTTCGTTGACTTGGTCTCGGAAATCGCCGTTGCCGAGCGCCTTTTCTTTGAAGAAACCGTACGTTCCCGAGGCCGCATTTCGACCAAACAAGGCAATGGGCTCCTTGGCATAATCCCCAGTCAAATCCAACTGTCCCCAGCGCTCGATCGCGTCGCCACCCAGTTTTCGAGTGCTAGAGAAGACGGAATCCAGTTGGTCGAGGCTAATGCTTTCGAGCGGGCTATCGCGGTGCACATAGACCGCCAACAAATCAATGGAAGTTGGTAGCAGCACGGGTTTGTAACCGTACTTCTTTTCAAAGTCGGCGATTTCGTTGGGTTTTGCATCGCGGCTCATTGGTCCAAAACTGGCTGCACCTTCGATGAGAGCTGGCATGGCTTTGGACGAACCCTGACCTTCGACTTCGGTGCGAACCCCCTTGTAATACTCCTTAAATTTCTCGGTCCAGAGGAGCATGAGACTATTCATGGAATCCGACCCAACCGATTTGATCTGACCGGAAAGTCCGGGAACCGCTTTGTAGGTCGGGAGTTTTGGATCAACGGTCCCTTGTGCATGCACGTGGCTCAGGCTGAAAACCAGAACCGAAACGATGAATACGATGCTAGTTTGGAAGGAAAAACTAGTAATTCGAATGTTCATAAGGATCTCCGTTGATTGGATAGCAAACCACGCGGTGAATTGTTTCAGAATCCTCAGAATCCACTAGGGTGAAGATTGTTAAGAACCTGTGAAGAATGACGTTTTCGCGGGGTATAGTCCGGATGACGCATTTCCTGCAAACCGGTGGAAGGGCGAGGCTCCCGCCGAGCTAGAGACGACGAGGTTCGGCAGGAGCCTCACTCCACCGCTCTCAACATCTTTGCAATATCGAATGCATTGGAAACCATCGGGAGGGCGAGGCTCCTGCCGAGCTTAATACGCCATGGTTCGGCAGGAGCCTCACCCTCCCAAGCAATAATTGGCTGGGCGACGTCGATGAAGACATGTTAACGGGATTGGTGTGGCGACGGGCTAAAACAAGGGTAGCCCAGTGCGAGGGTGTAAGAAACGACGCGGAGCGTCGTTCAACGAAGTTTCCGCTAGATCGACTGATCGTCATCATCGTCATCATCGTCATCATTAAAGATGTCGTCGATGTCGGGGAATCTCGGACCTTGAAAGGCGACTCCAGGCCGGTCGTGCAACGGTTCGTCGTTCCCTTCGATCTCCATGATCGCGGGTTCGAGTGGGTAACATTTGGCTTGCCATTTCAAAGCAAATTCAGCCGCTTCGTCTGCGTTGCGAGCGAGCACACCCCACTGACCGACGTAGGACTCCCATTCCGTTTGGTCCATCAAACAGCCCTCTGAGTCTTCCCAGTTCGCGTCGAGCGGTTGCAGGACATAGCATTGATAGAGAAACAGGTCACACGGTTTTTCGTGGGATCGAACTTGTTCGAAATAGCTCTCCGTTGCAATCCCGGCTTTGAGCATTTTGTTTTCGATTTGGGCTTGAAGCGATCTCTCATCTGGGCACATTTTGGCTGCCGCAATGAGCCGCTCAAACGCTCCTGAGACACCGCTAATGGTCAAGTCATCGATCTTCGAAAGAGGATGCGAGAGCGCATTTTGTATTTCCTTGGTCGCCTGCTTGGACTGCCCAAGTTGTGCATGCGCAGCAGCGAGAACGGAATCGATGTGCAAGCCCGTCGACTGATACAACTCGACTTCTTTTTTGATCGCGTCCAACGCTTCTTGCGGTCTCTTCAATTCCAGCAGGCCAGAACTCAGGTAATAGTAAGTCCACGGAGCGGGCTCGTGACGTTCGTGCAGTTTCTGCAGGAAGCTCACTTGCAATTCGTGTTGGGTTAACGCGTGAGCTTTCAAAGCTGCTTCGAACAAAAGTTCACCTGAATCACCACCTTCTCGAATGCAAAGATCTAAAACGTAAAGAGCATCCTGAAGTTGGTCCGTCTCAGAATAGATGCGTGAGAGTGCAAGGGCTGCGTCGTCTCGAGTTCGATCCAATTTGAATGCTCTGGCGTAGCACCGCTCTGCCTCACCTGCGTTGCCGATATACTCGAAGACCTCGGCGGCGCGGAAGTTGTTGTTCACTCCCTTGGAATCGATCTGCAACGACTTGCGAATCAACTGTTCCAACCGTTCATTGCTAATCGAAGAGACCGGCAACGAATCTTCATCGAATGCGCCGTCCGGTTCATCCTCGCCGTCGTCATCCTCACCGTCTTCGTCCTCACCGTCTTCGTCCTCATCTTCTTGATACTCCACGTCCTCTTCCTCGTTGCCGTTGTGATCGCCGCGACGGCTCCGATTTTGAATCCGATTTTCGTTTGCCCCACGCGCGATCTCGGCCGTTAATCGATCCAGCATACTGATCGTCATCCCGAGCCGACCAAGCAACGAAATTAAGTATGCTACGTCTTGATGTGCGGACACGAGTCGATTGGCCCACTTCCAAATCTCGCTCCGGTCACAGTCGGGCGTCACGAGGAAATTCATTAAGTAAAGAGCCCGACCAATATCCTCAGGATGAACAAACGCTTTCGCATCATGCTGCAGTATTTCCTCGCGGAAGGGACTGACATCGAACCTGGTTTCACCTAGTTGCTCGGAATGGGCGCTCGCAGCCTGCATTCTTGTCGTAACAGAGTCCATCCAAAGCGCAACGGGCGTGGGTGACTCGACTTGGCTCGGCTCACTGGTTTTGCTCGTCGCGTCACCGGACCTCTCCATTTCGCTCGCCACTTTCGCCGGTTCCGGTTGGGGCAACGAGCTAGCGGCCCGCGTGTTTTTAACAACGGTTCCGAGGGGTGTCACATCGAGCGTGTCGTCCAGTGCTTGGCTGAGACGACGGATAGATTGCCAATCGTTGGCTTTGGTCGCAGCCTCTTCAAACTGAACACTCAGCCTTTTTGCTTTGGCCATGTCGCCGCGAAGGCGGTAGAGCGAGACGAGTCGGACACCCGTTTCGAGCCATTTTGTGACCGCCTTGTTTTGCTTCAGCGATTTGTTCCATGTTACAAGCAGCTTTTCCGCCTCGTCCCATTGGCCATTCATGGCAAATCCGATCGCGGTCAAACTATCCGTATCAAGATCGTACTCCGGGCATTCCCCGCGTGGCGGCAGCCCCTTGATTATTCGTTCGGTCCGTTCATCCATCGGTCGTTTTTCCATAATGTCGAGCGTGTAGCGTTCGAACATGACCGCCACCTGGGCGCCGGTCGAATCATGGACGGATGGCAAACAAGCCAATTCGGTCGATTGTTCCAATTTGGAGCGACCGGATTCGTGCTGACCTTCAAGGATGTCCATCGAAGCAAGTCTCAGCATGGCAAGCCACCGTCGATCACCCCTCTCCGGAAAATCCGAGTTCTGTTGCAACACTTGATTGCAATGGTATCGAGCGAGTTCATAATCATCCGCCGCAGTATGAATGTCGCATGCATACTCGCGAAAACATTGTACACACGAGAGTTTGCCAACTCGATGGCAGACTTCGATGCCGCCAGTCAGGCATTCCTGCATCCCCTCTGAGTTGTAACCATCAAGTTCACCGGTCGCTTCCGCCAGGACTTCGTAGGCACACGCGCCCATCGAATAAATGATGCTCTCGTATTGTCCTAAATTGAGAGAGGGCTCGATCCGCCTGGCTTGCTCTTCGTCTTCGAACAGTGCGATCAACTCCACGGCTCTTTCTCGAACCGTTTCAAATTGAAGCATGCGTTGTGCCAAATTCATTTGGAAAAACGTGCCGAAGACATAGTAGCCAAGATTCCCCTCGGAACGTGATCTCGATCGCAGTTCGCCATAGAGTTTGTACGCGGAAGCACAGAAGGCAGACTCCATCAGACTACCGGCAGATTCGTTGATGTCGGAAAGTTCCTTCTCAATGATATCTTGCTTGGTCTGGTTCTTCTTGGCCACGGAGAGATCTTTCTAAACGACAAATGGCTGTCATGAATTGAATATGGCGTTGAACCCTATCCTACACTCGCAAGACACCTTCCGGGTTCGATTGCCATATTTGGCCGGAGGTCAATTCGAGGGCTGTCAGCCATTTTCCGCCGTAGCAATAGGTGTCAATGCAGATCAAATTCGGAACTGCGAAGATCTCCCCTTTCCGATCGTGGGTGTGTCCGACAATCGCTTTTTTTCCCGACACATGCGGCCCCGGAAGCACCTCGGTAATTTTCCTCCAGCGAAGTAATTCGATGGGTTGCTCCGCAAGTGGTAGCTTGGGGTCGTAGTTTGCGTGCACGACGAAATGTGTCTCGTTCTCAAAGAAATTTGGCATTCGGCTCATGAACTCTCGATGCGACTTTGGAACACAATTCAGATCGCCCGTGAAGCCATAGGACTCCATGGTCTGCACGCCACCATGATTGAGCCAACCAAAGGGCTCCATGCGGCCTTCGATGACGGCTAGCATCATTTCTTCGTGGTTGCCCAGCAACGGGACGAGGTTGCAGATTTTTTCAAGCTCAAGCATTCGGTCCAACACGCCCTTCGCATCCGGCCCACGATCGACATAATCGCCCACCGTCACGAGGGTATCGTCCGGTTGAGGCTGAATCGCGTCAATCAATGTGTTCAAAGCGGCCAGGCACCCGTGGATATCTCCGATTGCAATCGTTCGCGACATAGGAATAGACGTTACTTAGTTTCGATCGACCCGCGCGGGGAGGTACGTGTTAAAGATTTGGCTGCGTAGGAAGACACCGATTTGATGAGCCAACCCTAGTACTAGAATAAGCGGAGTTGTTGGTGTCGACCATGCCAAAATGGAATGTCGAATCCAGGTCCGCCTCTCGATTCCGTTTCGCTAGAATAACGATTCAGGGTGAATTGTCGAGCGAGACCCTTTAGACTTGGCAATTCACCGAGCGGCTCGCGCCCAAAGGCACTCGCTTTCGGTTCGAACCAATGTTTTCGTAGCGGAGCATCGCGAGCCGCCCGGTGAATATCCAAGTGATTTGACTACGGTCACCGGACAGCTTGCGCTGTTCCGCTACAAAGTGAGTACCATTTGGTTCGCGCCGCTACGAAAAAATTCGTTTAAACCGAAAAAGATAGTTTCGTTACGCCATTCAAACCCAAGACGGGCATGACGCCTTAGAAACGCGTTAGGCAGATCTCATGGTTGGCCTTTAGGCCCAATTCGAAATCCCGCTGGCGCTTTGAAAATGAACGCGTGGCGCTGGCGAGCCGTCGTAACGAGCCCATTCCACGCCCATGAACACGCAAGCCAAGAACATAAAGATGGTCGCGAGGATCATCATCATTGTGTAGATGGAAATAGGATGTTTGGCTGACATGGGTGGGATCGGTGTTAAAAAAAGGTGGATTGAGATTCGGTTCGCTGGCAACTCTAGTTCACTTTGGCAGCGACCTTGTCGCCGGCTTGGATGTAACCCTTTCGGAACGAGGCCAAGATTTGTCCGATGGCTTTATCATCCTCAACCTTGCGGATCTGAATGCGACCAAGGTACTGGCCGGAGCGAAAGATTTCCAAGTAGTGCCCTTCGCGGAGTCCATCATCTTTCCCGACGGAGACAACCACGGATTGATTGCTCCCAACCGAGAGAACTTCACCCTTCAAGTCGGAAGGTGGAACATCCTCAGGATCGCGAATACCTGCCGCTAAAAGGGCCGCCGAGGCCGTCTCTGCTTTGGCTTGGTAGGTGGTCAAATCCACTTGCAACTGTGCCACCTGAGCCTTGAGGTCAACGGACTGGCTTTCCATTCCGTTGAGTTTGTCCGTCAAATTGATCACACGACGCGTCTTATCGGCACGATCCGAAATGATTTTGTCGATTTCGGTTTTCAAAGCATCGTTTTGGCTTGTCAGGAGCTTCACGCGATCAAGCGTTTCGCCCATTTTTTGTGTGTTTTCCGTCAACGTGGCCGCTTTGCTATTCAATTCCAAGTTCGCTTGAGCCAGTTGCTCTTTCGCACTTTCGAGTTGGGTCTGAAGTGCAGCCAAGGCAGTGCGACGGGAAGCTTGCTCTTGGGCTCGCGAGGTTTGCAGTTGCTCCACAAGTTTCTTGAGTTCATCCACTGTGGTCTCAAGCTGTTTTGCCTGAGTTTGGTACTGCGATACCTTCTTCTTGTGGTCAATGTGCGTTGAGTTCGCAAGCAATGAAATGATGAAGAAGGCCACGCTCAAAAGAAGGATCAACAACGTGAAAACTTTGCCGAGGAGTGTCATGTGGCATCCGCTGGAATGAGAGCGATTGGACGGTTGAACAAGCAAGCTCAAGTGGCCTGAAAACAGGCTTCGTCGAACAAGTGAGTTATGGAGATAGCAATCCACCAGTTACCGAGTATAGTTCGTCAAAATCGGGCCTGTCAACGAAATAGGAAATTTTGCTGTGATTGCTACAAACTGTGACCGTCGCGATCTAAAATTGGGTCCGGATACGAGGGTTTTTAGGATTGATGCGACATGCGACTAGATTGGATAGCCCTTGGTGCCAAGTTAAAACTGAGATATCCTCTACAGTTCTGCTAGAGTACGAAGGATATTTCCGTCGTCGCGTGAGTGCAAAAACTTGTATCCCTACCGCAATACCTCGACTAAACTCCAAGAAATTTTTGTATGAGTTCGCCAGCTGCCACTTCAACTGCTGTTTCGTTCCTAAAGCGGCATGATTTTTTGATTCGTCGGCTACATTCGCTCAGCGGGTTGGTGCCGGTCGGTGCGTATATGTGCGTTCATTTGTTGACAAATGCTAGCTTGATCGGTGGAGCGTCGGTCTTTCAAAACAATGTTTTTACCATTCACAGCTTGCCGCTACTGCCCGTCATCGAATGGACTTTCATTTTTCTTCCAATCATTTTCCACGCGGTTGCCGGAGTATGGATTTCACGAAACGGAAAATCCAACCTTCAAAATTACCCCCTCGCGGGCAATCGCCGCTACACCTGGCAACGCATCACCGCCTACATTGCAATCGTTTTCATTTTCACGCACGTGTTTCATTTGCACGGTTGGTTTCAAAATGAATGGTGGTTAAAGAACGTCGCCGAACCGCTTGGAATGGCCAACTTTCGACCTTACAACGCTGCAAGTTCACTTGCCAACGCCATGGTCGGCTTCATTTGGCCTATCTTCTATGTGATTGGCGTATTGGCTTGCACGTTTCACTTCGCGAACGGAATCTGGACTGCTGGGATCACTTGGGGAGTTTGGCTCACGCCAAAGTCGCAAGCGAGAGCAAGTATTGCTTGTACTCTTTTTGGCATTTTTATTGGGGCCGCAGGGCTCAGCTCCTTGGTGGCGGTCAAAACCACGAAAGCAAAGGACGCTGAGGCTATTGAAAATGAAATGTACGATGCTCGCTTGAAAGCGCATACGATCACTCCGGATGATTACAAACGATCCGGCCAGCATCAGGTCCACGAACGAATGCCGGAACCAATTGAGTAGTCGCAGCAATTCTGTCGATTGCGTTGCGAACGTCGTTATGCGTTTATTAATTGAATCGGTTAAACAGTTGCATCGCTGATACCTTTCAGCCATGCGTTTTTAAAAAACAGAAATTCGAACCGCAAATTGCGAGTGGTACATACAAATGGGCAGTAATCGAGTTTTAGTCGTCGGCGGTGGGTTGGGCGGACTAGCTGCTACCATGAAATTGGCAGAGCTTGGCGTGAATGTGGATCTGTTGAGCCTTACGCCAGTAAAACGTTCACACAGTGTTTGTGCTCAGGGGGGCATCAATAGCGTCAGCGACCTAACGCGGCAAGAAGGGGACTCCGAATGGAAGCACTTCGACGATACGATTTATGGCGGAGATTTCCTGCAAAATCAGCCGCCGGTCAAGGAGATGTCGGACTGGGCTCCAAAAGTGATCGACTTGATGGATCGGCTTGGAGTCACATTCAACCGAACGCCCGAAGGGTTCATCGATCGTCGCCGATTTGGTGGTACGTTGTACCGGCGAACAGCCTTTGCGGGTGCTACAACGGGTCAGCAATTGCTCTACGCACTGGATGAGCAAGTGCGTCGACGCGAAAGCGAAGGCTTGGTCAACAAGTACGAATTTTGGGATTTCTTGGGGCCGATCTTGGATGACAATGGTCGCTGCGTTGGGGCCGCCGCTCAAGACATGGTAACCATGCAGATGCGAGCTTTTCCGGCAGATGCGGTGATCGTGGCAACCGGGGGGAACGGACTTCTCTATGGTCGATCCACGATGTCGGTCTTCTGCACCGGCAGCGCCGCCAGCCGATGTTTCCAAGCGGGTGCAAAAATCGGAAATCCGGAATTTATCCAAGTGCACCCGACCGCTATTCCAGGAGCCGATAAGCTTCGGTTGATGAGTGAGTCAGCCCGCGGTGAAGGTGGACGTGTCTGGGTTCCCCGAAAACCGAACGATTCTCGGTCTCCCAAGGCAATCCCTGAAACGGAACGCTATTACTTCCTCGAAGAACGCTTCCCGAAGTACGGTAATTTGGTTCCTCGTGACATTGCGACTCGCGAGATTTTTAATATCTGTGTCAACGAAGGCCTGTCGATCGACCCAACCCGCATGTGCGTCTACCTTGACTTGACCCACATTCCCAAAGCGGAATTGGACCGCAAGCTTAGCGGCATCCTTGAAATCTACGAAAAATTTCAAGGGGTGGATCCGCGAGAAGAGCCAATGAAAATCTTCCCGGCGGTCCATTACAGCATGGGCGGTCTCTGGGTCGATTATGAAGCCAACGCGAACGGAGGGCTTTTGCCCGGTTCGCCTCGAAATCAATCGACGAACGTCCCTGGCCTCTACGCGATCGGCGAATGCGACTACCAATACCACGGGGCCAACCGATTGGGAGCCAACTCGCTGTTGAGTTGCATATTCAGCGGACTCTTTGCTGCGCCGGGAATCGTCAACTGGATGAAGGGAAACAAAGCGGCCGCCGATTTGCCCAAGAGTATCTACGAAAAAGCCCTCGCAACCCAAGAAGCACGACACAAAAAGTTGCTCGCGAACTCGTCGGGAGATGAGAACCCCTATTTGATCCACCAAGAATTAGGTGACGTCATGACCCGTTCGGCAACGGTCGTTCGAGACAACAAACAATTGACCGAAGCGTACGACAAGGTTTGCCAATTGAGCGAAAGAGCCGCCAAATGCTCACTGTCCGATACCGGAAATTGGACGAATCAAAACGTTATCTTTACCAAAGCGCTCCAAGATATGTTCCCGTCGGCCAAGTGCATTCTCAAGGGCGCACTGCATCGTGATGAAAGCCGAGGAGCTCACTACAAGCCTGCCTTCTCGATGCCGAGTTTGAGTGCGACGGATCCCGCCGCGAAACGAAAAGAGGCAGAGCGATGGTGCGATGAGTTCGAGCTGAACAACGAAAAGTTCCTCAAGTCGACCATTTGCGATTGGAATGGAAGCGATCCAGAATTGAGCTACGAAGAGGTCGATACGCGATTGCTGCCCCCCCGGCCCAGAATGTATGGCTTGGTGGGCGCGGAAGTGATCGAACAGGTATGGAATGAACGAAAAGCAAATCGAGAAAAACAACCCGAGCCACTGAAAAAGCAACTCGCCGGTGCCTCAACCTAGCCTCAGTGGGTCCATTCATCGCCCATTATTATTTCACCCAATCGAATTCAAAACCAATTTAACACTTGAATATTCCAATGATCGCTCCAAGAAACGAAGAAGCCAGCCGAAACGAAGAAGCCAGCCAGCGTCGACCCTCCAAGGTCAATGTTCGTATTCTCAGACAAGACGGGCCCGGTCTTCCAGCGTATTGGGAACGACATCAAGTCGACTACGAACCCGACATGAATGTCATCAGTGTCCTTCAAAAGGTCGCTGCGCAGGCGACGACCAGCGATGGTCAGAGAGTACCACCGGTCGCTTGGGATTGCGGGTGCTTGGAGGAAGTGTGCGGTTCATGCACGATGGTCATCAACGGACGCGTTCGCCAAAGCTGCAGTGCGTTGGTCGATCGTTTGTTGGAAGCAGATGCCAACGAAATTGAGCTGCGTCCAATGTCCAAATTTCCCGTACGAAGAGATTTGGTGGTCGATCGATCAAGATTGTTTCGCTCGCTACAGAGAGTGGATGCTTGGGTTCCCGTCGATGGCTACTACGATATGGGCCCTGGACCACGCATTTCCCGCGAAGAGCAAGAGCAAAATTATCCATTGAGCCAATGCATGAGCTGCGGCTGTTGCCTCGAAGCTTGCCCTCAGTACAACAAGATTGAAATGCAACGTGAGCCAGGTGAATCGGATGCCGATTACACGGCTCGAAAGAACGCTGCATTCGATCAAGAGTTTGTGGGAGCGGCCGCAATCTCACAAGCAATGCTCTTTAACTCGCATCCGGTGGGCAAGAACTTGGCCAACGAACGCATGGAAGTACTGACCGGCCCGGGAGGAATCCAAGAATGCGGCAACGCACAAAACTGCGTCGCGGTTTGCCCAAAGGAGATCCCGCTTACCACTTCGATCGCCAGAGCAGGCCGAGCCGCAACCGTCTATTCGATCAAGAAGTTCTTCGACCGATAATGGTTAACCGGCACAGCGGGTGTGGCGTAAGCTTCCAGCTTGCGATGAATCACGGTTGGCAAGCTGGAAGCTTATCCCCCCCTTTTGAACTTAACAAATCGTTGGGGAAAATGGGAGAGCGAGGCTCCTGCCGAGCTATTTACGCAATGATTCGGCAGGAGCCTCACCCTCCCAAGCAAGGAATGGATTGGGCAAAGTCGAGGAAAATATGTTTAGAGGGATTGCCTGACCCTCCCGAGCAATGGACCGTCGCTACGAATTCTCGAATGTCATTGCGATTCCGACGCAGTGCCCCTGGGGTGTGTTCGACAGCTTGATCATGCTCGAACCCGTTCTTGGTTTACTGGTTTTGGAGACGACGTGAATCGGACAGTCCATTCCGGTTTTGGTGTGATTGGTGGTTGGTGCAATTGCTCCCCTCCGCATGCCAGCGATCGAAGCGATCAACTCGATGACGCCCGATCCGCTGATGGAATCGCCGAGCCCGCCTTTGTACGAAACGACTGGAATATGTTTGAGAACACTCGCGATTCCGCGCGCTTGAGCAGCATCCAGGCCTCGTGTGCCGTTTGCTGCCGCGTTAATATGGTCGATCTCTTGAGCAGAAAGACCGCTTTGCTTTATGAGAGTCGTCAGTGTGTTTTCGGTAGAGGCTTGCGTTCCGCCCCATCTTTCCGTGGATGGACCAAACCTATTTGCCCATCCTACAATTTTGCCTAGGATCGGTGCTTGGCGAGCCTCCGCGTGCGAGCGTCTCTCGAGAATGATGGCAGAAGCCGATTCGCCAGGCGCGCTCCCATCTCGCTCGGAGTCAAACGGCTTACATGCGATCTGGGGATCCGAGTAAGCGCGCGAGTAGTCTGCTTCATAGCGTTGGAGCAGGCGGGTAAAGCAGGTTCGTGAGGCGGAGGAGCCGACGACCATCACATCCGCCTTGCCTCGCCGGATAACATTCATGGCTTCCAGGATCGCCCCCAGGCCGCTGGTTGCTTCGGTCGTGATAGTGTTGTTGGGTCCGCGAGCATCGAGGGTGATCCCGACGTGGCAGGCTGCCATGTTCGGCAACGACTTGAGCATCCACAATGGATGGATATTGTCCATGGCTTCGACTGCCCATCGGGAGTGATCCATTTCTCCATTCGTGGCGCAACGACGCACCACGTCCGCGACATCCGAAGAATCGCTCAAGATAATCTCGCCTGAGAAAACGGTACCTAGGCGGTCCGGTTCGACGGAACCCAGTGCTATGCCGGCCATCCTGCATGCTTGCATGGCTGCACCAAATGCCAATTGAATCTCACGGCACATGACTTTAATCATCTTGCGAGGATGAACATGTTCCTTGGGGTCGAAACCCTCGATGCACGCGGCCATCCACTTCCTCTCGGCGACACCGTCGACTGGGTCGATCAAGCGTACGGCGGATTCACCGTTGAGCAAAGCGTTGTACAATCGCTCCACGTCGTGCCCGAGTGGCGTGATGGCACCGTAGCCGGTGACGACAATCTGATCTTCCATTGGGATTTCTTTAAGATGCATCACTCGACCTAGATTTGATAATTCGAGTCTTGCACAAGCTCATCGTTTTGCCCATTGCGGATTCGTAGCTTTGGTTTTTCAAGCACGACGGTTGTATGAGGTGCAACGCTACTGGTGACCCACACGCTGGATCCGATCACACTATCGTGCCCCACAATGGTTTTGCCCCCGAGGATTGTAGCGTTGGCGTAGATAACCACTCGATCCTCAATCGTAGGATGGCGTTTGGCACCTCGGATCAACTGTCCATCGACATCGGTTGCAAAGCTGAGAGCTCCGAGCGTCACTCCCTGATAGATCTTGACGTGTTCACCGATTTCGCATGTCTCACCAATGACAACGCCCGTCCCGTGATCGATGAAAAAGGATTCGCCTATCCTTGCTCCAGGATGGATATCAATTCCAGTTTGCTTATGAGCCCATTCGGTCATCATTCTGGGAATAAAAGGGACTGCAAAATGGACGAGTTCGTGAGCGATTCGATAAATGGTGACAGCCTCCAGCCCAGGAAAGCAAA
The DNA here is from genome assembly GCA_945875845.1 of Pirellula staleyi DSM 6068. Taxonomy (GTDB): domain Bacteria; phylum Planctomycetota; class Planctomycetia; order Pirellulales; family Pirellulaceae; genus JBKCUI01. The sequence continues at coordinate 123,550 of CAMCMB010000008.1, forward strand.
AAATGATCTCGTCGCGATTCGAAACACTTGGATCACCGTCGTAAGCAGCCTCGACATCCTTTGCCAAAACCTCGCGGAGTTTCGGAATGCATTCGAGCAACGCAATCGCGATGGTTTGGCCTTTGGCTTCGTAGTCGATCGCATGGTCGCATGGATTGTAGCCAGGGGATTTGCTCTCAACCCTATCGGCGTGAAGCAAAGCACGAGCAATTTGTGTGGTTAGGCGATCGTGCAAGGAATCGACCAAGTTACCGACGTGATAGGTAACATTGCCAGCGTGTAGTCCTTCGCGACGACGAAATCCAGGGTACAAAAGATCCTTGAAGTCTTCGAGGATATTGACAATTACCTCATATTTTGGAAGCGGGCAATGCCCCAAATGATTGATTCGGTCGCGAGTGTTGTAGGTTTTGACGATCGCGTCCGTAAGGCGCGGAAGCTGCTCCTTGAGTCGAAAATCGGATGCCATTTGAATTGAAACCGGTCGTTCCGTGCGTGAATTGGAGAATCGATTGGGCAACAGCTTCTCAAGAGATCGGTATTAGCGATTGAGGCTGGCAACTGTTTTTCGATTACACCGCCAGAGTGCACCATTTTGCCCTCTGTTGCTATTTTGCCCTCTGTTGCTATCTAGGTCATTTTACCTAGCTTGCTCATTTTGCGCAAGCGAAAGGGTTGGGTTGAGCGCCCTCACGCACCCTACCAGTCACCAGACAGCTTGCGCTGTTTCGCTACAAAGTGAGTGCCATGGATCGACTACGGATTCAAGACCGGGAAGGTAGTACCGATGGTTTTCCATTCTTGATTGCGTTTGAGCAATTGATCATGAAGCGACAGGAGGGTTCGGTAAAGTTGGCTCATCTCGGCTTTCTTTTCTTCGATTTGCTCAGCTAAGGAGTCACCGACACTAGTAATAACCTCCAATTCTTTGGTGTACTGTGATTTATCCAGCTTCAGCCGGGTCCCTTCTTCCTCCCGAAGGAGTTCTTGTTTCAGGGCAACGTCGTTCGTTCGAATCACTTCGTTTAATTCCCGGTCGATTAACAGCAAATCTTGCTGCGCCCGGATTTTGAGTCGGCGTGCTTCGCGGAATCCGAACTCATAATCGTTGAGTGTACGGACAAAAATTCGTTCGCCCAGCGAAACAATCCCTTGCTTTTCTAAGTCCTTTGCGGTCGCTTCATCGAAAACGAACGTATCACCGGTTTTAAACACAACGCCTTCTTCCGAATCCAGCTTCAAGCGTGCATCGACGGACCGTCCGCTCAAATCAAAATATCCGCCTTCCATTGCGTTGCGTTTTTCCGTGGAATCAACAATTTCTGTATGATCCTTGAGAAACGTGACTTGGAAAGCCAACGATTCTGCTGGGGTTTGGTCAGGGGCTCGCCCGCCGTCATTTAGGTAAGATTGAATGATGCGGGCTTTTCGCGAAGTCTTGTTGTCCAGCGTACCGGGCTCGGCATCTGCCAAGGCTGCGTCGATGCGAAGCAATTCTGCAATTTGAGCCTTATCCATTCGGCCATAAATGGAATCCACATCGGATTTCGACCCCTCTGCGGCAAATGCGGTGTGCGAATCGATCGGGATAATTTCATAGACAGCTACGGTTTCGAAGTCGCCCCTGGTTATCGCATCCTGAGCCGTGGGTCGAAGGGAAATGAGCCCATCCTTGTTGGTCGCGACGACAAACTCACCGAGATAAAGGTTGGGAACAAGCCCAACAGCTTGCCTATTTTCTCCGAATAGGTAGACGACACTATCTACGACTAAGCCGCTTTCCACCAACGGGAGCGCGAGGGGAGCCGCGCCGGCTGCGGCAGCCTCGGGGGGGGCCGGAACTGGGAGATTGCTGACGTTTGCTGGTAACTGAAGCGTCATAAGTCCGCCAACGGGAGGTTGCACCGTAGCACCACGCCATACACGTCCTCGTTCCACTGCGATTCGGTTTACTTCGTTGGAAAGCGGAACGAATTTTTCCAAGTTGATACTTGGATCGAGACGATCGCCGTACATTTCCAGGGCGACCGAGTTGGTCAGCTTATCGACCTTGGCCATCAACAGGTCATGCGACTTGGTGAAAGCCACTCGCTGCTGGCTCACGCTGCCAGCAAAGAAAATAAAGGTCCAACACTCGATAAAAAGAATCGACAGGAGGATCGTATGCACCAAGCCCCATGATTGGAACGATTTTACAAGCAATACGATAAAAACGATGAGCGATACAAGTACGACAGCCCAGATCAACATGCCGAAAATATCCATGAGGGTCAGCCTGGGGTCAGAGTGGTCGAGGAGTTGGAAGGAATCGTCAAAATGGGTACACAAACTACGCGATGAACGCAAGTTCTAGCATAGTTGGGAAAACGGAGAATTCCCACCAAATCCTCCATCCATCCGATGTTAAGTTGGGTAGATTGCAGTGTCAAGCAATTGGAAGGTATTTGGAGGTGCCGAAACAACGGCTTCTTCCAATTCTTCGCAAGTTCCGGACTGCGCACCCCCTTTTTTTTATTCCAATGCCAGAACCTATCATCAGCATCAGCGGCCTGCGAGGGATTATCGGCAGCGAATTAACGCCTATTGTGGCCTGCAATTATGCAGCGGCTCTTTGCACGCAAGCACCCAAAGGAGCGATTGCAGTGGCCCGCGACGGACGCCCTAGCGGGCCAATGCTGGCCGATGTGATCGCCGCCGCGATCGTTGGAAGCGGTCGAATTTGCATCGATTTAGGGGTGGCAAGCACGCCAACCGTCGGTGCATTCGTTCGCAAAACGGGTGCGGCGGGAGCCATCCAAATATCGGCTAGTCACAATCCGTCTCCCTACAATGGCATGAAACTCTTTGGTCCGGAGGGCCGAGTTTTGCCGGCCGAACCAGGGACTAGCGTCCTCAATGCGTACCTCCAACACCAAACGGACTGGCAGACCGTCGACTTTCTGGGAACGCGTCAGACGATCGAAGACCCCCATGCTTGCCATCTGGCCCTTGTTTTGGGAACCGTGGACGTCGAGGCGATTCGTCGTCGCCGATTTCGCGTGTTGCTGGACAGCAACCATGGCGCAGGCTCCATTCTCGGAAAACGTCTCCTCGACGCGTTGGGATGCGAGACCCTCGTATTGGGCGAAACTCCCGATGGACTTTTTTCGCATCCCCCCGAACCCTTGGCGGAAAATCTGGTTACCGTCTCGCCTCGCGTGGTACAAGAAAAATTCGACGTTGGCTTTTGCCAAGACCCCGATGCAGATCGACTCGCTATCGTGGATGAACATGGGCACTTCATCGGCGAAGAGTACACGGCAGTGCTTTGCATGATGCGAGCGTTAATGCTTAAGGCCGGCCCGTTGGTCACGAATTGTGCTTCAAGCAGCATGACCCAATGGTTGGCCAAAAAAAATAATGTTCCGTTTTGCCGAAGCAAAGTAGGAGAAGCCAATGTGGTGGATGCGATGCTTGCGAACAACGCTCTCTACGGCGGAGAAGGTAGCGGTGGTCCGATCGATCCACGCGTGGGTTTGATCCGAGATAGCTTCGTCGGAATCGCCCAAGTTCTCGACTTAATGACGGCCACTCAAAAAACCATCCGTCAATTGACGAGCCAACTGCCGAGGCTTGCGATGATCAAGGACAAGATGGAATTGAGCAAAGAGGAACTGAACGAGTCGATTTCCAAATTGTCCGAGCAACTCAATGCGGAATCGATAAGCACCGAAGACGGCATTCGACTGGACTGGGCCGACTCTTGGCTTTTGCTTCGAGGTAGCAATACCGAACCTATCGTTCGGCTGATTGCCGAATCACCGACCGAACAACAATCCCGCGATCTGATCGATCGCGCCAAGATTGTCATTACGAAGCTTGAGTAATTGCACTTACTTTGTTAGCGGAACAGCGCAAGCTGTCCGGTGAGGATTCGCAAATCACAAATTCCCCTGGAATGAAAAGCAACATTGCCATCCACCGCCAAATCGGGCAAGTGCGCTTCGACTTCCGCAGCGCCTATACCGTCAAAATCCGCGAGAGTTTTGAGCCCAAGATCCTCCATAAAAGCGTTTACTTTGCCGACGTATGCCTCCTCTGAGTTGAACAGAAGACCATTGACACGCATGGTCCGCCGCAGCGATTGAATCACGTCAGACTCTCGGGGGTTTATCTTGCCAACGACAACTTCAATCGTATTTTCTGAAGTCCCAATCGGAGCCCCACAATCCCGCTTCTTGGCTGCCATATCTCGCAACTTAGACCGTATATCCTCCAACTTGGGAATCTGAGACTTCCGAACACTGTTTCGATACCAAATCAAACCCTGAACGATCTTCCGACGTTTCCAAGTTGGCGTGTTTTCTTTGACTTTATACATCAGTGTTAATCCTAACGGTGCCACCCACTTTTTGCTTTTTTTAGCTTGCCTGATAGATGGCAGGTCGGTAAACTTACGGTTGCATGGGGTCGGTTGAACGGTTGCAACGAATAGGAGAGCTAAAATGCCTAGACCGCTACGTTCTGAAATTTATAGCCCTTCTGAGGTTTCGATTCTGCACGTATGTCAGCGCTGTGTTCGCAGGGCATACTTGAGCGGAGTCGACGACTTCTCAGGAAAAGACTACTCTTACCGCAAAGAGTGGATTCGACAACGAATCGAAAAACTTGCATCCGTCTTCGCCGTTGATGTTTTGTCTTACGCGATTCTCTCAAATCACCTGCACGTTGTTTTGCGCAATCGACCCGACGTCGCCGAGACCTG
>CAMCMB010000009.1 GCA_945875845.1 Pirellula staleyi DSM 6068
AATTCGGCCCTCGTTGGAGAATGAAGTAATTTGGTATTCCCAACGAGTGTGCCGGATTTTTTTCTTGATGCAACCCTACATAGTTTCTCCGCGAAAGGTGCGTTCTCCGTCGGATAGGCTATGGTAACCCGACGCGTGACGGCTTGTTGATTTAATAAAGTCGCTATTGAGTAAGGGCAGTACGATAGACTTCGAAGTCCGTCGTACCGTTAAATACACAAGCCGGTGAGCGAGGGATTGCAGTCGGCACCTCACTTACGCATCGCGGAGCCGGTTATTGCAATGTGAACTCAGGCAGTTTCACCAATTGCCCGCCTGCGATTGCACTTTCATGAGCACATAGCCCGACGCATGTCCAATTAGCGCTCGTGACCGCATTGGGCCATGGATCGCGTTTTTCAACGAGGGCGCTGATGAACTCATGAACGAGGTGTGGGTGAGAACCACCGTGCCCACCACCTTGAATGAATGACAAGTGGTCTTGATCTTGGATCGATTGCGTAAACATTCGAATCGGTTCTGGCAGCAAGTGCGCAAAGTCGGGAACCTCGATTTCGGTGGCAATTTCGTGTTCCGGTAGTTTTGCGGTATGCAGGACGTGCGGTTTGCCCTCGACAAGCGACCATTCAAAACTCTTTTTGGTTCCGTAAACGTCAAAGCTCTCACGATATTGACGTGCGGTATCGAATAGGAACCGCCAAATATGTGCCGAGATATCACTGTCTTTGATTTTTAGATGGCAAGACTCGACAGCGTATTTGTTACCGGATTTTTTCGCGAGGTCATCGCTTATGGTTCCTGAGCCAAAACACGAAACGTATTCGGCGCGTCCGTTGACAAGTCCAAGCACTGGAGAAACGACGTGCGTTGCATAATGCATTGGAATCATGCGTTCCCAGTACTCGGGCCAGCCTTGCATATCTTGTGGGTGCGAAGCAGCCATGTATTGGATCTTGCCAAGCTCACCTTTCTCATAGAGTTCTTTGATGAACAAGAATTCACGGCTGTAAACGACCGTTTCGGCCATCATGTACTTGAGGCCCGTGTCGGAAACAAGTTGACAGATTTGATCGCACTCGCCAATGGTCGTGGCCATCGGCACCGTACACATCACATGCTTGCCAGCCTTGAGAGCTTGCATGCTCATCCACGCGTGATCGGGAATGGGCGAATTGATATGGACAAAGTCCACTTCCGGATCCTCAAGTACTTTATCGAACTCACGATAGCGTTTGGAAATCCCAAATCTGTCGCCAACTTCATTTAAGTCCGCTTCATTACGGCGGCAAATCGCAACGACATTTGCGTTGGGGTGCCGTTGATAAATGGGAATAAACTCGGCACCAAAGCCAAGTCCGACCATGGCGACGTTGATTTTCTTTTGAGTCATCGTTTTTAAGGGAGAGTATGTGTCACGGGTAAGATCGCTAGCTAGTTTGGCAAAACCTTTCTAAACACGCCATGACAAATTTTGCAAAAACGCCAGTTTGCCAAGTCGAGTGCATCCACCATTGTAATTCTTGGGATCCTAGGCATCCAGCCAGCGTTGAATGAAACGCCATAGCGATGGATACGACTGAAAAATCGGGGGTGGACCTGATGATGGAATTGCTGAGACACGCATTTCTTTTACGGCAATTTGGGTTCGGCGATCAAACAAGTTATCGATTGAGAATCGCTTTCCGTCCTGAAGAGCTTTCGTCAGGTCATCCAAAATCGCATCGGGGGTTTTACCGCGAACCAACGCGCACTCACCCAACCGATAGCCATGTTCCACCAAGCGTACCGTCCATCGCCAGTCTTCAATCATCGGTGCAGACACATCGCGTCCCTCGTTTGCATCGCTCGCATTCGCCCTGGGGAGTGATTCGATCTTGCGAACCGGTGCGTCGCCCATCGCGTCGTCCATCGCGTCGTCCATCGCGTCGCGACGATTTTCGGGCGCAGCCAGAGGTGCGGGTGCAGCCAGAGGTGTGGGTGCGATTTTCGCTTGAGCCTGGGGGCGGTCGCTTGACACTCTTGGTTTCAAAGCTGGCATCGCGTTAACCGTTTTCTTGGTTTCGATCTCCTTTGGACGGATCCCATCCATTTGGAACGATGGTTTGATTACTTCATTGTCCGATGGAGCAGAGGTGGTTACGGCATTTGCTGCCTTTTCGGCGATCGTGATGCATTGATGCACATAGTGCATCAATTTGTCGGGGATTGGCTCCGTCCCATTGATACAAGATTGGCCTTTAGGGGAGATGCATACGGTTACTTTGTTCACTCGCAGTTCGGACAAATCCAACAAGCCAACATCCAGCGTCTGGTCCAAAAAACCCGATGCGTGCGACTTTTTCCAAGATCTTAGGATTCCAAATTCCGGCAGCCGTTGCAGCCGCAAGCCTTGTATGGCTTTGCTCTCGATGCCGTTGAGATGCTGTGCCAAAAGCGTTTTGCTCAAATAACCGTGCGTTCTCTCCACTGCCCGAAGGATGGTGATGATTAAGTCGTGTGCAGGCTTGTTCTCACTGGGCAAGAGCTGCTTTTGAGCCGCCGGATCAATGCCAGGGTTGTCGGCAACGGGCGTATGGGGGGCGAGAGTCGGTTTTGGTTCGGTGGGTTTGGTGGATTCGGCGGGATTCTTAGTCGGCTTGACCGTCAACGCATTGGGGGCCGGCGATGCATTCAGACGCTTTGTGGCGGCTGGCATTTTTGGCCAACCCGTTTTTCCTTGACATCGATCGCAAATGCCGCAATTGGCTGCGGAGGAGTCGCCGAAATACTCCAGAATCGTCCGCTGTCGGCAAGAACGACTCTGAGCAAAGGCCACCATTTGATCCAGCTTTTCGTAGTCCGCTTTTTTTCGGGCTGCCAGCGTTTCGTGATCGATCTTCAATTCCGCGAACGGCACATCGCGTCTTCGGAAATGGATGGCTCTGCCGCGAAAGGGTGGCACATATTCGAAGCAATCCAGCTTGCAAAGTTCACGAAGGTTTCGTCCGAGCGCATCGCGGTCCATTTGCAATTGTTGCATCAGCCATCGAGGATGAATATAGACCGCTTCCTCGCGGCGATCTCCGATGGCTTTCTCAAGCGTTCGCAAAACAGTCCGACGCACGCTGGCATCTTTGGGGAGCAAATCGACGAGCGTTGGAAGTTTGCTGCTGATGCGAAACATGGCCAAGCCGCCCGCAACTTCGAGCCGTTCCATCACCGAAGTACGCCCAAGTATCTGCAGACAAGAATTGATGGCCTCGGAGGTTGCAGGTGCGTTCGTAAGCTCGCGGATCTCCTCCGCTGTCAATTCGATCGGTACTTCGGTTCTTTGAACGAGAAAGTCATAGACCATCTGCAGCAACTCGCGCGGGGGATTGGCATTCTCTATGAAAAATTCCTGAATGTATCGATCTTGCGAACTGTAAAGCAGCACGCACTGAGACGGCAGTCCATCGCGGCCCGCACGCCCCGCCTCCTGATAGTAAGCCTCTAGTGTGCCAGGCGTGTTGTAGTGAACGACGTATCGCAAATCCGATTTGTCGATCCCCATCCCGAAAGCGTTCGTCGCAACAATCACTTTCAACTCGCTCTTCATGAACTGTTCCTGAATGAGCTTGCGCTGATCTGGAATCAATCCTGCGTGGTAAGCTCCGACACTAATCTTGACCTCTTTGGCAATCTGTTCGACAAGCGCTTCGCATCGTTTTCGGGTTGCGGCATAGATAATGCCAGTCCCTTCCTGATTGGAAATGAACTCCATTAGCTGCTTGTCCTTCTCGCGGTCTCCCATGCATTGGACAGCCCCTAAGTACAAATTGTCGCGAGCAAAGCCGGTGATGAAGTGTTTGGCAACGCGGAGTTTGAGAGAGTCGACAATATCTTGTCTCACCCGTGGCGTTGCTGTTGCGGTGAGAGCGATCGTTTGAACGCCACCGAGCGATTCGCGAAATTTACCTAAGCGATGATAGTCGGGCCGGAAATCGTGCCCCCATTCGCTGATGCAATGCGCCTCATCCACGGCCAACAATTGAACAGGCGTCGCTCGAATGGCTTCCAAGAATTTTGGATTGCGAAGTCTTTCGGGAGCAACGTAGACCATCGAATAATGTCCGCCAGCCACGTGGTCGAGCCTTTGGTTTTGTTCGGCCATCGACAGGGTACTATTGATGAGCGTGGCAGAGATACCTCGCTTCTGCAACGTGTCGACTTGATCTTTCATCAAGGCGATCAAAGGGGATACGACGATGGTCAGTCCGGGCCGGACCAAGCTGGGCAACTGGTAGCACAGGCTTTTGCCACCGCCGGTCGGCATGACACACAAGCAATCGTGTCCAGCGATAACGTGGCTGATAACCTCTTGTTGACCTTTACGGAATTCCTGTAGGCCAAAACGGTTCAATGCCCCGTACAAATCGATCTGCCCAACGGCGGCCATAAATAATGCAATCCTTTCGCCGCAATACACAAGATTGTCAAATGAGACGGTAATTGTATTCTAAGCGATTGGGCTGACAAACAAGTAGGGGGGAAATACTTGAAGCCCTTATTCATTTTTGATCGTCCCCGAGGGGGAGTTGACTTCTACCCCACCCCTTGGTTCCAACTCCAGTTCCCTTTTCCTCCTCCCTCGGGCAGCCCCTGGGCAGGTCACTTGTCGACTTCCTGCAGTTTCAGCGCGCCGCAAATAACTTCAACGCTTCGAGCACGTCCAACAGATTTTTTTGCGAGATATCGGCCCACTGGCTGGCTCGGTGCCTGACAATGCTGAGTTTGAACTGCTCCATCGCATCGGCGATGTCCGGCGGCAGATTGGGAAGTCCAGCAAACGGATTCGTCATGTCTTTGCTAGCGTCAAACGAGTCGGTTTCGACACCTGAGTCCCCTTGCTCGCCTCGACTTGCATTGGTTGGATCGTCGTCTTCGTCACCGAAGTCCGGTCCTTCCGCCAATGGTCCGCTCGCCTCGATCCTATCGTTCTTTTCTCGGTCCGATTCAGCGTCCGCTTCGGCGGTCAAGGCGTCATAATCATCATCGACTTCGGAGGTAATCAACTCTTCGTCGCGAGGGGCGTTTTTTGGATCCCCCCCGCTAGCCTCCCATCGCATCTTGCGCATGGCGGAAATGCTCCATTTGCTTCGCATGGCACCTTCCAGCCAGAGCTCTGCATCATCCCAGTCAATACCGGCCAAAAAATGGCTCCAATACAGGCCTGGGTAACTCGTATACGATTGCCCGAATCGTTCGAATACGCGTCGCAATCTCCCCACATGTTGGCTTGTCACCGCTCCCACTTGCTTGCACCAAGTTTCATCACTGAACATATTTGGCAAACTATCGGACTCGATTAAGGCGGATCGCCATTCGGAAATGATTTTGCCTTTCTCCCAGTTCGTATGACTAATCAGCGTATTCCACTGCCCCACGAATGGCTCGGTGACCATCTGGGATTTGGGATCAAGCTCAGCGACGTTCGTCGCATCGCTCCCAACTGGAGCATCAGAAACTGTTTCAACCGGTGATAGGTATGCGGTGGGTGGTGTCATGTGCAATCGTTGCAGGAGGTTCGAACGGTTACGGTACTCAGCCAACTCTTCCTCGGCTTGAATACTCTGGTTACGAACAGAGAGTACAGCACGCTGGCGTGTTCTCCAATGTAGAACCATCGCGATCTCACATGAATGATTTGCAAACCGATCCAGACATTCCACTTAGGAAAAATTTCCGGTCCGATACGGGGCCAAAGGCACGGTTTGGTCTATGTGCAAAACTCGTCAATGGATTCGCAATTGAAAAACCTGCATCGCCATTAACGATACCAATTGAACGAGATAACAATTGGATCCGAGAAAATCACCGGTAACGCCACCGACACGGCGTTCAATCAAACGGACGTAATACCAAGTCGTCAGCACCGTGGCCAACAGGACGAGAAAGAATCCAGGGATGGCGTTCCACCAGATAGAAGGTTCCGAATCAGTCGTTTGCATGAATTGGCAACACGTGAGGATTGCGAAAAAGGCTACGACGGGAGCGATTGCACCGAGTCCGATTGTTTTAAGGCTCGGTCTTGAACCAACATCTCTAGCCATCGTGCGCCTATCCGTGATGGGCTCCAATCGTTTCATCAAAACAAGGATGGACCAACGTCCTATTCCCGCCGAAAAGGGGATGGCCAAGAATGCCATAGCGAGATCGCAGTTCGAAATCAGCGCGATTCGCAGCGAGACCCCGATCACCAACGCCAACACCCCGTAGGTCCCATGCCTGGAATCCTTGAGTATCTCAAGAACTTGTTCGCGAGTCCAGCCGCCCCCCAGCGCGTCCGTTGCATCTGCCAAAGCATCCTCGTGAAACGCCCCTGTCAACCACGCTTCCAAACCGACGGCGAGGATTGCAGCAACCAAGGGGGACCACAAGCAACCAAACGCACCATACATTCCCGCCGTGAAAATACCGATCAGGACTCCCACGACTGGAAAGTAAACAACCGACGCTCGCAGCGCTGTTTGGTACTGCTCCATAGTACCGCTCATGGCACCTGGGACGGGAATGCGAGTCAAAAATTGAACTGCTGTTAGGAATGCCAACTTCGGCGTAACCGTTTGTTCGCTGGTCATAAATACTTCTTAAACAAGACTCGGTTCTGGCCACGAAAGCGATCGCATTGACGCTCCAGTTCGCTCGCGCTATCCAATTTGAGCACGTAGGCCAGTCGCGATAGCTCCATTTCCGAAGACGGTAAATCGTGTCTAGCCAGTGTATTCATCAATCGCAACCCTGATTCGACGCCTCGCAAAAAGTTGTAACCCTCTCTCAAATCGTCAGCATCCTTGGCTTCTATCAAGCCAGCAATTCGCAACCGTTCGATTGCTTCGATGGTTCCAGCAACAAAGATCTCAGGCTTGTCTGCCACGTGCTGCAACATCAGCAATTGAGCAATATACTCCACGTCTAAAGTGCCACCTTCGCCACGTTTGAGATTGCGACTGCCGGCGGATGTCTCCAATTCCAAACGCATTTTCATGGACACATGGTTGTCTTCATCGGTCCATGGACGCTCGCGTACGATGCGGATCATCGCTTCGTGAATCGACCGCTGAAACGCCGGCTCTCCGAGAATACATCGGGCGTTGCACAGCTGCTGCCGTTGCAGGGCCAGATCCGACGACTCGGTCAAGAATCGTTGAAATTCGCTGACTTCCCAAGCGATCATCGTGTTTCGATTGGGTGATACGATCCAACTCTTCGTTTCGTACAGGCGACCGGTTCTGCCTACTCGATTCGCCGTTTGGGCGATTTTTTGTGCGAGCTGGTGAAAAAAGTACTCGGCCGAAATCGGCTCATGGTGTCGGGTCGCACCCAGAGGTTGGGTCGTTCCCTCGGAATCATACATCAGGAGCAGCGAGACATCGCTATGGTAATTCGGTTCTCGCGCGCCAAGTTTACCCAATGCCACTATACCGAATCTGCATGGTAGCCCTTCGCTGGTCGTTGGAACGCCAAACCGCTTTACGAGCCGCGCATGTTGTGAGTCGACGATTTGTTGAAAACAAACGTCGGCAATATCGGAAAGAGCTCGGTGCGTGTCCGTGATACTCTCTTTACCTAGAATGTCACGAACGCCGACATTAAGATGCCGAGCATTCTTGAACGAATGCACGATCGGTTCGATATCCTCAGCCCCTCGGCACAGCTCGTGCAACATGACTGCGATTTGCTGTTCTGTTGGCAGGCGATTGAGCATCAAGGAATCGAGCAGTTCATCGATCATCCCTGGGTTGCTTGTTAAGATCCCGATCAAATACGGGCTAGCTCCACAAAGTCGAATGTAGAGATCGAGCGAGGGCTCGTGAACGCTGAAAAGCTCCCACAAAATGCCCTTACCACCCAGGGAACGACAACTCACTGCCAAATTTTCCAGCGTCAAATCAGGGTCGGGTGTCTGGCTGATTTTGGTTAGCAACTGCTTTGCAATAATCGACAAGAAATGGCGGCAGCGGCGCGTCGAAAGCATCGTCACCTCTTCTTGCGCAAGCTCCCGCAAAAAACGAATTGCTTTGTTCTTGTGCTGAAAGCCGAATTTTCCGAGGACCTGTTCAACCCATTCTGGTTTCGGATTGGGATCCAGAATGAGATCCGTTTCTTCAGGCGCTTCATTCTCATCGGCAAACACTTCACCGCGCAAGTGATCGCGAATTTGCTTGACCTTGTTCCAGGATTCCTTGTTCCAGGATTCCTTGTTCCAGGATTCCAGCAGGTCGTTGTTTCGAGGAAGTACTGGATGTGTGCCACCATGGCCCAACGGTTCCGCCGAACCTTCCGCTTTGCGGAGAGGCTGTTGCATTTGATGCGCAAAGATCGATTGATAGAAACGATGATAGGCGACGACCAAAATCGCGCGTTCCTGTTCGGTCAGGCACCCGGATTGAGCCAATGCTTCTATGGCCTCGACCGTGTTGCCAATCCGAATCGTCTCCAACTCGCCACCATTGATCAATTGCAAGAACTGGACGAGAAACTCGATCTCGCGTTTCCAGCCGGAGAGTAATTCCATGGAGAGAGCGGTCTCAACCGTCGGCGTATTGTCGAGTTCCTTGCCATCACGATCGATTTTTCGCTTGAGCGCTCCGATACCTGCAATGTCCGCTCGGGTCAAATAGCGGCGATAAATGAGGCCTGGGAATTCCTCCAGTAACCGATGTGCTAAACTTGTATTGCCGAAGAGATACCGGGACTTCATCAAGGCGAGTCGCACCCAAGTTCGACCATGATTCTCAATCGATCGGATCCAACGGCGATAGTCCTGAATCCGGACCGTGCGAGTGTCGTTACCGGAAAGGTCGTTTAACGGGATTGCAACGGAATAGCTTAGTCCGTCCGGGTGCTGCAACAACTCGATGGCCCGCTCCGACAAACGTTGCAATTCGTCGATCGGAAACGGGGTTCCGGACTCATCCTGAAATTGCTCGGCGTCCATTAGCAACACAATTTCCAATGTGCTGTCGAGATCAAGTTCTTGTCCACCAAGGGCTCCGACCCCAAGCACACAAAGATATTCGGTAAGGTCGATCGAAGGATTCGGACGAGAACTACGATGTCGACGGTCGTTTTTGCGTTCCGCATTGGCAGCAACGAAGGCACCCGCAACTCCCGCATCTGCGATCCAAGCAAATTGCTGAGAAGCGATGTCGGAAGGCATATCATGCAGGCAAATGGCGCAAAGAACGCGAAGTGTCTCGCGTTTGCGAAATCGGTTCAAGCTCGCCAGAACTTGTGCTTCTTCGTCGAGATGTTTTATCTCGCTGATCAGAGTATCCTTAAGATGTTCGCGATCGACCGATTGACCCGCGCTCAAACGCAACCAATCGAAGCTATCGGGGTCGGCCACAAGCCAGTCCACCGCGCTGGATTCAATGGATAGAATTTGCAATAGCGATGGAAGCGCATCGCGGTCCCGATCCAGGAAGACAAGGAAACTCGATGGAACGCGAGTATTGTTGACAAATTGCTTAAGGGGTTGGAGGCCACGTTGTAAGTTCGGAAACTTCAAAAGCAGCGGATCTAGCTGTTCTATGAGGCTTCGCTGGAGATCCTCATCTGCAGCAATGACAAGCAATTCATTGACAGCCGACTGAGCGGTGTCGTTTCCCGCCAATGCGTCAAGCTTGCCAAACGAAGAATGGCTTTGGGTCGGGCGTGGATGAACAGAAGTCAAAAGTCGGCCCATTTAAGCAAATCGGTGACAAACATTCGGTCAAGAACCCTAATCGTACACGAACTCCCCGTTATTTTGGAGACTTCTCGCCGAACTTCGAACTGACAAAAATCCAGATTTCGATTAAACTACAGCCCGCGGTTTTCGCAGTGATTGCCGATCGATCTATCTTCAGAAGCCCCTTCGTTCGTTATGGTTGATTTAGTTGACGGCCCTATTCCAATTGACCGATTGTTGTCGGACTCTGCCGATGAATCATGCGGTGCAACGGTGCTTTTTTTAGGAATGACGCGACGTTGGACAAATCATCCGGAAACAGGTCAAACCGAGACAGCCTATTTGGAGTACGAGGGCTATCGCGAGATGGCGTTGGTCAAATTAGCCGAACTCGAAACGATTGCTCGCGAACGCTGGCCTATCCGTTCCATCGCCATCGTGCATCGACTGGGTCGAGTCGAAATCAAAGAGCCCAGCGTTGCCGTGGTCGTCAGCACACCTCATCGCAATGAAGCTTTTGAAGCCGGCAAATGGCTCATTGATGAATTGAAGAAACAAGTCCCGATTTGGAAGAAAGAATGGTTTGCCATCCAGGCTCCCAAATGGATTCACCCAACACCCAACGCATGACCATTGCACCGGAATCCTTGCCGGAAACGAATACGGTAAAAGCCAGTTGCGAGCCGCTCCCTCCGCTGATCGATTCGTTTGGTCGAGTGCATGAATCATTGCGAGTCAGCGTTACGGACGCATGCAATATTCGGTGCCGCTATTGTATGCCGGAAACAGTAGCCAGTTTCTTACCGCAAGATCGATTGCTCTCCTTTGACTCGATCGCGCGCGTTGTTTCGGTTTTGTCTAGATCAGGCATTCGCAAAGTTCGGTTGACCGGTGGCGAACCGCTGATGCGACCGAACTTGGAAAGGCTAGTCGACAAATTGGCCAAGATTCAAGGCCTTGCACAGATTGCAATGACAACAAACGCCATGCTTCTATCCGACCGAGTTTCGGCATTGGAGAGCGCCGGTCTGACGCACATCAACATTTCGCTAGATACACTGCGCGAAGCGGCTTTCAAGCGAATATCGCGACGCGACGGTTTGGACGCAGTGTTGCGCGGCATCGAGTCAGCCGTTGCTACCAAGCTCGTCGTTCGTCTCAATGCATTGTTAATGCGAGACATCAACTTGCAAGATTGCATTCCGCTCGTGGAGTTTGCTCGCACCAAAAATCTCTTTATTCGGTTCATCGAATTCATGCCGCTGGATGCCGATCGGCAGTGGAGTCAGGAACAAGTGGTGAGCGGCACCGAGCTTCGATCGGTACTCGAATCTCATTTCGGCTCTCTCACATCCATCGGACGATCCGACCCCGCCCAACCCTCCAGCGACTTTGGTTTCCAAGACGGTCGAGGGGGCGTAGGTTTTATTGATCCGGTCTCGCAACCTTTCTGCCAAGCCTGCAACCGCGTTCGTCTGACTGCGGATGGCAAGCTTCGCAATTGTTTGTTTAGTCAAGAAGAATGGGACTTGAAAGCTGCTTGCGAATCCAATGCCTCGGATCACGAGATCTACTCCATCGCAGCAGCGTGCATTCGAAAGAAATATGCCTCACACGGTATTTCGGAAAGCAATTTCAAGCAACCGGAAAGAGCCATGTACCAAATCGGTGGCTAGTGTACTCATCACGCTCCGCGTGATGTTTGCAAACTATTCGTCTTCGATGTCCCAGCGTTCCCGAACCCACTCTGCGTCTTCTTCGTCCGCCTCAAAGTCGTCCGGCACCTCGGCACCTTGCGGATGAGCGCGAGAGTACTCGTTCAAATACGCTAGGTGTCGAAAGACAAAATCCGTCCCAGCAATTTTTTTGAACCCCAAATCCGCCAGTTCTTTGTCGTCAAGATCACAGGCTTTTCGTCGCATCACCATCGCGCAGTCGTTTCCAAACATTTCAGACAAAGTATTGAGAATGCTCGATTGAAACGGGCGTAACTTGGGATGAAAGACCGAGTGCCATAGAAACAACACGTGGTCCGTGTTTTCATTGACCTCAAGTTCGGCTTGAAACGAATAGTTCTCGTCAAAAAGAGCCGCCACGAGCAAGTTCATTGCTTCGGAGTCATTGTCACAAATGCAATGCAAATCCGCCGCATCTGTTTCCGCTGCGGTTAAGAGCAACTGGTCCGCTCCCATCCGACCCAAAACAACTTCCATTCCATCATACGTGTAGGCGATAACCGACAATTGTAAGCCGCGAATGTAGTCGTCGAGTTCCTGTCGACTGATCGACGCTTCAAATTTGCATTCTATTCGGATCATGGCTGTGGATGTCTCTTTACCAATTGGCTAGGCTCGCATAAAGTTCACTAGCGATCGTGTATTCCAGGGAACAATTTGGCTTAACTATACTCCACGTTCAAATCATGCGAAACCAATCACACGGCTTTATGAAATGTCTCAGCGTTGTCCTTGCCGTCAGCCTGTTTGACTGTGTGGGGCTCTCGCAGGAGTCGGAAAACAGCAAGACTCCTAAATCGCCGATTCAAGTCAATTACAACGTGGTTTACGGTCGGCAGGATGAACCCATGCACCGGGCAGACATCTATCACCCGGCTCCCAACAGCGAACGAAAGAAGTTTCCCGGCGTGATCGTCATTCACGGTGGCGCATGGACCGTGGGCGACAAAGGAAACGATGCACTGCATGCGAAACGCCTTGCCTCGCTTGGGTTTGTTGTCATGTCCATCAACTATCGATTGTCGCCCAAACATCCGTTTCCTGCTCAGATAGACGATTGCTATTTGGCCTTGGAATGGTTCAGCAATCAATCGGCCGAGTTGGGGGTCGATACCGATGCGTTAGGTGGCTGGGGGTATTCTGCAGGGGGGCATCTCGTGGGTTTGCTCGCGACCAATCCCAAGGAGCGATTGCCGCGATTAAAGGCATGTGTCCTCGGTGGCGCCCCTTGCGACCTCACGCAAATCCCTGAGAACAGCACCATTCTGTCTCCCTTCCTGGGTGGCCCACGAGCGGAATTCCCCGACCGCTATTTAGACGCATCCCCTGTTACCCACGTGAGCTCCGACGATCCACCCATGTTCCTTTTCCATGGCACCAAGGATCTGCTCGTTTCTCCTGAATCGTCTCAAGTCATGCGAGAAGCGTTAGAGAAAAAGGGTGTTCCCTTCGAGTACTGCATGGTGCCAAACAAAGCTCACTTGATGACCTTCATCGATAAAGAAGCAACCGAACGTTCATTTGCATTCTTGCAGGAACAATTGGGAAAACGCCAATAAACGCGATCACCGGACGGCTCGCGCCGTTCCGCGAACAAATGATAGCGGCAGGGCACAAGCCCTCCAGTGATGACCCAAGCATTTTTCACTGCCTAGGAGCGTCGCCAGTCGCATCGCTAGCCGGAGTTCATAGCCGTCGTGTATACTTAGGCAGCTAAGTTCCGCTCCTCTATTTTTGCTCTTCCATCATGCCCACACCAGTCCCAATGCAACTCTCGCGAATTATTATCACTGAGATCAGTGATAATCAAGTCATCTACTTGAAAGAAGTCGATGGCGAGCGGCAGTTCCCGATTTTGATCGGCATTTTTGAAGCAACCAGCATCGATAGGCGGGTAAAATCACCGGCACATCCACCTCGACCCTTGACTCATGACTTGATTGTTAGCATTGCCGAAGCCCTTGGTGCCAAAGTCGAAAGCGTCGTTATTTCGGAACTTCAGGAACAAACCTATTTTGCGCATTTGAGACTGCGACGAGGTGAGGAGCTGATCGAAATCGATTCCCGTCCCTCGGATGCAATCGCAGTCGCTGTGACCTTTCAACCGCCTCTTCCTATCTATGTCGCGGAAGAAGTTCTAGAAAAGGTGACAGGAAAGTCCTAATGCCATTGGATTCTGCAACGCCGCGTAAGGCGAAACGTATCCCATTCAAAGTCGATATCGCTGGCGTTATCGAAATCATGGGAACGTCCCTTTACAGCCATCCGAACACCCCCATTCGCGAATTGCTTCAAAACGCGCACGATGCCATTATGCGGCGTCGTGCTCGCGATCTTACCTATCATGGCAGGATCGACGTATTGCAAAATTCCCAGGCGCGAACCCTTACCTTCATCGATGATGGTATTGGGCTCTCCTCCAAAGAAGCGGAAGACTATCTCGGAACACTTGGAATCGGAATTACGGGTCTTATCAAAAAAGAAGCGACTGACATATTTGATATTTCCATGCACTCGAACAAACGCGATGGTGGGAACCTCATCGGCCAATTTGGCATCGGCTTGTTCTCTGCGTTTATGTTGGCCGACAAAATCGTTGTCGAAAGTTTGCGATTCGAAGGGGAAGAAGCCGTTCGTTGGGAAGCGGGGGCTGGTACGGATATCGAACTTTCGACTTCCGATCGAACGGCAGCCGGCACTTCGGTTACGCTATACCTGAAGCCGAACTATGCCATCTTCGCGGATGACGCTGAACTCGTTGAGTCTGGTATTAAGCAGTACGCAGACTTTCTGCCCATCCCCATCCACCTCAATCTATCCAACGCTCGTTCGAATCTGATTCAAGCGGCCTGGCTCGAACCGACTCCTGACAATGACGCGGTCGAAGAACAGATTGCGTCCTATTTTGGTGAAACGCCGCTCGACGTGATTCCCATCGCTGTCGAGGCGCCGGTCGCGATCAAAGGTGCTTTATATGTTTCACCGCAGCGTACTCCGGGGTTCGCCGACGATGCAACCATCGCGGTCAGCGTCCGACGCATGGTCATCTCACGGCACATTCGAGAGTTGGTACCTATCTGGGCGCCGTTCCTGCGGGGGGTTTTAGAACTGCCTAACTGCTCACCCACCTCGAATCGCGAGGATCTGGTTCGAGACGCAGTATTTGATTCCGTCTGCGATTCTATTTCCGATGAGATCTATGCCCACTTCGACGAACTAACTCGCAATCAGCCGCATCGCTGGCAATCGATCTTGCACTGGCATCGCTATACATTTGCGGGAATGGCTATCCACGATGAGAAACTGCGAGTGCTGCTGAGCTCAACCTATAAGTTCCTCACGTCCCATGGCGAGCTCACCATTGAACAAATTCTGGCCAGAAGTCGAGCCGACGCCTTGGTCGAATCGGAGGCTGACTTTGTCATTTGGTACAACGCAGACCGGCGACAAGAATCCTGGCTGAATGAGTTCTTTTCCAACAGTAGTTCGCCTTGTGTTCACACCTTACGCAGTTTCGAAGAGACATTGTTGGCATCCATGCTCGGCGAGTTGACCGAAGAACAAGTCGACTTAAGGCCGGCCAGCCCATCGTCGTCCAATTTCTGCGAATCGATCTTGGGATTGGAGGAACGCATCGACGCGAGCCAAGAATGGCACTCGTTTTTTGATTCCTTGGACTCGAATATCTTCATCGCCTCGTCCCCGAGTAAGCAGCCGGTGATCGCATTCGTAAATGAACGTTACGAGCTTTCTAAGACGTTCGATGATTTGCGAGAGAATGGGGAGTTACCCAAGGGCTTTCAGCGATTGATCGACCAGCATTTTCAACGCAGCCCCGCGGGCAAGAACGAAATCATCCTAAACAGTGAGCATCGTTTAGTCCGACGAGCTTTGGAACAAGGCACTGCGCATCCACTCGCAAGTGTTCTACGCATTCTGGTCATCGCAGCCTTGAGCAAGGCTGGGGCAAGAATCAAAAGCATCGCTCAAGAACTCCAATCCGATGATCTAGAATCTATCGCGGACGCTTTGTAGCAATTGCCTGCTAAACTGCGCAGCACGCGCACACCTTAGTAAGCACGATAATTTAAGGTGTGTCTTTGAAACAGAACACGTCGATCGATTCTCCTCTTCACGGCTTGTTCAGTGATGCTGTTTACATGCAACGCAAGCGCAGTGAGCGATCCTGCCCCTACGACCTTGTGTCGTTGGACAGAAAGTTTGGTCAGCTCTACCCAGCCAAACCGCGCAGCGGTCTCGTCCCCCATGTGCTTGCCACATGGGTGAGAAAGTTTCCTCGCTCGGCGACGTTCGAAACTTGAGCGACCCATGACACGGCTAGCTCAGTGGTCCAGAAGAGAGTGACGTGACCGGAAATGGTGACATCGCGATGGTCCGGCCGAGTTGTTGGCCGGTTACTCCGGGCATGTGATGGCAGATTGTTACTCAGGCAACTTAAACGTAGTTCTTGATCCGAAGTCTTCGATGATTCGAATGGCTTGCTGGGCACATGCGCGCTGCAAGATCTTCGAAGCCAAAGATAACGACCGGACTGCCTCAGCGCTTCCACTGGCGCTCATTGGTCAATTGTATGACATTGAACGATTGGCGATGGACTGGCCCAACGAGAAACGAACGGCGATACGTCAAAGCGATTCGCGATTAATCTTGGATCGATTGCGTAGTTGGCTGGATGGAGCGGTTGCAAAGAGCATTCTTCCTGCAAGCAAGCTTGGCCAAGCAGTTCAGTACATTCGCAATCATTGGGATGCGCTTTGTGTTTACACCAATGATGGCCGTCTCCCAGTGGACAATAATTGGGTAGAGCGTCTCATGAAGCGGATCGCAATCGGAAGGAAAAACTGGCTTTTCGTCGGCTCGGTAAGGGCAAGCATGCGTAATGCAAACATCATGACGTTGGTAGCCAGCGCACATCGCCATGACCTCGACGTGCACATGTACCTGGTGGACGTGATCACACACCTAAATCGAGGGACTGCCAAACCGGAGCAACTGCTTCCGGACGTATGGAAGGTGAGCCAACCAGAGGCAATTCGGTCGTATCGAGAAGAAAAGCGAGGAGACAAGGCCGAGTTAGCGAGGCTTCGTACCGCCTCTAGAGTTTCGCAGACTTAGGCACACGTCGGCTCGAATTGCCTGCCACCGTCGCAAAAATCCAAATCGATGGCTCTGTACGCTTACGTTTATCGGGTGAACGATGCATCAGCATTTGCCGTGCCGCTCGCTGTCGATGTCGATGTCGACCCTGACCACGGTCCAACATTTGCTAACGAGTTTAACCGAGTGTCCGTCAAGCCGAGATTGGTAACCAACTGGGGCGCGAAGCGATGCAAACGCGGTTAAGCTCGCCGCCGCAACCATCGCTGGCTATGCTACTTTGCAAGTCGCCCGACATACAGTTCTCCCGAATCGTAAATTTGATGGGCATTCCATGCGAGTCATTGTCACCGGCGGTTCACACGGACTCGGGCTGGGCATCCTCGCTTCTTTTAACGAACATTTTCCAACAATTCACGTATCGCACGGATGTCGGCAGGCTTGACCAAATGATGGTCGAAACCTGCTTCAAGTGATTGCTGGCGATCGGCCTCACCACCATGTCCCGTTAGCGCAATCAGGATGACGACTTTGAGCATGGGCTCAAAGCGCATTTGCTTTGCTACTTCAAGACCGCTCATGCCCGGCATCCTAATGTCCATCAGTATTACATTTGGCTGAAAGTCGAATGCCACTGAAATCGCAGTGCGCCCGTCTGACGCAGTTTGAACATCGTAGCCGGATGCTTTTAACAACGTCGAGAGCATGTGCCTCGCATCACGCATGGCGTCTACGATAAGGCGAGCGGCGGCCTGAAAACTACCTGAAATACGCAGTTCGATTTGACGAGCATTCGTACTCGTACTCAATCGCTTGCGATGGTACTCGTACTCGTACTCGAAGACAAGCGATCGAGTACGAGTACCGCTTCGCTCAGTACGAGTACGAGTACGAACGGAGAGGTTTGCATGGTCTTTCGCGAGGCATGGCGCTGCTTTCATCGAGAATCGATGAATATTGCTCTTTGTGAAAAAGCCAGGATATGTCAGGCTGGATTTATTCTGAATCCGTTTTTCAAGGAGGATTTTTTCCATGGATGGAACAGTCGACGAGTTGCTAGTTTTTGCGGCGAAGCACTCTACGCGATATTCTTAACCGCATGAACTATCGGCTAAAGCGCATTCAGAAAGGAAAACCATTGAAAAAGACAGACAACACAACTCCCATTTTGGAAAACCTGCATGCGGCCCGCAATGAGGCAAAGGACGAACCGACAACCCTGGAAATTTCGGTTGATACCAGATCGAAGGTCAGTTTAGGCGAATACGTTCTCGGGGGGAAAAACCAGAACCGACAGCCAAGGTAACACCACAAGATTCGACGACTGCAGATCTATCTAGATAACGGACCAAAGAATTCAGGTCGCCGAACACAAATTCTAAAACGTATCGTTGAATTCAGGGACTGGTCAGGCTTAGAGATTCGTCTTGTTTACTATCCACCGTATCACAGCAAATACAATCCAATCGAGCGATGCTGGTCATCGTTGCAGAAAAAATGGAATGGCGTCTTGCTGACATGTTGGCAGGTCGTTCGAGTGTGCGCTTGGCGTATGACTTGGAAAGGCCAGCATCCAAGCATTATTCGCGTGGAGGGAAACTACCCGACAGGTGTCATCGTGCCAAAACAAGAAATGAACGAAATCAACAAGCGGCTCATTCGCTCGGAAAAACTGCCGTCTTACGATATACTCATCATGCCGAAACGCCCACGCGGCAGGTAGGCTTCAGCCTGCCGCTCGCCTAATCGCAAAACCAGATGCGAGTTCCCCACCTGGGATTCGATACGAAGACCATGCGTTGCTCAATGGATTGGCTTACGATGGGGAAGGCAATGCACAAGCGTGCATGGGAGTTGCTGCAGGAGATATCAACGGTGACGGGGCAATGGATTTGCTAGTGACAAACTATTTTGATGAAACGAACACACTCTATCTTCAAGAGCCGAATGGCATCTTTCGCGACGCGACTCGATCTTCGGGATCGGTCGCCCCGAGTTTAAAGATGCTTGGGTTCGGGGTCCAATTTCTCGATGCTCAGAACGATGGCGAAGCAGACTTCGTGGTTCTGAACGGGCATATCGATGACATGACACATGCAGGGATGGGGTACCGGATGCGCTCGCAATTCTTCTTGGGAAACGGTCCATCAAGATGGATGGAACTCAATCCGAACGAGCTTGGCCCCTATTTTGAACGGGAGTGGCTTGGCCGTGCATTAGCACTGATCGATTTCAATCGAGACGGTCGACAAGATTTTGTTGCGACAGATTTGGAAGGACCGACCAGCTTGGTTCGCAATGATTCGCAATCAGGCAACTATTTGACAATTCGCCTTGTGGGTACCAAGTCGCATCGCGACGCGATTGGAACCAACGTAATCGTAACGGTCGCAGGGACTCAGCGTACACAACAGTTAATGAGCGGTTGTGGGTATATGGCTACCAATGAGAAGAAACTTCATTTTGGCCTTGGATCAGCAGAACAAGTAGACCGGATCGAATTGGATTGGCCCTCAGGGATTCGCGAGACTTATTCCGACGTTCAAGCGAATACTCATTGGATGGCGATTGAAAACTTGTCGCTTATGCAGCAATGAGGTCGAACGGTGAGCGATAGGCCACCGTGTCTGTCGCCGTGGCATGAAGATCGCACCTTGTTCAACCCTTTGGCACAAACCGAAACGGCCTGGCGATTGCTGCCGGTCTTGAAACCAAACTCTTCTGGCGCAAACGCAGCTTTGATCTTTGCCCACGAGCGGCGGAAGATGTCAAGTGGTAGGGACGATTGATTTTTCAATTCGGGGCCTGCATCACGCAGTCCGCGTCCATCGGCACGGCGGGGCCGCTTGGATCGACTGGATGTGTGAAGAGATAGCGCACCACATCATCGTAGAGCCACTGCCCGATGACGTCCTTGCCGCCGGGAACCACGACGGTGTGGGCACGGCCGCTGTTGTTTTTCACGTTGCTGTTGGTGATGAGACGGCGCGTGTTGCCATAGGGCGGTTTGGCATTGTCCACGTCCACCATGGAGCCGTGGTTGTGCAGTTTGAGCAATTGCCAGGAACGGCAGTAGTGATCGCCCACCCAGCCGCCATCGAGGATGTGCGTGAAGCCAAAGAAGCGATTCGAAGGCGTGGCGGAGGCCTCGCCCTGCCAGGTCTGCGTGTTGTCGCGCGGGCCGGAGAACATCACGACGCGGTCCACCTTTTGATGCATGGCGAAACGAGCCGCCGTGGTGCTGCCGTGCGAGATGCCGCTCAGGATGACCTTCTCCCATCGCAGTCCGGTGCCGTCCTCGTATTGCTCCTTGGTGACGCCTGCGAACCATCCGTTCGCGTAATGAGGCTGGATGCCGTGGTAGCCATAGCTGGCCACTCGCTCGAATAGGCCCTGATTGTGTCCCATGAGCCAGATCACAAGCCTGCCCTGCGATGGCACGCGAGTATCCACCACGGCATGCTGAAGCTCGGCGGGCTTTCCTTTGTCGTCAATGAAGGCAAACTTGATCTCGGGATGCTCTTTGGCCCGGGGATCGATCTCGCTGGCTCGCTTGGCGAGATCGTAGCGCTGAGGCGCATCGGAGGCATGGAGCTGGCTGGCGAGGAGAAGTGCGATGAGGAGGAGGTGCTTCATGGTGCTTTCTTTTTGGAGGGTGCTTTCGCTGGGTTGGCGGGATAGCGTTTGACTTCCACATCATTCTTCTGCACCGCGCCGGGCGTAGGGGTGTATTTCCAGCTGCCGCTGCGCAGCGCAGGGAGGACACGGCCCACGATGGCGTCGGTCTTCATGACGAAGTCGGCATAAAGATTCGGCCGCGTGCAGTGTAGCGAGTGTTGCCAGCAGCAGGCCGACAACGAGTGTGAGAGTGTGTTTCATCGGAAGATTACTTGATAGAGGGCTTCTTGACGGGCGGATTTCCTGTTCAAGTTATTTCCCGTCCCACTCTGCATTTTGAATCGCCATCAGGCGCTTCACTTCATCGGGTTTTTGGGTGGCGAGGTTGGTTTTTTCTAAGGGATCGGCTTTGAGATCGTAGAGTTCGATTTCGGTCGGGATGGTGTGAAACGGTTTGGTGGGTTCTGCGGGTCCTGGGATGATGAGTTTCAAAAATCCATCGATCGCCACGCGGGCATACATACTTTTACCGGGTTGCTTGAGATCTGCGATGTCGTGGCAGTAGGACTCGACGAATACGGATTTGCGCTTGGACATCGCATCGCGATCTAACAGGTCGATCCCGGGGAGATCGGCTGGAGCTTTGACGCCGGCGAGTTTGAGAATCGTGGCTGGGAAATCGGTGATGTGGGCGAGTGTCTCGTCATCACGGAGAGGTTTTACTTTATCCGGCCATCGGACAAACATAGGGGTGCGGATTCCCATTTCATAGGGAGTCATTTTGGCGCGACCGCCGTTGTAGCCTTCCGCTGCGTTCCAGCCATTATCGGAGAGATAGAGAATGACGGTGTTTTTCCGGAGGTCGTTCTTGGTCAGGTAATCATCGAGTTCGCCGCATGTTTGATCGAACCATTCGATCATCGCGTAGTATTTTTCCGCAGCAGGAGTAAGTCCTTTGCCGGTGTATTTGGCTAAAATCTCTTTTGGTGGAGTGTGGGGATCATGAGGCATGAGCGGCGCGTGCCAGATGAAAAAGGGTTTCTTGTCTTTGTTAGCTGTTTCGATGAAATCGTAGATCGGCTGCATGCCTTGGCGTCCGATGGTGAGTCCGTCTCCACCGTGGCGTCCTTGTTTGCCAGTCATCCCGTGGGTGAAACCGACGTCTTTGAAAGTGGCGTTCCAGAGCTTGCCGGTTTGGAAGGTGAGATATCCGGAATCGGACATTGCTTTCGGAAGCAAGAGGGAGTTGCCGAGCAGTTGATCCATGAGGGGTTTGCGGTTTGATTTGCCACCCGAAAACTGTGGGGCTTTTTCTGACAAATCGTTCCCCGTGATCCCGTGCTGGCGTGGCATTTTTCCGGTCAGCAGGCAGGCGAGTGAGGGCGAGCAAACGGGCATCGCGTAACCTCGGGTGTAAACGAGGCTCTCGGAAGCGATCCGATCAATATTCGGTGTTTTCACAATCTCATGACCCATGAAGCCGTAGGCGTTGAAAGCATGATCATCCGAAATGATGAGAATGATGTTGGGTCTGCTGGATTCCGCACCGACAGTGGCGGCAGAGATGAAAAGCGGGAGGAGAATCGGGAGGAAAAGCGCGATAAGTAATTTCATGAGTTTCAATCAAATGAGGTTCTGTTAGGTAAAATATGAATTACGTTTCATATTGAGAGGGTTCGGTGATTCGATAAGAGATGGCGGCAGGGCTATCCCGGTGTCAGGGCTGCGGCAGACTTGCCTCGATGGCACTGGCCACAGTCCGGCCGAGGAACTCGTAGCCACTGGCGTTAAAGTGGACGTCGTTGGGATTCTGCATTTCGACAAGGCGCGGTGTGATCGCGGTGAAGAGGTCGTCGACGGCGACGCCGTGTTTCTTCATCAACTCGGCAGCGGCCTGGTTTCGCTCCACAATGGACGCAGTGGTCTGCTTCTTTGCCGGGTCGTCGGGGATCGGAGTCGTACTCGCCCACACGAGCTTGGCACCGGTTTTCTTCATGCGCTCGATCAGTTGCTCGAGCCGCTGCGTGTAGTCGGCGATGGGTGTGTTGCGGTCGTGGATCCCAAAGTTGAAATGGATGACGTCCCATTTCCCGTCACCGAGCCAGACATCCATATTCTTGAGTCCACCGGCGGTTGGGCCGCAGTTCGCGGGAGCGCGGTGGACGTTTGCTTTGCCCGCCAGCGCTTTGCGGGCGGCCTGGGTGTAGCCACGCGACACGGAGTCGCCGATGAGCAGGACACGAGGCAGTTCGGGATCGTCCTGCACGAAGTCCCATGCGGAGGATTGCCCCGCGACTTTCCCGCGCTTGTGCAGCGGCAGGTAAAAACTTCCTAGCTGATCCTGGAGGACCCGTTCCCACGCCTGCTGATCGGGTGGCAGCTGGGCGACAAGCGTTTGGTAACGCTCCTCAATGAGGGCGTCTGCTTTTGCCTTCTGCGCGGCGGCTTCGGCAGCGTTGGTGGGCTCGGCCTGCGCGGTGGTTTTCGTTTTTGTGTTCTCGTCCACTTTCCGATACAAAAATGCGTCGCTGGTGAGAAGTGCGGTGATGAGGGCTTTCATACTGCCGCCGCTATCGCGATAGGCGCGGTGGGCGGCTTGCAGGACGGGGGCGTCGTTGAGGGTCTCGTTGCGGCCCATCCAGAAGCGGAAGGCGTGGCGGACGAAGACCTGCTCGACGCGCTCGCTATGGGCGAGTTTTTGGATCATCTCCATGGCGTTGGCCACTGGGCCGTCGAGCATGGGATCGCCACTGTCGATGATCTCGCCGCTGGTATCGACGGGCTTGTCCAGCTCAAGAGTGCGGAAGATGCCGGCGTGGTTGTACATCTCGAAGGGCAGGCCCAGCGGGTCCATCTTCTTGTGGCAGGTCCAGCAGTACGTTTGCTTCGTCACTCGCATACGCTCACGCAGGGTGTTTTCCGGTTCGACGGGGAGCTGGGCATCCACGGTGATGGGCACATCAGGGGTGCCGCCACCAAGCAGGCGCTCGCGGATCCAGATACCGCGATGGATGGCGTGGTTGTCCATAGCATCCGACTGCGAAACGAGCCAAACCGGGTGGGTGAGGATGCCGAGGCGTTGACCTTCAGGCGCGGTAGCTACAATGCGCTCGGGCTTCACGACGCCGAGGCCAAACGTGGGACGGCTGATACGTGCAAAGGTCTTCGGACCGCTCAGATTGGCCTCGGCTACTTCCACGTTCCTGCCGCCACCGCGTTGCCGTGCTACCTTGGTATTTTTAATCCTTATCTCCGCCGCCGCCAGCAGGTTCATTTGAGACGCCACAGCCTTCTGAATCGCTTTGTTATCAGGATTGGCGACCGCCTTCGCCTCCAGTCCAGCGAGCTCTACCTTCAGCTCTTTCAGTTCAGTCGCTTCCTTCTCTTCCTGCACTTTTTGCTCCGCCTTTTTTTCCACCACGGCGGCAGCCTGTTCTTCTTTGCTGTGTTTCCTGCCGAAGTAGGTGCTGTCCGATTTGGTGACCACGACGCGCTGAGTGGTGAGCAGTTCCTTGAGCACGTTTTTGTCTTCCTCGAGGATAATCTCAATCAGACGATCTGTGCTGGCGGTGGCGTTAAACATATCGCGGTAGTAGGTTTCTCCTCGGTTAACGACGCCTGCCGTCGCGAGAGCCCGAGTGTCTTTGCAGATGTAGCCCGCCAAATCGTAATCAAAGTAGTCGCGGAAAAACTGAAGCACACGTGGCTTGCGGATGCTGTCGTCGTCGAGCATTCGAGTGACCTGGCGCTGCACATCCTCACGCGTTTTCATCTGACCGCTGACAATAGCTTGGCGCAGCGGTTCGTCGGGTTTGAGGTAGCAGATAGCGTGGTTCACAGCCAGACCCAGCTCCCAGTCCTGAAGCATGACGCGACCATAGGAGTCGGGCTTACCAGCCTCCGCCAACTCGGGCCGAAAGAGAGCATCACGGTCGAGAAAAATGGACGACAGACCCATGAAAACGCCGTCTTCCTTGCCGACCTTGGCAACGCTGTCCTTCACGATTTGCAGGTAGTTTGCGGATTCCGTGGGGCTTGGCGGGCGGAAGGTCAGCGCTTCAAAAAGATAGTCCACCGCAGCCCGCAAACGTTCGTCGGTGACCTCGGGTTCCTCCATGAGGTCGAGCACAGGCGTCAGTGGTCGCACAACTTTGGTGTTATAAAGGATCGACGTGGGCAGGCCTCGCAGATCGCCCTTGGGTTTGACCGCGTCATAAGTTTTAGGGTCATCGGTAATCTGTTCCTTCATGCCGACGAGGCTGAGCGGCCCGTAGGCCATGTATTGCAGGATGTCTTCCGCCTTACCGAGAATCTGCGTGGCTTCGGCGCTGTTGACCGTGTAAAAGTCGGGGTAGTTCTTCAGCCCCGTTTTGCGGGCGGAGGAGAGCACCACGGGCACACTCTTCACAGCGGTGGCATAGGCTACGGTGCCGCCATCGACCCTGGTAATTCGGTCGATTCCAAAATAGAGCTTCAGCTCGCCACCGTGATTGATCGGCACCCCATCGCCATGCGTGCGAAGTCCCCGCTTCTCGGGATCAAATTTTGGCTCGGTATTGATCAGTTCGTTGAGGCGCGTGATGTGCTCCTGGGGTGTCACGCGCCAGATGCGTGCAGGTGATGAAGTCGGAACTAACTGGATGCCCTCGGGCAGGGGGCGGAAAAGCAGATCGTGATCCACGAAGTTGCCCCTCTTCGGGTCCTGATGGGCGTGGAAGCCGCCTTTGTCCTTCATGGCGTCTTGCAGCTCGCCGATGATCCAATCAGAAAAACGCAGCCGCTCCACGACTTCGGGTTGATCCTGCTCTTTGGGCGGCATTTCCTCCAGAGCGACCTGCGCCCACACGGATTTCCAAACGGCGGCATTGGTCTCATCGACCGGGCCGAGCTCGAGTAGCGAGAGGTCGCCTTTTTTCGTGTCGTTGTCATGACACTCGATGCAGTGCCGGTCCAGAAAGACCTGCGCGATGTCTTGGAATTTCCCGCGAACAGGCTCGCCGGGTCGGTAGTTTTCCGCCGCAGTGGCGGTGACGGACAACAGGATTCCCGCGCAGATCATCGCGATGAACGAACTCTCTCCGTGCATTCTCGAATTTTCAAAAGGTATCGTTGGAAAGGCTTTTAACTGAGTGATCATGACAGTGGGGATGAGGGGTGGGTAATGAGGGGTGGGTAAATTTCAGCTGAGGTTACGCCTTCATTTTTCGCTAATGCAGAGGACCTCTTTCATGGTGTGCATCCACAGCCTCCCTTTGGCGTAGCTGAAGGATGCCAGGGTCCAGGTCTCGCCCGCAGGCCCGAGGTCGTTGATGGCGACGAGCGCGCTCGTGTCGAGCGTTTCAGCGAAGGCGTCAATCACATAGACCGCGCCGTTCATGATCGGGAAGAAAAGGTGACGGTTGACCAGAATCGGGCTAGCTGCAGAGACGTGCCCCCAGCCCGTGCCCTTGGCGCGTTTGTCCGGCGCGATGTCGATGCCGCGCGCGTTTTTCGTGTCGTTCGGAATGGCGTCATCCTTTGCCCAAATACGCCTCCGCTCCGGTCCTGAGACAATCTGCACTGGGACGCCCAAATATTCCGTCTTCCCAGTTTCGATGTTCACGCGGCCGATGGCGGGGAAGTCGTGCGCCAGAAAATAGTGCCAGTTGCCGACGACGATGTTGGTTTGATTGGTGAGCGGTGTGCGCTTACCAGGCTGGAGCTGAATGCCGATCTCCCGCTTGCCGGTTTGCGCATCAGTAAAATCCACCTCCGCACTGAGATCTTGCGTCCGCTGCACTTCGCCCGTCGCACTGTCGAGCACGAGGTGGTTGGAACTTTGGAACCAGAACACGTGTTTCGGGTTCCAATGCGAGTTGTGGGAGCAGTCTCCGTGAAGCTCTCGGCTCCAAAGCATCTTGCCGGATTCCAGCAGGCTCAGGCTCACGCCATAGGGCTTTTCCAGAGGATCGTGCCCGCCGCCGCGACCATGCACGATGGCCCAGCGCCCGTCCGCCAATTGCCCAGCCATAGGTGTGTTGTGAATGGAAGTGCCTGCTTCCTCGATCCACTCGATTTTACCAGTCCGCTTGTTGATCGCATGGAGATAGGTCCAGACATCACGCGGCTCGATCCCGGCGGGCACCGGCTTGTGCCGCTCCAGCTTCTGAGCAGCTTCTTTGTTGCGCACCTCGACGTTGAGGATCTTGTCGCCGAGGAGGATCGGCTCGCACTCGCGGTTCGTGTGACGCGTGCGCGGGCGGAACTCGCGGAGCCACACCCGCTGGCCCGAAAAATCAAAGCAGCCCATCGAGCCGCAGCGATTGAAAAACCAGACGTGCTCGTCATCTGAGACCGGCGCAAAGACCGTCGCATCGCTGAAAATCCCCGCTGTCTCTACCGGAACCGAGCCGGGAAGTTCCACGCTCCAGAGAATCTCACCCGTATCCGCATCGAGGCAGTAGCCTAGGATGTTCGGTTCCAGCCGGTTGCTCGTTTCATCCATCGGACGGTGCGTCGTCACAAAGGCGCGGTCGCCCCAGATGGTCACTGCACTTTGACCGCCTTCCGGCAGAGTGGTGCGCCAGAGAATGTTTTTACCATCCACGACGGACCAGTGCAGCGGAGGCTCGGGACCTTCCGCTTGCCAATTGAAATTCGGCCCCGATGCCTGCGGCCAATGCTGAGCGGAGACCATGCCCGTTAAAGCGAGATGGCAGAGGAGGAGCGCTCGGATCATGCGAGGATTTCTCTGAGGGGACCGCTGCCGGAGTCGAACTTCGCCGCCATCTTCTCGCTCATGTTGAAGCGGTCGCATTGGAGGCCGGACACATTCAGCAGGGTTGAGTAAAGGGCGTTGATCGGACGCGTGCCGTCGAGCTGGGTGAAGCAGCCGGTCTTGAAAATGCCACCGCAATTTCCCAAAAGCATCATCGGCCAAGTCGCACCGTTGGTGTGCTGTTTGTCAGCGTTATTGCTGGTATAGACGATGAGCGTGTTGTCCATCATCGTGCCGCTGCCTTCGGGCACGCTTTCCAGCTCCTCCATCAGCTTCACAAGCATGCGGCTGTTGTATTGGCGGATCTTGATCCAGATCGGATTGTCCGGCTGATCCATGTGGCCGAGGTTGTGGCCCTGCTCCTCGACGCCAAGCCCTTTCCAGGAGCCGAATATCTCGCCCCGGCCAGAGCCGATGGTGAGCACGCTGGTGATGCCTGATTTGAGCGCCGAGACGCCGAGGTCGAGCAACGCATCGTGCCAGTCAGTCTCGAACGCGGGATTCGTGTAGCGGTCATCCACCTTCGGCGCGAAATTTCGCAGATGATCGGAGACACTGCCGAGACGTGTCCGCAGGCCGTTGATGTCGTTGAAACCCTGCACGTACTGCCCGTAGCGCTGCCGGTCCGCCATCGGCAGACTTTTACCCTGGGCGGTGGCGAGCTGCTCAATGCGGTCGAACATGCTGGAGCGGGCCTCATGCTGCTTGCGGATGTCCCCGTCGGAGATGCCGCCGTAAAGCATCTGGTAGAGGTGGTTCGGGTTCGAATGCATGAAGATCGGCTGGCCCGCGCCGCTGGCGGAAAGGTTGGCGACCGTGGGCTTGGCCTTCATGTTTTCCATCGAGTCCATGCCGATGCAGAGATGCGGCAGCAGCGTCTCCGGCAGCAGCTTGCTCAGCTCATAATCAATCGTCGGTCCGCTGGGCGGCACGCCATCGCTGCCGCGGTAGCCGCCAAGGGCACCGAAGAACGCGCTGTGCGAAGGGCTGGTGTGAATGCCATGCAGTCCGTTGATGATGTGCAGCCGCTCCTTGAAAGGCTCCAGCGCCTCGATCGGCTCCGGCAGCTTCGCCTTCGCCAGCGAGCCGCTGCCCGCCATTCCCGCAGGGATGCAAGTCGCCGGATCGAATCCCTGATTCTGCATGAAAAAGAGGATGCGTTTCGGTCCGCCACTAGCCGCAGGGGTTGCGCTGTGGCTGATCCCGGGAAGCATCGGTGCACTAAAAGCCGCGCCAGCCGTGGCGGCCATTTGACGGAGGAGTTTTCTTCGATTGATCATAGGTCTAGTGTGGTGGGTGTTAAGGGTGGTGGGGTCTTGCGGAGTGAGGGGGCGAAGAGCGAGAGGAGGATGGCGATGGGTTTCATCATAGTTTATTTCTTTGGAATCCTGAGCTGACTATGATATCTCATAAAATCAGTCTTTGCCTTTGCTTCAGGCGATGATCTCCTTCAGCGGCCCGGTGCTGTCGCCGTGGCGCTCGGCTTGGACTCCGATACCGTGCAGCAGGGCTAGCCAGGCGTTGCACAGAGGTGTGTCCTTGGGAGCGACGATATTGTGGCCGAGTTTCAAGCCGGCGGCGCCACCGGTGAGGATTGTCGGGCAATTGCTGAGTTCGTGGCCGGTGCGGATGTTGCTGCCGTAGGCCATGGCGACGTTGTCGAAGAGACTCGAGCCATCGGGTTCCTTGGTCGCTTTGAGTTTGTCGAGGAATCCGGCAAGCAGTTCGCTCTGGGCGATGTCGCGGCGCTGCGAGGCGTCGAGCTTTTCTCCAAGCGTGGTGTGATAATGGCTCATGTCGTGCGGATGCACTTTGATGCCAAGGGCGGTGAGCAGGGTGTTCACGGGCTGGCGGAAGGTCATCACGCGGGTGCTGTCGGTCTGCATGGCGGCAATCATGATGTCGTAGATGAGCTTGATCTCCTCGCGGCCATCCACTTCGGGTTTAGGCTCGGCGATGGGGGCTTTCGGTTGCGGCACGCCCATCCATTGCTCTTCTTTGGCGAGTCGTGTCTCGATGTCGCGGATGCCCTGGAAATATTCATCGAGCTTGGCGTTGTCATTTTTCGCGAGGCCGCGTTGCAGCGATCTCGCGTTGTCGAGCACTGCGTCTAAAACGCTGCGTTTCTGCGCCAGCATCACTTTCTGTTGCTCGATGGGCGTTGTGTCTTTGGCAAAGAGACGATGAAAGGCTGCGACGGGGCCGTTCTGCCCGCCGACCGGTTTGCCGCTCACGTCCCAGGCCATCGACAGTCCGGGGCCATGACCGCTTTGGTCGCCGGTCTGGCTGCCATTGAACTGCAAGGACGAAAACCGCGTCTGCAACCCAAGCTGCGCTGCCGCGACCTGGGCATCCTCCTGATGCGCGGCGAGGCGTTCACGTGTGGTGAGGACTTTGCCAGCGAGCCGAGTAATCTGCGGTACGTTTGCGGGCGCCGGTGGCGGCGGATCGTTGAGCAGCTTGCGCAGCACCCAGGCTCCGCGCTCAACGGGGCTGGTGTGATCGCCGTTGCCGCCCATGACATTGACGGCGGCCATGCCGAGCAATCCGCCGCGCGGCGAGTCCTTCGGCAACGACACTTTTTGAAACGCATCACCCTGCACACCTTCGATGCCATAGAACTCGGCGAGCAAATGATTCGTGATGATGTAATCGGACTTCAGCAGATCGCTCAGCGGCGCGCTGTGCTGCAAGATGTGCGCGAAGGTTTCATACACCTCTTTCTTCGCGGCAAGCCGTGTGCTGTCGTCGAAGCGTGGGAACTTCGGGCGATTCACCTCGAAGAAATCGAGCCGATCCATGCCCAGCCACTGGAAGACAAAACCGTTGACGAAATCGCGTGAGCGCGGATCATCAAGCAAGCGGTTGGTGTGCGCGGCGAGCACGTCGTGCTTCGTCAGGTCGGCTTGGAGCAGCTCTTCGTCCGGCGGTGCGCTCCAGAGAAAATACGCGAGACGGGTGGCGAGTTCCGCAGGGTTCAACGCGCGGCGCTTACCATCGGCGGCGGGCTCTGCGAGGTAAAGGAACATCGGCGAGGTGAGCACGACGGAGAGCGTGTCCTTCATGGCTGCGCCGGGCTTGCTGCCGGACTTGATGAGCGTGTCGTAGATTCCCGTGAGCCGCTGCTGGAAACTCTCCGGCGGCTCGGTGCCGCGGAATGCGATCTTCGCAAATCGTGCGATGGCCGCGTGCGCTTCCGTCGCGGGCGGCGGGGGCGTTCGGTCGTCGGTCACGAACCCCAGCGCGGCGAGCGCCCGAGGCTGCGGCCTGGCGGCGATGCTCACTCGCTGGATTTCGATGTAGTCGATCCACAGCACGGCCTCGGGGCCGATACCGTTGCGCTTCACGGATTCCTTGCGTTTGCGTCCACCTTCTTCGTTGTTGTCCCAGGCACCTTTTTCGCGAATGAAGAGCGTGCGATCGCTGGCGTCAGTCTGGGAGCGTGTCAGCGTGAAGGGCATCTCGACGATCTGCGGCTGCTCCATCGTGCCGGTGATCTCGAAGGTGGCGCGGACCATGCCGTTGCGCGGATGCATGCCCGCTTCGAGGAACTTTTGCTCCGGTCGTGCGTCCTCCGTGGCGGCGACGCGCACGCGCATGATGAACTCGCCGCTCGTCCATTCGTCCGGAACTGGCAGTTGCAAAAAGCCTAGCGCCATCACCGCCGGATGCATCGTCGGCGTGCCGAGATACGCGCCGCGATCCAACGCTGGCCGCGAGAGATAATACTCATGATATTTTTGCCAGTTCTCACCGAGCGCAGCATTGGCTTTATCGGCATTGTTCTCCACTGTCTCGAAGCCAAAGGATTCGGGAGAAGGAGCCCCTTTGAAGGTAGCCCACTCGCGCCTGAAGGTATTCGGATGTTTCGCGGTCTTTCGCAGTTCTTCGGCTGCGGCGGAATTCTCCGGCTTCGCCGCTGCGGCATCGACCTCAGCAGCCCACTGCTGCGCACGCTCGCGGGCGTCGATGGTGTAAGCGATGTAGTCCTTCACTTTACCGTTCGCCTGCTCGCACTCGTATCGCACCTTGTTCAACGCTTTGGCAGAAACCGAACCGACCTGGCGATTGCTGCCGACGTTGAACTTCGCTTCCGCTACGACCGCCGGCTTTGCGGTGTCGGTCTTGCGCTCGATCTCGATCCAATCGACCCAGATCGCGAGGTCGGGGCCGATGCCGTTCTTCGACTTGCCTTCGCCAAAGACGCGGCGAGTCTGTGTGTAATGGTCCTTCGTGCCTCGCTCACGAATGAAGATCGTGCGATTGCTCGTATCGCTGTGCTCCTTCGTCAGTGTGAGCGGAATCTCGATGACCTGCGGCTGGGCAATGCTCCCCGTCACCTCATGCGTGCTCAAGACGCGGCCATTGCGCGGATGCGTGCCGAAATCGAAGAAGCGACGTTCCGCCGGAGTGCCCTCGATCACGCCGGCATGCACGCGAACGGTGTAGTCACCTACCGGCCAGTTGTGCGGCACCGTGAGCGTGAAGGCATCGTTGCCGAGGTCACCAGCCATGATTGTCAAATACGCGCCAGTGTCCAGATGCGGCATCTTCAGATAGCGCTCGTGATAGGGCCGCATGTAACCGATACCCACGGGTGTATCGTAGCCCAGCGCGCGATTGGCCTTATCCGCGTTGTTCTCCACCGTCTTGAAACCAAACTCTTCTGGCGCAGGCGCACCTTGGATCATCGCCCACGAGCGGCGGAAGATGTCCTCGTTCTTCGATTCCGTCCGCAACTGCGCCACGACCTGCGCGTTCTCCGGTCGGGCCGCCGCAACATCCACCGCCTGCGCCCATTTCTTCGCGCGCTCCAGGGCATCGAGCTGCTCGTCGTAGCTCTTGGTGATGACCTTCAGCGAATCCTCTGCCTCATAGCGCAGCGAGCGTTCCTCGCCCGCCGCCGCCTGCCACGCGAAGGCCTCCTCCAAGGCCGCACGTCCGAGCGATTGATACTGCTCGAACTGGTTGGCCGACATGAAGAGATTTTGCCCTGCCGTGTCAAAGCCGCCCGTGCCCGTGTCGCTCGGCAGCTCGCTCACGTTGATCTCCACCCCGAGCAGCTCGCGCAGCGTGTTCCTGTATTCGCGCCGGTTCAGCCGCCGCATCGTGATGACGCCCTGCTGGTCATTGAGCGACCGCCGCGCTGCGACCATCACCTTGGAGAGGTCATCGAGGAAGTCCGTCTTCGCGGCATTCGGTGGCTGCTTCTCATCCTCGGGGGGCATCTCACCGGAGTTCATCGCGTTGAGTACCTTCTGCCACTTCTCCACCGTCTCGATATCCGCGAGGGAAAAAGACAGGTCGTCGATGCGGAAACGGCCGTTCTGCTTTTCTGGTCCGTGACACTTCACGCAGTGCTCCTGCAGCAGCGCCTTGTGCTTCGCGTCCATTTCAGGAGTCGGCGGACTATCCGCCGCGAGCGTGAGACGAGTGATCGAAAACAGGGCGGCGAAGATCAGTAAACGGGCCATAGCAGTTCGGGGCAACTTGGTGGAAAGGGTGGCAAAAATGACTTATGGAAGCGGTGAGCGCTGGATGAGTGACACACGCACATCATCAAGGTAATGGCCGCGGAATGCGTCCTTCACCTCATCCTTGGTGAGGTTGGAAACGCTCACATGGATCAAAAGAAACTCCACAACCGCAGGTAGTCGCAACTCACTTTCGACCCGCTGCCAGTAGCGTGGATCGCGATCCAATTGTGGCATTGCTTTGCTCGCCGTTGCCAGCGCACCATCTCTCAGAGAGTCTCCATTCAGTAACGCTCCGCTCATCACCATCTCCGCACAGAGTGCATAAACTCTCACGGCGCACGCGTAGCGTTCCCGTTCAGGAAAATAAGCTGAATTGAAGCCCGCTGACGCTTGCACCACCGTGCTGCCGTGGGTGAACTCGTGCCCGTAAGGCCGCAAATCAATGAGCCGGTAAAGATCACCAGCATAACTGCCCTCTGGCTTTGGCTTACCTTCATAATCCGCCCGCAGAAACCTCAGCATCCTCAACCCGCTCTCTGGCTTCACACTCTGTTGCTCGCCGACAATCTCCGAGTAGTCACCGCTCCACACGTCTGCCTTGTCGGGTCTTCCCACGCCCAACGGCGCCGGTCCGCTTTCAAAACTCTCGTGCAACAACGTGATCGTATTTCGTAAACCTGATAGCGTAAACCCAAACACCACCGACGTACAGAGCACTCCAAATACAATCCCCGCCGCCGTCGCCGCCCGCAGCGGATTCCATTGGAGCCTGTGGGGCTCGCAGGTGGATTTTGGCGGCAGTGTCGATATGAGATCCGCGTTGAGGATGGATACAATACTTTCATCACGCAGGTGGCTAATGATGGCCTGTTCGTTCACGAAAGAAGCCGCCATCGTTTTGCGAGCATCGGAATCTGTGCGCAGCAGATCGTTGAGTTCCGTAGTGGTCTTGCAGCAATCCGCGCTGGTCCACGCTAAGCTTTTGCAGGCATTGACGGAGTGCTTCGCGGCGATCATCGAAGTCGTTCGCGGCCGCTTCCGTTTGGCTGGCCATCGCGAGCATCACGTCTTCATCAAAGACCAGCCGATCACGCATTCGATCTCGGATATGCGAGAGCACGGTGAACCGCGCGACAGTGAAGGCCCACGGCAAGTACTCCGTCTCCGGATTCCAGTCCGACGCCTTTTGCCACAACATCACGCACGCGGCCTGCAACACATCCCGCGCATCTTCGCGGTTCGCCAGATTCGCGTGGCAAAACGCCTCCAGCGCCGGTTGATGCCGCGTCAGTGCCTCAATGAAGCTTGTCTGGTCAAACGATCTTTCCATACATCCCTTATCGTTAAACGTCGCGCGGTAGCTACCTGCAACGATTTCCGTTGAGTTGGGGAGCGACGCGGTGACATGGCTCTACTGCGGACTAGTCGCCTTCTCAGGATATTCCGCAAACCGGTCCTGTGGTAACATATTTCCTGGAACTTTCATCGATGGCAAAGCCAATTATCCATTATCGAAGGCCAAATCCTCTGGTTTTACAAAACTTTGAGGCTTGCGTTGTTACGCTAATCAGGGAATTAAATTCGGGACTGTTCCAAATCGGCAGGCGGCCAGCATTTGACGTCGTCCTACGGGCGAGGCCAACAGCCAAAAGAGACGACTGACTTGGGTGTCGTTCCCAAGATAGATGCGTTTGCCCATGCACCATGCGATACACGGATCATTCTCATCGCGAAGGATGCGCGTCTTTACAGACTCAGACCTTGGCCGAATCGCCACCGAGTTAGAGCGCGAGGTCAAGGCGGGCTCGAATACGTTTGACTTTGACTTGTCAACGGAAGGCGGTAGGGTGATAAATCGAAAGAACGGCCCAACAAATCAGGAATATACCATGCAACATTGTCTCGTGCTCTCGCTTTTGCTTTCGTTTATTAGTGTTGTCCAGAGCTTTGCCACCGACAAGCCGAATATAGTCATCATCTACGCGGATGACCTCGGCTACGGCGATGTGCAGTGTTACAACCCGGAGCGAGGAAAGATACCGACTCCGAATATTGACAAGCTTGCTTCACAAGGGATGCGATTCACCGATGGGCATTCCTCGTCGGGGGTTTGTTCCCCATCGCGCTACACACTGCTAACGGGCCGCTATCATTGGCGTACGAAATTGCAGAGTGGCATCGTTGGAGTCTTTGGCGATCCACTGATTGCCTCGGATCGCATCACGATCGGCACGTTGGCCAAGCAACATGGCTATCGCACGGCTTGTGTTGGGAAATGGCACCTTGGGATCGAATGGAATTTACCAAAAGGCAAAGAGCGTCTATTTCGAAACTTCAAGGATGTTACCGTTGCTACCGATGAGCATCGCGAGGTTTGGTCTGAGGTCTTTTCCCGTCCATTCAAGGGGGGCCCCACAACGCGTGGCTTCGACACGTACTTTGGTACCGACATTCCGAACTGGCCACCGTTTTGTTACATCGAGAACGACCGTACGATCGGAATCCCAACCGACTTGTTGGCATCAAACCTACTCAAGAACAATCAAGCAAGCGTTCAAGGACCTGCGCTGAAAAATTGGACACTCGAACCGATCCTGCCAACACTGGGCGAACGCGCTTCGAAGTTCATCGATGAGGCCAACAAGGAGCGTGTTCCCTACCTGCTCTACATGCCGCTCACGGCACCCCACACGCCACTTTCGGTCAATGAAGCTTGGAAAGGCAAAAGCGGTCTCAACCTCTACGCCGATTTCGTGATGGAAACGGATGCAGTAGTCGGGCGTGTGTTGGATGGTTTGAACAAGAGCGGTAGTGCAGACAATACACTTGTCATTTTCACTTCTGATAACGGTTGCGCGCCGTACATCGGCATTCCAGAATTAGAACAGATGGGACACTTTCCAAGCGGTCCCCTTCGCGGTGCCAAGGCAGATGCTTGGGAAGGGGGCCATCGCGTGCCATTCATCGTTCGCTGGCCAACGAAAGTCAAGCCGGATACCATCTGCAACCAACTTGTGCATCAAGCGGACATCATCGCGACGATAGCTGAAATCTTAGGGACGAAGCTCGACGACAAAGTTGGCCAAGATAGTTTCAGCTTGCTTCCCTTACTGCAAGGAAGTGAAACGCCGATTCGCGAACACAGTGTCAGCGCTTCCATTCAGGGTATTCCAGCAGTACGCAGCGGATTCTGGAAGTACATTCCTGCGCCCGGCTCAGGCGGCTGGGGCAAAGGTGGTGATCCATCGCAGCCCGTCCAGCTCTACAACCTCGAGGATGACCTTGGCGAAACCAAGAACCTCGCCGCTTTGATGCCGAAGAAGGTCGCCGAGATGGAAGCACTGCTCGAAAAGCTCATCACCGACGGACGCAGCACGCCTGGCGAGAAACTGTCGAACGACGTCGAAGTCGTGCGCTACCCCGCCAAGGCCGATGCCAAAGCCAAAGCAAAAGCACAATCGAAGCCCGCCCAGTAATTTCAACATGAAATACATTCTCATCACCACAATCCTCCTCGGCAGCCAGCTCCATGCTGCCGAGCCCCGCTGCTATGATCTCGCCAAACGGGCAAGCGAGATCGATCCCCGTGGTGCAATGCGGTGTCTTCAAAATGCCCATAGAATTATCAATGCTGTCTATTCTGCGCAGCAGTGAGTTCGCTACAATGGAGAGATTGCGAAAGCCGCTCGCGGAGACACCATGACCTTGAACGTACGACTGCTTATTTTATTGCTGCTCGGACTGCTGACCTGCCATATAGTCCTAACAAACTGCGGCGCGAGTGCCGAGCCTTCGATCGAGCGGGTGACGCTGTTCGAGGAGGGTTGCGACGGCTTCACCCTGTACCGGATCCCCGGCATCGTGGTGACATCGCGCGGAAGTGTGCTGGCGTATTGTGAGGCCCGGAAATTTTCGGCGGCGGACCGGGGGGAGATCGAGATTCACCTCCGCCGCAGCATCGATGGTGGCCGCACCTGGTGTCCGCGGCAGCAGGTTGCGCATCTGGGGGAGCGTCTGCCTCGCAATCCGCATCTGCCACCGGGGAAGCAGGCCAAAGACTTCGGCGGACCGGAGGAGCAAACGGTCAACAACCCGGTTGCCATCGCTTGCCGGAACGGAACCGTCCACCTGCTGTACTGCGTGGAGTACATGCGTTGCTTTCACATCCGGAGCGACGACGATGGCGTCTCCTGGTCGAGGCCGGTGGAGATCACAAAGGCGTTCGAAGCGTTCCGGTCAGAACTCGACTGGCAGGCGATGGCGACTGGGCCGGGGCATGCGATTGAGCTGAGGAATGGGCGGCTGGTGGTTCCTTTTTGGATGTCGAACTATGACCCCAGCGTTAAACAAGGCAAAGGAGTGGGGGTCGTCTTCAGCGATGACAATGGTGTTTCGTGGCAGTCGGGGGAGATCGCACTTCGGGATGCCGGCGAACCGAACATCATCGAACTGCCGGACGGCGGCGTACTAGTGACGGCCCGCAACGGCAATGCTCGCTCTCGGCGAATCTCGACAACCAGCATCAATGGGGCTACAGGATGGTCGACTCCGCGATTCATCGATGAACTGTATGAACCGGGCTGCATGGCTGGAATCGTGAATCATCCGGGAGCGGACGATCTTAAGGGACCATTGCTCCTGTTTTCCAACGTGCAGACGACCGAGCGAGCACACTCCAGTCGCCGCAACCTGACCATCCAACTCAGCCGCGATGGCGGGATCACATGGCCGGTGAGGCGGGTGCTGGAACCGGGCCCCAGTGCGTACAGCGACCTGGCGGTCCTGCCGGATGGTCAAGTTCTCTGCTGCTTTGAAGATGGGAGCGGTGAACCTGTCCACCAACGCAAGCGAGACTGGGCCTACACTCGGATTTCTGTGGCACGCTTCAACCTCCAGTGGCTCTTCGGTGAGCGATAACCATGTGTAGACCGTACTGGGATTCGCGAGAATTCCTATATGCGAGGGTATGCGAGGGGAATTCTGGCGAATCCCACTACATCGCTTGCCTTATACTCAGGATCAGCTCCATGACCCAACGTTTTTTCTCGCGACTAATGTGCCTCGCAGCGATGTTCGCGGCCAGTGTCACTGTAGCCGCGCAGCCAAACATTCTGCTGATTGTGTCGGAGGACAACGGACCGGAACTGGGGTGCTATGGTGATCCGTATGCGAAGACTCCTAGACTCGATCAACTGGCCGCCGCTGGCATTCGCTTTGAGCGAGCCTTTGTGCCGCAAGCCGGTTGCAGTCAATCGCGAGCCAGTTTTCTCACGGGGTTGTATCCGCATCAGCATGGTCAGATCGGATTGGCAACCTGGGGATTTCGGTTGTACCGTGCAGAGACTCCCAACCTGCCTCGCAGTCTGAAATCGGCAGGCTATCGCACTGGCATGATTGGTAAGCTGCACATCAATCCCGAGTCGGCGTTTCCGCTCGACTTCCACGAAATCAAAACGGCCAACTTCGCTCGTAACACACTGAGCGACTATGCGCGGCATGCTGATGCATTTATTCGAGAGGGCAACGAACCATTCTTCCTCAGCGTCAACTATCCCGACGCGCACGATCCATGGGTGCGACAAATCGATGGTCTTCCAGCCAACCCGCAGGGAGTTGACGATGTCAAAGCAATGGCCTACATCGGGATCGATCCGCTAGGCATGCGAGAGATGGTGGCGGACTATTACAACTGCTTGAGCCGCCTCGATACGCTGGTTGGCGATTTGCTGGACGTTCTCGCTCGCAGTGGCAAAGCCGATAACACGATTGTTATCTACATCGGCGATCATGGCGCGGACATGCTGCGCGGCAAACGAACTTGTTACGAAGGGGGTTTGCGTGTACCGATGCTGGTTCGCTGGCCGGGCAAGATCAGCCCTCAGGTTCGCAGCGAACTCGTTTCCACGATCGACTTGATGCCCACGCTCTTAACCGCAGCTGGTGCTGAACTGCCCCACGGTTTACCAGGCCGCGAGTTACAGCCGCTGTTCAA
Source organism: Pirellula staleyi DSM 6068 (assembly GCA_945875845.1). Lineage (GTDB taxonomy): Bacteria > Planctomycetota > Planctomycetia > Pirellulales > Pirellulaceae > JBKCUI01. The sequence goes on from CAMCMB010000009.1 coordinate 38,393, forward strand.
ACCGGGCGAGGCAACTTGGCGAACCCATTATTTTGCCGAATACCACACGCACGCAGCCGCACCGAATTACTTTCCGCAGCGCTCCGTGCGCACCGAGCGTTACAAGTTGATTGAAAATCTGCTGCCCGGGAAAGTCCATCCCGACTACGACTTGACGTTGTCAAAACTGGACAAGGAAGCCGCCAAGCGAAAAGTTTCTGGCGGCCTCGATTTGACTCGCGTGATTGCCCAGGCCGATCCGACTGTCAGGCAATCGTTTGAACGAATGCGGCAACCGTCTCGGTATGAACTGTATGATCTGGTCGATGATCCGCATGAGTTTCATGAACTGTCGGGCTCGACAGAACATGCCGCTGTGCTTCACGAACTACAGACGGCCTTAAGAGCTTGGCGTGAAGAGACCAGGGATCCGCTGCTCGATCCAGCAAACCTTGAACGACTGTCGGCCGAAGTCCGCTCGATCAAAAGCAAGGATGCCGGCAAGGGCTATCTCTGGGGATATCCTGATTACTTCTTTGGACGCGAACCCGCAGCGACGGAAGCTCCGTTGAAGAAAAAACGGAAGAACAAATCATCGTTGCAGTCTGAGGAGTAATCACTATGCAGCGGTACCGCGTTGTCCAGAATCTATTCAGTACTTCGCATCGCTGGCTTTCCAGCGTTTTTGCGATCGCCATGCTCACCGCCGGAAGCTCCTGCCTCGGCGTGGAACAACCGAACGTCCTGATGATCGTTGTCGATGACATGAATGACTGGGTTGGCTGTCTGGGTGGACATCCCCAGGTTCAGACGCCGAACATCGATCGGCTCGCTCAGCGTGGCTTACTGTTTACCAACGCGCATGTTCCTGCACCTGTCTGCAATCCATGCCGCGCCAGCGTGATGACCGGTCGCAGACCAGGCTCGACAGGCATCTATGCCAACGATGTCGTCTGGCATGACGCCTTTCCAGGAATCACCAGTCTGCCCGGTCACTTCAAAGCCAACGGCTACCACGTCGTTGGTGGCGGCAAGGTGAATCATCACATGCCCGGCTTCAACCGACGTAACGATTGGCACGATTACTTTGATCAAGTGTTCGACAGCCATTATCAAGACCGTTTGGCTCGCGGTCTGAACGTCAAGAACTTCCAATGGCCTGGCGGATTCCCACTCAACAAAATAGATGCGGTGCGAAAATTCAGCAAGCCGCCTCAGAATGCCAACGAGTTTGATTGGGGGCCGTTTGAGATTGCTGACCATGAAATGGGTGATGGCAAATTGGTCGAATGGGCGAGGCGGTTTTTGGCCGCTCCGCCGAAGCAACCTTTTTTTCTGGCAACCGGCATCTATCGACCTCATTTGCCGTTCTATGCTCCACGCAAATACTTTGACATGTACCCGCTCGATCAGATCATTCCGCCCGAAGTTAAAGAGGACGATTGCGATGATCTTCCGCCGAGCGGGCAAGCGATGGCCGCCAACCGCCGCGGCGACTTGGAACTGGTGATCCGCGAGGGCAAGTTTCGTGAGATGTTACAAGCCTACATGGCGAACATCACTTTTGCCGATGCGCTGATAGGTCAATTGCTCGACGCTCTCGACGCCAGTCCGGCAGCAAAGAACACCATCGTCGTCCTCTGGTCCGATCATGGTTGGCATCTTGGAGAGAAACAGCACCTGCACAAGTTCACGCTGTGGGAACGATCGACTCGCGTACCGTACATTATCGTCGCGCCGAATGTCACTCCCACCAACACTCTCTGTTCACGTCCTGTTGGTCTGATCGACACGTTTCCGACATTAATGGATCTTTGTTCGCTGCCGAAAGTGGACGGCCTCGATGGTGTGAGCCTGGTTCCGCTATTGAAAGAGCCATCACTCCAGTGGACGCGTCCGGCCCTCACGACGCACGGCCACAGCAACCATTCGCTGCGCACCGATCGTTGGCGTTACATCCGCTACGCAAACGGTGACGAAGAACTCTACGACCACACGACCGACCCCCACGAATGGCACAATCTCGCCGCCAAGCCCGAGTTTGCGGACGTGACGACCGAACTTGCCAGGTCGCTTCCGAGGACGGATGCGGCTGCGCTGAGATCGAAGAAGAAACCAAAGGAAAGAGAATGAAACGTACCGCTGATGTGAGTCGCACCCTCATGCTCGTCACTGCTTTGCTGCTTGCACTGGAAACCGGGTTGCATGCTGTTGACGCACCGACGTCTGCGACTCGACCCAATATTCTTCTGATCTACACCGACGACCATGGCTGGGCAGACATGAGTCTTCAGGGCGTCGACAAGGACATTCGGACGCCGCATCTCGATCAGCTTGCGCAGGACGGAGTACGGTTCACTCGCGGCTACGTCACGGCGCCGCAGTGCGTGCCATCGCGAGCCGGAGTCATCACCGGTCGTTATCAACAGCGTTTTGGGGTGGAGGACAACAACAAAGGACCTTTGCCGCTGAGCGAACTGACCATCGCGGAACGGCTGAAACCCGCCGGTTACACAAGTGGCTGGGTGGGAAAGAGCCATCTCGACATCAATAGCCAAAGGGGAGGCGACAAGAACTCGCGCATCTTGGTTGAGCATCTGCCTCATCATCAGGGGTTCGATGAATATTTCCGTGGTGAAATGCGCGACTACTACGCTTCGCACAGCCTCGAAGGGAAACCATTTGCTGATGCACCGAAGCTTGTGCATGAAACTCGTTTTCGTGTCGAAGTACAAACCGAGGCGGCGCTTTCGTTTCTCGATCGGCGTGCCGCCAAGCCCCAGCAGCCATGGTTTCTGTACCTGGCATGGTATGCACCGCACGTCCCGCTCGAATCACCCGAGCCGTGGTTCTCGAAAACGCCCGTTTCTTTGCCCAAGGAACGCCGACAAGCACTCGCCATGATTGCCGCGATGGACGATGGCCTGGGGCGTATCCGCGAGAAGCTCAAGGCGATGGGCGTCGAGCAAAACACGTTGATCTTTTTCATCGGGGACAACGGCGCTCCGCTGAAGACTGGCGCGTGGAATGGTTCGCTCAATCTTCCTCTCATCGGCGAAAAGGGAATGCTCACGGACGGCGGCGTGCGGGTGCCGTTCGTGGCTGCCTGGCCGGGAGGGATTCCGGCGGGCCAGGTGGTTGAGCACCCGGTCAGTTCGCTAGATGTGGCTGCCACAGCCGTCGCGCTCGCGGATCAGCCGCACGATGCGAAACTCGATGGCGTCAATCTGATGCCTTTCCTTACCGGCGAGAATCGCGCCGCGCCTCACGACACCTTGTTCTGGCGCTGGCGTTCGCAGGCTGCGGTGCTGGAGTTTCCGTGGAAACTCATTCAGCTCGGCGCGCACGAACGCTACCTCTTCAACGTGACTGCGTCGGAAGGAGAGCTGCAGAATCTGTTGCTCGAACATCCCAAGATTGCCTCGCGACTCGAATCGAAACTGAAGGCGTGGAGCGCCAACCTGCAACCACCCGGCCCTGCGGAGACTTTCAACGAACAGGACAACATGTTCTTTGCTGCCCACGTGGACAAGACGATCCAACAGGCCACCAAGCGCCGTGCTTCGCCCAAGCCCTCCGAGAGCACACCAGTACATGAAGCGAGTGTTCAGGGTTGGATCTCGCGCAATGGCAAGTTCGAGGTGAAGAACGGCGCTTTGGTCCTCACGCCTGATGCCGATCGGTCAGGGAAAGCCCAGGCGTTTCTCACTCATTCGCAGCTTGATTTGCCTGGTCCCGTGATGGCCGTATTGAAACTGCGAGCCATCAATGCCGGAGACGGGAGCGCGAGCATCACCTGGCGGACGAAAGCGGAAAGCTTCTCGCCGCAGCAGTCCGCTGCCTTCCATTGGCCCGCGGATACCGATTGGCGGGAAGTCCGCGTGTCATTGCCGGAGAAGTCCCGGATCATTCATCTCCGCATCAATCCGCCTGCTGGAGCCAACGGGATCGAAATTCAATCCATCGATTTGCAGAGCAACGGTGGCGAACCCCGTGCATTCCGGTTTGATACGAAGTAGGCCTATGATGAAAAGTCTCTCCAACCGTCGCTTGGTGAGCAAGGGCGGAGCAGAATAACACGGAGTTCAGATGATGACGACCAGGACTACTCAATTTCGCGATTCGGTTGGCTGGCGCTGTACTTGCCTGAGTTGTTTCCCACGCATGTGCGAGCTACAGGAAGTGGGCTGGCTTACAACTCGGGACGATTCGCGACCGCCGTCGGTGTATTGCTGGCCGGTTTCCTTTTTTCCGCACTGGATGGCGACTACTCGCGAGTCGGTGCCTTGTGCGCGATCGTTTATGCCTTGGGCGCTTTGCCGATTGCCAATGCTCACACAGGCCCCGCAGATCGCATGACGAGTGGAATTGTCGATTGTCAAAGCCATTTGTTTTTCCCAGAAGTGATCGAGCTCATGCGCAAACGCAAAACGGACCCGCTGGTTTACGATCGAGACGGGACAACTTACCTGAAAATGGGAGATTGGTTGCGCAGAGTGCCGCCCCAGTATCTGAGCGTCGAGGTCAAGCTAGCCTCGATGAACAAGAGTGGCATCGGTATTACGTTGTTAAGCAACAACGATCCAGGTCCTGAATGGTTTGGCGATGATGGCCCTGCCGTCGCGCAGGTCGTACACGATTCGCTGGCAAGTGTTATCGCTAAGTATCCGACTCGATTCCGTGGACTCTGCACACTGCCACTACAAAACGAAGCCACCGCTTCAGCGGAACTGGATCGATGCGTAAAAAAGCTCGGCTTGGTCGGCATTTTGTTGTACACGCAGCCTACAACTCGATCCCGCTGACGAAGCGAAAATCCTCGCCGGGAATGCTCAGCGTTTGTTTCAATTATCGTAATTTTCAACGTAGTGGGATTTGCAAAAGTCTCCCATATTTAACGGATGGACTTCTGGCGAAGTCCACTACATACTCACGGGACTTCTGGTGAGGTCCACTACCTTAGGTCGACAATGAATCGCATTCTTTTAAGTATCAAGTGTTGTTTGTTTTTGAGCCACCTTTTTTTGACATCGCTGGCATGGGGGCAATTCCAGGATAAGTCTTCGGATTTGTTCGCATTGCCCAAGGTGCCTTCGGAGTTTGAGATAACCCTCTTTGCCAGCGAACCGCTGGTAAGGCAACCTTGCTCGATGGCTTTTGATGAGCGAGGGCGTTTGTTCGTGGGTATGGGACCGCAGTATCGAAATCCAACTCCTGAGACGCTTGGCGACAGTGTTGTTCTCGTACAAGACACGGACAATGACGGTCGTGCAGATCGGGTGAAAGAGTTCGCGACTGGTTTCAATGCGATACAAGCACTCGCATGGCACGGTCGCGACCTGTGGATTGCCAACGCGCCCGATCTAACCATCGTTCGCGATCTCGATGGTGATGACCAGGCGGATGAATACGTGAAAGTATATACCGATCTTGGAAACTTGGAGCATGGCTTACACGGGCTGAATTGGGCTCCAGACGGCAAACTCTACATGAGCAAAGGGAACTCGAAGGGACTCAATCAACCTGGCCGCTATGCCCCCAAAGCGTTTCGAGATCTATGGGGAGTTACTGCACCAGCCGATGTGCCTGACATTCCGAAACCAGAGACGTTCAGCCAAGATGTCTACCGTCGCACCTATCACGACCCTGCGGATGATTGGGGACTGGATGGTGGTGTTTTGCGATGCGATGATGGCGGAAAAAATCTGGAGATTGTCGCGCGCGGTTTCCGCAACCCTTGGGACATCAACTTCGACAGCGGCTTCAATTGGATTGGAACGGACAACGATCAAACGACGGGTGATCGAGTCTTCATGCCATTCTTTGGTGCTCACTTTGGTTGGAATCATCGCTGGAGCAGCTACTGGGGAGTTGGGGCCCATGCACCAACCGCGCCAGTTAGCGGGCCTCTGTTCGAAGGTTCGGGTACGGGCGTCGTCTTCTGCCAGTCGCCACAGTTTCCTCCCGAATATCGAGGGGTCTTTTTCGTCAACGATTGGTTGCTGAAGACGACCTACATTTGGCGGCCGCAATGGGACGGTGCATTAATGCGGCCCGTCGGTGGTAGCTTCACTCCATTCATCGAAGGTGGTTCCTCCCTGTTCCGACCCACGGACCTTGAGTTCGGACCGGATGGAGCACTATGGGTGCTTGGTTGGAGCAGTGGATATGGCGCCGAATGGAAGGATGGGCAACTAATCAATGAAGGTCGGATCTATCGTATTGACTGGAAGGGCGCTCCGCCCTTGCGTGGGATAGGCATCTTGCCTGTCGAACCAAAGCGTGGGATAGGCATCTTGCCTGTCGACTCCGGCAAGGCTGCTGGGACGAAAGATGACAGGCTGGAAGCCTATCCTACGGCCACGATCGACCAATTGATCGACGACTTCGATTCTCCATTGCCAGTGCGTCGAATCAACGCTCAAGACGAATTGGTGCGACGAGCCGCGGACAATATGGACGTGCAAACAAAACTGCTGCAGCGATTGACCGAATACACGCTATCGGAGAACCAGGAAACTTGGACCGTATGGTCGCTGGGACGCATGCCGACAAGCACTGCACTACCCGAGTATCTTGAGAGCACTCTGAACGCGGACTCCAAAGCCTCGCTGAATTTGCAAGTTCAATCGATCCGAATCCTCGCATATCGCGCCAAGCAATTTTCGCAATCTGCGAGACTGGCCGAGAGTCTACAAGTCGCTTTGAAGCATTCACAACCTCGCGTGCGTTTTGCTGCCGTCCAAGCCATCCATGAGTCTCTTCAGGCGAACCTGGTTCCAGAGTTGCTTGACGCGATTCACCGTGAATCGGACTCTACTGTTTTCTATACAGGATGGCAGGCCTTACGTGCTCTGCATCCTACGAAAAAATTGCGTGAACTGCTGAGCGATTCGCGAGCAGCGGTCCGCCGTGCAGCCTTACTTGGGTTACTTGAGACCCATTCGACAGCTCCTCAGGTTGTGCATCTGTTGGCTGAGAAGGATGTTGACGCGGGGGTGCGACAAGTTGCTGATTCGTGGTTGTCCAAAAGTGGCAAGAATAAACCCAAGATTGAGGGACGTTCTCTACAAGCCGCTTCAGCAGGAGCAGCTAGCAAAAAAGATACACCCTCATCATCGAAAGGTATCTCGCTATTAAAAAACATCAAAGTGAAGAGTGGTGCTGTCTACAAAGCCATTCCAGGAGGATTCATTAAAGATTCCCTGGCGTACATCGACCGTGATTATCGATTTTCGAACGTACCGAAAGAACTTGAAGGCGCCGACCTGATTCAAACCGCAAACGAAGACGACAATTCTCGGGGTTCGCAGTGGTTCAGCGCAGAGACTCTACTGCCAGTCCGAGTTTGGGTAGGTATGGACGCTCGCCAGAAGAAGGTTCCTAGCTGGTTGTCTAAGACATTTCAAAAGGAGTCGTTAACTGCAGATATCGATGAAGGGGCGAAATTCGAGTTCTATTCCCGAACATTCGACGCTGGAAAAATCCAACTTGGTGGCAATGCCGATGATGGAAGCAGTGGTGGTAAGGGAAACTATATCGTCGCGGTTGCTCTGCTGCCTCTGACAAAACAGGAGACCCAAACGACCGTCGATGCGGCTCTCGCGCTGATCGATAAAGGGGATCGAGAGCGCGGTGAGTTACTCTTCAAACATACTCAAGGTGTAAGCTGCGCGAATTGTCACAGTGTGGATCGATCGAGTAATGGATTCGGTCCGAACCTCAGCGGTATGGGCTTGCGCTCGAACGCCCGGCACATTGTGCAGTCAATTGTCGAGCCTAATGCGGTAATCACCGAAGGCTTCAATCAGCTGACAGTCATCACGGACGAGGGACAGGTATACTCTGGAGTACTTCTCGAAGAAAGCGGACTGAGCTTGTCGCTGGGCCAATCCAACGGCGAGCGAATTCACATTCCAAAGGACTCGATCGAAGAGCGGAAGAAGAGCTCTGTTTCTGCCATGCCCAATATGTCGGAATTACTCAATCCACAACAAGTGGCTGATCTAACTGCATACTTGTTGTCGATGCAAAGTGGGATAGGCATCCTGCCTGTCAATCCAACCAAACCCCAAGAAGCTAAACGCAGTGAATCCAGTATCGAGGGAACAAAAACAGACAGGCTGGAAGCCTATCCCACGAAGTTCAGTGTCGAAGAACAAAAAGATCGCCTTCGCATTTCACTCGATGGTAAGCTCATTGTCGACTTCGTTTTTCGAGATGAGAAGATTTTGCGCCCCTACTTTGCGAATGCACGACTTGCCAATGGTGTGCAGGTAACTCGCAATCATCCTCCTGTCAAAGGAGAAGATGAAGTCGATCACGACACGATGCATCCAGGTGTCTGGCTTGGTTTTGGCGACATCAACGGGCAAGATTATTGGCGAAACAAAGCTTCGATGGAGCACGTCCGCTTCGTCGCTCCGCCAAAATTTGAACCGGGTCGCTTAGAGTTTGCGACCGAATGCCAAATGAAATCGAAGAGCGGCAAACCGGTTTGCTTGTTAACCAACGAGTTCACGCTGATAGCGAGACCGACAGGTTGGTTGCTTAGATGGACGGCAACCTTCCGAGCCGATCACGGCTCAATTGTGTTTGGCGATCAGGAGGAAATGGGCTTTGGAGCTCGAATTGCCACTCCCTTTACTGAAAAGAACGGCGGAGTCATTCGAAGTTCTACGGGTAAGAAGACTGCAAAAGAGACATGGGGTCAGCCGGCCAAATGGTGCGACTACACCGGCAGCGGCCCGCAGTCTGCTGGCATTTTGCTGATGGCCAGCGACAAAAACTTCCGCGAAAGCTGGTGGCACAATCGCGACTATGGCGTCTTCGTTGCCAATCCCTTCGGCCGCGAAGCGATGAAGCAGGGCCCCCGCAGCATAGTTACAGTCGCGAAGGGAGAGACCTTACGACTAACCTTTGGTGCTCTAATTCACGACGCCAAAGACCATGACCCGGCCCACGAGTACCAGAGCTTTCAGGAGAGCCTCAAGGAGTAATTCTGTAGTGGATCTCGCCAGAGATCCTTATTGCGTTGAAGACCGAAACTCTGGCGAGTTCCACTACGATGGGTAGAAAATCATCTGCCGCTTGGCTTTCATAACCCGCAAAGAAACAACTGAGTGAATTCAACCATGAAGTCCATTTTCAGAATCGTCGCAGTACTGGTCGTCGTTTCAATCGCGCGACTGCATGCAGTAGAGCCGCGCCCGAACGTACTCTTCATCGCCGTGGATGATCTGCGAACCTCCCTCGGCTGCTATGGCGATACGCTGGTCAAATCACCGAACATCGACCGTTTCGCCACCACGGCCCGTCGCTTTGACCATGCGTATACGCAGCAGGCAGTCTGCGGACCGTCACGCACATCGCTGCTCACTGGCCGGCTGCCAGACAACACGCGAGTCTGGCACAATCGGAATCTTTTTCGGGACACGCAGCCTGACATCATCACGCTGCCGCAGCTTTTCAAGAACCATGGCTATCACACCGTCTCGCTTGGCAAGATTTTCAGCGGCGATGAACGCGAACTCGATCCCGTTTCCTGGTCCGAGCCGGAAATTCTCAAGCAGAAGGGATGGAGGAACTCCGCGCTCAGCGATTCCGGCGGCGAGGGCAAAGGCGCGGCATGGGAAGCCGCCGATGTGCCGGACGAAGGCTACTCGGATGGCAAGCTGGCCAAGCTCGCGGCCGAAAAGCTTGCCAGCCTGCAGAGTAGCGGAAAGCCATTTTTCTTAGCTGTGGGTTTCTTCAAGCCGCACCTGCCTTTCAATGCTCCGAAGCGTTATTGGGATCTCTACGATCCCGCGAGCTTCGAACTGAATGACGACGGCCAGCGCGTGAAAGGCGTCTCCGAGCACGCTCACCACAGCCATCGCGAACTCGGCGGCTATCGTGACCTGCCGAAGGACGAGCACCTCGACGCCGCCACCGCGCGCAAACTGCGTCACGGTTATCACGCCTGCGTGAGTTACACCGATGCGCAAATCGGAAAGCTGCTCACCGCGCTCGATCAGCTCGGCCTGACTGAGAACACCATCGTCGTGCTCTGGGGCGATCACGGCTTTGCCCTCGGCGAAAAAGACCGCTGGTGCAAAGGCACGAACTTCGAACGTGATACCCGCGTGCCGCTGCTTATCCGCACACCCGGCATGAAGGAACCCGGATCCGCTGCGGCGGGGCTCGTGGAAGTGGTGGACCTCTATCCCACGCTCGCCGAACTCGCCTCGCTTCCCGCGCCGCAGGGGCTCGATGGCCTCAGCCTCGTTCCGATCATCAACGATCCGCAGTCACCCGGTCGCGACGCGGTCCTCAGCCAGTTCGCCCGCCCCTTTAGCGCGAACACTCCCGAGTTCATGGGCTACTCCCTGCGCACCACGACTCATCGCTACACCCGCTGGATCGATTGGCAATCACGCAAGCTCGTCGCCGAGGAACTCTACGACTACACCACGGGCCCCAGCACTCGCCGCAAAGGCGCGTTGTGGATCGAAGAGGAAAACCTCGCCGCCCATCCCCAGCAAACGGATTCCCGCCAGTCGCTGAGCCAAGAACTCGATCAGATGCTCTCCGAACGCATCACCGTGAAAGACCATGGGGAGCCAGCTACCAAAAAGAAACGGAAGAAGAAATCGCCATGAAAATTTCTATCGCCCTGGTCCTTGCTTTGCTGTTCGCGCCGCTGGCCGCGCTACGTGCCGCTGACTCGCGTCCCAGTATTATCTTCCTCTTCACAGATGACCAGACAGGAATTGGATCGTCAGGGACTCTCACAAAACACTTTAATCATTCTCACCTCTGACAATGGATATAACAGCGGCTCGCACGGCTTTGGCGACAAGGTCATCCCGTATGAAGAAGGCTACAAATCGCCGCTCATCATCTTCGATCCGCGATTGCCGAAGAATCATGCAGGTCAGGTGAGCGACTCCGTCACCGCCAATGTGGACATGACGGCGACGATCCTTGCTCTTGCAAACGTGCCCGGACCGGAGGATGCTTCACGTGTCCTATCACTGGCCATCACGCAGGCTCGAAGTCTTTGGAATATGGCAAGACCGCATTGGAAACGCAGAAGAACTTGCGAGTCACCGGTGAAGACAATGTGTTAGAGCGACTGCTGATCGAATGGGCAGTGGATGGAGCCCTGGAGGTCGAAGGCTCTGGTAATGTCATCGAAAAATACATCGTTCATGACACGAATCTGCACGGCCGACGTCCAGGGCCTGTACACAAGCACGACCGGCGCTACGAAGACCAATAACCGCAGTTTCCCCAGATTCTTACCAGTCACAAGAAACCACCAATCGATGAAGCGGATCCTGTTGCTGCTGACTACCCTGCTGCTTGCACCAGCAAGTGCACTTCACGCGGCAGACGCGTCGAAACCCACAGCCAAACCCAATATCGTCTTCATCCTCGCTGCCGGATAAAACTGCGTCACTGCTCAAACAGCTTCGCCACTGGCGCACTCAAGTCGGCGCAGCCAGCCGTTACGAAAACGCTGACGACCACTCTTCTGATTCAGACCGGAGTGTCTGTCTGGACAGTTGCAATTGCAGTTTGTGGTGGAAGCAGATGAGCTGATTATCGTCGAGGGCAGACTGACGTAGAATTATCTCTCGCCTGATGTGAGACTGCGGCGATAGTTTCCGGGCGTGACTCCAATCGTTTTGCGGAACACTTCCAGCATGTACTGCGACGTTGTAAAGCCGGTACGAGCAGCGATCTGATCGAGGCTCAGGTCGGTATCTCGCAGCAGGTTGCAGACCTGTTCGATGCGCACGCGAACGATCTCTTCGTTGGGAGACCTTCCCAACCATCGCCGACAACTCCGTTCCAAAGTGCTTCGCGAAATCGGAACAACCTTGAGGACTCCATTGACGGTCAGGCCCTCACACGCACGCTGGCGAATCAATCGAATGGCTTGTGCCAGATGTTCGTCATCAATCGCCACGATGTCCGAGGATTGACGCGTCTCGATGCAGAGCGGAGCAAAGAGTGTCGGCTGCGCCGGCAGCTTCAGACGACGCATCATACGATCCAGAATTCGCGCGGCTTCGTAGCCTATCTGTTCGCCGGCCAAACGCACGCTGCTCAGCGGCGGTGTGCTCATGGTGGCAATGGTCTCGTCGTTCTCGACCCCGACGATAGCGACATCTTCTGGAACACGGATTGACGAGCGAGAGCAGGCGTCCAACAGCCAGCAACCAAGCTGATCCGTGCAGGCCATAATCGCAGTCGGTCGCGGTAGGCCGCTGAGCCAGTTCATCAGTCTTTTCTGCTGCGCCTCCCACTGTTCTGGCTTCTCCGACTTGCCGGGCTGACGAAGCACCGAACACGCATGTCCGCGTGCTTGCAGATAGTCGACAAAACTCTCGCGGCGTTCGATAAAGAAGGGCTCGGCATCGAGCGCAAACACGCCGAAGTGACGGAAGCCTCGCTCAAGAAAATGGTCGGCAACCATCGATGCAACGACCATGTTATCCACCCCGACAAATGGGAAAGTGGAACCGCGGCGCGTCGATCGCAATTCGACAGCAGGCACACCCGCACTTTTAACAGACGCAGCGATCGCAGCGCTGCCCGATCGAGTCAGGATTCCATCGCCGTCCCAGTTTCTCAGCCAAACCGGTGGCATGGTTTCCAGGTCTCTAATCTCCACAAACAACGACCAAGGCCCATGCTCATGCGCATAGCGTTTTACACCGCGCAGCAGGTCACGACCGTAAGTGCGTGAGGTTTCAATGAGGAGAGCAACGCGACGCATTGGCGAATTCCAAGTGAATCATGGCTGACAATAGAGTGTAACCGAATTACGCAAATACGGAATGTGAATGAATCTCTTTGGTGGTAAAGTATTTTAAGCTTCAGTCTGGTATTCACTTAGGAGCTCAACATGTCGGATTCATCGCTTTCTCGAAGAGGCTTCATCGCTTCGACGCTGGCAGGCGGCTCGCTGCTGGGGAACTCGCTTTCAGGAGTTTTCTCATCGCCAGCGTGTGCCACGGCGTCGAAATCCCAGCGCGAGCCGGAATCGTGAAAGGTCTGCGCATGGCGACAGTGGCAAAGTGCAAGTTCGACCTCGAAGTCTGCGGCGGCATCTACGTCAGCGAGCCGTGCGTGATCGATCGACACATGGTCAGCGGTCGCACGGACTACGTCCAGTATTTCTCTCTGTTGAAGCAACATGGCTACACCGGACCAGTCTGCGTCGAGGTCAGTGGTCAAGTCTTCAGCAAGCCCAGCTACGACCCAATCGCCGCAGCCAAGCAGTGCCATGAAACGTTGTCCGTTGCGCTGGCAAAGGCATTCCACTCGAACAATTGAAGAGCGATCAGCGAACATGAAACTCACCCTCATCACCCTCACCGCCCTCACCGCCCTCACCGCCCTGCTGCTCGCGATGGTCGCTGCACTGCACGCCGCGCCATCCCCAGACTCTCGCATCGTCATCGCCAGCGAGGCGGGTGCGAAGCTCGACAGCGACGTCACCACCGGCGGAGGAACCGACGACACGGCGCTCATCCAATGCATCCTCGACCGGGAACCGAAGATCATTCAACCCCAGCAACCTCCTTCAAACTGAACCCACTGATCATGAAAGCCACGCGCACAATGAGAATCTTGATTGCTGTCTTAACCGTTACCGGAAGCGCTCTACTCGCTGCGGGGCCGCCCGCCGGGACTGCCACCAACCAGCCCACGCCCCAAGGTGCAAAGAACGTCGTTGTCTTCGCCGAGCCGACTTCGTTTGCGGGCTGGCCTGCGAACAACGGCGCTTGGACATGGGACGGTGGAAAAGAAATCCTGGTGGGCTTCACCAAAGGACCGTTTGTGGAACAAGAGGGCCACAACATCGGAAAAACGGACCGCAAAAACCTGCTGGCACGAAGCACCGATGGTGGAATGACATGGGCCACGGAAGAACCGTCTAATTTTGTCGGGAATAGCGGTCAGCCCGCCGCTTCGCCGGGAGAGATCCATTTTGAAGCACCGGGTTTTGCGATGAAGGTGATGGCCGATGGTTATCATGGGCACACTGACAAGGTGGGATCTTTCTTTGTGTCGGACGACAAGGGCAAGAACTGGCGTGGCCCGTATCGGTTCAACGGTCTGATGGAAGACCCGAACCTTGTTGGCACGGAATGCACCTCCCGCACCGGCTACCTGGTGACCGGCCCCGAATCCTGTCTGATCTTCATGGCCGCCCGCCCCAAGGATTTCAAAAAGGTGAAGGGACAAGCAACCGGCACGGTCGATGGCGGCAAACCATCCCAGTGGGTGGCTCCGTGGGACAAATCCTACGTCGCGGAAACCACCGACGGCGGAGTGTCCTTCCACTTTGTCTCCTGGATCGCGCCGCTCAGCGGTTCCTTTCGCGCCGTCATGCCTGCGGTATGCCGTCTGAAGGATGGATCCATCGTCGCGACTGTGCGGGCCAACCGGGTCGAACGGGACGCCAAGGGCGAGGGTCTTATGGCCGGACATGTGGATGCTTATGGTTCTGCCGATAATGGCAGAACGTGGAGCTACTTGAGTCGCGTCGGGGAAACCGGCGGCAAGGAGCAAAACGGAAATCCTCCGGCCTTGGTGGCACTCAAGGACGGCAGGATCGCTTGTGCCTATGGAGACCGGAGGACGGCACAGATCAAGGCGAGGATCAGTTCCGATGGCGGCAAAACCTGGGGGGACGAACGGGTGTTGCGTAACGATTTTCAACGAGGAAAGGACAACAGTTCGGATATGGGCTATCCCCGGCTGGTGACGAACCATCAAAACCAACTCGTGGTCACGTATTACTGGGCCACCAAAGACAACCCCCAAGGTCATATCGCGGCCACGATTTTTGAATGAACCCACAAGGATTTTTAAATGAAACCACAAACCATCATGAACCGAAAACAATTTCTCCAAACCCTCAGCGGCACCGCGCTGACTTTTCCCTGGTTTTCTAAACTCGCACTGCATGGCGCGGAGGCGGTGAAGGCTCCGCGGCGACTGGTCTGCATCGGGCTGGATTTCGGGTTACGGCCTGAATCGTTTTTCCCAGTGGGTCATGGGCCGGAGCTGGAACTCACGCCCCTGCTGAAGCCTCTGGAGCGCTGGCAGAAGAAGATGACGGTGTTCTCGCAACTGGAGCATCCCGGCGTGCAGGGCGGGCATTATGGCGTGCATGCCTTTCTCAGCGGCGTGCGGCGAGAGCAAGCGGCTGGGTTTGCCGATGGCTGTGTGTCACTGGATCAACTCGTCGAAGAAGAGCTGGGTGGATTGACGCGGTTTCCGTCGCTGTGCCTTGGTGTGGGAGGAGGCGATGCGATCTCTTGGACGCGATCAGGCATTGCCGTTCCGAAGCTAGAGGACCCATCGCAAGCGTTTCAGTTGCTTTTTAAGCCTGAACCGAACTCGGCGAAGGAAGCACGACGCACAGAGCTGGCCGAGAATGAATCGGTCCTCACGCTCATCGCGCAAGATGCAAAACGCGTAGCGTTGTTGCTGGACCGCTGGGATCGCGAAAAGATGGACGAGTTCATGGGCGCGATGCGCGATTTTGAGCGAGCGAACGCCACGAACATCGCTTGGCTCGATAAGCCGCTGCCTGTGGCTGTTGGCGAGAAGCCTAAGTGGGACAACGCGGGCTGTATGGATCGCGTGCGAGCGAACCTGGATGTTGCGGCGCTGGCGCTTCAAGCCGACGCGACACGCATTGTCACGCTGAACATCGGCGGCTCTTTGCCGGTGACAAATATCCCCGGTATCGATCGCGGTTACCATGACCTTTCGCACAGCGGCCAAGATCCGGACAAGCTGCGGCAGCTTCACGTCATCGAGTCCGCGCTCCTAGTCGAGCTGGATCACTTCCTCGAACGACTCGCCACGCTGAAGGACATCGGAGGCAGCTCATTGCTGGACAACACTACCGTTGTTTTTGGAAGCGGGATGGGGAACGCCAGCTCGCACGCGAACACGAACTTGCCTGTTGTCCTCGCAGGAGGAGGTTTCCAACATGGACAGCATCTGTTCTTTCCGAAGCAAGGCCGCCAACAGACACCTCTGTGCAATCTCTTCGTTACGTTGCTTCAACAGATGGGAATCCAGCGCGATCGATTCGGGTCGAGTACCGGCAACCTCAATGAATTTTTGGTGTGATATGCCACGAAGTTTTCAGAACAATGATGCCGAAGGTATCTCGATAGTAGCAGGCACACTCCGTGTGCCGTCCGCTGTTCAGCGATTCGTCGTTCAAACACGTTTGAATTTTTGGGCTACGGTACACGGAGTGTGCCTGCTACTTTGTTCCACAGCCCTGCCTGCAGCGGACGAGACGCAGGTCAAACCCGATGCGTTCCTTTCGCGTTATTGCCTCGGTTGCCATGGCACCAACGAACAAAAAGGAGATCGTCGGTTCGATAATCTACCTACCACGGTCGGCGTCGATGTCGCGATTGGGGAACGTTGGCAGGAGGTGTTGCATCAGTTGCAACTCGGTGAAATGCCGCCATCCGATGAGCAGCAACCAACCGATGACGAACGCCGCTCCGTGATCGCATGGATTGAGGCGCAGGTCACCCAAGCGCAGACAATCGCTCAAGACCGCGGCGGACAAGTTGTCCATCGTCGGCTGAATCGCGTTGAGTATCGGAACACCATAAAAGACCTCTTCGGGTTCGAGGGTGACTTTGATCCGACGACTAGTTTTCCCGGCGATGAGGAACTGGAGGGCTTTCGCAACGTGGGGTCCGCTTTACGAACTTCACGACATCATGTTGAGCAGTATTTGAAGGCCGCGGATTTGGTGCTCCAACAAGCGTATGATCTTGCCGATGTTGATGGGACGCCCAAGGTGCAGGAATGGAAGGACAGCGCGGACGACAGACGTGGACTCAACGACGCCTTCGGGCTTGGCGTCATCAGTGAAGAGAAAGCCAAAGGCCCTGCGTATATTCACCTTAGTCATGGTCTGCGAAATCAAGAGCTGATCTTCGACAGCAAACTTTTCCTCAGCAAACTAGGTGACACGGGCGTGCCGCACTCCGGGTGGTATGACGTCGAAGTCGAAGCTACTGCTGCAAATCGCCATCATCCCTATGGCAAGGATCTCATGCTTGGTGGTATGTCAGCGTATTACAAAGACCTGAAGGCCTACTACGACGAATCGCAGCCGATGCAGCTTGGTATTGGCAGACAAGGCGAAGGAGTGAAAGGCAACGGCTGGCGGCTGATTCCTCCCAACATCGTTCACGCCACCGAACTACCCGATGATCGCTACGTTACCGTTCGCGCCCCCGTTTGGCTTGATCGCGGAACCGTCCCCTACCTCGCGTGGATCGACGGACCGCCGAAAGGGACACGCAGCCAATTCATTTCGACCAAGCTCTATAAGTACGACTCCAGCGTGCCGAAGATCGAGAAGCATATTTGGGGAAATCTCGCCCTGCGTGCCGAACGCGACAAACTCTACCAACATCTTTACCAAGGCCCCGAAATCCGTGTCCGCTACTGGCAAGTCACTGGTCCGATGCACGATGACAAGCCGCATCGTTCTCGGTCGCTGCTGTTTGAGAACATGAAGCCCGACGAAAAGCAAATCGACGATGCCCGACTGCAAGCCGAACTTCAGCGACTCGCCAGTCGTCTCTTTCGTCGCGAGGTGGGCAGCGAAGACATCGCCCCCTATGTGAGCGCCGTGAAGAATCGTCTCGATGGCAAAACACGTTATGCCGACGCTGCACGACCCGTCTTCAAAGCCATGCTCTGCTCGTCAGAGTTCTTGTTTCTGACCGAGCCACAAACAGACGCGAAGGCCATCACGCCGATGCAGTTGGCCACTCGACTCTCTTACTTCCTCACCGCCGGTCCACCGGATGACGAACTCCGCTCGCTGGCGCGTAAAGGTTGGCTCGATGCGGTAGCCATTCGCAAAGAAACCGACCGCATGCTTGACTCATCGCGCGGCGATCGATTCCTGCGGCTGTTCACTGAGCAGTGGCTCGGCTTGAACAAGCTCGGCACGATGCCACCAGCCAAGGAAACTTTTTCGTCTTATCACATCGATCGCCTCGAGCCCGCGATGAAGGAAGAAACATGGCGTTTCATCGCTGAGCTCATTCGCACCAATCAGCCTGTTGCGGCACTCGTCGATACGGACTTCACTTACGTCAATGCAGGCCTCGCGCGGCTCTACGAACTACCCGAGGTTCGCGGCGATCGCTTACAACGCGTCAGCTTGCCCGATGATTCACCACGCCGCGGATTGCTGGGCCATGCAAGCGTTCTCACGATCACAGCCAACGGAGTCGAGACTTCACCGGTAACGCGTGGTGTCTGGTTGCTTGAAAAGCTTTTCGGAACACCGCCCAGTCCACCGCCACCGGACGTACCGTCCATCGAGCCCGACATTCGCGGCGCCACGACAATCCGTCAGCAGTTGGAAAAGCATCGCAATGTTCAGGCCTGTGCCGACTGCCACGCCAAGATCGATCCGCTCGGCTACGCCCTCGAAGCCTATGACCCCATCGGCCACTTCCGCAGCGCCTACCCAAACGGAGCCGCCATCGACACCACCGGCGAGTACCGCGGCCAAACCATTAGCAGTCCCGCCGACATCCGAAGCTATCTCGTAGATCACCCCGAGCTGCTCGCGCACAACCTTGCCCACCGTCTCCTCACCTACGCCCTCGGCCGCCCGCTCGGATTCGCTGACCAACCCGCTCTTCGCAGACTGCAATCCGATTGGAAGGCGAAGAACTACACCCTCCGCGAACTCATCCACCTCATCGCCATCAGCGATCTGCTGCATCAGCCCTAAAACTGGATTCTCATCACTATGAAACCCACCAACATCATCCTCAGTGCCCTGATGTTAGCCCTGTTAGCCACGCTGGCACCGCTAGCAAGGTTCGCAATGTCGATATCGGAAGCCACAATACTTTCATAAACAATGCCGCGCAGAAAGTTGGCCCGCATCCGGTGACGGCTGCGATTACAGTGATGCAATGGCCGGAGTTTCATGCATGGGGTAGCCCTATCGATGCCGACACCGCGACAAGAGTCAAAGCCACCGCCGGAATCGAACCGGCCTACATTGACATCAAACGCGATTTGGAAAGCAGCTAACAACCATGGAGCAAACAAAGATGTCAGGAGCAAACAAAGATGTCAGGAGTCCTTGATTTATGATCACGTCTGTGTTGACGTGCTGAACTGCTTGGACCAGACCGAGCCGACGCACCAAATAAGGACTACTGACACTTTTGTTTGTTTCAACAAAGACTCCTGACACCTTTGTTTGTTCGCAGATGCCTAGACCAAAACGAGCCGACGAAGCCTACTGCCTTTACCACGCTTTGAACCGAGGGAACGCGAAGAGCGATATCTTCAAAAAGGATGAGGATTTCCATGCTTTCGAGCGAATCCTCGCCCAAGGTTTGGAGCGATACCCTTGCCAAATTTTGGCTTACCAATTGATGTCCAATCACTGGCATTTTGTACTGCGACCGACCGAAGACGGGGGCATGAGCAACTTTTTGCGTTGGGTTACCTTGACGCATACGCAACGCTATCACGCCCACTACGGGACTTCCGGAGAAGGACATGTTTACCAAGGTCGCTTCAAAAGCTTTCCGATCCAAGACGATGAACATTTTTTTGTGGTTGCGCGGTATGTTGAGCGCAACGCACTGCGAGCCAACTTGGTCGATCGTGCCCAGCAGTGGCGATGGGGTTCGCTCTACCGGTGGCTAACCACCCCTGAACCAGACCCTCGACTGCTTTCTGCATGGCCGCTTGCCCGTTTGCCTAACTGGGTGAACCGTGTCAATGAACCGCTGACAGAAAAGGAACTTGAGGCAGTACGTTGGAGTATCAAACGGGGAAGTCCATTTGGAAACGAAACATGGGTGGAGTCCATTGCTCGCCGCTTCGGTCTCGAATCGACCTTACGACCACGCGGACGCCCTCAAGTACGCAACTTACCAAACAAAGACTCCTGACACCTTTGTTTGTTCCGTCATCGCAGCGGTGCGACTCGGTGAACAGACGGGATTGAGTACGTTGAACTGCTGAAAGTCGATCCCTTCGCGCGCCAGCCGATCGAGGTTCGGCGTCTTCAGCCACGGATGCCCATGGCACGACAAATCACCCCAGCCCCAGTCATCGGCGAAAATAAAGACGATGTTGGGCTTCGACGTCTCGGCGGCATTCAGTGTCGCCAGCGGCGCGAGCAGCAGCGCCGTCACAAGTGTGATTGTGTTTTTCATCTTTTTTCCTCTTTGCGATTCATTATCAAGGGTGGGTGTGACAACAAGGCTGTACAACGAAAAAGGAACAGCCTGACTGAAGGTTCCCGTGGATTGTTCATGCAACGATCTCCTTCACCACTTTCCCCCGCACGTCGGTAAGGCGAAAGTCGCGGCCTTGGGTGCGGAAGGTGAGGCGTTCGTGGTAGATGCCCATTTGATTGAGGATGGTGGCGTGGAGGTCGTGGACGTGGATGGGGTTTTCGACGGTATGGTAGCCGAATTCGTCCGTCGCTCCGTAGGTCAGGCCGGATTTCATGCCGCCTCCGGCGAGCCACATGGTGAAGGCGTGAGGATGATGGTCGCGACCCCATGTTTTCCCAGAAACCTGAGCCACAGGAGTGCGCCCGAACTCTCCTCCCCAAATGACGAGAGTGTCTTCCAGCAGGCCGCGTTGTTTGAGATCGGCGAGCAGCGCGGCGGTGGGTTGGTCGGCGGCGGCGCACTGGCGTTTGTGCTCCATGTCGATGTTCGTATGGGAATCCCAGCCGCGATCGTAGAGTTGGACAAAGCGGACACCGCGCTCGATGAGGCGGCGGGCGAGCAGGCAGTTGCGGGCGAAAGAGGGTTTGGCGGGATCGGCTCCGTAGAGTTTGAGGATGTGCTCCGGCTCGTCCTTGATCTCGGCGAGCGCGGGCACGCTGGCCTGCATGCGGAAGGCGAGTTCGTAGGAGGCGATGCGCGAGGCAATCTCGGGGTCGCCCAGCACATCGCTCTGGCGGCGGTTCATCCATTGAATCATTTCGAGTTCGCGGCGGCGGTCGGCGGTCGTGACGCCCGGCGGATTGTCGAGGTGAAGCACGGGCGCGCCGGTGTTGCGGAAAGGCACGCCCGCATGGCGCGAATCGAGAAATCCATTGCCCCAAAAGCTCTGGAGCAGCGGCTGGCCGTCACTCGAACCTGAAGTGAGCACGATGTAGGCGGGCAGGTCGCTGTTTTCCGAGCCGAGGCCGTAGGAAAGCCACGCGCCGAGTGTTGGGCGATCGCCCAGCAGTGTGCCACAGTTCATGAAATTGACGGCGGGATCGTGGACGTTTGTGTCCGTGTGTATTGAGCGGATGACAGTGAGGTCGTCGACAACCTTGGAAAGATGCGGCAGCAACTCCGAGATGACCGTGCCCGACTGGCCGTGTTGCCGGAACACGTAGGGCGAACCTTTCAAACTCGGCGTGCCGCGAATGAGGGCGAACTGCTGGTGATTCTTCAGCAACTCCGGTGGGATGGGTTTTCCGTCGAGTTCATTGAGCTTCGGTTTCGGATCAAACAGGTCGACATGCGATGGCCCGCCCGCCATAAAAAGAAAGATGATCCGTTTGGCTCTGGGCGCGAAGTTGGGGAAGCCCGGCAGTCCATTGGACGCGAACAATTCAGGCTTCAACAGCGACGTCAGCGCCAGTGCGCCAAGGCCGCCCGCGGAGCGTCCGAGGTAGGCTCTGCGCGTGAGCGGAGCGTGGGAAGGTGATAATGGTTTCATGGTCTGTTGAGAGTCTCGTCGAGGTTCATGAGCACGGTCGCGACGCTCGTCCACACCGAAGGGAGGTCGTCCGCGTAGCGCTTGGTTTGCTCGTCAATGAACGCGAGAAATTGCCCGCGTTCTTCGTTGTCGGGCTGGCGGGAGAGACAAACACGAAAGGCGAATTCTAGACGCGCGGCGTTGTCTGCCGGCGCTTCGGACAGGATACGTTTTGCGAAGGCGATGGCTGCTTCGACGAAGATGGGATCGTTGAGCGTAACGAGCGCCTGCGTGGGCAGATTCGCGGTGTTGCGGCGGGCGGTGCAGACGGCGCGGGCCGGGGCGTCGAGCAATTCCATCGTTGGGTGCAATGCCATGCGCCGCCAATAAATGTAGAGGCTCTTGCGGTGAAGGTCGTCGCCGCTGCTGGTGTTCCACTTCCCTTTCAAGTCGCGGTCCTCCCAGTAGCCTTCCGGCTGCGGCGGGAAGACGCTGCGACCGTTGCCGCCTGGCTGGAGCAGGCCGCTCACGGCGAGGGCTTGATCGCGGATTTGCTCGGCAGGCAAACGCACCCGTGGCATCCACGCGAGTAGGCGATTCTGTGGGTCACGTGCTGCGAGTTCCGACGGGGCTCGGGCTGATTGGCGATACGTCGCCGAGGTGACGATGAGGCGATGCATCGTCTTCATGTTCCAACCGGACGCAACGAACTCGCTCGCCAGCCAGTCGAGCAATTCGTCATGCATGGGCGACTCGCCTTGCAGGCCAAAATCAGCCGGTGTGCGCACGAGCCCGTGGCCAAAGTAACCCTGCCAGAAACGGTTCACGGCGACCCGCGCGACGAGCGGATGTTTCCCATTCACCAGCCAGCGCGCGAACTCCAGCCGGTTGACGGGTTGGGAGTTGTCTCCGAGGAGAAACTCTGGAACTCCCGGCGTGACCTTGTCCCCACGCGTGAGAAAATTTCCCCGCTCATGGATAAAGGTCTCGCGCGGCTTTGCGAGCTCCTTCATTACCGGCACTGTGACCTTCGGATTGTCGTCCAGCTTGATTTCCAAATGCGGCCCACCTTGCGCGAAGCCCTTCCCGGAGTGCTCGATGTTGTTGAATAGCGCGAAGAGCCGATAGTAGTCGGCTTGGGAGAAAGGATCGAACTTGTGATCGTGACACTCCGCGCAGCCCACGGTGAGGCCCAGCCAGACTGTGCCCGTGGTGTTTACGCAGTCCACGACTCCCTTCAGCCGATATTCCTCCACGGGATAGGTGTTGCCCTTTGCTTGTGGCGCATTGCGGTGAAATCCGGTCGCGATGCGTTGTTCCGTGGTCGCTTCCGGCAGCATGTCGCCCGCGAGTTGCTCGATGGTGAACTGGTCGAACGGCTGGTTGCGGTGAATCGCCGCGATCACCCATTCGCGGAACGGCCAGATGTCGTGCGGGTTGTCGTCGGCAAAACCCCGTGTGTCTGCATAGCGCGCCAGATCGAGCCAGTCCTGCGCGCGCCGCTCGGCGTAATCCCGCGTGGCTATCAGCCGGTCCACCAGCTTTTCGTAGGCATCAGGCGAGGAATCCGTGAGGAAAGCGTCCACCTCGGCGACAGTCGGCGGCAGGCCCGTGAGGTCCAGCGTCACCCGGCGGATGAGCGTCGAGCGTGGCGCCTCCGGTGAAGGCGAAAGTCCTTCCTGCTCCAAACGCGCAACGATGAAGCGGTCGATTGGATTGCGGCTGGAAAACTGCGGATGGCGAAGCTCCGGCAGCGCGGGCTTTCGAGGAGGCATGAACGCCCAATGTTGTTCGTAATGGGCGCCGCCAGCAACCCAGCGCCGCAGCAACTCCTTCTGCGCTGCCGTCAGCTCCTTGTTGCTCTTGGGCGGCGGCATCACTTCGTCCCTGTCTGAGCTGTTGATTCGCGTCCAGGCATCGCTCTTCGCCAAATCCCCCGGCACAATTGCTACCGCCCCGCTCTCCGTCTTTCCATACGCACCCTCCGGCGTATCGAGACGCAACTCCGCCTTCCGCTGCCTGGGATCCGGTCCATGGCAGGAAAAACATTTGTCCGAGAGAATCGGCCGGATGTCCCTGTTGAAGGAAACCGGGCGCGGTTCAGCGGATAACGCCAACCATGGGACCGGCAGCGTGAGTAGAAGGGTGGCGAGTAGAAGTCTCATGGTCGTTTCGTTTCGCTTGTGTGCAGTCAGGGCTTGCGTTCCTTCGAGAAGACCTCGCCGCTCGGCTTCTCCGGCAGCGTTGCCTTCCACGCTTCGAGCTTGGCGTTGATGTCTTTCACGACCTCGGGCTTTTCGGTCGCGACATCTTTGGTTTCGAGCGCGTCAGCGGCGATGTCGTAGAGTTCCACGCGATTGGCGTCGGCTGTTGTCAGCAGCTTCCATTGCCGATCCACCACGGCATAGTTCGCCCAGTGGAACTCGGAATCTTTGCCGCCGCCCATCTTCCAAAACAACGGCTTGCTGCGCGTCGCGGTTGCCTTGCCTTGCAGGACTTCGACCTGGCTGATGCCGTCGGGCTGGTAGCCATCGGGGAGCTTCGCACCGGCGAGTTCGCAGAAGGTCGGGAGCAGATCGACGGCGGAAATCAGCGAGGCGTTGTCAATCTTGCCAGCGAAAATTTTTCCCGGCCAGCGCGCGATGAAGGGCACGTTGATGCCGCCTTCGAACAGCGCCGCCTTGTAGCCCTTGCGACCGGCGGTGATGCCTTTGGAGGCCGCGATGCCCCAGCCCGCGCCGGTGGCGGTGTCGTATTGAAGATCGAGCGGAGTCGGCTTCGTCGCGCGCGCCGGGCCGTTGTCGGAGCTGAAAATGACGAGCGTGTTTTCGGTGAGCTTCAAACGATCCAGCGCGGCGAGCACTTCGCCGATGCGATCATCCGCGTGCGACAGCACCGAGGCGTAGATTTGATCCTCGCGGCTCTTCATGTCGCGGAAGCGCCACTCGTATTTCGGCACGGTGTGAAAGGGCGTGTGCGGCTCGTGCATCCAGAGGTTGATGAAGAACGGCTTCTTCGCCGCCGCGCTTTTCTCGATGAAGGAGATGGCGTGCCGCGCATCCTCATGCACCGGCATCTGCTCGCCCGCGCAGTTGAACGCGCCGTATTCGTCGTAGCCATACGCGGCGGGCGTGGGCGAATCGGGGATCATGTCGTTGCCGAGATGCCATTTGCCAAAGTGCGCCGTGGTATAACCCGCGCTCCCGAGCATGCGCGGAAGGGTGGGCGCGGAAGTGGCCAACCAGTCCGGCATGTTGCGCTGGGCGTTGCTTTTCGGCCATGCGAAGTGGCCATCAATGTTGTAGCGCGCCGGAAAATGGCCCGTCATCACCGCTGTCCGACTCGGCGAACACACGCCGCTGGCGACGGTGAAGCGCGTGAAGTCCGTGCCCTCCTTCGCGAGCCGGTCAATGTTCGGCGTCTTCACATACGGATGCCCGTGGCACGACAAATCACCCCAGCCCCAGTCATCGGCGAAGAGGAAGACGATGTTGGGCTTGGGCACGCTCGTTGTGTTCGTTTCCTTGGCAGGCCGGGCCATTGCAGGCCCAGCCAGCAGAGCCAGCAGCGCTGGCATTATGAATAGTTTCATGATCAAATTTTTCATCGCTGTTCTTTCTGCGCGGGAATTGAGCGGGGCCGGATCTATCTGCATCTCAATCACGAAATTCATACCCATCCTCAACCTCCGCCACTTTGCCCTCTGCGTTGATGCCGATGATTCGCTTGCGATAGTTCTTGCCCGGAGGCGAAGCATCCGAGTAGTTTAGCATCTTGAGCGGCTGCGATTCTCGCACGGCCGTGGGCTTGCCAAACGACGCCTCGATTTCTGCAAACCCCTTTCCCTTCAGCATCGCGATTTGAGCGTTCGACAGCTTAAGGAAGTTCAAGCCATCGCCGGCGCTGACCGTTGCACCCGCCGACAAGAACCCAACCTGCTTCGCGCTGACCACCTGGCCGAAGACCTCCTCGACACGACCCGACCCATCGAATGCGAATATGGTGTAATCAACCTCGTCCTCCAGCCTGCCCTTCTCCGAAAAGGCAGGCATCGGCCCGCTGGCGTAAGCCCAGTGTATGCGGGGTCCGTTTGGAAACTTTTGCGGTGGGTTCCCGTCAATTGCTTGGTCCACGTGTGTGAGGCCCTGAATCTGGGTATTGTTTGTCCATGTAGACAACGGGGCTCCGAGAAGTTTCGTCACCGTCGCCTCATCGTCGCCCAGCTTGATGGAGTAAAACGCCTTATCTGAATAGCCCGGAGCAAACCGAGTGCCCTCATTGAGGCCAAAGAGGAGCCGTGCCAGCGGGTTCAAGCCTTTGCCTCTCCCCGACTGCGCGGATTTGAACATCACAAGCACCAACATTGCCGCGATCAACAATGCGGCCAAGCCTAAGAGCCAGGGCCATTTTGCAATGACCTTTCCGCGTGATTCATAGTTCATTGGTTTCATTTCATGTTTCATTGGTTTCAACTGATAGGAGTTTTCTTCTTGGTCTCAAAGGTGCGAAATTACCGCGGTGCGGTTACCAAGGATCTGGAAGCCGTTCAGGGAAACTTCAGTTTCCCGAGCTCCACTTGATGGCTGATCAGTTTTCCGCCCATGGTGTCGATGGCGGATAGAGTGGCGTCACCAGTCCTTGAGCCGGTATTTGAGACGCAGATTCCCGCCGGTGACCGACTTGGGTTCGTAGCGGATGTCCGCGGTGTCTGAATACCAATCGTTCCCCATTCGAACTTCACCGGCCCCGAAAGCTTCTCCGTGCGATAGTGTTTTCCGTTTCCCATCAGTCTAATCTCGGCGGTGCCCTGGATTTCTCCCGAACAGGTGATGGTGAGAGAATGAATGTGACCCTGTAAAGGGGCCCTCTCCAGTGTGATGGTTTCCGTTTTTGTGACATCGGTCACGGACTGCGTGCGATGAATAAGGCCGCAGCCCCTGATAAGGCCCATCAGCAGAGCGGCAAGGAGAGCGAATACGAGGAGAGGTGCGACGAAGGATCGTGTCTTCATTTGTGTGAACCGCGGTCGAGGTGTTGCTTCATGAATGCGGCGGTCTTCGAGACGATCTCGTCGAGCGGCGGACGCAGCGGGCCATCCGCCTCACGCCAGTTGTGCGCGGAGTTTTCGACGATGAGAATTTCCACGGGCGCCTTCACCGCGTCGGCGCGTTCCCGCATGTAGCGCGCGTGATGCACAGGGATCGTGGGATCCTTGTCGCCTTGCATCATGAGCAGCGGCGGGCTGTCGGACTTTAGATAGTTCACCGGACTCACCTCGCGGTAGGCGGCGAGTTTGTCCTTTGGGTCCGCGTCGTTCTTGATAATGCGCGGGCCGAATCTATCTCGAACATCGGTTTGCCCCGGGCCGTTGAAGAGTTCCGTCTTCTCAAAATCGCACGGCCCATACCATGACACGCCGGCGATGAGACGATACTGCGCATCGGCCAGCGCGGGATCGCCGGGAAAAGATGCCGGCGGCGAGAGCAGGAGCATCTGCGCGAGCTGACCTCCCGCGGAATCGCCGAAGGTGAACACGCGATCCGCATCCACCGAGAATTGCGCGGCATTCTTCGCCAGAAAGCGCAGCGCGTCCTTCGAATCGGTCACGCAGTCGCGAATCGTGATCGTCCCGTCCTTCGTGCATAGCCGGTAATCCACCGACGCGACGCAAAAACCCTGCGCATTGAGCGCGCTTACTCCCATGAACCGCACGCCGCGATCACCAATGGTCTTGCTGCCCGCCGACCAGCCGCCACCATGCGTGAAGAGGACGAGTGGGAATCTGTCACCCGCCTTTGGTGCAGCGGGGTAATGCAGGTCGAGTTTTAGAGGCCCTTGCTCCGTAGTTTTGTAAATTACGTCGAGCTTGGTCGCGGCGCGTTCGTCTGCGGCATGCACCGAAACGAACGACCACATCAGCAGCGCAGTAATAACACAGGAAGTATAGTTACTCACGGTGGTTCGATTCCTTCGTTATTGGACTCATGCGGAAGGTTGCGACGTCATGGGACGGAACGACGATATGAACTTGGTCAGTGAGCTTGGCGAGATTTTTGTGTTCCCAGAGATCGCGAACATGCCAGGCTTGACCTTTCTTTAACCCAAGTGTGTTCCGGTTGAGGGCGACCTTTTGGGTGGCATCGGCGCGGTTTAGAACACACACGCCAACATCGCCGTTGGCCAAGGGTTTGACAAAAGTCTCAATGTCACCGGTGTCCTCTACCTTTACTGCCTGCTGGCAGAGCCGATCTTGATTCAAATCGATCACTTCTTTGTTCGTTATGATCTTGAGCACCCCCTCCGGTATGTTGCGCAGATCGTTGCCGAGCATTAACGGTGCATTCAACATGCACCACAGTGTAAAGTGTGCTCGATTTTCGGCCTCGGTCAGGTTGCCATTACCAACTTCGAGCACGTCCGGGTCGTTAAATGCATTTTCCCCTGCAAGCGCAGCCAAACCCTCCTGCTCATCAAGAATTTGCATAATGCGAGTCCACTCGGGTCCGATGTCGCCCGTAGTACGCCACATGATGCCCCCTACTCCTTTGCACCAATCAAACGCTTGTCGGCGTTGTTGCGAAGTGATAGGAGGAGAATCTTTTGCCAATTGCCGCTTGGAGATCTGGCCGGCCCAACCTTTCTCGCAAATCGCAAACAAGATTTCAGGGGCATGCGCTTTGATGGAATCACCAAACGCGCGATAGCGGTCAATAATCTGTTCTCGCGTCAGTCCTGACTCTCCGTTACGAACGGGACAGTAATCATATTTGACGAACTTGCAGCCCCATTCGGCGAATTGCCGTACATGCGCGGGCTCATGGCCTAGCGACCCGGCAAAATTAGCACAGGTCAGAGCATTAGGGCTCGAGTAAATCCCTAGTTCAAAGCCACGATCTCGAACGTATTGCGCGACGGGAGCGATACCCTGGGGAAACGTTTCCGGGTTCGGCACTAATTCCCCTTTTGGGTCCAGCTCTCGCAGTTGCCATCCATCATCGATGACGAGATACCTGTAACCGAGTTCGTCCAGCTTGTATTTCTTCGCCCCGTCCGCAATCTCCTCGATAAGTTTGGCGGAGATTCCCTTATTAAACTTGTTCCACGAATTCCAGCCCATCGGCGGAGTTCTGCCGTCTTTTCTCGCAGGATCAGTGCGGTTCGACCTGGCATCGCGATTGGAATCACGGCTATGGGGGCGAGGTGCCTGCGCGTCTACTGGCGTTGAAACCCCAAGCATCAGCAGAAGTACCGTGACGGATAGCGGCAATATCTTGAACGTATCCATTGATTGTTACCGCCAATCTGTTTTCGCCGTCTTCTGTTCCAAATCGACAAACACAGACGCGTGTTCGAACTCGCGCGTGTATTGGAAGCCGTCGCGCTTGGCGTCGCTCTTGGGAGCGCCGAGCGGTTTGTCGAACTCGGGATACCAGTCGAACGTGCCGCAATCTGATCCCCATCCCCAAGTGTATTGGAAATGGCAGTTCGGGCCTGCGGCGATCAGGAAACTCGCCAGTGGAAAGGTGAGACGTTCGCGGGCCAGCTTCACGAGCTCCACGTGTGGGCGTTTCATTAACTCCTTGTCCTTCTGATGAAATCCTGGCCAAGCCTTGAAGATAACGATTTTTCCCTGCTTCGAAGCCTTGCTCATCGCCTCGATGCCTTCGGTCATCAAATCGAGGCTCTTGGCATCCGGTGCCGATGGTTTGGTGTCGTCCGAGCGGAAAAGCGTGCGGTCGAAGTTATCAATCATCGCGCCATCGGTCGCGGGGAGCAGGTCGGCGTTTTCCTCGCCGTGCAGCGGGTTGAAGAGGATCAGCCCCTTCGGCCCCATTTTTTCATGGGAGAGCCAGCACATGGTCATGATTCCCGCCCGCATGGCCGCTTCCTTTTCGGGCGCGACTAGGTTGAGGCCGTAACTTCCCAAGCCGTCGGCGAACACGCCATCGCAACCATATTCCTTGACGGCTTTCTCGGCGATGCCGGCCCACCACTCGTGCGTGACAGTCTTCGATTTGTCGAAATAGAATCTGACCTGTTCGCTCTGCTTTCCCGTTTGGGAATTGATCGTTTTTTTGACGGAGGGTTTCTCGATGAAACCCTCCTTGGGGAACGACTCGTTGGACAAGGTGAAGGGTTCGTGCAGGATGTCACCGGCAAAATAGAAGAGAACCTTCACGGACGGATTGCGCTTCTTGATCTCGGCCGCTCCCGCCGCGATTCCTTTCTCGGCTTCAGTTCGAACGTTGCCGGCGGCGAAGGTCACGAGCGGAAACCGCTTGGCCAGGAAATCGTATTGCTCCGGTGTGAGATTCGGATCGTATCCGAAATGCGCATAGACCGGCACGCGGTCCCAACTGAACTTGGGAAATCCGTCGGCGGCATGCAACGCCGCAGCGGGCGCGAACAGGAACGCGGTGAAAATGGCCAGTATATGTTTCATGGTTGCCCCGTCTCCATTCTTGTCTCTATAGAAGCCTTGTTATTCAAGGCCTGGCATCTCCGGGTCGATTCGCGTTCGGTGTGCTTTTGCGCAATGGCTTTCCCAAGTTCGTGTATCACCTGTGTTGTTTTTCATCGTGTGCCTTTCGGTTTCTGGATGGTGATCCTGTTCACCGTATCCGCGACTTTGATCCGGGAAGATAGCCAGGCGTTGGGTGACTGCGGCGCGCTCACGCTGAAAGTGTTATTCCCTTTAATGGCTTTCAGATCGCCTTCGACGGTCACGGGCAGGTCTTTCACGAATTTCCAGTTGGGGCTGTAAACCTTTGCAATGGTCCCTCCGGCATACACCAGATAATGGTTGTAGGGGATGGTGCCTTTGACGGCGGATTTGGCGTCGTTGAGTATCAGGATGGGATCGATCAGGCCGGTGTTGCGATCCTCTTTCATCGCCTCGATATTGATAATCTCGACGCTTGTGCTCTTCCCGGCGGGCAGACCCGTTATGTAGGCCCGGAAAAACTCAGAAGTGTATCGATGGGCGGAAATTACAGCAGTGGGGTTAAGGGGGTCATCCCGCTTTAGACTCACTTTTCCATCCGGTGCAATGGTGAGTGCCATGGTCTGATTAGCGAAGGTGACCGGCTCGGCAGAACGCATTTTGTCTGCGAACAAAGGGGGAGTGCCCAGCAGGGCGCACAACAAGACTACGATGGAAGCGGTCAGATGTAATTTCATCGTTGCAGTGCTCGTTTGGAGTTCAAACATGGTGTAAATGTGGTGTAAATATTGTCATGAATAATCGTCAATATTTCTCCAATTGTTGGGCGTGCGTCAGATGACCTTGATTAAGGCGGTGACTTGCCCGCACTCCAGGGAACACCAGGGTGCTCGTACATGAATCGAATTCCTTCCTGATTCACCGCGCCTTCATAGAGCTGGACATCGTCCATCTGCCCCTGAAACCATTGGTGAGCAGTCGCTTCTCCCTGACGACCATCTTCCAGACGGCCTAGGTACGCGACGGAGGCGTCTTTCACCACGGAAAGCGTGTTCACCGGCGTTCCAATCTTTGAGCCCATCGCCCCGGAAGCAAGCAATTCTCCATTTCGATACAGGCGAGCGATGCCACCTTCGAAAGTGATTGCCACGTGATACCACTGCCCGGAGTTCCAGCTATCAACCCGGCCGGAGATGGAGTCAAAGTGCTGGCCATCCTGCCAGCCAAATCGAACGAACCGATGGGCAAGATAGAACTGCACACGATGTTGCTCTGAATCTCCGCTAAGCGAGAACAGTACCGCAAGTGGATCGACCGGATCACGCACCCACGCCGTGAGGGTAAAGTCCTCCAACCGAGTCAGTGTGGAGACATGCTTACTCAAATCGACTGATGTGTTGTCAGTAAACGTCAGTGCTTTTCCACTCACTCCTGGAGCGAGTTGGGGTTCGTTGCCCGCACGTAAGATTCCGTTTAGTGAATTGTTGGTCGAGTCTTTGATGTTGCCATCGGTGCCAATATCATCAAACGTCCAATGAGCCAGAATTCGGACGCCGTCCTCTACCAAATCTGGGTTATAGTCACTCTTGATCTCGACAATCTTTCCGAATTCATCGACGCGTGCGGCATAGCCGGCTTCCAGCGGTCGAATCGTTCGATCTGCCCCCCGGCTGCCAAGGTGCAGATCGACTAAACCTTCGATCACGGTGACCTTCGATTCATGCGACTGTGGATCAACGGAAACCTCAAATCGCGTTCCCAGATCAACCACCTCCATCGACTCTGTCGCAACGACAAAATCTCTGCCGGATTCCGGCGCGTGCACGGTCACTTTGCCAAAATCGAGATAGGCACGCATTGGGGTATCAATTCCAATTGCGGCGGGACCTTCCATTTCCACCGTGACTCCGCTGCGGAAGAGAATCCGCACACGGCCTTTGGCGAGTTGCATCCAACCCTTGCCCAACAAACCGTCTTTTGTGGTCGGAAGCTGATGACTGGAAGCGAAAGCGACTTCCTTACTGAGAAAGTCAATTTTCGCAATCGCGTCGCCCCATTGGTCTCCGTTATCTGACTTCTGCAGCAAGAACGTCGCCAGACCGAAGCAAATCAAAAGCAACACGGCGACGCCGATGTGTTCCAGCCGATACCAATACCCAGCGCGTCTTTGCGCTGGGTCCTCAGCTGCTCTTTCGTGACGGAGTGGCGTCGGAAAATCGTTCGTAACGGAGAGATCCCTTAAGCCTTCCTCCATTGCCGCCATTGCCCGAAACTCGGAGCGAGCTGCGTCATTGGATTCCAGCAGCTGATTAAGCTGCTCCAATCTTTCGAGGCTGATGCGATCATCCAGGTAATCTCGAATTAACTCCAATTCGTGTTCGTTCATGACGACACCTTGGGAGCAGAAGAATGGGCATCGTTTTGTATTGCATCCTCGACACACTTACGCAGAATTTGACGCAACCGCCACAGCTGTTGATACAAGGCATTGGCCTGCTTCCCAACCGAGAGAGCAAGCTCATCGATGGACGCTCCCGGTTCGTAGGCGGCCTGCACCAGCTTGCGGCTGGCGGGTGGTAATTCGTTGAGACAGCTCTCTAGCTTTCTTAGGCGGGCGTCCTGTTGTTCCGTCTCATCCAACGCCTCTTGCAGAAGCAAATCGAACACTTTTTCATTGAGTACCAAGCGATCTCGAAAGCGATTGCGGCGAAATTCGAGAACCCGGTATCGTGCGATGACGCAGGCCCAGCGAGCAAACTCTGTTGCATCTTTCAGTTGCTCAAACTTCTGCCAGGCAATCAACGAGACTTCCTGCACGATTTCATCCACATCCTCGGGTCGCGAAATGCCCGCACCCCGAACATAAGCGCGGATTACCCTTTCGTGCATTGTCAACGCACGAATGAACGACTCGTGATCGGGTTTTGCGGCAGGCTTGGAAGCCATACTAATCGGTTCCGGGGGAAATAGAGTTACACAATGATCGGAGCCAAAACCAAAATCTTACGCGAGTGGGACAAAAATCGGCTCTTAGGTCTCTTCGCAAAGCAGATTCTCGAAACACTACCGTTACCAACGCCGGAAACTTCAAAAATCAATACGGAAAGAGATTTGAAACGGGTTAAGGCTGCGAATACCAACGCGATTTGCCAGAATTGACTCAGTATTTCCGAGATTCGCCAATGGTCCGCACGATTCAGCAACCTGGCAAACACGAGGTGTCAGATGCCTCATTGAGCGACTCTAAAGAGCCCAGTTCCTGGCGTTTCCAGCCGGTCGGAAAGATCGGAGCTTTTCAACGACGGGTTTCCGTCATTCGGCATGGCTTTCGGGTATTCCTACAGACAGGGAACCAATGTTTGCAACGTCTGCAATCTGAGAGCGATGCAAACACAACCATTCCCAAAATTTTTCGGACGGTCTTTCGTCCGACCGCTAGCTTTTCGTGTAACCCTACGGATAGGGAGACATGGTTTGCGTCGTCTGAAAACCAGAGCCATGAATCGTCAACGATTTTGATGTTTTTTGAGGGTGATTTCACCAGTTTGAGCGCGAGTCGAGTAGTTCAAGGGGTAGAGGCAAATCGGTTCAAAACGTCTGCGATGAAGGCAACTTTGAAAACCTTTTTTGGGCCGTCGTTCGGACAAATTGCATAGATAGTCCTGGGATGGCGAGATGCGTTCGACCGCCTCCGCCCACAGGTAGTCCATTGCGCCGATTTTGAATGGAAAGCATGTTAATGGAAAATCGGCGAGTCGTTGCAGTTGCCAACATACCTTGCTCACTTCGAGAGCGACCGCAATGGGTTTGCTGGAAGTCGATTCCCATGCCTAATGGCAAGCCGGCGAAGGTGCCGTTCAATGCATCGAAAGGCGGGAGAGCCAAGCCGAACGATCCGAAAACATGGACGACCTTCGATAAAGCCCTCCATACGTTCAAGCGAAATACATCGTACACCGGCATCGGCTATGTTTTTTTAGAGGACGATCCCTACACCGGCATCGACCTCGATGATTGCCTCGATGAGCAAGGCGAGTTCATCTGGGGCAGGGACATCGTCGATTGCATCGATACATACTGCGAAGTGTCGCCATCGGGTACGGGCGTCAAGATGATCATCGAAGGCATCAAACCCGCCTGGGCAACCGAGTGCGTCTCCAAAGGCCATGGACCAGATGGCATTGAAAAAGCGAAGTCTACAATCGGACTCGCTTCTTCGCGTTAACGGGCCACCGCATAGCGAATGCGCCCGAGGGCGTTATGGTTCGCCAAGAGCAACTCGATACGCTGTGCGCCGAACTGTGGCCCGACAAGCCAAAGAAAGCTCCAGAGCCAACGCCTGCGGTTGAAGAGGGGAAGCCATCGAAGCATTTTGACGAAGCCATGCTCAACCGCATGCGTACTTGTTTTAGAGAAATCGACAAGATGAACGTCGCCGACAAAGGCGATGGCTCCAGCCGTTTGTTCGCTGCATGCTGCCGATGCGTTGAGCATGATTTGCCAGACGGTGCCGCTCTGGCAGTCCTAAAGAAGTATGCGAATCACAAACCATTTCCGTCGGCATGGGGGCCGAATTCCGTCCTCAAGCGCCTGCGTAGTGCTGAAAAAAAGTCGAGCGTGGTGCGGCATTGAAGAGCCGTAACGGTCCGTCGATGCTCAGCGTTGGCCAACTATTGAAGGACCATCCCGAGCTGCGTCCGCCTGTGGTCAACGGCCTACTTCGTATCGGCGAGACCATGAACATTATCGCACCTCCTAAGTACGGCAAGAGCTGGCTGGTGACCGATCTCGCCATGGCGGTTGCGACTGGTCGCCGTTGGCTCGATGCCTTCGATACGACGCAGGGCAATGTATTGATCCTCGACAACGAGTTGCATAGCGAAACGTCTGCGAATCGGATTCCCAAGGTCGCGACCGCTCGTGGTATCGAATTGCCCGAGATTGCGGACAAGCTGTTTGTCGACAACCTGCGTGGCCGGCTCCTCGATGTCTACTCGCTGCAGCCGTACTTCGAGTCGCTCCAGAAAGACTTCTTCAAGGTGATCGTCATGGACGCATTCTATCGTTTCCTGCCGAAGGATAGTGACGAAAACAGCAATGCGAACATGACGGACGTTTACAACCGCTTGGATTGGTACGCTGCCATGCTTGGTTGCTGCTTCGTGCTTGTCCACCATGCCAGCAAGGGAAACCAATCGGGAAAATCAGTTACGGACGTTGGTGCCGGTGCTGGTAGCCAAGCCCGGGCGACCGATACGCACCTCATCATGCGTCAGCACCAAGAGGACGGTTGCGTAGTCGTCGGTGCGGCCGTCCGCTCTTGGCAGCCGCTCGATTCGCTTTGCCTACGTTGGTCGTTTCCGGTTTGGCCTATCGAAGACAATCTCGATCCAACTGACCTCCGACCGGAGCGACCTCGAAAGAAGCCCAAACCCAAGGGCGAGCAGCAATCGGATGCGCCCCAATGCACGAAAGATAGCTTCGTCGCATCTTTCGTTACCGAAGAGCCAACAACAATGAAGGCAATCATCGCTTCGGCCAGGGAGACCGGTATTACCCAACGAATGGCTCGTGACATGATCCAGCTAACCGAGGACGCTGGTTTGATCCATCGCTGGTCGTTTGGTGCTAACCGTCCGGTCAAGTTCGCGACTGTTCCGCAGCCCTCATTGGCAGGGACGGAAACATGAAAATCTGTGTCTGTGTGTGTGCGCGCACACCCCCTAGTACCCCCAGGCACAGTGCGCAAACGCACGGCCTGGGGCTGGGGTACTAGAGCGCGCATACACACAGGAAACGCGTGGGTCCTCGGTACGCATTTTTCAAACCAAGGGCCGCGGGAAAGGCCGCAAGCATAGGCACAGTTTCTATGTTTTGTCCGGATTTTAGGTACGGACACGTCATCGCATCAGCAAGAAAGGAAGCAATACATGTCAACAAACCAGGGAATAAGCCAACTGACGCCCGAGCAACGACTGGCGGAAATCGCATCGTGCCTAGCGCAAGGCATCGTTGAATTGCACAAGCAAGGGCGACTTGGCACAAGCGCCCAAGAGTTTTCGCCTGACTCACCAGCTTCGCTTGACTTCGGTTCGGACTCAGGGCTCTCTGTGAACTCGGGTTCTATATCGGGTTATTCGAAGATTTACGAAGGAGGTACGAATGTCGTTGAATGTGACTAGAGAGGTCGCCTTGCTCAAACAGATGACGGTGGGCCAGTTGCGTGAACGTTACTTGCAGGTGACAGGCGAAGCGACACAGGCCGCCAATCGTAAATGGCTCGTGCGTCGCATCATCTGGCGAATGCAATCGATCGAAGAAGGTGGATTGTCAGAGCGTGCGATCGCACGTGCCCGCGAGCTAGCCAGCGGTTCCGATCTGCGAACCACGGCGCCCAAGCAACGATCGCTGCCAGCAGATGCCGACCGGCGCACGCGAGTATTGCCCTGTGG
The DNA here is from genome assembly GCA_945875845.1 of Pirellula staleyi DSM 6068. Classification (GTDB taxonomy): domain Bacteria; phylum Planctomycetota; class Planctomycetia; order Pirellulales; family Pirellulaceae; genus JBKCUI01. The sequence continues at coordinate 75,017 of CAMCMB010000009.1, forward strand.
TCAACTTGGCAGTGCCAACTTGCCACTGCCGGGCACTCTGATCACGCGGATGTACAAAGGTCGGCAACTCCAAGTCCGCGTGGTCACCGGTGGCTTCGAGTACGAAGGCGAGCTATTCAAATCGCTTAGCGCCGTGGCCAAGAAGATCACCGGCTCACACTGGAGCGGCAATAAGTTCTTCAACCTCAGCGACAAGGAGGGGAACTGATGAAGAAACGTATTTCAACTGAAGCAACCAAGTCTGTTCGCTGCGCGATCTACACTCGCAAAAGCACCGAAGAAGGATTGGAACAGGAATTCAATTCACTGGACGCCCAGCGTGAATCAGCAGAAGCGTTCATCGTGTCACAAAGACACGAAGGCTGGCAAGCAGTAGCTGAGTCCTATGACGATGGCGGCTTCACCGGTGGCAACATGGAGCGTCCGGCACTCAAGCGATTGCTAGCCCACATCAAGGCGGGCAAGATCGACTGCGTGATTGTTTACAAAGTCGACCGGCTCAGCCGCTCGCTTATGGACTTTGCACGCATCATCGAGATCTTTGACTCGCAGCGAGTGTCTTTCGTTAGCGTAACACAGCAGTTCAATACCGCGACGTCAATGGGCCGATTGGTTTTGAATGTGTTGCTTTCGTTCGCCCAGTTTGAACGCGAGATGATCAGCGAACGCGTGCGTGATAAAGTGGCTGCATCGCGTCGCCGTGGAAAGTGGTCTGGCGGGATGCCGCTGCTGGGATACACCGTTGAGAATACCAAGCTTTTGGTCGACGAAATCGAAGCTACCTCCGTTCGTCAGATGTTCGAACTGTATCTGGAGCATCAATCGCTGCTGCCAACGGTTCGCGAACTCAATCGGCGTGGCTGGACGACGAAACGCTGGGTGACTAAAAAAGGAGATCGACGTGGTGGCCGAGTCTTCACTCGCAACGCCCTCTACAAACTGCTCACCAATGTCACCTACATCGGCAAAATCAAGTACAAGGACGAAACCCATGTCGGCGAACATGCCGCGATCGTGCCCGTCGAACTATTTAACCGCGTACAGACCAATCTGAAGCGCAATGGCCAATCGGGCGGAACGTTGGTTCGCAATAAGCATAGCGCGTTGCTGAAGGGCTTGCTTCACTGCAAATCGTGTGGCTGCGGCATGACGCATTCGTTTAGCTGCAAAGGCAACAAGCGATATCGCTATTACGTTTGTGGAACGGCCATGCAGCGAGGTTGGTCGGAGTGTCCCGCGCCGTCGGTTCCAGCAGGTGAGATCGAGCGGTTTGTGGTCGAGCAAATTCGAACGATCGGTGAGGATCCGGCACTGTTAAAGCAAACAACCATTGATGTTCAGCAACGAAAACCATGTCGAGTGCGAGCGATTAAGAGACGAACAGAAGTCGCTGGCTCGTCAGATGCGAGATGATCATGCCAAGCTTCAAGCGATCGTTGCCAACCCGAACATCGCCAGCAACTTGTCGGGTCTCAGCGAAATCCAATCGCGACTCGAAACCGCCGACCGTCGCTCTCAGCAAATCACATCGGAGCTTGCCGCGCTCGAAGCCCAAAAGATCGATGGCCAGCAAATCACAAACGCTTTGACGGACTTCGATAATCTTTGGCAGACGCTTCCTCCGAAGGAGCAGGTGCGACTAGTCCATCTTCTGATTGATAGAGTCAGCTTCGACGGTCCAGGTGGCAACGTAGCAATCACGTTTCATCCAACCGGCTTGAAAAGCTTAACCGAGAACCAACTGGAGCATGCACAATGACCGAACGCCTAACCATCAACCGTCAATTTCACGTTGCTACCAAACGCAGTGGAACCAAGCAGATTGAAAGCGGAGCGAATCCCGTTATCCCTGCTGGCCGCGTGCCTCGCATCAGCCGACTGCTTGCCCTGGCTCACCATTGTTTTCGTTTGGTCCAGAGTGGAGCCATCATCAATCAATCCGAACTTGCCCACTTCGGCCAGATCTCGACGACACGCATGACGCAGATCATGTGGCTAGACAACCTGGCCCCCGACATTCAAGGAGAGATTCTTTTCCTGCCCAGAACCACCCAAGGCCGCGACTCAATCAAAGAGGCCGACATCCGTCGCATCGCCAAGACGCTCGACTGGAGCAAGCAACGGCAGATGTGGAAACAGATGAAGACGACTGTGCGTCCTCAATCCGTTGTGTAGCACTTGGACACGCCGAACACGGGCTGCAAACGTGATTACCCGTACCGGTAAAGCTTTGGCTTTTCTAACTTGCAAAGACTACCTTGTCATAGACTTCGGCTCCGACCAGTTCGCTATCTATCGCGTCCAGCATGATCTTCCCGTCGAGCCCTTGGCAGCTCGTCAAATTCCAACTGCCGTCGGTGGATCGCGTAAAGCAATCGATCGAGTGTCGGTCTTGGGCAATCAAGACATAATGCTTTAAACTAGGAATGGTTCGGTAGTGTTCGAACTTCTTTCCACGGTCGTACGCCTCGGTGGAATCCGAGAGGACTTCGACGAGTACCACAGGATTCAGCAGAACTTCGCCACTATCAGATTCAAGCTGAGGTTCGCCGCACACTACAGACAGATCCGGGTAAGTGTACAAGCCCGTCGATTCAATGCGAAGCTTCAAGTCGCTCGGATAGACTCGGCAGGGCTTTTTCTTAAGTTGCTCCCGTAGATGGGAGCCTGTGTTCAGAACTATCAAGTTGTGATTGGCCGACGCCCCTGCCATGGCAAACATTTCGCCACGAAAGTACTCGGACCGAAACTCGGCCTTTCCCTCGCGGTGCAAATATTCTTCAGGCGTAATGTAATGCTTGGGTACTGTTGACATTTGGCGTCTTCTTAAGAAATCCCAGATCCGATCCGTTCTTCGAATTATAGACGATAACCACGTTCTCGGCTCATTAGTCCGGCTCAAAATGCGGCGTAACTCGGCGGCGAAAGTACGAAAATGAGTCTGCAGACTGATAACTCGAAGGAGAACTAGTTCAACGTGGACCGTTCTTTGCCTCCGTCAGCTGTTAACACTGCGGTCGGGTAGTTTGAGGTCCGGTTCGGTGGGTCGGAAGCAATCGGCGTTGTAACAAGCAACCACTTACAAAAGCGAGAGCGCGATAGTTCGCGGGAGAAAATACCGTTCAGACGGAAGCAACATTCGGAAAATCAGCTCGCGGTAAGAAAACCGAGAGCGCGACACGCAGGGGCCAAAAAATCGAAAATGCCTAAAACACTGGGGATTTCAGCGATCAAGTCGCCGTAATAGAAAACCTCTCTCTCTGCGAACTGGCGGGTAGCCTAAAGTTCGCAGGATGAGACAAGTACACGGGAGGCAACGGTATTCGTGACAACTCTCACTCTTTGAGCATCGAACTTGAAAAATTGATAAGCCTTTCTAATACTACCCGTCCGAGATTTGTCCGTCCAAGATTGCTGATCTGCCGACCCAAGCAGATGCCACCCGACTATCGCCCCGCACATGAAGACTGGACTGGCCTGGAAGAGTCCATGCAAATGGAGCGAGTGGAATCTTTCACTCGGCGGTTTGCCTGCTTACTTGACGGGATGGATCTTAACAAGACCGCCAAAGGCAGCGCCTTCTGGACTCCAAAAGCTTTGCTCAAGCAAATGGAAGCTCACTACAAGGAACACACGGCCAATGTGGTTAAGAAGAAGGATTTGCCGGATTGGCCGAAGGATTGACGTCAAGCGCCCATGGACTTCTTCTCTTTCCTTCGGACTGGCTAGAACCTAGATTTTGCATTTCCGCTGCTTCGGATCGAATATGATGCTTTGGATGCGTTTCGATACTCTTCAGTATCAACTGGGTTGACTCCCAGGTCACGATGACAGTCCCCCTTGGGTTTTGAGGTTTCCAAATGATGATTTACCGCCGGTCCGTTGCACTCATGGCCTTTCTAGCCGTTTGCGTAATTGTTTCAAGCTCCGATGCACAACAAAAGCAGAAGGGCGGTGGACGCAGTCAGGCTGCTCCGGGAAAAGAGCCACCTCATCCACCTAAGGTAGGTGACAGCGCACCTGATATTGAACTCAAGAACGAAAAAGGGGATCTTGTTTCGTTAAAAGAACTTACCCGTGAACATGCTGTGGTGTTGCTAGTCTTACGAGGTTGGCCAGGCTACCAGTGCCCTATTTGCTCACGGCAAGTGAGTGAGTTCATGGCCAAAAAAACAGAATTGGAAAAAGCTGGCGCACAGGTTCTGATGGTCTACCCTGGACCGGCTGAAAAGCTCGGTCAACATGCCAAAGAATTTGCAACACAGGGCAAGTGGGAATTCCCGTCTAACTTTCATTATGTCACTGATCCTGATTATAAGTTCACAAACGACTGGGGCTTGCGATGGGAAACTGAACGTGAAACGGCTTATCCCTCAACAATCATCATCGGCAAGGATCGAAAAGTGGCTTACCTAATGACTAGCACGTCGCATGGCGGCAGGGCAGGTGTTGCGGCCGTTCTCGATGAACTTGCAAAGCTCAAGTAGTGCAGAGCAACGACGATAGACTTCCCACCTATCGCCGTGGTTGCTTGCGGGACAATTTTTTCAGAGCTGCTTGCGGATAGTTTTCAATTCATGGCGACGCTTCGCGGTGGTCTTGGGATAGGCCATTTCAAGTTCGTTGAACGTATCGAGAAGAACCTGTGAAATAATCAGCCAAGCATTCTTCTTGTTATCGGCGGGGATGACATACCAGGGAGCCGTTGCGGTGCTGGTTGCGCTGAGACAGTCTTCATAGGCCTGCATGTAGATCGGCCAGCATTTCCTCTCGCGAATGTCCGCAAAGCTGAATTTCCAGTTTTTCTCCGGCTCGTCAATTCGATCGAGGAATCGCTCTCGTTGTTCGTCTTTCGACAAGTGGAGAAAGAACTTGATGCTCCGAGTGCCGTTGCGGTATAGATGCTCCTCAAAGTCCACGATGGAACGATACCGGTCTATCCAGATAGTCTTCCCGTCCGGTAACTCATCCGGAAGCCTTTGGCTTTCGAGAATCTCTGGATGCACACGGACAATGAGCACTTCCTCATAATAGGAACGATTGAAGATGCCGATTCGCCCTCGTTCCGGCAGATGTCGTGTCGTGCGCCACAGAAAATCATGTTCCAACTCCTGTGAACGTGGCTGTTGAAAGCTAAAAACCTGGCAGCCTTGCGGATTGACGCCGGACATGACGTGGCGGATGGCACCATCCTTGCCGGCGGAGTCCATGCCCTGGAAAATCAGCAGCAATGCATAGCGATTGGACGCGTAGTGCAGGCGCTGCAACGAACTCAACTCGTCAACTTGTTCTTCCAAAAGCTTGTGGTACTGCTTCTTTGACTTGTAAAACGGCTTCACTCGCGTCGGCCACTCCTTCAGTTTCACGTTTTCTCCGGGTGGCACTTGGAACTGCTCAATATTGACGTCGGTTTTCATGCTCATGTCCTTTCCATCGCGGCGGAGTTCCACAAAGCGATTGCACGCCGATCGGCGCGATCGTGCTCATAAAAGAGAGTTCTGAGCGATGCCGTGTCGAGCATCAAATGCTGCGACAATCGATCACCCATTAAATCAAGGATCCCATGTGGGTCGCACTAGCTGGGGCCTGGCATCGGCGATGGTCCGAGAAGCACTTTCCAGGAGGCGGTTTAGATTAGAGTGTTTCATTTGATGATTCGCCATTGATAGATTTCAAACTTCCTAAGGGCTTTGCTTGGTTACGACGGATCCCCGGCGTAAGACATTCGACCTTTTGGATCATCCAATCGCCCCAAGGTATGCTTGAGGGTTTTCTCAAGTTTTTCAGCGGCACCATCGAGGGCCTGCTCCAGACTTGATCCCTCAGCGCTCACAGTGATTGGCTGCAGGCCTGCAAGACGCGCTTCCATTACGCACCGTTTGTCGCTGTCGCCGGACTTCTGACTACCGTTCTCGTCGGTCAAGTGAACTTCCACACGCGTGATTCGGTCGCCAAACCGGCCCAACGTTCCTTCAACAACGTCTTCGACCTGACGGGTGAGTTCCGCGCTTCCCGCTATGTGATTGTCTGTGTTGACTTGTATTTGCATCGTTGAATAGCTCCTTAAAGGGACTAATGTCTGCGGATTTGGCAACGCGAGTCTTGCCTAAGGGCCGCAACACGAAGTCTCAAATGTTCCGAATTCCGCGACATGTGAACCCGCCGAAGACTCATCTAGGCATTTGCCGTACCGTACCCGAGTGTACAACCGGCATATTTCCGGTCAAACCTTCACCCGATAGTGAACGGGTGGCTTCAGTCGCGATGACAACTAGGCTCGCTTAAAATTCTGTAGCCTCACGCAAATGGCCCGAGAAATGCGGTGTTGGTAAGGACAAGAACGGTTCTGGCTGCCGAGTTTGGTATGGGTGGTTTGGGCCGTCGAACTGATCGGGCGGACTCCAAAGCCCAGAAATCAGAGTCTCACCCTCCGCAGACGCAGGGCATTGCTGATAACCGAGACGGAACTCAGGCTCATCGCGGCACCGGCAATGATCGGGCTTAGCAGTAGGCCGAAGAACGGGTACAGCACCCCCGCAGCCACGGGGATGCCCAGCGCATTGTAGAGAAATGCGAAGATCAGATTCTCCCGGATGTTCCACATCGTGGCGCGACTGAGACGTATTGCTTTGGCAATGCCGCGGAGGTCGCCTTTGACGAGGGTGACGCCCGCGCTCTGCATAGCTACATCCGTCCCGGTGCCCATTGCAATGCCGACGTCCGCCTCAGCCAGGGCAGGCGCGTCGTTGATGCCGTCACCGGCCATTGCCACCTGTTTTCCTTCGGCACGCAGCTTCTTGATATGAGCCACTTTTCCGGCGGGGTCGATTTCCGCCTCCACCGCATCGAGGCCGAGTTGCTTGACCACGGCGGCGGCAGTACGGCGATTATCGCCTGTGAGCATGACAATTTCCAATCCGAGTGCGTGGAGTTCTTTGATCGCTTCGGCAGTCGTGGCTTTGATCGGGTCTGCGACGGCCAGGATGCCCGCCGGCTTGCCGTCGATAGCGACGAACATCGCGGTCTTGCCGTCTTCCTGAAGTTTCACCGCCGAAGCTTCCAGCGGTTCGAGGCCGGTGATCCTTTCGCTCCGAAGGAAATCCGGTTTGCCGACCATCACAACTCGGTCCGCGACAGTCCCGGCAACCCCACCCGCGGTCACCGAACGAAAGTCTTTGACGTCATCGAGGGTGAGGCTCTGCTCTTTCGCCCCTTGAACAATCGCGGCAGCCAGCGGGTGTTCACTGTTCTGCTCCAACGAGGCGGCCAGACGCAGGAAGTCTTTCGCGTCGATTCCCTCGACAGGCAGGATATCCATGAGCTTCGGTTTGCCTTCAGTGAGCGTGCCCGTTTTGTCGACGACGAGCGTGTCAACCTTCTCTAGCCTTTCGAGCGCCTCTGCGTTTTTCACCAGCACGCCTTCTTGTGCACCCCGTCCGACGCCGACCATGATGGACATGGGGGTAGCCAGCCCGAGAGCGCACGGGCAGGCGATGATCAGGACAGCGACGGCGTTGACGATTGCGTGCGCGAGTTTAGGCTGCGGCCCCAGCCACATCCAGAGGACGAAGGTGAGCACGGAAACAGCCAGCACCACGGGTACGAAGATGCCGGCAACCTTGTCGGCGAGCCCTTGAATCGGTGCACGGCTTCTCTGGGCTTCGGCTACCATGTTCACGATCTGCCCGAGCAACGTGTCGCTACCGACCCGCTCGGCGCGCATGACGAAACTGCCGGGGCCATTTACCGTGCCGCCGGTCACTTTGTCGCCGACGGTCTTTTCCACCGGGAGCGGTTCGCCGCTGATCATGGACTCTTCCACGCTTGAGTGACCTTCGACCACCTCGCCATCTACGGGCACCTTGTCTCCGGGCACGACGCGTAACCAGTCACCGACTTTAACCTGGTCGAGTGGGACTTCATGATCGCCACCCGTTGCGACCTGCCGCGCCGTGGGGGGCGCGAGGTTGAGCAACGCTTTGATAGCGCTACCCGTGCGGCTCCGAGCCCGAAGTTCGAGGACTTGGCCGAGGAGCACCAGTACCGTGACCATCGCGGCGGCTTCAAAGTAGATGCCGACTTTGCCGTCGTGCTGCATCGTGTTCGGGAACAAGTCGGGCAAGAGCATTGCAACGGCGCTGAAGACGTAGGCCGCGCCAACGCCGATGGCGATCAGCGTGAACATGTTCAAGTGCCTCGTCACAACAGAGCGCCAGCCCCGGACGAAAAACGGCCAGCCGGCCCACCAGACCACGGGCGTGGCGAATGTAAATTGTATCCAGCGTGAGATGTTGCTATTCAACCAGGACTGTCTGCCCAGAACCGGGATCATATGAACCATCGCCAGGACAAACACCGGCAAGGTCAGCGCAGCACCAATCCAGAAGCGCTTCGTCATGTCGCTCAGCTCAACATTTTCGTTGTCATCCGAACCCGCTGTCACCGTCTTCGGTTCCAGCGCCATGCCGCACTTTGGGCAATCGCCTGGATGGTCCTGCTGCACTTCGGGGTGCATGGGGCAGGTGTAAATCGATGCGCCCAGCGCGGGTACGGTTTTTGGGTCGTGCCCCACCATTTTATCCACAGCAGCGCCAGACTTACCCTTCGGCTTAGCGCTGGCAGGCTTAGACAGAAACTCTTGCCGACAGTGCTCGCTGCAAAAGTAGAACGTCTTTCCATCGCGCTCGGCGTTAAGCGAGGTTGTTTCGATCACGGTCATGCCACAAATGGGGTCTTTAGTCACAGATTGCGTTTCTTTCATGGTCATGGCTTTATTGATAAATTTATTGCGGATTTCAATTCCAGTTATGCACTACTGACATGTTCTCGCCGAGCTTGTAGTCCTCCTTCCCTCACCTGTGACTAAACCGGGTCAGCTTTGAGCGCTTCGCGCACAAGTGCCAGCCGTGACTCGATCCTCGCGCGGTCATACGAGGACTCGAGGGAACAATTGGCCAACTCAGCAATCCATTGCACTTGTTCGCCAATCACACGTCGACGGCTTGGGCTGGTCGTCAAACTGGCAAGGGTTTTAAAGGCACCGAGCATCCGCGACATGATTGCGACGTTGCCTTTGGCGTTGCTTCGAATTTGGTCGAACGATTCGGCCAATAAGCTTTCAAAGGTCGGACCTTTCGCGAACACTCGTAGTTCTCCTTCTTCGTAGCGACGCGATGAGGGGATTTGCCGCTGAGCTAGCCGCGCCATGATGGCTGTCAAATAATCGACGCACATGATGGCGGTCGTTGTGTCGTTGATGCCGGGAGAGAGTGCTTTCATCGCGATATCGACGATCTGCCTAATACCGAAGCCCGCGTCCTGATCCAACGTCCGGTGGCAGCTGATGCTAAAGGTCGCCTGGAGGGCGTCGATTGTCGCTTGATCCGGCGGCTCTTCCAGAGCTAACGAGGCAAGCGTGGTATTCTGAACCACGAACTCGCCGATGCCGTGATCCATCCATACGATTGTTTTCCAGTCCCTCGCCAAGCGAACGATCGCTTCGCTGTTCACGCTTTGGATATAGCCACTCTCGCTGGCAATGACGGCTTGCCACTTCCGCTCAGACGGCGGGAGTCGTGGTTGCTCATCATCATCATCATCATCATCATCATCACCATCGTCGTCGTCGTCGTCGTCGTCGTCGTCACTCGGTCCCTGTCCGAGTTTGTCCGGAAACAATCGGTCGATTGCCGCGATTGTTTCCTCAGCGACCGAAGCAATGATGCTGGAAGCCTGGATCGAAGACGCGATGTGATGAATGAAGAAAATCAAGGCACCGACACCACCGAGTGCCAGAACGAAACCGAAGGAAACGGCCAGATTGGGAACAAATGCGCCTTCATCGCTATTGCGAATCGTGCGCAACACGATCAGGCAATAAGTGAAAATGCCCGCGAAAATTCCAAGCACGACCTGAGTGACACGGCTGCGAATGAAATTTCGCAGGATACGTGAAGTGTATTGGCTCGAAGCCATCGCCAGCACCATCAAGACCATTGAGAATGACACGCCCACCACGGTCATCATGGACCCGGCAATGGTGGACATCATCCCTCTAGCGCCTTCCGCCCCGGTCCCAAACAGGTGTGGCAATTGCGTCTGCCAATGGTCGCTCACGACAGAGTCTGCCTCGATAAAAACCGTTGCGAGAGCGACGCTAGCTACGACTATCATGGAAGGCATAAACCAGAAGCTCGACCGCAGCTTGCTCCAAAGTTGTCTGAATCTATTCATGGGGCGGCTCGCGGATTTCGTCATTTAATGCAAACACCTGGGTAGTACTTGTGGCGAGCTCGTATAACTTGCCATCTCTCTTTCTCGGTTCCCAAAGGCAAAGGTGAGCCGGCCCGAATGTCCGCTTGTTTGGCGATTTCCGAGATATGGTTGTGCTGCAAGCGTGGGGGAGACTAAATCTGGTTGCACCTCTGGCCATTTTCAAATCCATCAGTTGGGGTTCCCGTCGTTATGCCAAACTTCCTTGGCCTCGCTTGCTGTCCGCAAATTGCGTGTCGAAGGCACCCGACTTTTGCCCGGCTCTGCCACTGCTAAAGCCTTGTCGACCATGGTCTGCGCTTCCTCCAGGATGCATTGCAAATGATCCGATCCCCGGAAGCTCTCCGCATAAATCTTGTAGATGTTCTCGGTCCCTGACGGGCGAGCCGCGAACCAACCGTTTTCGGCGATGACCTTTATGCCGCCGATGGGGGAACTGTTGCCCGGTGCCTGCGTGAGGACATTCACGATCTTTTCGCCCGCCAGTTCGGTGAGGATGACTTTCTTGGGCGAGAGCTTCGCCAACTGAGCCTTTTGCTCCGGGGTGGCGGGCGCCTCAACACGGTCGTAAACAGGCCCACCGAATTCCCGCGTGAGTTCTTGATAGAGCTCGCCAGGATCGCGCCCCATCCTGGCCGTAATCTCCGCCGCGAGTATAGCCGGGATGATTCCGTCTTTGTCCGTCGTCCAGACACTTCCGTCCAGTCGCAGAAAAGACGCTCCCGCGCTTTCTTCTCCGCCAAAGGCAAGCGAGCCGTTGAGCAAACCAGGAACGAACCACTTGAATCCTACGGGCACCTCGTAGAGCTTCCGCCCTAGCTTCGCAGCGACGCGATCAATCATCTGGCTGCTCACCACTGTCTTTCCGATCGCCGCATCTTTGTTCCATTTTGGCCGGTTCTGGAAGAGATAGAAAATGGCGACGGACAGATAGTGATTGGGCGGCAGTAGGCCCGCACTTGGGGTCACGATTCCGTGACGGTCATGGTCGGTATCGCAGGCGAAGGCGACGTCGAACTTGTCCTTCAGGCCTATCAACCTCTGCATTGCATAAGGTGACGAGGGGTCCATGCGAATCTGGCCGTCCCAATCAACGGACATGAAACCAAAGGTCGGGTCGACGGCGTTGTTTACCACTGAGAGGTTCAGTCCGTAGCGTTCGGCAATCCGCTCCCAGTAATGAATACCCGCGCCGCCGAGCGGATCGACCCCCAAGCTGATCTTGGCGCCGCGTATGACATCCATGTCGATTACATTGACAAGGTCGCTCGTGTAGGCATCTAGGTAGTCGTGCCGATGGGTTGTGGAAGCCCGCAGCGCCTTCTTGTAAGAAATCCTGTAGAGGCCTCGCAGTCTATTTTCGAGAATCTCGTTGGCGTTCGCCTCAATCCAGTCCGTGACGGCAGGCTCCGCCGGCCCACCGTGGGGTGGATTGTATTTATAGCCGCCGTCATGCGGCGGATTGTGAGAAGGCGTGATCAAGATGCCATCGGCAAATCCAGTTTTCCGCCCGCGGTTATGCGTCAGAATCGCGTGCGAGACGGCAGGTGTCGGGGTGTACTCGTCATCCTTTGCGAGCATGACGTCCACGCCGTTGGCTGCCAGCACTTCCAGCGCGCTGGCAACCGCCGGCACCGATAGTGCATGCGTATCCATGCCGAGGAACAACGGCCCATCGATCTTGTTCTGCTTTCGGTACAGACAAACGGCTTGACTGATTGCCAGGATATGCCACTCGTTGAAAGCCTTGTCGAACGCCGAACCGCGATGCCCGGAGGTGCCGAAGGCGACTCGCTGCGCTGGTACCTTAGGGTCAGGCGTCCCGACATAGTAGGCCGTGACTAGTCTGGGAACGTTCACCAGCATTTCTGGTTCAGCAGGCTTGCCCGCCAAAGGACTTGTCTTCATGGCAAGTCCCTGTTTTGGCGTGACGTTGTTGCTTTAAGTTTCCGATAACGCCGGATCATAGTGTTTGTTGAGCTATCGTGCTGAAGTTGAGGCTCGGTCTGGCTCTCCAGTTCGGGTGTGATGCGCTGCGCCAGCACTTTCCCCAATTCGACTCCCCACTGGTCAAACGAGTCGATGCAATTGAACCAGTTCTTTGTGGTAGGACTGACAAACTTTGTCACATTGCATCGTCTGTGCGTCGCTCATTTCGCACACCCTATACTCATCTTGGACGGGAACGATCACCATGGTCCAGACAATCGTCTCGTCAGCATCTGTTTTGCCATCGCTGTTGGTGTCCGCCGCTGGGCTCTTGCTGCTATCGGCTGTTTTGCTGCTATCGGCTTTTTTGCCTGTCGATTCCTTTGCGGCTTCCTTGCTCGGTTGCGTATTGGCAGTCGACGCATCTCCTTTTCGTTGCGCAGTCTGCTTTGCCTTCTTGTCAGCATTCGTTGAGTTTGCTAACGTCTTAGATGCTGCAGTTCGCTCTTTCTCTTGACGCTTGGCTTCAACCTTTTGCTGCTGTTGCGGTTCCAGAATGTCATCCATCGCCGCAACCATTTCGGCTTCCAAACCGACCATCTTCACGTGAGCATCTGCAAACTTCGCCCACGTTTTTGAATTCTAGTTACGAGATACATTGCTCATTCGACAACGCGGTGCTAACGTTCCAGTGCCGCGAAACGAGTATGCTTGGATCGTAACCGGCCATGTCGTTGTGATTCATGAGATTAGTATCTGTAGATGGCGGCGATAAGATCGGTATCGAGCACATCATCCGTCACCGCTACAATTTCACCACCGTTTTGAATTGTACGAATCACCGCGGAATTCACGAGCTGGCATACATCGACCTCTGGTTGCTGTCCTTCCGTTGCGAGCCTTGTATTGACCAGCAAGGTTTGAATGCGTCCCGTGGTTGCTACCTCGACAATTTCAACAAGATCACGACTCGCACGGTGGTCCGCCAAGGCGGTCCCTAATCGTTCAGTTAGTTGTTGATGAGCGTCTGCGGAGTCCTTTCCATTGACTACGGACAAGATTCGATTCGTCAATTCTTGTGAGCTGAGTCCATCTGGACTAGCCGCGACTGTTTGGCTCGCTTTAACTTTAGTCACCGACTTGAATTCACCTAAAACTTCATCGGTGCCGACGAGGATCAGACTCAATGGTGGCTGTTCATGCAAGCTGTTCATTCGTTTGCCCACTTCAGACAAGAAGCGTCGTCTGTCCGATTGGATCATCTGTTCGCCTTCGCCCTGGCCATGGAACATCGTGCCGCCATCGCTGTGGCTTTGCGTACGAACCTGCAATTGCTCTTCGGCGTCTGGTGGTAGGACCACGTCGCTTAGAGCAACAGGAAATTGGGCATTCTTCTCGGGCTCAACTTCACTCCTGGTTGCGGTGTACAACTTCGCTTCTTCCCAGGTCAAAGCCAGGACGCGGTAGTTTTTCTTGCCAGCTGCATCCAAGGCGACGGGCGTCAGATAGAAATGCTCCGAGACGGTAGCATGCTCTGCAGGAGCGTCGTGGAGCTCAACCGCCGTGACTTGACCATGGGCCATAAAGATTGCCACTCCAGCACTTTGATGTTGCCAAAAATGGTCATCGAGCGTGAGGTCGAAAAGGAGCTGAACGCGAGTTTCCGCCTGCGTCTCAGATTCACCCTGAACTTCGAGCTCTCGCACGACCCGCGACAGCAAGTTTTTGAAGCGAATTGCGTTCTGCTTGACTTGACGCCCCTCTTTGTAGGTTGGCATGATAATGCTAATAGACTTTTCGCCTTGCTGTTCCACCAGTTCAGCGATTTTCGATGCGGCATGTGAAGTAGCTTGCAGTGTGGACATAGTGACCTATTTATCGTTCGATTTAAGCAATACAACGTTGGCTGGAAGATAGGGGAAGTGCAAACGGCGTACCGCCGCGCTGGCAATGAAATCGCGTGTTCAGTTCCTTGCTTGTGTTGTCCCTTGCTGCGCGGCGGGCTTGTTTTACCTGGCTATTGCGCCGAGTACGTTGCTCGATGACCGTCCATACAGCGCTGCTAGAATTCCTTAATGGGTTTGGTTTGCAAGATTTCGATTTTTTCGGCGATTGCAACATACTTTGGCACAGCAATCGCTCTCGAGTTCATTGCTAAAGGCCAGATTGGTCTGGCCTCTCACACACATCTTGGGATTCGTTATTATCGCTGGAACGGCGGCATCCATTGCAAAAATACTCTTTTTTGTTTTCTTCGTTCTTTTCGTGATCACTTTGTTTTCTGGCCGACGTGGCTCGACAGCCACCTAGGTCCGACTTGCAGGCATGCAGCGGATCGTGGTGAACGTAACAGGATCTGGTCTCGAACAAGTACTCGATGGCTCTGCTGACAAACTTGCGAAAAACTCTCATGCGTACTCTGTGACGATTGGACGATCCGAAAGATCACACGTCTTACGCCGGGGTCAGGCGTAACCAAGCCGAGCGTCCAGTAAGCTCTACATCTATATAATGGAGAAGCGACAAATGGAAAACTCTAATCAATACCACCTGCCGGGCAGTGCGGAAGCTGATGGCCCAAAGGCCGTCTCGCAAGGTGGTTATCACGGCCGAGGCGTACCCGGATAGGAAGGCTCGATGTGCAATCACATGCGTGTCCTGAAAGTGGGTGACAGAAGCCAACGGATCTACAATTCTCAGCCTACACTTTGGACGACTCAGTCGAGTTCGACAATATCGCGCTGCGCTTGAAATTGACCGACGACGAGAAGAAGGCGCAGGTTGCATTTCTGCGCTGTCTTTGATCAATTCGTTTCCGTCAAACCATTCCGAAACGTTGTACCAAGCATCGTTTTCGACGCGGCCGCCGATGCCTTCTGGTTCAAAAACGCGCACGTGGACCGCCAAGTGCGCAAACGCCAAGAACGAAGAGGTTGCTAGTGCGGCACAAGTAATTTTTTCAGGATCATTTTCCATACATTCGGAGTCCGCGAGGATCGTGAGCGGCATGAATAGTGCTCATAAATAGTGCTTGTGAATGGAGAATGCACTTGGTCGACCCACGACGAAGTTTTTACTTATCTCCACCTTCAATATTAGCGAAATACAAAACCATGCAATTGCTCACCGCACCATGCCCGTACTGTGGCAACGATGTCGAGACCACAATCGATCACACGGCAGAGACGATCGTTTGTCCTCAATGTGATAAGCCATTCGAAATGGCCATTCCGGTTGCGACTGTTCAATCGGTACGGGAGGTTTCGGATTCCGACAATTCGCATCAGTTGGCGGAGGTGCGTGAGGAACGCAACATTTTTGTAGTCCACCCCGTCGTCTTCCGCGCCCGACCGATTCGTACCATCATTGGCCTCACGATCTTGATCGCTTCCGTCTACGGATTGTGGATCGCCTTGGCAGATGGTTGGAACGACAGTGCAACACTGTTGGTCACAGATAAAATCAGCCAGATCAATTGGTTGTTCTGGCTATCGGTGGCCGGGCTGGTCGCAGTCGTTGTTACGGTTGCCTCTTGTAACTTCGCCATGTGGTGGTGAGCTGCATGTCGCTCAATCGTACTACGAGATTCGTACGAGTGACTTTCCAAGGTTGTCTCCATTGAACAGACCGATGAATGCTGCGGGAGCGTTTTCGAGTCCTTCCGTGATGGTTTCCTCCCAAACCAGCTTGTTGCTGTGAATGAGTTCTGCAACATTGCGAACAAATTCATCGCGATCGGCCATGTGGTCACGGACAATGAAACCCTGCATCCGCAACCGCTTACCGATCAGCTTGAAAAGGTTTCTTGGTGCAACCGGTGGATTTACGGCGTTGTAGGTAGAGATCATGCCGCAGCATACGATGCAACCGAAATCCTTCACGTGCTCGATTGCAGCTTCCAGGTGCTCGCCGCCTACGTTGTCAAAATAGACGTCGATGCCGTTCGGTGCGTATTTAGCGAGCTCGGCGGCGAGGTCGTTTGTTTCTTTATAATTGATGCAAGCGTCAATTCTGACTTTATCCAGTAGCCAGTCGATCTTCGATTGCTTGCCGGCACTGCCGATCACCTTGCAGTCTTTGGCTTTGGCGAGTTGAGAGACGATTGAACCGACTGCTCCCGAGGCAGCGGAAACGAACACGGTGCTACCCGGCTTCAGCTTTGCGATCTTGTTCAGCCCAACCCACGCGGTCATCCCCGTCATGCCGAGTGCTCCCAGGTAGGCTTGCACAGGGGCAAGATTGGGGGCGATGATGGTGACGCCCTCGCCGGATGATTTCCAATATTCTCGCCAGCCAAGATTGCCGAGCACCATGTCGCCTTCGTTGAAATCTGGGCTTCGGGATTCAACAACTTCGCCGATACAGCCACCTTCAAGTGGTTCGTCGATTTTGAATGGTGGTACATAGCTGTCGCTGTCCTTCATCCGGCCTCGCATGTACGGATCCACGGACATCCATTTGTTATTGACTAGAAATTCACCATCCGCGATCGGCGTGATTTTCGCGGTGGACATTCTGAAATTTGAAGGCTTAGGAATGCCCTCTGGACGTGAGGCGAGAACGATTTGTTGCGACTTGGTCGCTTGGGATGCTCGGGTGGTCATTTGATTTTGCCGTGATTCTGGATACGGGGATAAATGGAGGGTGAAGCCGTTTTGATAAGAGGCCAAGCTTGCGACTGCGTAATCCGACTCTCATTAGGTTGCGGATGTTTCACGACTAACTTCGCTTTCCTGGTAGGTCGGAAAATCGGTATAGCCTTCGGTGCCGGCTGAATACCAAACACTCTGCGGGGCCAGTTCACTTAATTCCCAATCATTGGCGAAACGCTCCACCAAATCTGGATTGCTAATGAATGGTCTGCCGAACGCAACGAAGTCTGCGAGCCCATCGGAAATGGCGTGTTCCGCTTGATCGCGATCGTATCCACAGTTTGCCATCAACCGACCGCTGTAAACTTTGCGAATATCGGTCAGCGTAATCGGCTCACCGAGTTCATGAAAACCAAATGCCAACCCGTCTAAAACGTCGAGCCAAGCGAGCTTATATTCGCTAAGTTGTTCAGCAACATAAAGGAACGTCTCACGAAAGTCGGGCGATCCCATGTCGTTGAACACGCCATTGGGCGAGATGCGAACGCCGATTCGGGACGCTTCGAAAACAGTCTGGCAAGCGTCAATGATTTCGCGAAGAAGCCGAAAGCGGTTTTCAAGACTCCCGCCATATTGATCCGTTCGGTGATTGGTCTTCGATTGAAGAAACTCATCCAACAGATAGCCGTTCGCGGAGTGAATTTCGATGCCATCGAATCCCGCTGACTTCGCACGCTCGGCCGCCGCGCGATAATCTTCAACAAGTCGAGGCATCTCTTCCGTTCGCAAGGCACGCGGAGTCTCGTGCGCTTTCTTCTCGCCTGATGGCGTATGAATCTTGTCACCTTCATGGCGGATCGCCGAGGGTGCGACGGGCGCCGCTCCTTCACGAAAGTCACTGTGAGAGGCTCGGCCGGTGTGCCAGAGTTGCAAGAAGAACGGTGTTTCGTCTTCTTCGTGCACCGCGTCGACAACTTGCTTCCATGCATTACCCTGTTCTTCGGTCCATATGCCAGGAGCACCTACCCAGCCGATGGCCTCTTGGGAGATGAACGTGCCTTCGGTGATAATGATTCCCGCTGATGCACGTTGAGAATAGTAACGTCTCATCAATGAATTGGCCGTCATGGTTTCGCCCGCTCGGCCTCGAGTCATCGGCGACATCGCCACCCGATTCTTGGCGATCAGCCCGTCCCATTTAAATTCGGAAAGTAAATTGGGAGCGTATTGATTCATTATTTTGTCTTTCAGTTGTGTTGACTCGGAAAAAATCTCTCGGCGGGTCGCTTGATGCGACTAATGCTATTTCTTGCCGAGGTGAATCAGCTTTTTGTTGACGAATTCCAATATGCCAAGATGCGACAGCTCGCGTCCGTAGCCCGAATTCTTGATGCCACCAAAGGGCAGTTCAGCTTGTGATTTGGTTGGTTGGTTGATGAACATCATGCCGGTTTCGACTTGCTCGGCGACGCGGCGACCACGCTCCATGTTTGATGTAAAAACGCTTCCGCCGAGACCGTAAGACGAGTCGTTTGCAAGCTCGATCGCGGCGGCTTCGTCTTTGACGACGTAGATGCTCGCGACCGGACCAAAAAGTTCTTGGTCATACGTCGGCATGTCCGGCGTGATATCGGTCAAAATTGTTGGGTTGAAGTACGCGCCCTCGCGATCCGGACGATCGCCGCCAAGTACGACTGTGGCACCGGCGTCAATCGTTGACTGGACTTGTTTGAGCAACTTGACGGCGGCGTCTTCCGTTGAAAGCGGTGCAAGCGTTGTGTTGTCGTCCATGGGATCCCCGAGCCTTAGGGCAGCCATTTGTTTTTTAAAGGCCGCGATAAATTCTTTGGCGACCGGTTCGACCACGATAAAGCGTTTCGATGCAACGCACGACTGGCCGGCGTTAACGATGCGACCTTGAACCGCAAGCTTGACGGTTGATTCCAGGTCGGCGTCATCTAAGACGATAAAGGCATCATTGCCGCCGAGTTCCAGGACACTTCGTTTGAGGTTCTTGCCAGCGATCGAGGCGACGTCAGCACCAGTTGGTTCGCTGCCAGTGAGTGAAACGCCTTGAACGCGTTTATCGGACACGATGGCTTCGACCAAATCCGATGAAATAAACAGGTTGGTGTACACGCCCTCGGGCAGACCACTTTCGGCGAATAGCTCTTCGATTGATTTAGCACATTGCGGCACGTTACTAGCATGTTTCACCATGACCGTGTTGCCCGCCATGATGTTGGGCGCAGCGAAGCGGACGACTTGGTAGAAGGGGAAGTTCCATGGCATCACGCCCAGCAGGACACCCAGTGGTTCAAACCGCAAATACGCGTCGGCGTCTTTGACATCCATCGACCGATCGGCCAAGAATCGTTCGGCACCGTTCGCGTAATACTCGGCAATGTTGGCGCAGTACTCGATTTCGTATTGGCTTTCGCTGATCCGCTTGCCCATGTCTTGAGTGATCAACCGAGCGTAGGTGTCAGCATCCGCTCGGAGCAACTTCGCGAACTTCAAAAGCTTCGTTTTGCGATTCTCAAACGATACCTTGCGCCATGAACGGTAGGCGTCGTGGGCGGACTCGATTGCCGTCATCACATCGCTTTTCGCCATTGGGCTGAAGATTTCGACAGTTTTGTTCGTTGCTGGATTGATGCTGGCAATTGTCATGAGACTTTCTCGGATTGAGGTGTGATGTCGCGGAACACGTCAGGCGTTTGTACCCGTTCCCAGATTTGCGAAAGCCCAAAGGACCGAAATCCTGTTCGACTCCCGCCACATCCCTGTTATGCAACTCTTGAGCCAAGACAGGTGTCGGTACGACGATACGTCGTTCTCGCATGCGCAAATGACTCCGATCCGCCACATTGATTGAAAAATAGGCATGCCGAATTCTTATTGACTCGCATACTTCTTGCCCAAGCCATTGATGGTGCATCAAAAGGTGCCACGGTGGTCAAAGACCAGACAGGCGAAGGCTCAACGATCGTGGCCCTGACTGGTTTTTTCACCGTTTCCATTTCCATGTCCACGGAGTGGGCTATGAATTCCTGCTCTCTCGTCTTTTGGCGTGCTCAAAGCTTGAGTTGATTGAGCCGTCTTTCGCGCCCAACGACGCCTGTCGTTTACAGAACGACGTCGTCGACCAGACTCGCATCACCCGTTTGCTGAGCCACCTTGTATCGTATTAGTTTACCGATGGTCAGGCCCTGCACGATGAGTGAGAAAACAACGACGATGTAAGTGATGGCAACGATCACTTCACGCTCAGCGACTGCTTTGCCCCCAACGATCGCGGGAATGGACAGCGCTAGGGCCACAGAGATACCACCGCGCAATCCGCCCCAAGTCAGAATCGTGATCACGCCGGGTGTGAATGAACGAAACAACCCTACCGTTCTCACGGGTAGACTCACGCTGAGAAATCGCGCAAATAATACAGCGGGAATGAGTAACAAGCCTGCTTCGAGATAACGCATGGTGAAAGTCACGATCAGAATTTCAAGTCCGATCAAGACAAACAGAACTGAGTTCAAAATCTCGTCGATCAACTCCCAAAACGTGTCCAGATGCTCCTGAGTTTTCGTACTCATCGCCAACTGACGTCCTTGATTGCCGAGCATCAAGCCGGCGATCACCATGGCGATCGGACCGGACAGGTGCAGTGCCAGAGCAGCGGCATATCCACCGGCGGCAACGGCCAGCGAAATCAAAATCTCGGTTTGATAATTGTCGATCCGACGAAGCATTTGAAAAGCAACCGATCCGATGATCCATCCAAAGACGGCCCCGCCCACGGCCTCTTTCAAGAACAAGCCTCCGATGTGAGTAAGATCGAAATCGTGAGCGCCTGTGGCAATTTCTAAGATGCCCAAGAAAACGACAACACCGACTCCGTCATTGAACAGCGATTCACCAGCGATTTTGGTCCCAAACTCTTGCGACGCACCGGCCTGTTTCAAGATCGCCAGCACGGCGATCGGATCGGTGGGCGAGATGAGGGCACCAAATAATAGACAGTAAATGAACCGCATTTCGATTCCAACCAGATTCAAAATTGTCCAGGTTAGAGTTCCCACGATTGCGGTTGACAGCACGACACCTACAGTGGCCAACAATCCGATTAGCCATTTTTGTTTTGACAGGTCAATCAAATCAACGTGCAGCGCACCGGCGAATAGCAAGAAGCCAAGCATCCCTTGCATCAGCGCCTCGCTAAAATCGATCTGAGTGACGATCTGTTCGGCGCGACTCGAAATGATGGGTACGAAATTCCCGACTCCAATCAGCGCGAGCGAAAACAGAATCGCTAGGACCGTCACACCAATCGTCGTTGGCAACTTCAAGTACAAGTGATTGATAAATGCGAAGAACGCCGCAAGCGTCACGAGCGCCGCCGAGAGTTCAAATAGGTCCATTGCGAGCCACGGTTTCGAGCAAATTGTGCGAGTTTGACTATTACGGTTGACGATATCGTTTTATCGCCTTGCTGATCCACCAGTTCAGCAGTTCAGCGATTTTCGATACGGCATGTGAAGTAGCTCGAAGTGCGGACATAGTGACCTTCTTATCGTTCGATCTAGGGAATGCAACGTTTGGCTGGAAGATAGGGAAGTGCAAACGGCATACCGCCGCGCTAGCAAGGAAATCACGGGTTAACTTCCTTGCTTGCGTTGTCACTTGCTTGCGCGGCGGGCTTGTTTTGCTTGGGTGTTGCGCCGCTTACGTTGCTCGATGGCCGTCCATACCGCGCTGCTAGCGTTCTTTAATGGGCTTGGTTTGCAAGATTTCGATTCTTTCCGCGACTGCAACGGACTTTGGCACAGCAATCGCGAGGTGAGTCCTTGGCAGCAGGCCAGATTGTTCTGGCCTCTCAAACGCATCTGTAAAGGAGAACAATAATGTTGACTTGGGCACTAACGTTTTTGGTAGTGGCGATTATCGCCGCAGTCTTGGGATTCGGTGTTATCGCTGGAACGGCGGCATCCATTGCAAAAATACTCTTTTTCGTTTTCTTGGTTCTTTTCGTGATCACCTTGTTTTTTGGCCGACGCGGTTCGACGGCTACCTAGGTCCGGCTTGCAGGCATGCGGGTGATCGTGGGGAGCGCAATGGGATCAAGTCTGGAGCAGGCCGTCGATCGTTCTGTTGACAAACTTGAGAAAACTCTCACGCGACCTCTCGGGCGATTGAACAAGTCGACAAACCTACCGGAGGATTAAATGCTAACATGTTTTGAAGCACCCGTCAGTGGAATTCGACTTCCTCGGCGATCCGATGGAACCTTGGCCAGCGTTTGTTGAAGTCATCCAGTGTGATTTGGTGCGCAAGGGTCGACGTCGGCTATGGGTTGATGCGAATGGCGGCGCTGGTCGTTTGTGTTTGCGGCGCACCGACGTCATCTCTGTTGGCACAGGGACTAGGGGGCGCAACCGACATTCCACAGAGAGTTTCGGCCCCGGGAAAGGAAGACCTCGCACCGGCACCCGCCAAGGTGGATGTCAAACCTCTTGCACGCGACGAGGAGATCCGCACGCGACTTCAGAGTGTCCTCGATGCCACGGGCTGGTTCAAGGACCCACAGGTCCGGGTCGAGGAAGGTGTCGTCTTCCTCGAGGGCCGGTCGGCGACCGATGAGCTCAAAAAGTGGGCCGGCGATCTGGCGAGACACACTCAAGATGTCGTCGCGGTGGCCAACCGGATGGAAGTGCCCGCGCCATCGATTTGGGATTTCGGCCCAGCTTGGAGTGGGCTATTGGTTTTATGGCGAGACTTCATCCGGTCGCTTCCCTATTTTGCGTTTGGGCTGTTCATCCTGGCACTGTCGGTAGGGGCTGGCATGGTGGCAACGCGTGGGGCGCGGGCGTTCTTTCACCGGAGGGTTCAAGCGAACCTCCTGCGAAATGTGATCGCGCGGAGTGTCGGCGTACTCGTCTTCTTCATTGGGACTTACGTCGTTCTCAGAGTTTCCGGCCTGACCCAACTGGCGTTGACGGTGGTCGGCGGCACCGGCCTGATCGGTCTGGCGGTTGGCATTGCATTCCGGGACATCACGGAGAACTTCCTGGCCAGTATTTTCCTCAGCATGCAGCGGCCATTCGAGACTGGCGACCTAGTCGAGGTTGCCGGCGTGACCGGTTACGTGCAGCAGTTAAACGTCCGAACAACAATCATGATGACCCTCGACGGCAACCTCGTTCAAATCCCCAACGCTACCGTTTACAAGAGCAACCTTCGCAATTTCACCACCAACGCCAACCGGCGTGAAGACTTCGTCGTCGGAATCGGTTACGACGATTCGATCAACGAGGCCCAGGAGGTCGCACGGAAGGTGCTTGCGGACCACCCGGCCGTTCTGAACGATCCCGAACCGTCAGTACTAGCGGATAGTTTTGGGCGGGCGACCATTAACCTACGGATCTATTTTTGGCTCAACGGCCGAGAATACAGCTGGTTGAAAGTGCGGTCGTCGGTGATACGGTTGGTGAAACTCGCCTTCCAGAAACACGGCATCTCGATGCCCGATGAGGCCCGAGAGGTCGTCTTTCCACAAGGTATCCCCTTCACCATACCCAGCGGCAAATCGGATGAGACGCACGTCGTCGGCCCGGTCAATCGGATCCCTGCCCCACCTCGGCGTGAAGAACTTGCCGCGCCTTCTACGAAAGCGGAAGGCGGACTAGCCAGCGAAGCGGGCGTCATCAAGGACCAAGCTCGGCAGGTTCAGCCGTTGAACGACGGAGAGAATCTGTTGAAGGTTCCTTCCGGCACTACGCCCGCTGGCGAAAAGGAGAAGAACCAAGGCGATAACGGAAGTGTGCCCGGCAAATGATTACGAAACTTCTGAATTGGTGGCAAGAAACGCGGTCGAGATTCTGGTTCTTACCCGCGTTGATCGTTGTGGGCGCCGCTTCGAGATCCTGTTTCACGTCGTACTTTGACCCAAACCGCTGATGGTGGCGCAGTCGGTCACGCAGGACGACAAGGTCGTGCAGATTAATCTTCAGCCGAACAACCCCGCGGACACGACACAGCCGACTGGCCGTAAGCAAACTGCTGAGAAGACCGGCACGGAGAAGAAGTAGAACTGAATTGAAAGGTGAAACCGGAAGCAAAAGGAGCCCCTCTCGGATGTGGCAGACACAACCCGGCCGCCGCGCCTCCGCGCGGCAGCCGGGGATTCTTATCCGGTCAGAACCTATGCGAAAACGCAACACGATTCCCGAGGAGTACGGACACGTCGGCTTTTTTCGTTTTGCAAACGGTCGCAACCTTGAGCTGGATGCGAGATGACAATTCCTGTCACCTGCATCGTTCAACGCTCTTTAGGGAGAAAAAATATGTTACGTAGTATGAATGACCTGGATGACTGCGTCATCCAGGCGACCGACGGCATCATTGGACAGGTGAAAGATTTGTATTTCGACGACCACGCGTGGGTCATCCGCTATCTCGTGGTCGACACTGGCACCTGGCTTTCGAGTCGTAAGGTGTTGATCTCGCCTATCGCGATCGGCCATCCGAACTGGACAGAAAAGGTACTGCCTGTCTCGATCACGAAAGAGCAGGTGAAGAACAGCCCCGCCATTGACACCGACAAGCCGGTATCGAGGCAGAACGAGATGACTTACTCGGGGTATTACGGGTACCCATACTATTGGGGCGGCGCGGGGCTCTGGGGCGGCGGAGTGTACCCGGGCTCAGGCTACGCTAGCGTTGGCGTTGGCGTTGGTTTGCCGCCCGTCGTTCCGCCGGAAGTGGAGGAAGCCAACGCGTGTGCACAAGCTCAAGCGGCGGCGCGGCACCAGGATGACGACCCCCACCTGCGCAGTAGCGAAGCGGTAAAGGGCTATCACATCCGAGCGAGCGATGGCGACATCGGCCACGTACAGGGCTTGCTCGTCGACGAAGAGACCTGGGCTATTCGTTACATCATCGTGGACACCAGCAACTGGTGGCTTGGCCAACAGGTTCTGATCGCGCCGCGATGGATCGAGGGCGTGAGCTGGAGCGATGTTCTCACGGATGACGCAGAAGTCATAGCCCGCCGCCTCCGCACGCTGGGCGGGTGTCATGTCGTTTGCTCGGTGGCCGTACTTACCCGTTCGCGCCATGAACTCTGCAAAATCTTTAGCGGCTTGCATCAAGTGTTCATCACGCTGCACGGCGTCCAACTGATTCGACTTGCGAAACTCGTTGGTTCGATCGACGATCGCTCGCTGAACGACTGCAATCCTACTCGTCGATTGCACGTCCGCTCCCGCGTTGCCATCCGCCGTCAAAGCCGGTTGAGCATCTTGCCCACTCGCTATCGCCATGGTTGCGATGGACAGCAAGGAATTGAGTAAAATATGCGATATGGTCTTGTTCATCTTTGCCTCAGCTTCACTTATCGCAAGAAAAACAGGTCGAAGGTTTAGTCAGAAGCAATTAGCGGGCAATTAGCTTGCCATTGCCAGGGCTACGCGGTTAAAGTTAAGCGAAGATGATTTACATCTCGTTCCAGGTTCGCTGGAAACTGATCGTCTCCAACTCACCCTCGGGGTCGTGAGCGATCGCTTTCATCGCCGGATCAATGAGCTTCTCGATCCATTGGCCGAAAAACATTTCTGGATGCCAGTGGCTGTAACGATCGAATGCCAACAGGAACGTTTCTTCAACGATGTCGGCAATCGTAAATCGCGTTCCGATTTTGGCTTGAATCTGCGGATAACGCTGGACCCACCTGCCAACTCGATCCCGCAAACTTGCTTCGATTGGAAACATCGCCTTGCGGAACTCCGTGTAATTGCCCGACTCGACAGCGGCTGCGACTTGCTTGCCATCCATTCGACGATTGGGTTCGACTTCCATCGTCGTACCTGCTGCGATGCGAGCCTGCTCGGGCTCACCGGACATCGAAGATTTGTAGTGCTCGATTCGGTGAATCATCTTTTGAACGCTCTTTTCGAGACTCGGTTCCCATACCTCACTGACGTCGCCGGTCGCAAAAGTTTGACCAGGCAGCACGAGTGCTAGCTTGACTTGGTACTCTTCACTGTTGGTGTTGTATCGAAGATTGATGTGCAAGATTTGAGTGGGGAATTCTCGACCCAGCGGTTGAATTCGATCGACTTCGGCAGCGATGATTTGAGTTTCGGCATCGGTGGGCGTGAAGCCTTCAACATCAAGATCGGTGTCAAAGGTGGGTTCTGCAAAGGCCATAATTTGTTCCTTGTGTATCTCCGGTTGTCCCAACCGGACTCATAGTGAAAAGCAGTGAACGAGTTTGGGACAAACTCGACTACGATGTACTCAACAACTTTTTTCTACGGCGACCTCCGCGAGATCGTGATCCTTGTCGACTGTTTTGGGGTAGTGGCATTGGTCGCGTCGCCCGCTGCAATCGTTGGCCTTGGACAGCGCCCGTTGAGTGTTGTTGATTTACCGGCTGTAAAGGAAAACAAAATGCGCATGATCATTGCCGGAGCCGACAGAAGCACGTTGACCAGCCTGGGTGAATACTTTTTGAACAGCGGTCACGAATCGGAGATCTCCCGACTCATTCTTCGACGGAGAAACCGACTTTGATGGTTACCTGCCAGTGTTGGACCTTCGTTTCGACGATGTTTCCACGAGTTTCAACCACGTTGAACCAGCTAAGGTTGTTGAGGGTCTTGTGGGCGCATGCAATGGCCTTCTCGATCGCGTCCTCGATCGAAGCGGTCGAGGTTCCGGTGATTTCGACAAGTTTATAGACGTGATCTTTCATGTTCGTTTACTACCTTATTAAGCGTTTCTGTCAAAAAAATCCGTGGTGACCGAACGCCCATAAACATTTGGCCTCGATCTCGTCTTTCACCTCTTTGGTGGGTTCGATTGAATCAGCCATAGGTTTTCTCTCTTTGGGGATCGTGCGATCTGCTCGCCACGGACTTTGCAGACTACTTGTTAGATCTATTTTAAGGATAGGTATATGGTCCAAGCTTGGATATCGCACGATCCTTGATTCAAGTCTGGCGGATTCAACCACTGGCGGCATGCAATGCCGACGCTGGCGAGTTTGTGATCGAAGGCACGTCGCATATTTCGATTGCAGGCGATGAAACTTCCAAGCCAGGCTGGTGGATGCTGCGTTGGCTGGATACGCCAGGAGCCGGAGTGCATTGAAGACGACCAGAAGTGTCGAACCTTCATGAAGCACAACAGTAGGGACTAAACGCAATCCGAGGACGGTAGCAGGTACAAGGAAGGCGAGCATGCCGAGACTGAGCCAGAGATTCTGCCGAATGATGCGGCTCGTTTGTCGACTCAGGCCGATGACGAACGGGAGGTGATTCAAGTCGTCTGCCATCAACGCCACATCGGCGGTTTCCAGTGCGACGTCGGAACCGGCCGCGCCCATCGCGATTCCTACGGTGGCATTGGCCATCGCGGGAGCGTCGTTCACGCCGTCGCCCAACATCGCCACGCCCTCTTGTTTACTGAGCTTCTTGATAGCCGCGACTTTGTCGTCGGGCATCAAGTCACCCCAGGCTTCGTCGAGACCGACTTCTTTGGCAACTGCGCTGGCGACCTGTTGGTTGTCACCTGAGAGCATGATCATGCGGCGGATGCCGAGCTCTCGTAAGCGGGCAATCACGTTCTTGGCCGCTTCGCGTGGCGTGTCCATCAGACCCAACACGCCGAGATAGGTGTCGCCGCGCCGAACGATCATCGTTGTGCGTCCGCTGGCTTTCAGCTTCTCGACAGACTCTCGCAACCTATCTGGCAGCGGCGCGCCCTCGACTTCGGTGAATAGGCTTTCTTTGCCGATGTAAACCGATTGATCATCACGGTGCGAATACCAGCTTCGCGACAATTGGCGATGGCGGCTTTGGCTTCGTTGCGCAGCGGGGCGCTCATTCCAACCAAGCCTACGAAGATTAAGTCTCTATCAAGGTCGATTTCGGTGTAGCCTTCAGGCAGTTCTCGATACGCCAAAGCAAGTACGCGCAGAGCTGCACTTGCCAATTGCTGATTCGCTTCCTTCCAGTATTGACGATCGTCTTGCGTGAGCGACTCGACTCCCGAAGCTCCCAACTGGGAACTGCTCGCGGCAATCAATTTTGCCGGAGCACCCTTGACGAAGGCGATCGTTTTCCCCTGCGAGGAGCGATGAACGGTGATCATCCGTTTGCGAGTGCTGTCGAACGGCACTTCGCTGATTCGCGGAAACTCAGCGATCAACGAAGACTGGTTCATTTCTGCTTTTTCCGCTACGACGATCAAGGCCGCTTCGGTAGGGTCGCCCAGTACAGTGTTTTGACCGTCGCTGCGTTCGACTTTCGCATCGTTGCACAACATCCCGATGCGTAGGGCTAAGGCGAGTTGCTCGTCAACGCTCGGGTCAATGGCTTTCTTGTCAGCTTCAAATTGGCCCTCTGGCGTGTACCCTGAGCCGCTCACATCGATCCGCCTTCGATCGAGCATGTAGACGCATGCCGTCATTTCGTTTTTGGTCAAAGTGCCCGTTTTATCGGTGCAGATGACGGTTGTAGAGCCTAGCGTTTCGACCGCTGGGAGTCGGCGAACTAGTGCCCGCATCTTCGCCATTCGCTGCATCCCTAATGCCAGCGTCATGGTGGCCACGGCCGGAAGCCCCTCAGGTACCGCTGCAATGGCCAACGACAGCCCAATCTCAAGCATTTGAAGGAAGTTGCCGACGCCTCGCAACCAACCAGTCACCACGATTATTATGCACAGTGCAATCACCAATACAATCAGCAAACGTCCCAGCCCTGCCAGCTTTTGCTCAAGCGGCGTGGCATGGCTGGTCGCATCGTCAATCCATGTTCCGATTTTGCCAACTTCAGTTTGTGCCCCGGTGGCTGTCACTAGCAACCGACCGCGCCCGTTGGTGATAGTGGTACTGAGAAAGGCCATGCTGAGCCGATCTGCGAGTGCAAGGCCGTGGTCGGTAAGCGGATCGACCTGATTGCTAACCGCATGGGACTCGCCAGTCAATGCTGCTTCGTCGATCTGCAAACGTTCGCATTCGACAATTCGACCATCAGCCGATACACGTGTTCCAGCGGCCAAAACGATTAGGTCGCCTGGAACCAACTCCGTCGCAGAAATCTTGCTCTCTGCGCCATCGCGGATGACTTGCGCGACTCGAACCGATTGCTTTTGAAGTGCCGATAACGCCACAGCCGCTTTCCATTCTGTGAAGAAGCCGATCGCTGTGTTAATGACAATGACAACCAGTACAGCCACCGCCTCGAGATTTTCCCCCATGGCAAAAGCTATCACAGTCGCCGCTGCTAGCAGGGCCACGGTAAGGCTCTGGAACTGGGCAAGAAGGATTCTGAAGGTCGAACGCTGGCTAGCCTGTGTTAACGTATTGGAGCCGTACTGAGCGAGTCTTCGCGCTGCCTCCGATTGAGTCAATCCATTCCCTGGGTCACTCTGCAATTGACCGAACACCTCAGCCACAGGCAGCGTATGCAAAGCTTGCTTTGATGGCGGAACTCCTTGCAGCGCGCTTGAATACGATTCAGATTTCCCTTCGCTGCTCCGTTCAAACTCGCTTGGCAATGTTCACATCCTGACTGCACACGGCATACGTCCGAGTGAACGACTAAAGCAGAAAGAAGCACATCGACACAATCTCGATCCCGATGAGGGCGACGAGGACGATGCGGTCGGCAAAGCCGAATGATTCCCTGTTAAACGATTGCTCACGCAGAAGTCCTTTCCATCTCGGCGTTGTATTCGCCACGGCGTGCAGCACGGTTGCAACGGGTTCGTTGAAGAAGTGTTTTCTGAGCAGCCTTGACATTGGCGTCGTCGCCTCGCCAGATGTCCAGAGCCGGTTGCTGAATGGCACGCGCGAACGAAAATGTCAGAGCCCAAGGCGATCGCGATTTCCATCGTATGTTGATGGCATTCAAACGGGCTGAAGCAAGTTCGGCAGACTGGCCGCCTGACAAGAACGCTATTCCAGGTACTGCAGCGGGGACGGTTCGCAACAGACAATTCGCGGTCGCATCGGCGACTTCGTCCAACCCTGGTTGCTCCGGACAGGACAATCCCGGCAGCACCATGTTGGGCTTTAGAATCATCCCCTCCAACGCGACACCTTGCGCGTAAAGCTGCTCGAAAACCGTTCGCAGGACTTCTTCCGTCACACGCGCGCATCGTTCAAGGGAGTGCGATCCATCCATGATGACTTCCGGCTCGACTATCGGAACTAGACCCGATTCCTGGCATAAGGCGGCATAACGTGCAAGCGCGTGAGCGTTGGCTTCAATGCAGCCTCTACTGGGAAGAGAATCACCGATCGCGATGACCGCCCGCCACTTGGCAAATTTCGCGCCCATGTTTAAGTACTCTAGCAATCGCTCACGCAAGCCATCGAGACCTTCCGTAATTTCTTCGCCCGGATGACCGGCTAACGCCTTTGCATGCGCGTCAACCTTGATTCCTGGAATGATCCCGTGATCGCCAAGAACTCTGATAAATGATTCGCCAGCTAACGTCTCCTGACGAATCGTCTCGTCGTACAGAATCGCGCCGCTGATGCTATCGCTTAACCCAGGCGTCGTGATGATCATTTCGCGATAAGCTCTACGCTGCTGCTCCGTTTCGGCAATGCCCAATTTTGCAAATCGCTTGTTACAAGTCGGATTGCTTTCATCCATTGCCAGCAGTCCCTTGTCGTTAGCAACTAGCGCACTTGCGGTGTCGATCAGCTTGTGTATGTCCATTAGGATTCAATTAGCCAATCCCGAGCCGAGTTTGAATGAGCATGATCCGCACTTGTCAGTTTGCCGCTGAAATGATCTTTGAGTAGCTTGCCCCTGTCTTCTGCACTGAGTTGAATGGGCATAGTCTTTTTACTCCTGTTTAGTTAGTTGTCGGATATGGTTGTCGCATCAATACGTAAATTGCGTCTACTCAGACTCCCACAGGTACCGGAACTTCCCTAATCCAATGCAGTGCGTCTTCGTATTCTGACTCTGAAAAGTGCTTGACGTCTGGATGCAATAGGTGGGCAGCGAATTTTGGCAATTGCTCCAGCAAACTATTGTCGCTAACGATCGCCAGCTTTTTGATTCGTGGGTGATAGTTTTCAATCAATCTCAAGTGAGCAATAGCGGACTCCAAATTCATCCAACCTGGAAATGCCTTGGCGACAATCAGCACGCCTGACAGTGATCCATGTTCCGCAAGATAGGGATCAATATCATGAGCAACCGCCTCAAAGTCGGCGGTTTCGAGTGGCGATGACGGCTCGAGAATGAGTATCCCTTCCGCCGAAATGAGAGTGTGCTTGAGCATTTTTAGCTTCCTTCGTAAAAGTTCTTCATCTACTGCTGCAAACGCAGTGCCAAAAACTACAATCGAAGTGCCAGGGATCTAGATGAAATATCTGTTATGACCACCGAGTTAATTTATCCACTTCCAGTTGAGAATCTCTGGCATATCAAGTCCATACTTGCGGATATACACGAAATGTTCTTGAAGTTTGTCCGTCAGTTGCTGTTTCAAGCGAGCTCCGTTGTCGCCAGTTTGTGGCAAGCGGTCGATGGTGTCCATCACGAGATGATAACGATCGAGTTCATTCAGTACGGTCATATCGAAAGTTGTTGTAATCGTCCCTTCTTCCTTGTAGCCGCGTACATGCAAGTTGTCGTGATTGGCTCGCCGGTAGGTCAGTTGATGGACCAACGACGGGTAGCCGTGAAACGCGAAAATGATTGGCTTGTCGCGAGTAAACAGTGCATCGAAGTGTTCATCGCTCAGGCCGTGTGGATGTTCCGATGCTGGCTGCAATTTCATTAGGTCAACAACATTCACGACGCGCACTTTCAGCTCCGGCAAGTGTTCGCGCAGGATAGATACCGCCGCCAGGGTTTCAAGCGTCGGCACGTCACCACAGCAGGCCATGACAACATCGGGTTCGGCGTCACCGTCATTGCTCGCCCAATGCCACTTGCCGATGCCTGCAGTACAGTGCTTGACCGCCTCGTCCATCGACAGCCACTGAGGCGCCTTGTATTTGCCGGCAATGACGACATTCACATAGTGCCTGCTGCGCAAGCAGTGATCCCAAACCGCCAGCAGACAGTTCGCATCGGGCGGTAGATAAACGCGAACAATCGATGCTTTTTTGTTCACGACATGGTCGATGAAGCCAGGGTCTTGATGTGTGAAACCATTGTGCGCCTGCTGCCAAACGTGCGAAGCGAGCAGATAGTTCAACGACGCGATCTTTTTGCGCCATGGAATACCCGACGTGACTTTCAGCCACTTGGCGTGTTGGTTGAACATCGAATCGATGATGTGAATGAAAGCTTCGTAGCTGTTGAAGAGCCCGTGCCTTCCCGTCAGCAGATAGCCTTCCAACCAACCTTCGTACTGATGCTCGCTGAGCATTTCCATAACTCGGCCATCACTGTCCAGAAACGCGTCGTTGTCTTGCGTGCGAGCGTCCCATTGCCGATTCGTAACTTCAAAGACTGCGTTCAGTCGATTAGACAGAGTTTCATCAGGCCCGAAGATGCGAAAGTTGCGTTGCTTGCGATTCAGTTTGGCGACGTCGCGAAAGAACTCGCCCAGAACGTACGTATCCGCTGCTTTTACTGTACCGGGAGCCGGAACTTCGACCGCGTGTTTTCTGAAGTCGGGCATAACCAGGTCTTTCAATAACAATCCACCATTGGCATGTGGATTCGCTCCCATCCGCCGCTCACCCACAGGAGCCAGTTCAGCAAGTTCTTCTAGCAGTCGCCCGCGCTCATCGAATAGTTCTTCCGGCCGGTAGCTCTTCAGCCTTTCTTCGAGAAGTTCGAGATGTCCGGGGTGATCGTCGTCGATTTGCAGTGGCACTTGATGCGCTCGGAATGTCCCTTCGATTTGAAGGCCATCGACGAATTTCGATCCAGTCCAACCTTTGGGCGAACTGAGCACGATCATCGGTCAATCTGGTCTCGTTGCATCATTCTTCTCGCGTGCATTGGATTGAATGTCGCGAATCTCTTCTATCACCTGATCCATGACATGCGCCATCCGCTTGTGCATCGCTTCCGGCTAGTCCCCTTCGACAAAGTACGGCTTCCATCCGCAGCCTTTGAAAAACTGCTTCAATTCCTTATGAGTGATGCGCGCAAAGATCGTCGGATTAGCGATCTTGTATCCATTCAAATGCAAGATGGGAAGTACCGCTCCGTCGGTGATCGGGTTCAAAAGTCTGTTGGAGTGCCATGCGGTAGCAAGCGGCCCCGTTTCCGCTTCGCCATCGCCAATCACACATGCCGTGATCAGATCCGGATTATCGAATACCGCTCCAAAAGCATGGCTGAGCGAGTAGCCAAGTTCGCCTCCCTCGTGGATCGAGCCTGGACATTCGGGCGAGACGTGACTGGGGATGCCGCCGGGAAACGAGAACTGTTTGAACAGTTTTTTCAGGCCAAATTCGTCCTGCGTTATCTCTGGGTAGACTTCGCTGTAAGTCCCTTCCAGATACGTATTGCCAACGATCGCAGGTCCACCATGACCTGGGCCGGATATGTAAATCATGTTTAGATCGAGCGACTGAATCACGCGATTCAAATGCACATAGATAAAGTTTTGCCCGGGGGTGGTCCCCCAATGGCCGAGCAACGTCGGCTTAACATGCGAACGCTGCAATGGCTCCTTGAGCAGCGGATTGTCGTACAGATAGATCTGCCCAACCGACAGATAGTTTGCCGCCCGCCAGTAAGCATCCATTTTGTGAAGGATGTTTTTGGCTGGCTTTTGAAAACGTTTCGTGATTGTACTCATTGTTATGGAATCCACGTACTAAATTGTTTTCTGATCTCGGCTGCTGGCTCGTGTCATTCTTACAATGCCCCGTTCGAAAGCGTCGCCCGGTTACGCGACGTCTTCGAGGCGTCACCTCAAATGCGTTCGGAGCGATGTTCGACACGAATAGCAAGCGGAGCCTGCAAAACACTAGGCTTGCGATCATTTGTCCTTCGTCAGGACGATGCTAGTATCGTGCGTCGAGAATCGCCACTTCACTTGCTGGGCACTCATTGCGTTCGGACCAAATTCGCTGCGACGACTTCGCTTTGGTGTCGGCCTTTTGCGACGTTGTCCACCAATGCTTGTACTGGGTCGGTTTCCATACTTTACGCAAGTATTCCGTCACCTCATCCAGATTCTCAATTTCGTCGGACAACATCACAAATTCATTTTCGATCCAACAGCATCGCATCAGAGGCCAGCGTGATGCAAGCGCAGAAATCAAACCCAGTCCAACAAGATAGCTGCCAAGACTGTCGGTATTGATACCTGGGCATCGGATGACTTTTAACGTCTCAGGCATCGTGTTGGCCCTTCCCCGGTTGGCTGCTTGCGCGAATATCTGCGGCGCAAATGATCGCTTCATAGTAGGCGAGCTTTATCGGACCGAGGCCGCTAGGTTCGCGTGTAGAAATCATCGCTCCGGTGGTGGCTGCTGGAACCTGCAACAACTCCGCAATCACTTGAGTCCAACTCGGGGACGAGAGGGTGAACGTCAATTGTGATTCATCCCATACTCCCGATCCGCCAAGTTGCGTGCAGTCAAATGACAGATCGTGACTGAAGGCAAAACCGTCATCGATTTTTTGCAAATGATCACTATTCACTAAGCCGAAGACTTGGTTGCCACGACGAGTGCGGCGCATCATGGTCCGTACTTTGCCGTGATGGCAAGCGATTAAATAAACAGCTAGTGCTGACAAAGTCTGGTCGCCCGATTGCCACGCTGTCCACGCCGCCAATGCACTAGCCGCTTCATGTCTCAATCCCGGTTGAAACGATACCGAGAGTCGCTGTAAC
Source organism: Pirellula staleyi DSM 6068 (assembly GCA_945875845.1). Classification (GTDB taxonomy): domain Bacteria; phylum Planctomycetota; class Planctomycetia; order Pirellulales; family Pirellulaceae; genus JBKCUI01. The sequence continues at coordinate 109,648 of CAMCMB010000009.1, forward strand.
AATCGTCGCTGCTGCTGTTGATCTAACCCGGAATTTAAGATCGTATAACGGATATTTGGAAACTTTGCCCAGAGCGTGTTCGTATCGGGAGGTTCCCAATTTGTTTCCCACGTCGTAAGCAACGGATGATGTTCAGCAATCTGTGTATCGCTCAGTGCCTGTTGCAACTTTTCTCTTTCTGTGGAAGTCGTGTTCAACGCTGACTGCTGCCAACGATCTAGCGCCTTGCCCACATCATGCCAGTACGCAGCAATTGTGATCGCCTGTCGGATCGCGTCGTCATCCAAAAGCGGCTCAGTCAAATATTCGGCTTCCGCCCTCACATCTTCCAAATGATCCTTGAGCGGTAACCAGCTCATCGCTGAAGACAACGCATCAGCATCAAACGCATCTGCGGGTGGCCTTAGGACTGGCAACTCGCTCGGTCTATCTGTCGCAACTCCAGTCCACCCGAGCGAGTCGGAATAGCCACCGCAATCAGTCGGTACGAGCAAAGTCATGCCTGCTTGAATCTCGCTTGCTCGACGCGATTGCCACTGACGACTTTCAGGATTCCACTCGAAGACACGCGCTCTACCAGCGACAAACTTTCGCAACTCAAATACTGGGATGCTACACAACTCTTCGCGGGCGGGCTGGCCTTCTTCTGCGTCTGGCGAGCGACGCGAGAGATCTCGCCAGAAGACCTGTACGTCCGCGTTGCGATCCGAACTGCGGACAAAATAAGAAACATCGGTAAAGCCACCATCCAAATCTGCTTCCGTCGAAAAAAGCTCAAGGAAATCACGAGGGCGAATGACAACTTCCGCAGTCGACTCAACTGCCTGCTTTGCTTCTTCCAACTCTGATACGGTTTCGAGTGCTTTGCGGAAGCTTTTAGTCTTCTCAAATTCAAGTGTCAGCTTTTCCAGCAATTTCTTCGACGTCGCCAAACTTACTTTTTCGTAGGGTCCGACTCGTTTCGCGTTGGGGCTATCCTTGTGGTTCTCACCGTCTTTGTCATCCTTTGGCATCCAGAATGTGGCGATAGCGTTGGGTTGCTCGCCTTCACGGTTCAGTCGTCCGAGCCGCTGCACGATGGAAGTCGGCAAATCCAACCATTTACCGTGGTTCGCTGAACACCAAGTTCTTTGGCAACTTTCGTGACTCCTCGGTCGAACATCAGAATCTCCGTTATTGCAAACTTTCTTGCAGGTCCGAGTTCGTTTAAAGCTGTCGAATCCGCGATTTCATTCGTTTCAGGACGACAACTGTAGGGTTTCTCAGCGATGTCCAGCGGAAAAGGCAGAAAGTGAAGATTTTGAGCTACCTTTGATTTTTCCAGCTTCAATCGACGAGCTGTCGAAAGAGGCAGACCTAAATCCAAGGAGACCTTGGGATCGAACTGAAGGTATCAGGCGAAGTAGAAGCCAACTCTGCGTTCAACCGAGCGCGGCCTCATTGATTGAACTGGGCTAAGCTGCCTTAAACCGGTTTAAACTGTAATTTTTTCGGTGAAGACGAGTGTGTTGAAGACAACTCGACCGCGACGGTCCGTTGTTCTCCGTCAACTTCAATGATCAATTCGGCTTGTATGTCGCCTGAAACGAAAGAGACGATTGAAAGCGGCTCTCGGATTATGCAGAAGTCGGGACCGACCTGGGCTAGTTCGTGCTGAACTCCATCTATCACCAACCAGCCGCGAACTTGAGATGAATAGCAGTTTGATAAAGCGCTTTTGAGCACGTCCGACCTTCGAAATCGATTGATGGCTATTGCGTCCGCCTACGCTCAACAACGTAGCCGATCACTGATGCCGTTCCTTGGGGACGGAAATGACGGAGCAGTTTGGAAATCCAATCAACAAACCGCAATCAAAGCTCTCGAACGCCGAGACTCGTACCTTCGCGAAAGAGACGCGTATTTGCGACTCCAGGAGCTCTCGATCGTCGATATTCAAGGCTTCGCCGTCCCTATCCTCGTCAACTTCGATGATACCAAACAAATCGTCGAAATGACAGTTGTCTTCCCGCCGAGCATTCTCGACTTTGCCAAGGCATACGTCGATCGACCGCCCGATTTTTCCGCCGAAGTGCTCCGAGATTAACGCGAGGAAACCGCCGATCTGTGCGGTGCTGACTGGAATAAAGTCGAAAGTCTGCTCGAAGAGCTCCAAGGCATTGTTATTTTCTATTTCGATGCCAAACCGGGAAACATTCACTACTCTTCGTAGTTGCCGCACTCGCGCGCTATTCGACCCAGAATCGTAATCGCTTCGCCTCGGCCAGCTATATTTACGGTGCTCCCGGGGAGTCTGTTTGATTGCTCCCGCCAAAGAACTGGCGGCCAAGCTTCACTAGTTCAATTACCGTGACCGGCGTGAGTGTCAAAGCCGAGAGCAACGCCCATTGGGATGGTGTCAGGATCGTCGCCTCGAAAATAGGCCGTACGAATGGCAATGCGATGATTCCGACCTGCAGCAGGGCCGAGACTACGACCGCGGCGACTACATATATATTCGTTCTGATACCGAGTTGCCAAAACGTCAAGGTTTGGCTGCGAGCGGCAAGAGCGCGAAACAGCTCCGCATAGACTACGACGCAAAAGGTCATTGTCCGAGCCGAATCGAGGTCACTCTCCTGATGATAATTAAGCCAAAATGCCGCCAGCCCCACGACTGCGAGGAGCGTCCCTTGACCAAGCACCGCACCTGCCAACGACCAAGATAACATCGGCTCCGTCGATCGCCGCGGACGGCGACGCATCAGACCCGGCTCTGGCGGTTCCATCGCAAGTGCCAACGCAGGCAGTCCGTCGGTCACAAGGTTGATCCACAACAGTTGCACTGGTATCAATGGAATCGGCCACCCTAGTAGCGAGGCGATCAGCATCAGCATCAATTCACCGGCGTTGCATGACAACAGAAAGATCAGAAACTTTTGGATGTTGTCGTAGATCGCGCGTCCCTCTTCGACTGCGTTGACGATGGAGGCGAAGTTGTCGTCCATCAGTACCATCGCTGCCGCCTCGCGCGTGACATCGGTTCCAGTGATTCCCATCGCAATGCCAATGTCGGCCGCCTTCACTGCGGGCGCGTCATTCACTCCGTCGCCGGTCATGGCGACGATCTCTCCGCGACCTTTCCACGCGCGCACGACGCGCAACTTGTGTTCGGGCGCGACGCGCGCAAAAACGGCGATCTGTTCGACATTCGTCGCCAGGTCATCGTCGGACATTGCATCCAGTTCCTCGCCGGTGACGACGCGGTCGGTCTCTGACGCGATGCCAAGTTCTTTCGCGATGGCCATCGCCGTGGCGGGATGATCTCCGGTAATCATCACCGGACGGATGCCCGCCTCGCGACAGCGCAGGACGGCCTGTTTCACCTCTTCGCGTGGTGGATCGATCATCCCGACGAGGCCAGCAAACGTCATTCCATTCTCGTCGATCTTTGCCTTGGCTCCAGAATCGTCGCGATAGGCTAATGCCAGGACTCGCAAAGCACGGGACGCCATCTCGTCATTGGCCTCGGTAATCACACGCCGACGTTCATCGGTGAGCGCGATCACTTGGTTATCTCGGCGCTCCGAGACGCACTTTTCGAGGATGCCTGCCGGAGCTCCCTTGGTGTATTGCACTCGGTGACCGGAATCGTCTTTGCGTAAGACCGACATTGCCTTGCGATCGGCGTCGAATGGAAGTTCCTGCACGACCTCCGGTTTCTCGTCGCTCGAACTCAGGCCTCCCTTCGTCGCTAGGACGATCAATGCTCCTTCGGTCGGATCGCCGATCACATCCCAGTCCCCTTCGGTTTTACCCGGCTGGACTTGAGCGTGATTGCAATAAGCCGCGACTCGCAGTGCCGCTTGCACGTCCTCGTCGGTCAGTGTGGCGGGCTGTTCATCCCCGGATACAACTTTAAAGAATTCTCCATCCGGGGCGTAGCCGGAACCGGTGACTCGGTATTGAATTCCGCCCGCCAGCAGCTCGCGGACGGTCATTTCGTTGTGAGTCAGCGTCCCGGTCTTGTCCGAGCAGATGACGGACACGCAACCCAGCGTTTCAACGCTCGGCAGCTTCCGGACCAGTGCGTGGCGCTTCGCCATGCGTTGCAGACCGAGCGCTAACGCCGTCGTCACCACGGCGGGCAATCCTTCGGGCACCGCCGCGACCGCAAGACTGACTGACGACAACATGGCCTCAAACCATGACTTGCCGTGCAGCAGTCCCAGCAGAAAGATGACACCGACCAATACCAGGCAAATGATGACGAGCGCGCGGCCGAGCTTGGCAAGCTGGCGTTGCAGTGGCGTTGGCTCGCGATCATACGTCTTCAACATGCCCGCAATCCGTCCGATTTCCGTGTCCATTCCCGTCGCCACCACGACGCCTCGGCCATTGCCGTTTGCCAACACCGTGCTTGTGTAGGCCATGTTTTGCCGGTCTGCGAGCGGCGTAGACTCTGGCAGAACGAGTTCCGCGTCTTTCTCGACCGGCACACTCTCACCGGTGAGCGATGCTTCTTCGATTCGCATCGCGAACGCTGTCAACAACCGCAAATCTGCAGGCACATTGTCACCTGCTTCGATCTCGATGATGTCACCTGGTACGAGGTCGCGTGCTGCGATCGAATCGAGTTTCTCATCGCGAACGACTTTGGCTTTCGGTGCGGCCATGCTCTGCAACGCGGCGAGTGACTTTTCAGCTTTTCCCTCCTGGTAGAATCCCAACAATGCATTCAGCAGCACGATTATTATGATGGCTGCCGTATCGGTCCACTCGCCCATGGCTCCCGATATCACCGCCGCCGCAATTAGAATCCATACCACAACATCGCTGAACTGAGCGAGCAACTTTTTCCAGATTGGTTCCGGAGCGGCGGTGGCGAGTTCGTTCCAGCCAAACTGTTCACGGGCCGTAGCCACTTGAGCGGTTGACAGACCGGTCAGTTCGCTGCTCGACAGCGCTTTCAGAACCAGGTCCTTTGCGTTAGTGTGCGCTGGCTTTGTCAAGGTGATCGTTTCCTTTGGGATAAGTGATGGTGACCACGCTCGTCCGGCAGATGGGGTCTTTGGTCATTGGTTTGTCATTCTCATAGCCAGCCGTTCGTGAATCCGGCACGACGTAAGCCTGTGACGACATACGGGCAACGCCGCATCAGTTGCCAGAGCAGGCCTGAACGGTAGTTCTCGCACATCAATACAACCGGCCCCAAGTTGATTCCGAAGTGGTACAGCGAAGTCCAACCGCGTTCACCCTTCGACTTGTGCGGAAAGGTCAAATTGAAGCTGCACTTGAAGCAATACTTGCCCGTAATCTCTGGGTAGACATCTTTGAAATGCCGAACCGTCGGCAGCACGATCTCAGGCGCAAAGGGGAGCGAAGCCACCACTGCCCACGGCGCGACGGTCCCGTCGTCCGGTCCGTACGGCACACCGCGCGCCACATAGCCGAAGTAGCGTCGTTTTACGTTTGACACCTGTCGCACTATCCGACCGGGACCATCGCTCGCGGTCAGCCCCCAGAAGTATTGGCCGTAGCCTATGAATGCGTGTGGATTATCAATTGCGTACAGTTGCTGAACATAGGTCGCACGCCGGCTATTCTCGAAGTAGTCGATCCCCTTGTCGCGCATGAAAGCATCCTGAATCCCACGGAAGTCGATCCATTGATGCGAGTATTGGTGGACAAAAAGCGAGCTGCCATAAAGGAATTCGTGCCCGTAGATCTCCTTCCACTCGTAGGTGGAAGCCCACGCCGAATAGCATTCCTCTGGCAGCGGGTACGTCGGCGAACCGAGGCCCAGCACGTACACGAGTAGGGCCTCATCGTAGCCCTTCCAACGGTACTTCAAAAAACCGCTTTCGGGCTTCCAACCGTGAGTGATTGTCGCTCCACCTTTCCGCGCCCATTGCCAATCAGCACGGCGATAGAGCGCATCGGCCAACGTGCGTATCTCCAACTCGTCCTCACAATCCTCATCGAAGTAGATTGAGGCCGTGAGCATACCAGCCAACAAGAAAGCGGTATCGACAGTTGAAAGCTCACACCTCCCCGCGCGGCGGCCAGTCTTCATATCGAGAAAATGGTAGTAGAACCCTTTGTAGCCTGTAGCGTCCGGTGCAGTTCCCTGCGGGCTGGTCCAGAAAAACCGTAACACCGCCAACGTTCGGCGCGTTGCTTCGGCGCGCGTCATCCATAAGCGTTCGACGCCCACCGGGTACGCTGCCAACGCAAATCCAACGGCGGCGATGCTCGCGGGGGCATCCGCTTGCGTCTTGTCCATCACCAGGCCGTTCGCTGGGTTGTTCTCGCGTAGAAAATATCCAAAGGCATCGCGTTGGAGCGCGTCCAGCATGTCTTCATTGCTGGCCGGTTGCTTCGGGCGGTTCGCCAAGTGACTCGTCATGCCGCTTTCCCGTCACGCTTGCGCGTCCGAACCATCCCCCGGTCCGGTTCGTCAAAATAGTACTTTCCTTGCTGCTTCAGCAGCTTCATATGTTTTGCCTCGGTCATGGTTTTTCCGCCTTACTTCCGTTTTTCTTGAGAATGCGCGGGTTAAAGCGATAGGCTAGATGAAGAACCAGTGACGGAAGCGTCGCTATGAAAAAGAATCGTCAGCAGCAACGATGAATCCTCGACCGCTTTCAATGAATGGGGTTCACCCGTCTTCAAATAAAATATGTGTCCAGCTTTCAGCTCCATATTCTTTCCCATCGTGCTAAACGTGACGTGCCCTTCCAAGCACTGCACAATGATGTTTCCTTTGGCGGCGTGGACCGGAATCTCTTTATTCTCTAACAAGACCGTGCGAATGATCTCGAATTGATGAGTCTTGATGAGAGCGGTAGTTTTGGAATCTGCGATCGTGACCCCAAGCGGTCGAATATCGACAACTTCGCCTGCCTGCGCATGAAGGACGGCCATAGTCTTGTCTTTCCTTGAGTTACTTAAGCGGGTTTAGGTAGTCCCCAGTTGTAGAATCCAGCGATCATGCTGCCCGCTAAACCCCCACCGATAAACGAGGCGATCAATCCCAATACGGCTTCGCCGATAGGTACGCTTGGTCTGAGAATCGGCGCGACGTCAAAACCATGAAGCATGCTATTGTACAAAACCAGCGCCTGCGAATTCGGCACAATGGCCATCGTCAGCATGCAGCCGAGGTAAAACACCACTCCTGTCGCGCCGAAACTCAAGCCCAATCGGATCGGGCTCAGTCGAAGACAAGGAAGTGCAGTCGTCGTATTGTTATCCACAGCAGCTTCCGGGCTTCTTTTCCGGTTGGGCACCGGCAGAAGTGGACAGAAACTTTTGTCGACAATGTTCACCGCAAAAGTAAAACGTCTTGCCATCTCTTTCGGCGTGGATCGCGGTGCCTTCGTCCACGGTCATTCCGCAGATGGGGTCTTTGGTCGTGGTTTTCGTATCGATCATGGTCATGTTCATGTTCCTTTAAGGGTGTTGTTGTAACGGTCTCTTTATTCAGTCTCTCACGTTGTTTCGGGTTAATCGAAACGTCTCGTTCCAGTTCTTCAACGGATTGGTCATTTTGCGGTTGGCAAACTTGAGCCAAATTGCCGTTTAAGCCTAGCTTCAAGCGGCATCGCAGCATGTAAGAGCGTGTCGAAACATGCAACTTGAGTTAACTGCGGGCCTAAGTAACCGACGAACCACGTCGGCCTACAAACAAGCTGACCACGAAAAGAACGAGGAAAACAAAGAAGAGTACTTGTGCAATGGATGCCGCCGTTCCAGCGATAACACCAAATCCCAAGACTGCGGCGATAATAGCCACTACTAAAAACGTTAGCGCCCAACTCAACATAATAGATCTCCTTTACAGGTGTTTTTGTGAGGCCGGAACGATCTGGCCTGCTGCCAAGAACTAAAAAGCGATTGCTGTGCCAAAGTCCCTTGCAATCGCGGAAAGATTCGAAATCTTGCAATCTAAACCGATAGAAGATCTCTAGCAGCGCTTTGTGGACGGTCATCGAGCAACATACTTCGCGCAACACCCACCTATCTTGAAGGTTATGAACTTTCCTGATGCTGAATTGGTTATTCTGAACCCCAGTGTGTAATTTTGATAACAGAACAATGCGATCGCTTCAGCGGCTCGAATATCGTTCTTTTCCATCGCGAGCAAGTCACGTACATCGGAGCTCAACTCGGAAACGCCTAGCAACCCGGACTTTTGATTCACCATTTGATCGAACTGCTCGGCTGTCATCTGGTCGGTACGAGCCAGATAGCCGATCAAACCCGGATCCAAGTCTCCCGAACGCGAACCCATTGGCAATCCAGCGGCCGGTGTGAATCCCATGCTAGTGTCGATGCTTTTGCCATCGCGCACCGCAGCCAGGCTTGAGCCATTGCCAAGATGAGCGAGTATCACGCGTCCCTTCGTTGATGCCACATCCCCAAGCCTGGCAAGCTCCTGTAATGCGCTAATGCTACGCAGTTCATCCAGCAACTCTTGCGTGACGATTTCGGTCGCAGTGTGCTGTATGCCATGCACCACACGATGGCCCACAGCGTCAAGCGGCGGCATGCCAACTTGCTCATCAAGCCACCGAACTAGGAAGTTCGTTGCAGCTGGAAAGTCAAAACCGTCAAAGCGTACCAGGTGACCACCATCCGTGGCTGCCATTGTCCCATCGCGACCGTTGAGCTGGACGCATCCCACCGAGTAGCGAATAGATGCTTCATCTGTCACTTCAATTGCATGTGCCAAACATTGCAGGAACCGATCGTCGATATTGGTCAACGGAATGCTGTCGCCCACAAGTGCTGGAGGCTCGTGCGTGTCGAGCTCAGCATGCCGAATAGCCAAGCCAGTTTGCCAGCGAACTACGAAACGGCTGCCATTCTCGGTCGATTCCACCGGACCAAATTCGATGTCGCGTGTGGACTGGGCTAGCTCTTCAAATAAATCACATGGAATGCTCACCGATTCTGTCAACGCGTCATCGCCATCTTTACATGCAACTGTGCAGCATACTGACTTCCCTGCGTCGGAAACTTGAAGGGTGCAGCCGTTTGCGGTGGCGTGGATCCCAATGTCAGAAGCGAGCTTCCGAATCGGTCTGTCTAAAAAGGCGTTTGCAAACTTGCGAAACGCCTGGAGTACTGTTTTGGGAATATACATAATTTTTGATTTCGTTTGTTGGAAGTTGTTGGATTGAACGAGCGGGCATGGTTTGCCGCGCTCGGAAGTTAATTGACCCAAGAGCTGGGCTCCGCAGTACAGAAACCTGGCTAAGTAGCTCGCAAATCTTCAGGCAGTGACTCAGCAAAGCTAAATCGCTTGCCGTTCATCCCAATGATGAGATGATCATGTAGCGGAACACCCAACACCTTGCCGGCGTTGGCAAGAGACCGGGTAACGGCCTTGTCCTGAATACTTGGCTGTATGTCACCCGATGGGTGGTTATGACCAATAATGATGGATGCAACCCCTTGCATGATTGCGAAGCGAAAGACTTCACGGGGATGAACAAGGCTTGCGTCGAGGGTGCCAATCGTGACCACTTCGACATACTTCACCACCATCTTGATATCTAAACCGATGGACCAGAAGTGCTCTTTGTCTCGGTCTATTTTGCATCGTTGACGGAGCCAGATTTGCAATGCACTGGCTACCTTTTCGACCCCGTCGAGTGGTCCATCTATTTTGGATCGGACAAGCATGTTTCGTTTCAATCGATTGCTGGAGTATTAAAGGAACGTAAAGAACGCATAGGAATGAATAGACGAGCGGGCCATGACTTGAAGCCACCGCCCGCTTGTGTTTGGCAAATCCGGCACAGCCGTTTAGTCGGTCAGTTCGTCGATAAAACGAGCCCGGAGATAGGGGTCGACACTGTCCCAATCGATAACCTGAGGTGGACGCACATCATCTGGCTCTAACTCAACGGGACCTCGCGTTAACATGGAAAAGCCGCAGCGACGAATCGTGCCGACCGCGTCACCTGTGGCAGCTGCAACTTCTGCGTCAAATTCAGCAATGGACATGGAATTACCTCTTACTTGGATTTGGAGTTAAGAACCTGAATGGCATGTCTTCGCATGGCATAAAATCGATGCGAAAACGAAAAATGCCCAGGTAAATACCCAGGCATAGTTGATGGAAAAGTGAAATCTGGAGCGACTAACTTAAATAACCATTGGCTCAAGCCAGTATTGTTTAAGCCATGCAATCTCAGCCTCAATTGCACGAGAGCGAATCATGTACGGGCCAAGTCTCGGGCCATTGCAAGGGGACAAGTCGGCCCACCAGAATCCGTTCTGATCGGGCTCGACATGAGAACCACGCTCAATCGTTGGGTCGCCTAGCGCATGCGGCTCGATGAGCTCCGAGTAGATCATGCGCACGGTTCCACCAAGTCCTATGATCAGCTCAGCGGTTTCACCAACGCGGCTCAAGATACTGGCCTCCGGATAATGTTCCGACGTGGTCGGTCGGTCATGTAGCCGTATAGACTCGCTTCGATCCGTGTCAACCCGTTGGAAATCCGTTGCCGAAGCGACTCACGTTGATGCAAATCCTCTGGAACAACACCGGTGACTAAGCTCCGTGCCTGATCAACCAGTTGTTCCAAAGATTCATCCGTGCCGATGCTGAGTCTACGGAACCGCTCAAGGAACTCGTTTAGGTTCGTGACCGCCGTGTCGCGGAACACTTTGGGCTTGCCATCCGATTCACCGCTAAGCCGTTCGGCCAAGTGCGAAACAAGGCTTCCAAGCTCTTCGGCAAACGCAGACTCGGCGATTTTGACCGCTTCGGTGAAGCGTTCTCTTACTCGGTTGCACTCCGATTCGTAAATCTCGGGTGCTACACTCCGCAAGTAATCCGGCGGCGTGGTGGCAGGATAATCCCAAGTGATCTCAAACTCGTCGGCAATACTTGGTGAATAGTCCCTGACATCGAACAGGTCTCCCAAGCGCGTGCGAGCTTGGTCAACCAGTTCGCCCCAGCAACGATCAAGATCACGTACCGTGACCTCTAGCTCATCCTGAGTCTCGCGTAGCTGCGACTCCAAAGTTGATACCGTATTGCGACGGACGAGCCGGATGCCAGGCTCAACATATGGCAGTGTTTGCCCACGCCAGCAGGCCACGGCCTTGGATTTCACTGCCGATACGGCTCGAAATACGGGATGGGTGGTGTCGAATAGCTTTTTGCCAGCCGATAGGACATCTACATCGGCGCTAAATGCGCCAGCGGCTAGTCGACGTTGCCCTTGGCTAAGTGTCTTGCGAACACCTGGCCAACGGACATGCAGCCGTATTGCGGTCGTTGCCGACTGCAATTGCTCACCTGCCGTGGTCCTTTGTTGAAATTCACTCGCCTGGGTTGGTGGTTCTAGTGCTGTGGACATATTTGGATTCCTTGGATATTCAGGGGTAAGTAAACGAAAACGGCGGGCACAATTACCCGCCGTTATTGGTATGGTTGGTAGCGATAGGTGCTTAGGCGTCATGTGACCAAGAGTCGTCATCCAACACTTCAGGCAAATACCGGCCATTTGCAATGGAGACAGGCTTTAGGTTTTTCCAAATCTCGGTCATCGATACAGTCGGCGGAATTTGTGTTGCCTTAGCGGACATCACGATCATTTCGTCAACGTCTTGCACTGAGTCCGTTTGCCAGAATCGCTGCATAAGCCAACCAAGCAACAACAGCGGGACCAACACCGCGACTACCGTTCCGATAGCTTCGATGGAGCCCGACAGCAGCAGATCCGTTGCCCGCTGCGTTGCGATGGATTTGCGTTCTGATTCAAGTCTGTCTAGGCCCGACTGGATATCGGTCTGTTGTTGCACGATCGATTTGCGGGTCTGCTCGAAGGATTGCTGCGCCGCCACCCAACCTTTTCGAGCCTCTGCGTCGGCGGTGACAAGCCCCTTTGACGCTTCAGTGACTTGCTTGACCTGCCAACGATCCGAAGAGGCATGGATGTGAGGTGCTTTGCGAAACAGTCGCGTATTGACGGTGTGGTTCGACTCACGATCCACGACGATGTACCTGATATTTTCGGGCATAAGTCGCTGAAACAACCTTTGGATGTCGGTTTCGGTGACCTCGACCAAGCATTCAGAATGAGTTTGGTCCGTCGCTTGAAGCCTATCCAAGCCAACGGTTTCCATAGCCCAATAAGCTAACGCCTCTCGCAATAGGACAAGATCTTGTGGAGTAAGCACTGCATGGCTCCCTATGTTGATGGAATGGGGAGTCAGTCAGTTAGCAGACGGTCCGCCGCGACTAACGCGACGTCTGACGGTTGCACCATTTGTGCTTTTGTCCGAATGATTTGCCGAGTAGATCCCGCCAGCCTCCGCATCCAAGCATCGACCCGCAGCCCACTCTCTAAGCCGCTGAACGGACTCCGCCGAGGTTACCGCCACCGGTACGACGTTTTGCGAAGCTTGGCTTAGTGGTACGTCCAGCAAAGCTGACAATCGGCAACAAGAACGAATCTCGGCCCCTGTCCATTGGTCATCTGCTGGCAGATTCTCGTCGCCAGATATGCCAAACCGCGTCCGATACATTCCCCAAATAGCATCCTTTTGCGATCGGCTAGGCAGATCTACAAAGAACACACCGTCAAAACGCTCGGCACGCGAGAACTCAGGCGGTAATCGCGAAACGTCGTTTGCCGTACAAACCACGAACACATCCGAAGTATGGTCGTTCAGCCATGTCAGTAGCGAACCAAACATGCGGGATGTTACTCCGCTATCACCGCTGCCACCTGACGCACCCGCAAAAGCCTTTTCGATTTCATCGATCATGACCACACAAGGGGCCATAGAGTCGATGATCCGCAACGCCTCTCGGGTCCGTTCTTCACTTTGGCCGACGAGCGAGCCCATTAGGCTGCCAACATCCAATGTCAGCACGGGGCGGCCCACTTCCTTGCCCAGAGATTTGCAAAACTCGGATTTCCCGCATCCTGGCGGCGACAACAACAACACGCCACGGGGCTTTGCAAGCGTCGCAGCGTTGCCTGCACGCAGCAGTGCTCGCTTAGTAAACGCCTTTAACGCCGTCAAACCACCCAGCGAGCTGAAATCACTCTCAGAACGACAGAGGCTCAATAGGCCAGACTTCTTGAGAGCCTGTGTTTTGAGCTCCCAAATTGCATCAGGCTGTACCGCGCCGTGTCGAATCAACGACAACGAGAACGCGTTTTCGGCCTCGTATCGAGTAAGGCCAACTGCGGCATCGAGCACCGATTCCAGCATATTGCCAGTCGGCATTTCATCACCGTCGGTTGCAATCCCAGCCAAAAGCTCGCGCAGTTCGTCCCGCGTCGGCGGCTCATGGTCGACAACCACGAACAGCCGTTCGAGTTCGGGCGGCAGCTGCACAACAGGCGACAGGATCACCACAAACTTGCGATGGACCTTGCCTTGTGTCACTGCTTTGGCGACTTCTGCTACGATTTCGCCTGAACCGATGAAGCGATGGTAGCTCCGCAGGACCAGAATCGTAGGAATATCGTCGTTGGTCATGGCCGAGAGTGCTTTGACGGCCCCAATCGGGTCGATCGCATCCGTTACGGTAGGCTGGTCGCCGTTGGACTTAAGTCCTTGTGCGATATCCCAGGTCATCAGTGACCAGTTTTCAGAACGGCAAAGCTGGGTTAATTCAGCGATGGCGTCATCGGGTTCGTAGGATTTAATCCAAATGCCGGTGAAGCAAGCCCGCACGAGCTCGCTCATTCGAAGTCCAAGTGTGGACATAGTATCTCCCTTGGTAATGAGTAAGGTAAACGAAAAGATTGGTCCCAGAACACGCGTTGCTGGACCATTACGTCAAAGCAGTTATACGGCGGATTCGCAACTACGCAGTGATATGTTCCGGCGCGTAGCAGAGTTCTAATGGTTTGCAGATCTTCACCGGGATACGCATGCGAATACAGTTCTTGGTCCGTCGCGCCTTCGGCATAGTCCCATAGTTTTTGCCCTGACGAGGTACGATTCGCGATTCCTCCAAAGTGCCCGCGTTGCGGAGCACTGGTGCGACCGGATGTTGTGCTGTTCGGAGAGTTGATTGATGGCCCAGGCGTTGAACACTTGCAAAACGAGCTTGAGAAGGGGTTCGATATTGTATTTAGCATCGGCACAACGAGCGTGTTCCCTTATATTCAAGCTCCAATCTACATGGCAAAGTCGAGTGGCAATGTCACTGTGGAAATCAATCCAAGCGAGACGACAGTTTCGAATGTCGTGGATTATCGATTGGCAATGCCGGCAGGAGCGGCACTCGATGAAATTTGGAATCGCTACAGAGCAACGAACAACACATGAACAAGTCCCCTAAAAGTCTCACTTCAACTAGCAAATTCCTGAGTCTCGTGCTGCGGCATCAGCCGGAAGTCATCGGCATGCAGCTTGATCCCGAGGGTTGGTTACCGATCGACGAGTTGATTGCGAACGCAAATCGCAAGGGCAATGAACTTTCGCTTGAGCTACTTCATGATGTAGTTGCTTCGTGCGAGAAGAAACGGTTTTCCCTGAGCGACGATGGCTTGAAGATCCGTGCCAATCAAGGGCATTCCGTTCCCGACGTCGAGCTCAATCTAGAACCAGTAACTCCGCCTAATCAGCTGTTCCATGGAACGGTTGCTGCGTTCATTGAAAGTATTCGCGAGCAAGGGTTACTAAAACGGTCTCGCAATCACGTGCATTTGTCGGCAGACATCGAGACCGCCAAGAAGGTTGGGGCTCGACGCGGGAAGCCTCTAATTTTGACGATTCGTACTGAAGCGATGCATGAATCAGGCCTCTCCTTTTACTTGTCGGCAAATGGCGTCTGGCTGACGGATGCTGTACCGGCTCAGTTCATTCAATTTCCAGACTAAGATGCTCGCAACCCTATGGCAACCGTTGAAGTGACAACTGGCGATTTGCTTGACCAAGACGTTGAAGTAATCGTAAACGCTTGGAATCGCAACATCATTCCTTGGTGGTTGTTATTGCCTCAGGGCGTTTCTGGAGCTATCAAGAAACGAGCAGGTTATCAGCCGTTCCGAGAAGTCGCAAAGTTTGGACCGATACCGCTAGGAGGCGCAGTCTTAACCAGCGCTGGCCGTTTGCCTTTCAAGGGTATAATTCACGTTGCGGGCATCAGCATGTGGTGGCGGTCTTCTGAGTATTCCATTCGCGAGTCGTGTCGAAGCGCAATGCGCACAGCGAAGGAACACGGTTTCAAGTCGATCGCGTTTCCACTCATCGGCGCCGGTACCGGAGGTGGATCGGTTGATCAAGTTGAGAAGTTGATGACCGATCAGCTCGGCGTAGAAGAATACGATGGAAGAGTGGTCATCGTCCGATACAAGAAGTAGGCGATCACAGGTCGTTGTAAACACCTTTTGCGAATAACACCAATTGAAATTGATTCGACATGAAAGTCTATCTAGATGATGAACGTACGACGCCAGAGGGTTGGACGCGTGTGTACTGGCCAAGTGAAGCAATTGAGTTGTTGCAAACTGGGCAAGTGACCGAACTTAGTCTTGACCATGATCTCGGTAACGATGCTAGAGGGACTGGCTACGATGTTGTCCTATGGGTTGAGGAGCAAGTAGCAATGCATGGATTCGTTCCACCGACTATCGTCGTGCACTCGGCCAATGTCTCAGCACGAGCCAAGATGGAGAATGGAATCCGAGCAATAGCGAATATCCACAATCGGAGCAAAGCTAGGAACTAGTACTTGCTCCAACGCATCGCTTAGGCCGCTCGTTTGGAGTAGTGCTTCAACAAACCGCCTAGTCGTTCTTGGCATCTAATCTCGGTGAGCTTTATTGTCGGGCAATCCATGGATGGTTTCTTTTGCTTCTTCTTGAAGTCCGAGATGACTACATTCTCGTGGGATTGATGCGGGCGCTCGAGGTGATAATGCTCCGCGAACTGTTCACAGATATGGTCGAAGTGATTGCGGCCGAAGACTACGAAGTGATCGAGGCATTCTTGCTTCACCGTTTGAATGAAACGCTCCACGAAAGCGCAGGTGTTGGGAGAGCGAAACGCGGAGATCTTGACCTCGGATTTCTTACTTGCAAACGTCTCGTCGAAGGATTTGGTGAACTTCGTATCGCGATCATGCATTAGCAATTTCAAAGGGATCTTCTCCTTCTTGACGTGCTGCTTGAACGCCTCTGCTTGCTCAAGAACCCAAGCTTCATCAGGGTGATAAGTGCCTGGTGAAATGAAGACTCGCCTGGATTCAATATGCAGAAATGCGATGGCAAATAGATCGCGGAGGCCAGTCTTAGATACGACCTTCTTCGAGAAGAAATCGCATTGCCACATCGTCTTGGCGTGAATCTTGAGGAACTCGTCCCACGTTCCTGGTCCGCGTTTGGGACCAGACTCGTACCCATTCCGTTTTAGGATGTTCTTCACAGTGTTGCGAGTGACCGACTCGATACCGAGCTTCTTCAGCTCGCCAAGAATGCGAGTATATCCTCACGAATTGTCCTTCGCCAACTTGAGAATCAGCTTCTCGATTTGCTCCGCAGTGCGAGGCCGGCCAACGTTTTTCCTCGTCTTCGCAACCCGGCCTGACGCATCTCGAATCCACTTTCGGATCGTGGATGGGTGAGCGATCGTCGCCAGATGGTTGAGGGCCGATCCCAGGTTCTTGGCAAATCGGACCAAGCGATTTTTCTCGCGATGAGTTAAACTAAGACGTTCCGGCAGTCGGCTTCGAAGGATCTGGTTTTCGGCCTTGAGGTAGCTCACTTGACGGGCCAGTTCCTTTTTCGTCGAGCCGGCGATGACTAGCATGAGTGACGTGTAGATATTGCGGAAGCTTGCCATCGTCGGATTTGCGAATTTGCCGGGAGAAACATGATCGGAGCGGAATATTTGCACAGCGGCTGCAGACTTTGAGAGTAGTTCCAAAGCGCTCCGATTCAAGCTTTTTGGCCACATCGGCGTCTCTAAACGCCAAGCCAACTAGATCTCGGTTTCTGAACGTTGTCGCCAGAGTGGCGACCAAGACGATTGCGATTCCGCAGACCACACCTTCGCAGGTCATTTTTCCGTAAGCCGGTTTCGATCGTCGAAAAAGAATCGGAACAAACGAATCTCTGCTTAACCAAGCAAAAGCATGATGACCAGCATCATCTACAACTCAAAATGCTCCCGATGACGTTTTCGCACGGGGAGGGGGCAGTCCGACCATTCTACCTATCCGCCTGCCAACAATCAAATAAAGGTGCCACCTGTTTAGGGCTCTCGATTTGTGGAAACGTACGCAAGTAGGCCGTGGTCTCGCTACGCTCTGCATGCCTATTTTCATCCGCCCCCGGTTCAACTGATGGTTAGCCAACCAACTAGAAAAACAGCAACAGAAATGGATGGTACGCCCATGGTATCGCCTTGGAAAACGCTCTGGAGGATTTCAATGGGGCATGGTCCTATCGTCCGAGTCGTCGCGTACCGCCCCTCTTTCCCTGCATAGCCCCCTTTGGCTGCTTATGCGGTACGGTATGGTGTTTAGGTGTCAGCTTACTCAACTGGCATGTTGACCAATTGGGCCCGATGGTGTCAACCGAATGATTACGCTATGCAGGTGACGGGTTGTCAGGTTGGACAGAGCCCGCACATTTTATTTTGGTCTTCGCCATCGTACTGGGTTGCGATTCCAGTCCCTGCTCGTTTCCTGTCGTAACGACATAAACTAGCCGCCCTTCATATGGATGAAGGTAGTGCTTGGCCGTAAAGTTCCAACTACGAACCATTCGATGCAACACGCCACAAAACCCATGTAGAGCTTTTTATGGAAATCCAATTCCGCTCCATGAGATTGTCCGTTCTATGCCTGTTGGTATACTTTGAGCTCTGCTGCTGACTGATGCATGGGGGATGCCATCCCGTTCATGCATCTTGATTTCATTAACGCCATTGGAAACGTTGAGTTCCTTTGGCGTTTTTTGTTG
>CAMCMB010000010.1 GCA_945875845.1 Pirellula staleyi DSM 6068
ACCAAGTCGCACCACATCTGTCCCTCTATTCCAATCCTTGCAAGGATAGGAGCAAGATCTTTCGGAATGGTGGGTTTTTCTAAGCTGCCAACACGCTGGCGACCCGTCCAATCCAACAGACTCAAGTAGTCGCCCAACTTCATCGACAGGAAGCCTTTGTCGCTTGCACGCACGCCACTGTGGCTTGTTTGTGCACTGGGTTTGCCCCGCTCGTTAAGTGTTAGCGGTGACAACCAAGCGTCCCGGAGGATGGATGGGCCGCGTTTCTTTTTGGCGGCAGAGCGTTTCTTGCGAAGATCATCCGGAGTCGTGGTTCGGCGGATTTTGCCCGCTTCCTGTGTCTCGATAGCAACTAGGTCCACGGCAGCAGATGGAATGGTGATTCCCTTGAGGGCTTTGATACGATCATAAGCGGACGTGTGGATTGATTCTTCTGGAGTCGAAGCCATTGCGGCACGGATCGGATTCAGGTCGACATACATGCTGCAAGCCAAAAGACCGGCTTCGTCGGTAATGGCTTGTGCTGTGAAGCGACCTTCCCAAAAGTGGCCCGTTACTTTGTCTTGGAAATTGGCGAGACGAGCGATGGGTTCGCAGAGAGCTTTCATAAACCAAGATGGATCGGACAAACGCAATCGAATCGCTTTGATTCGTTCGGCGT
This sequence comes from Pirellula staleyi DSM 6068, assembly GCA_945875845.1. Classification (GTDB taxonomy): domain Bacteria; phylum Planctomycetota; class Planctomycetia; order Pirellulales; family Pirellulaceae; genus JBKCUI01. The sequence goes on from CAMCMB010000010.1 coordinate 662, forward strand.
TATTGGCCAAAGTATCGACGGCGTTTGTGGTAGGGTCCGCCAAATGTTCATCGATTCGCTGTCCAGGAAAAATACGGAGCCATCGCAGCGCGACATCCTGGTCTGACCATTCACAAGTAATGTCGGGTCGAATCCGAGCGACGATATGGAGGTGATTTGAGAGAATCGCATAGGAAAGGAGGTCGATACCAAAGACGGAAGCGAGTCGTTCCATGCGCGAGCGAATCCATTCCCTGCGATGGGAATAGTCTTTTCCGGTCGCTTCATCGAATCCAGCCAGAAAGGTCCTTCGAACGCAACGCTGGATCAGGTGGACGATACCAACTTCATTCGGATCAAACTGTTCAGCACGGGGTGTACGAGGCATTTCAAATCTCCTTTGCAACAAGCGTACCGTCAGCAACTCGCCCCGTCAAGTAGGTGCCTGGCACCTACCGAAGGGCCCTCTTACTTGTTGGACGAATAGAAAATAATCGCGTTGTCGAAAGTACGAATGTTGATTGGTAGAGTTTTAATGGCGTTAGGTTTATTGCTGATGGTGATCGGTACTGCATCAGTGCCTTCAACGTCTTTGGCTGCAATTGCTCCTCCAGATTGCAGAGGTACTTGCAATAATTGTGGAACTCCGTCCGGTGGAAATTGCTTCAGACTAGAAAATGGCGTTTATGTACACGGTAGTTGTACGAAGAACCAGGGGACTTGCGGGACATGCACTGGCAATTGTTCAGTTCACGTTATCGACCAGATCAGCACTTGTGTTTGCGACGTAACATAATTTACTTTGGGAGATGCGTGGCATCGTCTTCTAGTTGATTTCGGCGGTTGCGGCCAAGTCGTGACCGCTCCTTTGCTTCTTACGTTCATTCGGGCTGTTGGACTTCATTCTATGTGTTGCGTCAAATTTTCTAATTCGGAGTATGCCTTGTTTCCAAAGAGTTACGTATCGACTTTTGGCGTTGCCACAACTTTGATCGTTTTGTGGACCCTTTCCTTAGCAGCACAATCACTCGGAGCTGAAATGGATGCAGCGTTGCTTAAGCGATTTCAAAACGAGGCTCCGAAAGCGTGGAAGAAGCAAGTGGAACTCCACATGAAATTTTTTTCCGACACGTCTGGCGTTACCATTGACTCTAAGCAAAAGGTTTTGCGGAAAGGCAAAACCAAGCTTGACGAATATCATGAGAAGCGAATCCGTTCTAATTATCGACAATTTATTTCAAAGGATGTGAGCAGAGGAGAGCAAACCACAGAATGCGCTAATCCTCGATATGCCTTTGAGCTTGCAAGTTCGGCCTCGGGTGAATCGGTAATTACTGCGGTCCATCCGTATCAACCGGCCCCTCCGGCTGGAAGCGACAATGCGGATGCTTACAACCGTATCATGGAACCGCGACGGGGAATTCGCCCCCATATGCTCCCGATTCAAGAAGTTCTAAATCAAATTGAATGGCTAAGCGAGGCAGTAAAAATTCAAGACATCAAATCCATTTCGGTAAACAATCGTGAATGCGTCCAGGTAAATATCGAATTCCCATATACTTACTTAAAGTACAATGGGGAAACGAAGGAGGTTGTAAAAAAAGTGGTCAGTAGCTCATCGGTGGGTGTATTCGATCCCTCAAACGACTGGGTGCTGATCTCATTCGTTTGGATGGGGGAACCACCGTTTAAGATGACATACACATACAGTTACGATGAAAATCTCGGCGGTATTCCCTTTATGACCAGTACACGAACGGAAACTCGAAATATGATTACCAATACAGTTATAGATGAAGTGAATTATCAACGTTCATGGTCGGTTGCTCCGTTGAGTGAGCGCGAGTTTACCCTCAGCGCGTTTGGATTTCCAGAGCCAACTTTGGATGAATCGCCGCCGTACTGGCTTTACTCATCGTTAGGCGGATTAGTTCTAGTTGTCGCTGGCGCCGTCCTCTACAATTGGGGTGTCGGATTGCGACGCAAATAGTCATTCATCCATGAAAAGGCAAAATGTTCCATGTTGCGTTATAAACGGTTTGCGTTTCGATTCGTCGCTGCCGCGCTTTTCGTATTCGCTTGCGGCCTAGTTGGATCGACGATACTTACCCGGTCAACTTCACTTGATATACAATCGTCCGAGCTTACCCTAAGCAACTTTCCATTTGGAGAGGTAAGGGATCTTTCTTTCAATATTCGTAACCCGAGTTTTTTCGGTGCAGCTCAGATCGTAGGAATTCGAGGAAGTTGCGGTCTCGGTTGCGTTGAAGAGGAAGCGTTCGAGCCATTTAAGTTGGAGCCCGGCGAGTCAAAGAAACTGACAGTACAGTTTAGGTCTCCCAAACAGCCTGGACCGATAGAAGCAGCCTTTTCATTGTTCTACACGTCCAACAACAGAACTCGCTGCAAAGAGCTGTGGGTTCGAGGAAACGCAGTTGAGAACGAAAATCGTTGAACCGACCGGCTCAATTTCCTTCCAATAGCCGACGCTTGTCCTAGGCAACCGCTTCGTGGCGAAACAATATTTCGCCCTTTCCGAGCGATACAAAATCGCCGCGAACGATCTGTGGGGACGATCTGTGGGGTCAGGGACGATCTGTGGGGTCAGATCTGTGGGGTCAGACCCTGTTTACTGTTTTCGAAGCAATTCCTCGAACGATCTGTGGGGTCAGACCCGAATGGCACTGTTAATTTGACGTAAGTCCTTCATCGATAAGCTTTTTTGTATTCAGATCGAGGCTTATCATCATCGTTGGGTTCAGACCCTGTTTTCTGTTTACCGCCAGTTCGTCGCATGGTAAAGTACCCGTATGGCTAGACCTTTACGAATCGAATTTCCGAACGCGATTTATCATGTGATGGCACGTGGAAACGGTCGTCAAAGGATCTTTCATGCCGATGCAGACTACCAACGAATGACCGATGGATTGGCGAAAACGGTCGCTCGTACCGGTTGGCAGGTTTTCGCCTTTGTTTGGATGCCTAATCATATCCATCTCTTTGTTAGGACCCCCAAACCCAACTTGTCCGTTGGAATGCAGTACTTAGGCGAGCGACTATGTAGTCCTAGGTTTGGCAAGTGGCCTTCGCCACTTTTTGTGGAATTCTTGCTTTTTGGATTATTGCATGGTTTTTCCGTATGAATACCCGTCCAAGCTTTTCGTTTCGTAGGTCAAGTGCTTCTTGATTATGCGACTATTCGAGTTGTCGACACGCAGTGCATGATCGCTCATGGACCATCAAGGATGGGTCGTGTCGTCTCATATATCCTTGCACAGTTCAAGGCACCTGTGGCGTCATAAGACGCCATGGGCCCATGGCTATTGCATGGTTGCATTGAGTAATCAGTGGCTCTTTGGCCGATCACTCAAAGCCGCTCGGGCTGGCCACAATCGGTAGGGCGACGTGTCTGGCGTTCATGTGCTTGCGTCTTGCTCGCTTGCTCATACGGTGAACTCCAGTGTCAGCTGGTCTGGGTGGCTTCAGCTCAAGGTTGGCTCATTGGCTACTTGCTCATATGTTGATTTGGTGGGCCGTTTTCCATTTGACGTTCGACCGTTTCCATGCATCCTCATTTGTCGAACAGACACTCGTCTTTCTTCCGAGTTCCGTTGCTGAATCGTGAATCCATGCGGATGGGACACATGCCTCCATGACAACCAGATCGCTTGGGTGCTTTTTGAGTACGGTAGTCAGGTAGGTGCGTTCCGTAGTAGCGTTGATAAACTCATGCTTTCGGGTTTTTGTGTCGAAATAACAGCACATAGTGTTGAACTTACCGAGGTCGAGTGCGAGAATCTTGATTGTCGTTTGTCCGTGGTTTTGGGGTTGGTCCGTGTGACACGATCGCTTTCGTGATCACGGGTCAAAGTCGCCAGTTTTAGCAAAGACTCTCGCCCCAAACCTAGGACTTCCATGGATTCTGCAGACGGAAATCTGTTGCAATTCGTTCTGGATTGGGAGAGCGAGGCTCCTGCCGAGCTAGCGACGCCCTGGTTCGTTTGGAGCCTCACCTTCCCGAACAATGACTATCCCCTTTTCAACGAATTCAATGAGTACTGTACCCCTTCCCGAACCGCTCGACCATGCTCGATTCAATGAATTGGTGCTCGCGGCTCAGAACGCGGCCAAGTCAGCCTACAACCCTTATAGTCGGTTTGCGGTCGGTTGCGCATTGCTTTCGAAGAGTGGCCAGGTGTATTGTGGGTGCAACATCGAAAATGCTTCCTATTCGGTTACGATTTGTGCAGAGCGGGTGGCTGCTTCCCAAGCGGTCTTACGGCGCGATCTCGATTGGGATACGATCGTCGTCGTTTCGCCACAACGGGTTACACCATGCGGTGTTTGCCGTCAGTTCCTACATGAGTTCGCACCACAACTTCGTGTTTGGAACGGTTATTTGGACAATCTGGAACTTATCGGCCCGACTTTATTGCACGAACTCCTGCCTTCGGCCATGACCCTTTCTCGCAGTTAAGATCTAACCGCTTCGTGACCTTTCAAGCAACTGATTCCGCAAGCTCCCTTTCTCCGCTTGATGCTGCCTTTGAGCGTCGCAAAAGCCGATACGTCGTTGGAATCGATTTGGGCACTACGAATTGCGCGGTTGCGTTCATGGATTCTCAATCCGCCAAGCCAACGATTGAGACGTTTCGAATCGAGCAGATGGTTGATTTTCAAACGAGCCAACGATCGGATACGCTTCCCTCATTTCACTATGAGCTAACTCATGCCGAATCGAATCAAATCGATTCGCATTTTCATTTTGCGGACGGTCAACACAAAAGTGTTGTTGGGATGTTCGCTCGCCAGCGCGGTATGCAAATGCCAGGTCGCTGCGTTGTATCGGCCAAAAGTTGGCTTTGCCATACGCTTGTGGATCGAACATCCGAGCTTTTGCCATGGAGTGGCGAAGAAGGAGTTCAATTGATTTCGCCCGTCAAGGCGAGCCGGCGCTACCTTGAGCATATTCGACGCATGTGGGATCGAGAGTACCCAAAAGACTTGCTTTCGGAACAAGAGGTAATCGTGACGCTGCCTGCATCCTTCGATGAAGTGGCTCGGCAATTGACCATTCAAGCTGCGTCGGATGCAGGGCTACCCAATGTGATTCTGATTGAAGAGCCTCAAGCCGCATTTTATGCTTGGTTGCATCGTAACAAAGATTCTTGGACGGAAACTATGCAACCGGGCCAGAGTATTTTGGTTTGCGACATAGGGGGAGGAACGACGGATTTTACCCTGATTCGCGTTGTCGAAACGAATAGCACGATGGCCGCACCGCAGACTGGCGCACCGCAGACTGCCCCACAGGGCGCGTCGGGGTTTAGCGAAGCAAATGCGGTCGAACGTTCACCGGATCTAAGCCTGACGGTTAACGATGAACTCCAAGCGACGTACGGACTTCATCGAGTTGCCGTAGGGGAGCATTTGATGCTTGGAGGGGACAACCTGGATTTGGCTTTAGCCCGATCTCTTGAGCAACGGCTCCTTGCCGAAACTCCTGGCCAAGAGCAATTGAAACCACGGCAATGGGATGCGCTCAAGGCTCAGTGTCGCGTCGCAAAGGAAAGTCTGTTGGGCCCGTCGCCTCCGAACGCATACCCGTTGTCTCTTCCCGGTTCGGGCACCAAGCTGATTGAGAACACCAGGTCGCTCTCAATTGACTTAGCCTGGGCAAGGCATCTGCTTATCGATGGCTTCTTCGGTCAAGTTGCGTTGGATGAACGTCCTGACAGCGCAGTTGAGGGATTTCAAGAGTTTGGGTTGCCGTTCGCCGCAGAACCCAACGTCAATAAGCACCTTGCTGCATTTTTGTGGGAGCACCGCTGGGCTGGCCGGACGGACCGAGATCGAGAGACGAAAAGTGAGTTGCAGGCAGCTCGCCCCGACTGGGTTCTTTTCAATGGCGGGGTACTTGAGTCTACGCAGGTACGCAACGCGATACTGGATCAAATAGTGTCATGGTTTGTGGGTGCGGATTCAACCGCGCAGAACGGTTCTTGGAAGCCAGGGGTACTTGAGGGAAATCGATTGGATTTGGCCGTTGCGCAAGGAGCTGCCTATTTTGGTTTGGTGCGTCGTGGAGAAGGTGTTCGCATAGATGCGAGACTGGCTCGTGCATACTATCTTTTGGTCGAAGATTCGCCGCCCCAAGCGATGTGCATTATGCCAGCCAGCGCCATGCCGCTGGATCGATACCGTATGGATGAGCATCCGTTTGAGCTGATGGTTGGTCAACCCGTTCAGTTTCCATTGCTTCAAAGCAGTACCAATCTTGTACACAAGCCGGGCGAGATTGTGCCGGTGGACACCCACTCGATGTCTGCCATGTCACCTATTCGAAGCGTGCTCGAATTGGGAAATCGCAGGCTTCAGAAGTCCGTGCCCGTCGTACTAGAAACAGAACTGAGCGAAATCGGAACGTTGGCCATGCGGCTTGTCTTAAATTCACCAACAGACTTGGACGCACCAAGTTGGAAATTGGAGTTTGATGTCCGAGGCAACACGCAGGCGGAGGTGCGAGCGAATGACGCGGAAGCCGGAATCTCCGAGACAAGCCAATCAACGATTATTGAAACTGCAATGGGTGCGATGGGTTGTGTCTTCGGGGAAAGTCCTACCGTCCTGCCAAAAGATGGCCTGAACCATCTAACCGAGCACATCGGTCAAAGCCGCCGTGAATGGAGCCCGTCACTATTGAGGGAGATGTGGCGATTCTTGATGGATCATCCCTCCTATCGCAAGCGATCCGCTGAGCATGAATCGCGTTGGATCAATATGGTGGGTTGGTGTTTGCGGCCTGGATTTGGAGTTGCCGCGGATGATTGGCGGGTCCATACAACTTGGCGACAAGTGCACAACAAGCTGCTGCACCGAACTTCTGCCAACGCATCGGAAACCATTGTCCTATGGAGGAGAATTGCAGGTGGTTTCACACAAGGTCAACAACGAGCGCTTTTTCAAGACTGTTGGCCTAGCGTGCGGGCGGCCCTCACCGGGGGTGCGCAAGGACAAGCACCAAGCGCAAACGTGGCGATCGAGTTGCTTCGGCTCATTGGATCCCTTGAGTGGTTGACGATGGATGAGAAAATAACGATCGCCGAGCAAGCGCTCGAATCACTCGGCAGGAAGAAGATTGAGCAGCTGCATGGGCCTCTATTGTGGACGCTTGGTCGGATCGGTGCCCGCATTCCGGTCTATGCATCGTTGCAACAGGTCGTCGGCAGCGCTCGTGTCCAGCAATGGCTGGATCAATTAACAACCATGGAACCGGCTTTTGCTCAACGCAATTTGGCGATGTACTCGCTGTGCCTGATGCAATTGTCGAGGCGGACAAATGACCGGTATCGGGACCTTCCTGGCTCGACGCGTGAGAGTATTGCGAAACAATTGCAAGGCCTCGGCGCTCCCGCGATGCACATCGAACTCATCGTGAGTGGGGGGCGATTGGACCAAGAGAGCACGGAGTCCATCGTTGGAGAAGCGTTACCGTTGGGCTTTCGGCTGCAGCGCAATTGAGCGTCGCCCAGAAGAACGAAAGATTTGCTAAGTCAGTGTGTGATTTCGTTGATCTGCATTTCGATTCCCCTTTTTATGGATGTTGAGTCATTGGAAAGACATAGGATCATTCTAAAACGCGGAGGCGCAGAGATCGCAGCGGAAAAACCGCACTGAAATCTCTGCGTTCTCCGCGCCTCTGCGTTTCAAATCCTGGTCCTGGAGCCAGGCAAAAAGGGGTCAGGGACGGCCATTGCTGGCCGCCCCCCGCACGCTGTGCAACAATAACGCTGTGCAATCGTTTTATTGCACAACAAAACCATTGCACATGAGTCGTGTTGCTGTATGGTGTGCATATGAGCAACCAACGAAAACTGAAAATCGGTTCCCCGGCAACAGGCCATAACTTCTATCCCAGAAACGACTTGCGTCGACGCATTTTGCGAGCGTTAAGTCGCGACCACGTCGCGTTTCTGGGGCCGCGACGGACAGGGAAGACGTCAATCTTACTCGATATCGCGGCAAATCCACCGGAGGGGATCTTAGCGATCAATCTGGATTTGCAGGAAAGCAAAAAGGGGACGCAGCTCGATTCCCGCAACTCGCGCTGAACAGGCGGCGACATGGATGCATCCAACGAATGGGTAAGGACGGTCGGCCCCGCATGTCCGCGTCCATTGCGTAAGTTGCCCGCTACAAGACGTACTCTCGGCCGCTGGTCTGTAGGTAAGGTAAGCGAAAAGTGATTCCAAGGGATGATTGCAAGGGACACGAAGATCGCGGTAGGGATGGCTATTGCTGGCCGTCCCCCGCACAGATCCGTACGTGAAGAATTACCTCATACGGCTCTTACCTTGGATGATGACGTTTCGAGAATCGCACGTTGGGACAAGGATGTAGGATTGTCGGAGTCGGTAGTCAACGCTTGCTGAGCTTGGTCATACGTTCCCGGAGCGCTAGCTATTTCAGTTTGGAGCGGTTAATCCATTCGTCGATTGACAAACCCGTGAAAATGAACGTCGTTGTCCAGGCATTCGATTTGAACATTGCTTAGCTGTGCAGCTTGCTCCATGAGTGCCTTTCCGACTCCGTCGACAGGTCGCATCGCATTGTGGCCACCGACAATCTTGGGGGCGATAAAGCAATGGACTTCATCGATCCATTCTCCATCGAAGGCACTTCCGAGCAGCGTGCTGCCCCCTTCCAGCAACACGTTCGTAAAGCGGCGATTCCCGAGCTCTTTCAACACAAAGCCGAGCGATTGATTCTCCGCTTCCTCCGGTACGACCAGTATCTCGCAACCTGCATCCTTGAGCTTGTTCACGTTGTCCAGCGGAGCGAATGGACTAACGGCTATCAGAACAGGCCCACTCCCCGCGCTTTGAACAAGCTTTGAGACGGGCGAAAGCCGGCACAATCGATCCAACACAATACGTGTGGCGATTCTTGACGGCGCTTCGCTTGGTTCAAGCCTTGTTGTCAAGAGTGGGTCATCCGCCAATGCGGTTCCGATTCCGACAAGAACGGCATCCACCCGAGACCGGATTCGATGAACGACGCGTCTCGACATTTCATTGCTAATCCACTTTGAGTCGCCGTCTCGTGTCGCCAAGGCTCCATCAAGTGACATGGCCCACTTGGCAATCACCCAGGGCGTCTTTTCCGAAAGCAGTTTCAAATAGGGTGCGTTCAAGTGCTTGGCTTGCGTCTCCAAGACTCCCACGTCGACGTCGATGGAATTCTCGCGCAGCAACGCGATTCCGCGTCCTGAAACGGCTGGGAAAGGATCCGACATTGCAATCACAACTCGCTTGGGTTGATAACGCACGAGCAGATCCACGCAAGGTGGGGTTTTGCCGAAATGACTGCATGGTTCCAGTGTGACGTAAACGGTCGACTGGCGGAGTCGATTCGGGTCGCATCTTGAAATCGCGATCACTTCTGCGTGCGGGCCACCAAAGACGTTGTGGTACCCCGACGCAATAAGTTCATTATCCTCAACGATTACGCAACCGACCATCGGATTAGGCTCGACGTGGCCTCTGCCTCGGCTGGCAAGCTCAAGAGCGAGGCCCATCCAGTAGCTGTCGCGTTTTTCCATTCAACAGTCCTTCATTCAATCGCATGTGGACTAAGTTGCACGACGCTCCGCCGTCGTGATTTATGCGACGCGGAGCGACTTACAACGAAGAGCGGACGCAAAAACTAAGACTTGACGACGCGTTAGTCTTGCCCAGGAATCCATAGTTTGCTGCCACCGCCGGATCCGCCTCCGGGGCCTTGTTGAGATTCGGCAGATTGTCCCGGGGTCCAAAGTCCTGATGAGGCGGCTTGGCTGGATGCCACTTCGCCACCTCGTGCACGCATGGCCTGTTGTTGACGCATCATGGCCATTTGCATGAATTGCAACAGGACCGGGTCGTTGGGGTTTTCACGCAACGATTGTTCCAGAAACTGGCGGGACTCCGCGCTTCGGCCCAACATATTCAATACTTCGACACGTTCCAGCACTGCATTACCAATCGGCACTTGCAGTTGCTTGCCGAGCTCGACGATGCGTTTGAGCAACTTCTCGGCGTCCTCCGGATCGGTGACGGTTCGGGTCCTCAAATTGAGCTGGGTATATTCCGCCGAAACCTTCAATTCCTCCGGCCACTGCATTTGCTCACTGCGTAGTGCCAAACTCTCAAAGATTGAGGTGACGCCTCGCGAAAGGGCAGATTGCATCAACTGGATAAGACTGTTTGGATCGATATCGCTCAGATCGGTCCAAAAATAGCTTGCTCCGCCAACGAAATCTAATACATCTTGAGTGGAGGACAGTTTCGGAACTTGCAAATTCAGTTGCTGATGCACTTGCTTGAACTGATCGTCGGTTAGGTTCGAGGTGGCTGAACCTTGCCAATGCAACAGCAGTGCTGCGAGCTTGATCTTCAAGGAAGCATCGCCGGCTGCTTCGCGAGGTGTTTTGCCCGACAGGCATTCTTGCGGGTAGTCAAGAAATCCGTCGAGCACCAATTGTCGCGTTGCATCGTTGAGAGCCAACCGGCGTTCCGGCGCGACTTGCTTACGAAGCATGACCGATGCGGTAACTTGTGACAAATACGAGGATGGGAGCTTCTCCAACAAGACACGATTGAGCGAACCGATATCGAGTTCCTTCTTGATCCTTTCCAAAATCATGCGCCGAGAGCCGATAGGTGGTTCAAGGGAAATCAATCGAGCCGGCTTATCGGTTTGCTTACCATAATATGCAAGCCAACTACCGCTTCTCGAAGCCTCTAGCTCGGCAAACTGCTCTTGCAAGACGGGTTCGACACAAACGAAAGCTAGTTTCGGTGGCACTTCTTCGTCGAGCAACGCTTCCAGCATGGCTTTCAGCTGATCGACTGCGATCGGGATGAGATTTTTGTTCGCGGCCAGTCGTTGTTCGAATTCACTATCTTCGATGGTGTACTGGCAAAGCTCTTCGGAAACGGCAACGCCAGATACTTTGGGAGCAAGTTCGTAAGCCAACGCTTGGTAGTAAATGCGTTGGGGTTCGGGCAGCGATACCACGGCCGCTATTTTGCCAGCGGTTGAACCCGCCGACTCAACATCGGTCAACATCAACTGGCAATAGAGCAGCGATTGCAAGATAGGAGCTTGAAGTCCGAACTCGCGCTGCATCGATTCTAGCTTTGTTTTTGCCGAAGTGATTCGATACGCGGAAACGAGAGCGTTCGCTTCTGCCAAACGCTCTGCATAGGGAGCATCATCGCAATCAATTGGCGACGGCAACGACTCGCGTGACAATGTGTTTGCATTCGTTTGCGAAGTCAACGAATCGTAGGCACCGGAAGCGACTTTCACCATTTCGCCCCCCATGTCCAGCAGCATTTCGCAATGAAGGATTGCGGGCAAAATCATGCCGCGTTGCCCCATCGCTTCCATCAGGTTTAGTGCTACCGTTGCTGTCATCGGCGGCAACGCTTCGGTTGCATCGGCGATCGCTTGAAGCATCAGGGTTGCAGCCTCCTCGGTATTGCCGCGAACTACCGCTACCAAGGAGCGATAGAGCTTGGCTAGTGGATTGTCAGGTTGAAGCCGAATAAATTTTGCGGTAGTCTCCTCCAAGGCTTCCAACTCATTGAGTTGCAGGAGCAATTCGGATTTCATGGCCAGCAGCCAAGGTTCCGACGGGAGCGTTTTGAGATTTGCGTTAATGCGATCCAGAGCGGCGACATTCTGTTCGCCAACGATCATGCGGTGGATAATTTGCATTTCTTGGAAATGTTCATTGCACTTGCAGAATTTAATTTTCTTGCCGTTGCCGCATGGGCAGAAACTGTATTGGTCCAGACTCATTAGCAAACCGATTCAAATTGTTCGTAAGGTACAAAAAACGCTGGTTGGCTCACTTGGCCAACGGGCTTTGTGATTAGGCATCCTGTTAGACGCTGTGGCGACAACCCATACATCGCGGTGGTAAGTTTAGCAATGTTTTCGCAAACTGCACATCGGTTGGATCGGGCTTCACTGAACGATTTGACGATTAACCAAGCAATGGGAGTGCAATCGCCGAAATTGCTTGCATTTTTGAACGCTCTTTGACCCCAGGTGCTGATTCGATCCCAGAAGCGATGTCAATTCCGTCGGGTTGTGCCGCCTGAATCGCTTGCGAAACATTCTCGGACTTTAGTCCACCCGCGAGCAAGAGCGGCACTCCTCGAAACGCGATAGGCCTCGGGACAAGCAAATCCCAACGGGCCGTTCGCCCGGTTCCCCCTCGCTGGACCGGATCGTAACTATCTACCAATAGACCGAGCAACCGCGGATGGCGTGCGGTTGTCCAACGTTCGACATTCATCTGGTCTTCGTCGAGACCACGCCACGCAACTGCCTTGATAAAGGAAATGGATTGCAAGGCAGGGTAACTAGCCGCCTCGTCCATCCAGCCAGGATTTTCATCACCGTGCAACTGGACACAATCAAGAGGACACTCGGCAACGATTTTTGCGACTTCCCCAGGAGAGGCGTTCACAAAAACCCCAACCATCATGGCTCGCTGAGCGACCATCGATCTCCATTGACGAGCAACCGTTGGATGAACATAGCGTGGACTGGCTGGATAAAAATTGAATCCAATTGCGTCTGCACGACAATCGACGGCCGCCATCACGTCGTCAGCCCGGGTCAAGCCACAGAACTTGAGTTTGGGGAGACGAATGTGAGCGACCATCAAGTTGTCCGCAATCCAGCAGGAGTCAGTTAAGCCGTAACGGAGGCAAGCAAGTTGATTGTTCCTCGTTACGATCGTTAATTAGACACTAAAAATAATCCGCCGTGATGATATGGCCGACAATTAGCCATACTCCGACAAACAAGCATCCAATCATAGTATTCATAAACTCGACAGTCATCGTTCGCGACCTCTCGAAAAAGGGAGAAACCGCCATCCATAGTGTTCGTCTAGACCACCTCTAGCCGTTCGCCTTCATGCGAGCGAGTCTTATCGACTCAACTTCAATCAAAGTTGAAAAGATTTTCGAATGCCCATTCTTTTTACCTAGCCAGTAGAACTCAACCATGCTCATTGGGCTGGTTATTCGGCAGTGGCATGGGCGTCTCGCCATGGATACACGAACCGCTTCGTGCCGCGCGATGGTAATCCGACGCGTGACGGGCTGTTGATTTAATGGTACGACGGACTTCCTAGTCCGTCGAATTCACCAACGGTCGAATTCACCAACGGTCGAATTCCCCATTGACGGACTTGGAAGTCCGTCATACCGCCCTTGGAAGTCCGTCATACCGCCCTTAACCAATAACGACTTCATCAAAGCAGCCCGCTGGTTAGCGAGGGATTGCAGGCAACACCTCGCTTACCGGTTTGTTGATTTAATGGTACGACGGACTTCCTAGTCCGTCGAATTCACCAACGGTCGAATTCCCCATTGACGGACTTGGAAGTCCGTCATACCGGACTTGGAAGTCCGTCATACCGCCCTTAACCAATAACGACTTCATTAAATCAACAAGCCGTTACGGGTCGGGTTACTAAATTTCCGTCAAAACGTGGTTTTCCAAAAAATCACAGACTAGGTCACGGAATTAATCGTCTTCAATAAGCGCGAGATGATCTTGTATGGATCGGCTTGCGAGTTTGGTCGACGATCTTCCATGTAACCCTTGTAGCCATTGTTCATGAAGCTGTGAGGGATACGAATCGATGCACCGCGATCCGCTACTCCGTAGCTGAACTTGTCGATCGATTGCGTTTCGTGCAAGCCTGTCAATCGCAGATGGTTGTCAGGTCCGTACGCCGCGATGTGCTCATCTCGATACTTGTCGAAAGCGGCCATGAGTTTGTCAAAGTACTCCTTGCCACCTTGGTCGCGAAGTCTGTCGGTTGAGAAGTTGGTATGCATACCGGAACCGTTCCAATCCCCCTTGATCGGCTTGCAGTAAAGCTCGATATCGAGGCCGTACTTTTCCGCCACTCGCATCAACAAGTAGCGTGACATCCACAGGTCGTCGCAAACCTTCTTGGATCCCTTGCCAAAAATTTGGAATTCCCACTGGCCTTTTGCGACTTCGGCATTGATACCTTCGATCGTGATGCCAGCATCGAGAGTAATGTCGATGTGCTCCTCAACCACTTGTCGAGCGATGTCGCCAACATTCTTATAGCCGACTGCGGTGTAATAAGGTCCTTGCGGTGCGGGATAACCACCTTCCGGGAAACCGAGCGGGCGGCCATCTTCGTAAAAGAAATACTCTTGCTCGAATCCGATCCAAAGGTCCGCCGATTCGTCAACCGTGTTGCGAAAATTGGATGGGTGCGGTTCGCCGTTTGGCAACATGACTTCACACATCACCAAAAAGCCGTTAATTCGTGTGCTGTCTGGGTAGAGCGCCACCGGCTTAAGGACACAATCGGAACTTTTTCCTTCGGCCTGTTGGGTAGAACTACCGTCGAAACCCCACAACGCAAGATCCGCAACGGACTTGGGTTCTGTGTCCACAATTTTGGTTTTGCTTCGCAGGTTTGGTTCGGGTAAATAACCGTCCAACCAAACGTACTCGAGCTTAAATTTCTTGTCTGAAGACATTCCGGTTCTTCTCTCGCATACAAAGGAACATTTCAATATATTTCGGTTTGCCTTCCCCGTATTACTACGCAGGAATCGACGTACGCATTCACGCTTGCATGCCGTCTTCCAGTCAACATCCGTCAACTCAGTTGCATTTCGTCTACCCAAACAAAAGGAAACTAAGTTTACAAACCAAGTTTGATCTAACGACAATCGTCCTCGCTGGCCAAGCCAGACCGCCGATTCCTTCAGCCCAATTCAACTGCGCGAGCCCAAACAAAGGTCCATTGATGTTAAGCTGGTGTCGCTTAACCGAGACATACATTACCGTTCCGTATCCGCCTCAGCAAGCGTCCCGCAAAGTTTCTTTAATCCCATCCTCTCACGATTACATCCGCTTATTATGCATGCGATGCCCCTGCTTTTAGGTGTGTTGGCGATCTTGGCGATCGCCTACCGTTTTTACAGCGCATTTTTGGCAGCCAGCGTGGCATGCATTGATCCGAGTCGCGAGACGCCCGCCGAGCGACTCAATGATGGTCAAAATTACCATCCGACCAATCGATGGATTCTTTTTGGACATCACTTTGCAGCGATCTCCGGTGCCGGCCCTTTGATTGGACCTGTGCTTGCCATTCAGTTTGGTTATATGCCGGGCCTTATTTGGTTGGTGGTTGGCGTGTGTTTGGCTGGGGCGGTGCAAGATTTTTTGGTTTTGAGTGCGAGTGTAAGGTATGACGGCAAATCGTTGGCCGAGATGGCAAAACATTTGTTGGGGCCACGAACTGGGTTCATCGCTTCGATTGCCATTCTATTTATCGTGATTATTGCGTTGTCTGGACTGGGCGTGGTGGTGGTGAAGGCGTTAGGTGGTGAAACGGTTAAGTTGATAGCATCGTCCAAGATTTCCTACCAAGGTGAACTTCAAAAGACACGAACACCTGCGGGTACTGTGATTCGAGTACCGTCTGGATCGACCATTGAGTATCCCAATGGTTCTTATCAACGGAGCGAGTCGTATACCATCCAGGTGCCAACCGACTCGGATTGGGATTCGAGCGTGGGAACGATCGTGGTGCCGGAGAAGTCTTTGGAATTGATCCGGGGGAGCTCATGGGGAACGTTCACCATTTTTTGCACCATACCCATTGCGTTGTTGGTCGGGTGGTACATGTATCGATTCCGAAAGGGTCGGATTGGAGAAGCCTCGTTTCTTGGGGCGATTGGCGTGCTAGGTGCGACGTTCGCGGGCAACTGGATTCCCGGTTCGATCCTGGAGCCTTATTTCCTACTTTCACGTCAAGGAATCATCATCGCTATTTGCGGGTATGGGTTCATTGCGTCCGTATTACCGGTTTGGCTCCTTTTGTGTCCGCGTGACTACATTTCGAGCTTTCTCAAGATCGGAACGATTTTGGTGTTGATGATTGGTGTCGTCGTCGCCAATCCGATGATGCAAGCCCCTCCTGTCAACGAGTATTTCGCGTCGAAAGGTGGCCCTTACTTCAATGGCGCGATCTTCCCTTTCGTCTTTATTTGCATCATGTGTGGTGCAATCTCGGGCTTTCATGCTTTGGTGTCTTCCGGAACAACTCCCAAAATGGTTTCGTCCGAAAAAGATTTGCGGATGATCGGGTATGGGGCGATGCTGATGGAGGGGATCGTTGCCATTTGTGCACTGATCGTGGCTGGAGCCATGCCGGAAGGAGACTATTGGGCAATCAATATCGACCTATCTCGAATGCATGAATACTCGGAAACGCTCACGAAAATGAATGCAAATGTGGATCACTTGGAAGAGTTGGAGCGACAGGTTGGCGGCGAATCGTTGCGTGGTCGAACGGGTGGAGCGGTGACGCTGGCCGTTGGGATGGCGACCATCATGACCGATGCGATGAAAAAAATTTCCAGTACGATCGATATCGATAGCGTGATCAAGTATTGGTTTCATTTCGCTATCATGTTTGAAGCGTTGTTCATTCTGACGACGATTGATACGGGGACTCGCATTGCGAGATTCCTGTTGCAAGAAGTACTCGGAAATGTGTTTCCCAAGTTCGCCAAAATGGATTGGTGGCCTGGTGTGATTCTCAGTACTGCCTTGGTAACACTCGGCTGGGGGTCTCTCATATGGAGCAGTTCGATCGACACGATCTGGCCCATGTTTGGAATCGCCAATCAATTACTCGCCGGGATCGCGCTATGCGTTGTAACGACATGGATCTTTCAAAATGGTCGAGGTCGATACGCTTTTGTGACAATCATTCCGCTCGTTTTCATCGTGACAACGACATTTACGGCCGCCGCCCAACTCGTATCGTATCGATTCTGGCCCTTGTTTTTACTCGGTCGAGAAAACAACGATAGTCAAAAGATGCTGCAAGGCGGATTGTGTTGCACTGCAATCGTTTTCTTGATTTTTTGTTTTGTATTCATCTTGGCAAGTTCGATTGCAAAGTCGGCCAGTTTCGCCAAGTTTCGAGTCCCCAAAACGTAGAATCCGTGGCGTCGATGGTTAACGGGCATTAAAATAATCTGCTGGGTGACCCGACACTGCTTAGAAATTCCTCTTCATGGACTTAATGCTCAAGTGACTCTTCGCGAGAAATCGGACCCTGAGTCGAGTCTGGATAAGATTGCGACCCGCTGGTCGTCCGTTGGCGATCCGAGAAAATTCTTAAGTCGCTACGAGCGAGCGATTCGCAACTATTTGCGAGCGATCCTCAAGGAGGTCGATGCTGTCGACGAGGTTTTCCAGGATTGCGTCGTGAAGTTACTCAATCGCCATTTTGTTAAAGCGAAGTGCGACCAAGGCCGATTCCGTTTCTATCTGAAGCGATCCGTTCGAAACACCGCCATCAATTATCTCCGGGAGCAACGCAGACAAAAACATGTTGACTACGACATCCGTCAACTTTTGGCAACGCCCAAGGATGAATCGCCCGAAGACGTGCTGTTCTTGAGCGACTGGCGAGATACCTTGCTGCAGCGATCCTGGAAAGGCTTGGCAGAGCATGAACGATCGTCTCCTGAGAGTCTATGCTACACCGTACTGCGACTCGCTGCAGATTGGCCATTGGAAAGCTCCGCTCAATTGACGGAGCGGGCGATGAAAATGACAGGCACGTCGATTTCGGTCGAATCCTTTCGAAAAAAGCTAAGTCGAGCCCGTCATCGATTCGCGGAAAAACTTGTCTTAGAAGTGGGCCAGACGTTGGAAAACCCTAGTCTCGCCAGCGTTGAGTTGGAGTTGATCGATCTCGATCTCATCGTCTATGTGCGGCATATTCTGCCTGGCAACTAATACAAAAAGACCTCGATGATGGTCTCGGATGCATAGCCTTCGCTATTGGCCGGGACAATGACGAAACCATCGGCTGACGTGGTGGACGTCAAGATCGAAGCGCCGCTGATGGAAATCGGCTCGGCGTTGTTTCCGATCAGCTTGACTCGGGCATAATCGACGCGTCCGACGGTGGATACGAGCTTGCGAGTGAGCTTGGCCTGCACCCGTAGATAAGGCCAGTCCACACTTCGTCCACTTAACGCACGAATGGCTCGTCCTGCAAAGAAATCATAAGCGCAGAGGCAAGAGACGGGGTTTCCTGGCAGCAAGAAGACGAGCCGGTTATTGAATAGTCCCATACCGGCCGGACTGCTTGGACGCATCGCGATGCCGTGAATCGCAAGCAGGCCATGTGTGGCCACGAGCTGGGGTGCGTGGTCGTCTTGTCCAACGCTCGAACCACCCGACACGAGTAGGATATCTGCCGATTCGGACATCGAGGCCATGGCGGCCAGCAACGACTCGCGATCATCAGGTACAAGGCCCGGCATCACGGGCTGACCACCATCCCGCTTCACCAACGCATGCAGCATGGGTCCGTTGGCATCGGTGATCTGGTATCCCTTCGGAGCGGTTCCGCAGGGGAGCAGTTCATTGCCCGTGATCAAGATACCGACTCTTGGCTTGCGTACGACGACGGCATTGTTGCAACCGATGGACGAAAGGACTCCGATGTCTTGAGGCCTAAGTACCCTCCTTGCGCTCAGCAACGTTGAGCCACGATGCACATCTTCACCGACAGCGCCCACGTGTTTGCCAGCCGACACCTCGGCCATCGCCAACAACGAATCCCCCTGTCTCTCGGTTTTCTCCACGGGTAGGACAGCGTTCGCTCCGTTCGGCATGGGCGCACCCGTCATGATGCAGACGGTTTGTCCCGGAAATAAGGTTCCGGAAAAAGGAGCGCCCGGAAAAGAAGTCCCCACAATCTTGAACGGGAGTGGATTGTACGGAGTCGCGCCGTATGTTTCTGTGGCGCTAAGCGCAAAGCCATCCATCATCGAGCGATCAAACCCAGGCACGTTGACACGGCTAACCACGTCGGCGGCAAGTATTAGACCGCGAGACTCAAGCAAGGAAACTTCTTCGGTGGGTAGCTTGCTGAAGTTCGGCAGTTGGGCGTCTATCCACGCAACGGCTTCGTCGACTGTCGTGCGACTCGCAAATCCCTTCATCCGGACATCGGAAGTCACGTTACTCGGTGGCATAGGATTCATCGTGTGGTTCCATTGGGTCAACGCGGTTTTTGAAAGTCCCACAGGAATCGTGGTTGTATTGCCCGATCGGACTTGTAGGACTACGATGTTCTACATCAACTCCACTTCTCGTAGAAGACAAACAAACTCCCTTGAACATGCTTGACCGCCCGATTTCATCGCCGATCCACCTAGTCTTGAGACCGTTGCAGGTGACCGTCGAGCTCTTTGGAATTCCGCGATTGCGGGCGGGAGTGTCCCAGTCTGTTGCGGATGGTTCGACTCTCGGTGAAATCCTGCTGGACTTGTCTCGGCGTTTTCCGTCGCTGGGGAAATCCTGCATCGAAGGTTGCAATCTGAAAGCGGGCTATATTGCGAACTTGCGTGGTGAGCGATTTGTAACGGATCCCGAGACCGAATTGAACGAGGGAGACATCGTTCTGCTGATGTCCTTGGATGCCGGTGGGTAAAGTGGAACATTCAATGGATCAAACCCCTGGGTATCACGGGCGGTATCTACGTATCGATTTGTCGTCGGGGATCTCGAAATCAGTGTCACTGGAAGCATCGTTTTTAAGAAAGTATCTCGGCGGTAGTGGTTTGGGTGTGGCGCTGTTGATGAAGGAAGGCACAGCCACGGTTGAACCGCTTTCTCCAGAAGCGGCGATAGCATTTGTATTTAGTCCCCTTGTTGGCAGTCCCTTAACCACATCCGCCAAGTTTGCAGTGGTCAGTAAGAGCCCCTTAACTCAACGCATCAACGACTCACTCGCAAGCAGTGGTTTTGCGTTAACCGGAAAGAAAACGGGCCATGATGCGATCGTTCTGGTTGGACGCGCTTCGCGCCCCTCAGTTCTGGTGATCGATAACGATCAGGTGCGACTGGAGCCGACCGAAGACCTCAGGGGTTGCTCCAATCCAGAAACCCAGAAAAAACTTCGAAGCCGTTTCGGAGCCGACTTTCAAATCGCAACGATTGGTCCTGCAGGAGAGAGGCTCGTTCGATTTTCAACGATTTCGCATGATGGACGACACGCAGGTCGAGGCGGCAGCGGTGCAGTCCTTGGTTCGAAAAATATCAAGGCGATTGCCGTGCGAGGCACGCAGCGAGTTCAATGGTCGGACCAGTTGGCTCTCGTACGTTTGGCAAAAGAGCTATCCGAAAAATCCTTTGGACCGGCGACCGCCAAGTACCGGGAGTTGGGGACCGCCTCCAATCTATTGACGTTCAATCGACTAAATGTCTTGCCGACTCGGAATTTCCAACAAGGGAGTTTTCAGGGCGCATCGGCAATCTCATCAGAAGAACTCGGCGCCGTCCGCAATCGGACACGCGCCTCATGTGCGGCATGTACAATCGGGTGCGAACATCTTTACAGTCTCAAGAGCGGCGTACCCGTAAGATTGGAATACGAGAGCCTGTTCGCCCTTGGACCCTTATGCGGTATCGATGATTCTGAAATAGTGCTGATTGCATCTCAGCGTTGTGACGCCGCAGGGCTCGATACGATCAGCTCAGGCGGAACCATTGGTTTTGCCATGGAGTGTGCCGAGCGTGGCCTGATCGATGCCCCTTGGCTCCGCTTTGGGGATGGCAACGCATTGTTGCGTGCCCTGGATTTAATGGTTAGCGGTGAAGGGCTCGGGCAACTGCTAGCAATGGGAAGCCGCGCCATGGCCATGGAAATAGGGCATGACTCAATCGAATTCGCCCCGCAGGTCAAGGGATTGGAACTGCCGGGCTATGATCCTCGCGGTTTGCAAATGATGGCACTCGGGTTTGCGGTTGGCGCGCGAGGTGCAGATCACAACCGTTCCGGAGCCTATGAGGTAGATTTTTCGGAGGCGGTCGATCGGCGAAATGTCGGCCCCGAGTCGGCGCATTTGGCCGTCGAAACCGAAGACCGAGCAGCTCTGATGGACTCGCTGATCCTATGCAAGTTCCTGCGCGGCGTTTTTGTTGACTTCTTTCACGAGTCCGCTGACATTCTTCGATTGGTCACAGGTTGGGACGTAACGGCCGCAGAGCTTCGCGAGACCGCTCAGCGGATTGTCACGGAAAAGAAACGTTTCAATATCCTTGCGGGATGGACCCCATCCGAAGACACTTTGCCCACGCGAATGCTTCAGACCGCCATCCCCGAAGATGCCCGTTCAAGTTTATCAACGGATCGACTTGCATCGCTCATAAAAGCTTACAATCTAGCTCGAGGCTGGAGCGAAGAAGGTTGGCTACCCGAAGCGGAGCAGTGTACGCTGTGAATAAATGCTTAGGTCATCACCGGAGGGCTCGCGCCCTGCCGCTAGCATTTGGTAGCGGAACGGCGTGAGCCGTCCGGTAAGTCCAACAGACTAAATCCGCAGCCGATCCGCGATAGTGCGCCTCATGAACGATCCTCAACCCCATACCACTATTTCCTCGCGATACTATTCATGCTTGAAACATTTATTCTTATTCCAGGTCGAACAACAGACCAAGGCTGCGGGGTTAGCGAAGGGAAGTTCAAGGACAGGTACCAAAACGCGATCCGGGCACTGCAAGTCGCTCCGGGCGACATGACTCGGCTTGGGCTAGCCGAGGGCGATCGAGTTCGCTTGACGGGTGAAGAGGGACAGACCGTTGAAGTTTGTATTACGGCTGCGAAAAAAGAGGAGTTGCCGGAAGGACTACTGTTCATTGCTTACGGTGACATCTCCAGTCGGATGATGACGGGAGATACGCATGGTTCCGGGATGCCGACCAGCAAGGGAATGGAAGTGACGATGGAGTTGGTTCAAAAGGCAGTCGCATAGAGTGGTCCGGTTCAACATCGCTAACTTCGAAAGTATTTTTTTATGACCAGCGGATCCACTCAAGCTCACGCACCCACTCCGAGCATCCCGGGCGAACTCAAGATCATTCAGGATGCCACATGCACGTTTTGTGGCTGCGTCTGCGACGATATCGAGTTGACGGTCAAGGACGACCACATCATCGAGGCCAAACGCGCCTGTATATTGGGCAAATCTTGGTTTCTCAATCACAGTGTGGAAGACAGACCGAGTTGCACGATCGACGGCAATCCTGCCAGCTTGGAGCAAGGATACGATCGAGCGGCGCAGATTTTGACGCATGGGAAATACCCGATCGTCTATGGTTTGAGCGACTCTCCGTGTGAAGCACAGCGAGTTGCCGTCAGCATCGTCGATTGGATCAGCGGCACGATCGACACGACCACCAGCGTTTGTCACGGACCATCCGGGATGGCCTTTCAAGGGGTTGGCGAAGTGACCTGTTCGCTTGGCGAAGTGGCGAATCGCGGTGATATGATTATGTTTTGGGGCTCGAACCCTGCCGAAAGCCATCCACGTCATTTTACCAAATACAGCCTTATGCCCAAGGGAATGTTCCTTCCCAACGGACGCAAGGATCGAACTTGTGTCATTGTCGACGTCCGCAGGACCAAGAGCGCCAAGGCAGCGGACATCTTCATTCAGATTAAACCCAAGAAAGACTTCGAAGCGCTTTGGACTCTAAGAGCACTTGCGAAGGGGATTGAGTTGGATCCAGAGCTTGTGCTTCGCGAAACCGGAGTTGAGTTCTCCGTTTGGAGCGATCTGATGGACCGGATGAAGGCTTGCAAGTTCGGTGTCATCTTCTTTGGAATGGGGTTAACCATGACTCGGGGCAAGCACGTCAATAGCGAAGCCCTACTAGCATTGACGCGGGACATGAACGCTCACACGCGATTTGTCGCCAAGCCGAATCGGGGTCATGGAAATGTGACGGGGGCCGACAATGTTGTTTCATGGCGAACGGGCTATCCTTTCGGAGTCAATCACGCGCGAGGGTATCCTCGGTTCAACCCGGGCGAGTATACCACCTCGGATACTCTGGCCAATCGAGAAGCCGATTGTGCCATGATGATCGCTTGTGATCCGATGGCCAATTTCTCGCAACCTGCGCGCGAACATTTGGCGACGATTCCTTATATTGCACTTGATACCAAAGAAACGCCTACGACTCGGTCGGCCGCCGTGGCCTTCGCTGTAGCGACCTATGGCATCAACACGGGTGGAACCGTCTATCGAATGGACGATGTTCCCATTCCGCTTCGCCCGGCGTTTGCATCTCCTCACCCCAGCGACTATGACGTGCTGACCGCCATCGAAGTACGCGTGAAAAAGATCCTAGGCATCACATGACGTCACCTGACTACACAAAAATCTCCCAAGGAATCGTCTACGATCCTCGAAATGGCGTCGATGGTGAAGTCCGCGACCTATGGATTTTGGATGGTCGAATCGTCGATTCGCCAGCGGACTCTTCCGTTCGTGCGTCAAGAACGATCGACGCGACCGGATTGGTGGTTATGCCGGGTGGGATCGATATGCATTGCCACATCGCGGGCCCGAAAGTCAACGTCGCTCGCAAAATGCGGCCGGAAGAAAAACGCCGGGGCGAACAAATGCCTCGAACCAGTATCACCCACAGTGGCTCGATGGGCAGCGTACCCAGCACGTTTGCAACGGGCTACAAATACGCCGCGCTCGGTTACACCACCGCATTCGATGCGGCTATTCCGCCGATTGCAGCTCGACATGCGCACGAAGAGTTTGAAGATACGCCCTGTATCGACAAAGGTTTTTACGTGCTGATGGGGAACAATCACTATGTGATGCAGTCCCTGATGAAAAATGAGCCACACAAATTGAAGGCGTTCATTGCATGGTTGCTTACCTCCACGAAAGGTTTTGCGCCCAAACTGGTGAATCCCGGTGGCGTTGAGGTTTGGAAATCAAAGCAGGCGGGCAACGTGAGCGGATTGGATACGAAGGTCGATCACTTTGGAGTGACTCCTCGGCAGATCATTTGCGGTGTCGCACAGGCTGCAGCAGAACTCGCATTGCCCCATCCCGTCCACATTCATTGCAACAACCTCGGTATGCCAGGCAACTGGGAGACAACGCTCGAGACGATGCGAGCATTGAACGGATATCGAGGGCACATCACTCACATTCAGTTCCATAGTTATGGCGGTGGGAATGGAGATGAAAACACATTCAACAGCAAAGTGATTCCGTTGGTAGAGTATGTCAATTCGCATCCCAACATTACCGTCGATGTTGGCCAAGTGCTGTTTGGGGAAACGACCAGCATGACGGGAGATGGACCGCTTGGTTATTTTTTATCCAAAGTCTACGGTGGAAAATGGTTCAGCAGCGATACCGAGATGGAGTCCGGTTGTGGAATCACTCCGATCAAATACCGCAATAAATCGCTTGTGCATGCGCTCCAATGGGCGATTGGGCTTGAGTGGTACCTGCTGGTCAAAGATCCTTGGCAGGTCGTCATGAGTACGGACCATCCCAACGGAGGCTCGTTCCTTGCTTATCCGCAAATCATTCGGTTTCTAATGGACAAAACCTATCGAAGGGATGTTCTTAAAACATGTCCGCCTGCCATTTTAGAACGCTCGTCGCTCTGGGAAATCGACCGTGAATACACGCTCAATGAAATTGCCATCATCACACGAGCCGGTCCGGCGAAAATCCTGGGCCTGAACGACAAGGGGCACCTAGGAGCTGGTGCAGATGCAGATATCACCATTTACACTCCACATGAAAACAAGGAAGTGATGTTCGAGATGCCGCGTGTTGTCATCAAGTCCGGTCGAGTCCTTGTCGAACAGGGGGAGATCCGCGAAACACTCATCGGCAAGACGCTGCATGTTCAACCAAACTACGACCTCGAAGTCGAGACGGATATTCAGGAATGGTTTGAAAAATACTATTCGATCCAATGGCGAAATTATCCTGTCGATTTGAGCTACTTGTACGAATCCTGCGTCATTCCGACCCGGCGAGGATCCTAATGACGGAATCTCAAACCAATCCCATGCACCTTCACGGCGTCGAAATCATCGACACGTTTGCCGAAGCGTTTCCGATCAAAGCCACGCGACTGATTATCACAGCCGACCAGCTTCGTTGGGCAACGATGGCAGCAACGGTCATGTGTGGCAATGCAACAAGTGTCATAGCCTGCGATGTCGAAGCCGCTATTGAACAATTGGTTGCACCGGAGGAATCGCCGGATGGCCGACCCGGCGTATCGGTGCTCGTTTTTGGGTTTAAGATAGAAGCCTTGGCAAAGGCGTTGCAGGCGCGCGTCGGTCAGTGTGTCCTCACGTGCCCTACCACCGCTTGTTACAACGGAATTCGCGATTGTCCTAAGGAAAAACAGATCCGAATCGGAGGCGGCATTCGCTACTTTGGCGATGGCTTTCAAGTCGCCAAAAAGTTCGAAGACCGGCGATTTTGGCGAATTCCTACGATGGATGGTGAGTTTGTCTGCGAGGATTACTTTGGCACGCTTACCGGAGTCGCCGGTGGAAATCTCCTGATCTGCGGAACCAACTCTTCAGCCGCATTGATCGCGGCCGAAGCGGCTGTCGCTGCGATCAGTACGGGTACGGATGTTGCCTTGCCATTCCCAGGTGGAATTGTGCGATCTGGGAGCAAGGTGGGTTCAAGATATCCGGCACTCAAAGCGAGCACGAATGATGCGTATTGTCCGTCCCTGCGAGGGGTGACAAAATCGGAGCTACCACCGAATTGCCATGCGGTCTACGAGATCGTTATCGACGGACTTTCGTTCGAGGCAGTTCAGTCGGCAATGAAGCGAGGTCTTCATGCCGCCTCCGCTTCACCGAACATTCTCCGTATTACGGCTGGCAACTATGGTGGCAAGCTCGGTAAGCACCATTTCTATTTGCGCGAGCTGATCTAGATGTCCGATCAGGAACAATTCCTCGATGTTATCGACCGCGATGAAGCCGAAAGACGATTTCGATCCGCACTGAATCTGCAACCGCTCGGCATCGAACGCTTGGCGGTTCGCGACTCTTTAGGCCGAGTTCTTGCGGCCAACGTGCTTGCACAAGTAGACGTGCCGTCCTTTGATCGGTCCAATTTCGATGGCTATGCGGTCCAAGCCGCAGACACTTTTGGCGCGAGCGAAGTGTATCCGAAAATTATCCAACTCTCGCATCAATCGATCGAGGCAAGCGTCGAGCCAACGGGTGTGCTACAATCTGGGCAAGCGATCACGATCGCAACCGGAGGTATGTTGCCGCGCGGCGCCGATGCAGTCCTCATGGTGGAACATGCGGAGGAACGCAGTGGAGTGGTGCAAGTGCGCCGAGCCGTTACACCAGGATTTGGAATCTCGTTTGCTGGAACAGACATCGCGATCGGTGAAACCGTGCTGCTCGCGGGAACTTTGTTGACCAGCCGGGAAACGGGAGTGCTTGCAGCGATCGGTATCGAGTTTGTCGACGTCTGGCGCCAACCTCGGGTAACGATCCTTTCTACCGGCAATGAGATCATCTCTCCGGGTACACCCATGCGACCAGCCGCCGTCTACGACTCGAACTCGCAAGTGCTCGCAGATGCAGTGCGGGAACAGGGTGGAATTCCCATCTTGGGCGGGATTATTCGCGATAACACCGACGAGTTGCGATCCGCACTGCACAAGGCGATTGAGGATTCCGATGTCGTACTGCTATCGGGCGGAACGAGCAAAGGCAAGGGGGATCTGTGTTATCGAGTCGTCGCAGAATGGAAGGATCCAGGTATCGTTGTTCACGGCGTGGCTCTGAAGCCGGGCAAGCCCATCTGTATGGCGGTCATCGCCTCCAAACCAGTCGTGATACTTCCTGGCTTTCCAACGTCTGCCATCTTTACATTTCACGAGTTTATAGCCCCGATCCTGCGATTGTTGGGAGGGCGACAACGGGAGTCCCATGAGACTCTGACCGCATCGATGGCAATCAAGACCAATTCCGAAGTTGGACGGACGGAATACTTACTGGTGGGACTGATCAAAACGGACAAAGGGCTATCTGCGTTCCCGATGGGCAAAGGCTCAGGCTCAGTGACTGCGTTCAGTCGAGCAGACGGCTTTGTGACCATTCCCCGCCATACGGAAATTGTGGCGGCAGGCGAGCAAGTTCAAGTGCGGCTGATCGGTCGTGGTTTGGAGCTTGCAGATCTGGTTGTTATCGGGAGTCATTGCGTTCAACTGGATCTTTTGTTGACTCAGCTTCAACAACGTTCCGTTCGTTCGAAATTTCTAGCGGTTGGGAGCACGGCTGGACTGATGGCTGCCAAGCGGGGTGAATGTGATGTTGCAGGAATTCATTTGCTCGATCCTCTGACGGGTACTTACAATTCACCGTTTCTCAACGATTCCGTTACCCTAGTTGAGGGCTACGTCCGATCGCAAGGAATTGTTTTTCGTAGAGGTGATGAGCGATTCGAAGGGCGAACGGCTGCTGAGATCGTCGCTGAGGCCAACCGTGATTCGTCGATCGTAATGGTCAATCGCAATCAAGGAAGTGGAACGAGAATTCTGATCGATCGAGTACTGGCTGGGACGAAACCGTCTGGTTACGCAGTGCAACCCAACAACCACAGTGCGGTCTCGGCCGCCATTGTTCAGCACCGTGCCGATTGGGGCATCGCGATTGAAGCGATTGCCCGATGGAATAATCTCGCGTTTCTCCCGATCCAAGAGGAACATTACGATTTCGCGATACCAAACGATCGTTTGGATCGGCCGGCGGTTCAGGAGTTTATTGCTCTGCTGTCGGCGATGCAAAAAACATCGAATAGGAAGACCGAACCGCTTTGAAGCCTTGCACGACAACGCCGAGATCGTTGACGAAAGCGAACAGTTGACAACCCATTTCACGACACAGGGCTGCATGTTCGGGTCCACGCACCAGGATTCCCCAGCTCTTGCCAGTTTGTTTGCAGGCATGCGCAACACGTTTCAAGGCCGCGATGCAGTCGGGGTGAAGGTACTGGCCTGGAACACCTAATGCCACACTCAAGTCAGCGGGACCAACAAACAAATGATCCACGCCATCGACTGCTGCAACTTGCTCCACACACTCTAGGGCCTCAAGCGTTTCGATTTGAACGCTAAGCCAACGATCGCGATTGCAGATCTCGATATGCTCGGGTAACGACCGAGTAGTGTAGTTGGCTTCGAAGTTGGAGGGGTTGATTCCACGCGTGCCCATAGGTGGGAATTTGGCCCACGATACGATTTGCCGAGCTTCCTCGACGCTGCGTATTTGGGCCGCCATGATGCCACCTACGCCTGCCTCCATGGGCCGCATGACTGCCGCATAGTTCAGAGGTGCCATTCGGACATAGCTATCCAAACCCACACTTCGGCATGACAACGCCAAGGTCTCAATGTCGTGTTGCGAAAGGGCCGCATGTTCTTCGTCGATCCACACGGCATGGTATCCACCTGTCATCGCTGCAATTTCTATGATCTTGAACGACGGTATTGCGCCAATGGAAAACACGTTGACTTCTTGCCCGGCTTCGAGTCGTTGTTTGATGGAGTGCATACAAGGGTCTTTCTGAGGGGTGCAGGACGTCGGTTCCAGAAAACTTCGCTATCGCAAGTTTCGCTTAAGTCATCTTATAGCAACTTGCGACATTCTAACAAAATCAAACGAAGCGGCTCGTACAGCATTCGTTGTCACATTGCACTTGTTCCTCTCATCCCAGGCAAATGGGCTGCCTGAATGGGCAAAACAAAATACTCTCGCTGCTCTCTACCCTGGAATATTTGATTTAAGCCCGTCGGGTTATTCAGAAACGGTTCTGGAATTCCGCAATTCGATTTCGTCGAGTGGTTCATCTAGTTCGATTTGCCTTTCAAGAACCGCGAGGTTCGCGTCGGACGGATCGTGTTCGTCTGCCTCCCGATGTTTCACCCTTGCCATTAGTGTTTCATAACTTGCTTGAAAGTCCAGGATCTCGAATCTAACGGATTGCTCTTTCGCAAGCGATGCGAACATAGCTCGCTGTTTTTGTTCGAGAAAAGTTGCATCCACAATCGCGGAGTAGCCTGCTTGCAACAAGGTCAAAGCCAAGCTGTGCAATCGAGTGTAGGTTTGTTGGGACATTTCGATTGAATACAATTGTTTCAACTCTGGTGCGCTCGCCCGATAGGTCGCATCTTTTCCGAACAAGCGTTTGCGTTCCACATCGGCTCGGATGCGAATAGCTCCGTGTTTTCGAACGATTTCTTCTGCCCCAGTCGACTTACCGCTGCCGCTTAGTCCGTGCGTAATCCAAAGCGTCGGAGCCTGTCGCTCAACCAAGCGAGACGCAAGGTCCAAATAATTGGAACGCCCGCGGAATGCCGTCGCGAACTCTTTGGATTCTTCGGGATGCTGCGTCATCACGATGCCCTCGACTTTAGCCCGAACAAGCGAACGATAAACCAGGTACCAACGCAATACTCCCAATCCGGCGTAGTCTCCAGTTTGTTCCAGATAGGAGTTGAGGAAGATATTGCCAAACGGCTCGTGTTGTCGGGCATACAAGTCCATCACGAGAAACGCGACGTCACTCATGACATCGATCCAGCGCAGGGACTCATTGAATTCGATGCCATCAAAAGGAACGAATTGCTCGTGCCAACACACGACGTTTCCCGAATGCATATCACCGTGACATTCGCGAACAAAGCCCGATTTTTTTCGATTGGCAAACTCTAAAGTCAGATGCCCGAAGCAAGAGTTTGTCCACTTTCTCAAGCTCATTAACTGCTCTATTTGGTTCGATTGGTTCCATTTGCAAGCAGACAATGCATCCAGGTTATCGATGGAGTCTTGGAGAACGAGGTTAGGAGTGCCAAAAAGGTTGGAATCTTCGGTGGAAAGGGCGGAAAGGGCCATGCCATGGAACTCCGCAACATGCGACGCCAGCGTTCTAATGTCTTGCACACTTACTTGATTCTGTTGCAATCGGTAGCTCAACAGCGCGTCAGAAGGAAAGCGATGCATCTTAACCGCATATTCACAAGCGTCGCCTTCGCGACCAAGAACCAACCGGCCGTGTCTCCGGGAAAAAGTGACAACACCCATGTAGAGATCAGGTGCATAGCGTCGATCCAGCCGAATCTCCTCGTGGCAAAAACGTTCACGCAACTCGAGAGTTGAGTAGTCAAGGAAAGCGTTTCGGACCGGTTTTTTAACTTTGTACGCAAATCGCTCAGTCAAAAAAAGTGTCGAGATATGTGTCTCTACAATCTCCACGGCGCATGGCGCATTCGCATCCGCGGAATGCGCAAGAGCGATTGCGTCGGCGAACTCGCCAGCGTCAAGATGGTTCACATGGCTTTCCATTGCAGTACCTCACTGAGATCAAAACGGATAGGTTATGGTAACCCGCGCCCGTGAACGAGAAATTGCAGTCGGCACCTTACGCGTCGGGTTACCGAATTGCCGCCAAAAAGTGGTCCGTCCAAAAATTCAAAGCCTTGACGCACGGAACTATTGTTACAACTGTTTTTCAATTGGAAAGCAAACATTTGGGACAATCTGGTATCTTTTATTCGGCCGCTCGCCTTAAGTTAGACGGCTCTAATCCTTTGCAAACGACATCCATGACCACTTCGGCAAGAACCGACGCAAACGGCCTTGATTCCACAGACGTTGCAAGCCGTTTGAATCAGTTCGGGACCAATGAGCTTCCGTCCTCCAAAGGACGGAATTTCATGGCGACCGCATTGGATGTGGTGCGTGAGCCGATGTTCCTGCTGCTGCTGGCTTGCGGAACGATCTATTTGTTGCTGGGCGATGTGCAAGAAGCGTTGATGCTGCTTGGATTTGTTTTTGTTGTTTTGGGGATCACCCTTTTTCAAGAGCGAAAAACCGAGAAAGCTTTAGACGCACTCCGGGATCTATCCAGCCCACGGGCTTTGGTCATTCGCGATGGCAAACGGATACGAATCGCAGGCAGAGATGTGGTTCCTGACGATCTCATTGTGTTGGCAGAAGGGGACAGGGTGCCTGCCGATGCGGTCATCCTCGAATGCAACAATCTTTCGACGGACGAATCCTTGTTAACCGGCGAGTCCGTGCCCGTTCGGAAATCGACATGGGACGGCATCCGTGAAACTTGTAGGCCAGGTGGCGAAGAACTTCCGTTCGTATTCGCGGGAACGTTGGTTGTCCAAGGACAGGGGATAGCAAAGGTTCGATCCACGGGAATTCACACCGAAATGGGAAGTATTGGCAAGGCCTTGCAAACCGTGAAAACCGAGCGAACTCCATTGCAATGCGAAGTGGGAGAGCTCGTGCAACGCATTTCGGTTCTCGCCTTTTCCTTGTGCACGATCGTTGTCGTCGCGTATGGGATTTCTCGCGGCGATTGGCTTCAAGGCTTCTTGGCTGGTATCACGCTTGCAATGGCCATGTTGCCGGAGGAATTCCCTGTTGTCTTAACGATCTTTCTGGCACTCGGAGCATGGCGTTTGTCGAAAATGAATGTACTTGCTCGTCAAGTAGCCGTGATCGAAACGCTTGGTTCTGCCTCCGTTCTATGTGTCGATAAAACGGGTACACTGACCGTGAATCGCATGTCGATTCGCAAACTGCTCGCCTCCGGGACGGAACACATCGTGGAGCATGGACAAGCTCAGGCGTTGCCCGAGGAAGTGCATGAACTAGTTGAGTTCGGCATATTGGCTAGCCAACGCGATCCATTCGATCCAATGGAACGTGCGTTTCACGATCTCGGCAACTCTCGCCTTGCGGAAACGGAGCATCTGCACACGGACTGGAAATTGGAACGCGGTTACCCATTGTCTGCCGAACTGCTGGCAATGTCGCACGTTTGGAAATCCCCGAACGAACAGCAATACATGGTCGCTGCCAAAGGGGCTCCCGAGGCGATTGCAGATCTTTGCCATTTGAACGCGGTGCAATCTCAAGAAATAAACGATCAAGTCGCCGCGATGGCGCAGGAGGGGCTCCGCGTGTTGGGTGTTGCGAGAGGTACGTTCCAAAATGCGGACTTGCCGATTGAGCAACACGATTTCACTTTTGATTTCATCGGACTGGTGGGATTGGCCGATCCAGTTCGTCCATCGGTTTATTCGGCGATGCAGGAGTGCTACGGAGCGGGTATACGAGTGGTGATGATAACAGGGGATCATCCGACAACGGCTCAAAGCATCGCAAAGCAAGCAGGCATTCAGTCTTACGATGCATTCATTACGGGCCCCGAGCTCGAAAAATTGGACGATGCGGAACTGCGTAATCGAGTGCAACATGTGAACGTTTTCGCAAGGATGATTCCAGAGCAGAAACTCCGATTGGTCAATGCACTCAAGGCGAACGGGGAAGTCGTAGCGATGACAGGCGATGGCGTCAACGATGCTCCTGCATTGAAAGCCGCCCATATCGGAATCGCGATGGGCTCGCGCGGAACCGACGTTGCCCGCGAAGCCGCATCGTTGGTGTTGCTCGACGATGATTTTGCGTCGATCGTTCAGTCCGTTCGCATGGGGCGTCGGATCTTTGATCATCTCCAAAAAGCGATGACTTATATCGTAGCGGTTCACGTACCCATTGCAGGCATGTCCTTGATCCCAGTGATGTTCGGCTGGCCGCTGGCCTTGCTACCAGTACACATCCTGTTTCTCGAATTAGTAATCGACCCGGCCTGCTCGGTCGTGTTTGAAGCGGAACCTGAGGAAACCGATGTGATGCATCGACCGCCTCGTAAGCAGAACCAAGCGATGTTTGGAGGATGGCTGGTTGCGTTGGGACTTCTTCAAGGATTAAGTGTGCTTGCGATCGTGATGTCCGTGTACTTGGTTGCGCTTTTTGGATGGAAAGATGAGCTGGACGCGACTGCTTTGAGTTTCACCACCTTGGTCATTGCAAATCTCGGATTGATCTTCGCAAATCGATCTTGGACACGCACGATCTGGGCTACATTGCGAACACCCAACCCCGCGCTTTGGTTTGTGCTTTGCGGAACACTTGGCTTTCTCGGTCTGGTATTGTACGTGCCGTTTCTGAGAAAACTCTTTCATTTTTCTGCTCTTCACCTGGATGACTTGGGCATCTGCTTCGCCGCAGGACTCGTCAGTATTCTCTGGTTCGAATTGCTGAAGATCTTCAAGCAGAAATAGCTGCAAGTCATGTCATTGCCAGTGTTGGCAGTGAGTCAAATGCGCCGCATCCAGGATAAGATTGCGCCGAGTTGGCACACGCTGAGCGCGACGCAGACACACTCATCACGCTCCGCGGTGAATTTAACGCAAGCGCAGCGAGCGAAACTGCCCCAACGACCTGGCGTCGTTGGACAGTGAGTTTGGTCAGCTAAAACCAGCAAAACCGCGAAGCGGTCCGGCCCCCATGTGCTTGTCACGTGGGTGAGAAAGTTTGTACGCGCGCGGCGTTAGAAACGGAAGCCACCCATGCCACAAGGAGGTCGGAACTCGGGCAGTTTTACTACCCTACTTCCTTGGCTTGCATACCAGCATGAAAGGTTACGTACAGGTAGATCGGAATCGGCAAGTCACCCAAATGCTGCACGATCAACGGTTTAACGTCGGACCACGACAACCCGCCGACGCCGGTTGCTAGGGCAGGCATGGCCAAGCTCTTGATCCCCTCTTTTTCAATTTCATGCCGAAGGCGTCGAAGGCAATGGTTGACGTTGGCTAAATTCGCTTTTCCTGGTCTCGATCCGTGAGTATGTTCCCCCTCCTGAGTCATTAGATTGAAGATTCTCGCACCCCCCGTACCACCCCACATCCAGATTTCGCCCGATTTAGGATGGGACTGGTGTGCATAATGTCGAAAATCCTTCGCCATCGACGGCCACTTTTCACGTAGCCCCAACGCCAAGCCTGAGTCAAAGTGGTCGTTGGGTGCGACACCATGGGCAATCGCTTGGGCGCTCGAGAGAAGGATATCGCCTGCAACTTCATGAATCATTCGTAAACCTCAAAATTCGCGTCGGTAGTTAGTAACACACTCCTTGTGAAGCACAAGGGATTGAACCAATACCGCGAAACGCGTGCCAATCCAAGAATTGTTGGCCATTTCCAGAATGGAGCTTGTGCCCAGCTAGCTTCTAAGCGGGAATCTTCGGTTACCGTTCAAACGACACAATCGATTTTCCCGCTGACCAGATTCATTGATCTATTTATCGTAGCCCTCGCTTGCCGATCGTTCCAATAAATTTCGAGCGGCGTGGCCTGATTCAGTCCTGGAAATCTTAGTATTCGAGAACTCGCGGTAGCTTTTTCGCTTCTTCAATCCAGCTGGTGATCTCCGCCAAGCTAGGAGGCTGTCGCGTATTCTTTTTCTCCTTGTTTACGGCGGCAACTTTGGTGTGCAGATTCTTGGGAACGCGAGTCGCAAGCTCTACGACAGTATCAACGCCAGAGGCTTCGAGGAGTTGTGCGTACTCTGAACTGATTCCTTTTACCCTATACAAGTCCGCCATGTTCGCAAACTTCAGGATCCACTTCTCGCTGATCCCAGTCTTCTCAGCCAAGTTCTTTCGTTGCTTGGGTGTCTTGGTTGCCTTGAGCAGCCCGTCCGTATCCTTGATACCGGCGGCCAAAAATTTCTCCCTGCGAACAGGTCCGATTCCCTCGACATCTTGGATCATGTGATTCGCCACCGCTATCAACTCCTTTGAAACTTTACTTGTTTATTGTTTCGTCAACGAATTCTCAAATTATCACGATTGCAGCAGGAAACAAGCATAGCAGACGTATTGAGGACTCAGAGTGTGGCCCCCTGGGCAAGTCCCCTGGAAGGGTGGCCCTATAGACACCCTGCAGCCTGGACGAACTGATTCCGGTCCCCGCCAGTTGGAAACGCTACGTGCCAGCTTTGGAGCTAGCGATTCTAGATGTCAGCCGCATGGATGACGAGGCAATGGTCGGTGACCCGATTTTGCAAATCGCGCTGACGTTGCTAAAATATGGTAGAGTCGCGGAATTGGATGCGGTGCTGCGATCGCTGTTTCAGATGCTCTCTCAGGTAGTCGGCATTCAGCAAGCCAAGGATTTACTTGATACGATAAGGGTGTACGTGATGTCGGTGAATCCGGTCTTAGGAGAAGAGAAGATGAACGAATTGGTCTCAGAATTCTGGCCCGTCCAACCAGAACCTGGTTCGGTCGCGGATCAGTTGATCAAGAAAGGCGAAGCGAGGGGTGAAGCAAAAGGTGAAGCAAAAGGTGAAGCGAGGGGACTGGCCCAAGGAATCGCGAACACGATTCGCACGCTCCAAACGATCCTTGGTATTCCGCAGTCGTCGGATGAGCAGTTAGCTGGTAAGAGCACAGACGAGTTACAGGCTGCCATCGAATCTCTTCAGCAGCAGATCGCGCGACGCGTGCATTAGCAGTCATGGATGAACGGCCCCTATCGAAATCGGTTCTATTCCGCGATCGGGCCTATTATATACTGGCACCGAAAACGCTGGATCGAAGCAAGCTCAAGACCCCTTCCGCCAATTTCGGAGACGATTGTCTGGTATTCTCGTGTATGTCGAATCATTTTCATCTGCTGCTCAGGTAACGCCCAGACGACAAAAGTAGAAGGCATGTTCCACCACCGTGCCGTTCGCAGTCAAACTTCAGCCAGAATTCTAAGTGGACAGCACGTCGATGAGAGTTCCGGCAAGAATTTCGATCACCATATCATTATCACTGGTCCCGCCCAACTCGACTTTTGTCAGCCTCGAGCTTGCCGGGTGCGACCGTTAAAGACCTCGCTTTAAACTGCGGGCACTTTCTCGGCTATAATCTCGGTTGTTCGTATTGCCCCTCTTGCGATTGAATCGCCCTTCCTCGGCGGTGAGTCACTTGAGGCGAATGTTTCTTTCTCTCACTCCAAGGTTTTTTCCAATGAGATCCCACTGGCAAAGCATGTTTTCGACCATCAGACCGTTCATCCTAGTACTCTGTGGAACTGTCGTTGCATCCATCGCCTCATCGAATCGTGTTGATGCGCAGTCGTTTTTCATCGGAGGGTATGGCGATGGGATCTATTCCAGTTTTCTCAGCCCTGATGGCAAAATGACGGAACCAAAACTTGCAGTCAAACTAGCGAAGCCCTCGTTCTTTGCCTTTCATCCCAAATTAGATGTGTTGTACGCCGTCACTGAAACGATGCGAAACGATCCTAGCGCACCAGCAGCAGTCACAGCCTATCGAGTTGGACGTGCGGGCGATGCGATTAACACACCAACCCTGACCCTCATAAACTCCCAACCGATCGATGGCGATATCCCTTGCCATGTTTCGATCGACGCTACAGGTAAATTCGCAGTCATGGCTAACTACACGAGTGGCTCGGTCGTTGTCTGTCCGCTCACCGAGGACGGTTCCCTTAAGCCAGCTTCAGACAACGTCCAGCACAAAGGTGTGGGTGAATACGCGAGCAAGTCGCCCCGAGGGCATTCGAGCGTTTGGGATCCAACGAATCGCTATCTGTTTGTTGCGGATCTCGGATTGGATAAAGTGTTCGTCTACGAATTGGACCGAGGGACAGGCAAACTTGCTCCTGCTAAGCACTCCTCCATGACGCTGGCAGCCGGAAGTGGCCCGCGTCACATTTCGATCCACCCAAATGGTAAGTGGGTTTATGTCATCAACGAAACAAACATGACCTTGACTACCGCGAGCTGGGATTCCAATGAAGGTAAACTTGTCGAGATCCAGACGGTAAGCACGCTCCCTGCTGGTGTGACAGGCAAAGGCTTTTCAACCGCAGAAGTTTTGGTCCATCCAAGCGGTCGGTTTGTCTATAGCAGCAATCGAGGTCATGATACGATCGCTGGTTTCAAAGTAGATGACAAGACAGGCAAGTTGACACCTATCGGGCACACTTCACCGGGCGGCAAAACCCCTCGAAACTTCCGAATTTCGCAAAATGGAGAATTACTACTCGCAGAAAACCAACAAAGCGATTCGATTTTTTCCTTTCGCATCAATAAGGAAACAGGAGACCTTAAGCCAACCGGTTACTCCATCAAGGCACCTGCACCAGCCTGCATCAAGTTTTTGGAAGACAAAGTTAAGTAAGGATCGTGTTAATAAAAAACCGGAGGCTAGCGGGCAGTTGATTTAATAGTACGACGGACTTCCTAGTCCGTCGAATTCCCCGTTGACGGACTTGGAAGTCCGTCATACCGCCCTTAACCAATAATGACTTCACTAAGTCAACAACGCGCTAGTGTCCAATGGCTGATAGACAAAAAGGGCGTTACTTGGAATGGCCTGATACTCTTGCCCAAACTTCTTCGAGCGGGCCGCGCGCGAATACGCAAAACCAAAGCCTCGTAATCGGTATGGCAAGAACTAGATAGACAACAAACGCCACCAAGCCGATACGGATGGACCAGTCCTCCTCGGGGAAAAAATGACGTAACGGGACAAAGACCAAACAGATATGCAAAATGTAGTGCGTCAGTGAGGCTTGTCCTAACTGCGCTAAAGGCGTTGTCCAACGCGGCAGGCCGGATGTCGACTGCCACCCCATGAGAAAAGTGATCAACGCGAATGCGGAACTACCTGAGACCAGCATGAAGGGAATCGAAGCCGGTACCCATGTGCTACTGAGGTAGGCTGCGAGATCCCCCAGAAGATTGCTGTTTGCTTCTGCCCATACAGCATAGATCTGCGAAATTACCGCGAGTGGGCCTGCGATATAGAACCACATTTTGACTCGCGGACTTGAGATCTCATTACTCATGGCCATGAGCATCCCTATCAACACAAAAGCCATCCATGGAACGACAGGGTAATTCCCATCGAAGATCAAAAATCGAAGCGAAGCCCAGCCAAATGTGTTGTCTGCGACGTGACTTCCATCGGCGTTCCAATCCTGTGTCACATAGTTTGCGAATAGCAACGGAAGGAAAGGTAAGGCGACTACGAGAAGGAAGATCGCGGCGAGCATTGCCGTTTTGCCGACGCCTGAAAGAACAAGTGACAGCATCGACATCAGCGCCAGCGGCAGGAGAATCTCAGTCGGCCAAACGAGGAAGTGAAAAAGTGTTCCCGCAATCGCCAAGGCAAGGATTCGACGGACGACGTAAACGCGAAAGCGGCT
Source organism: Pirellula staleyi DSM 6068 (assembly GCA_945875845.1). GTDB lineage: Bacteria > Planctomycetota > Planctomycetia > Pirellulales > Pirellulaceae > JBKCUI01. Next base: position 38,708 of record CAMCMB010000010.1, read on the forward strand.
TGAGCTTCCTGAGCGACCTGACTGAATCTCCCAGGACATACCGGCAAGGATGCAGAACATTGCTGCTGGCGTGCCTTCCTGCACACGTACCATTCCGGACAGTGATGTTTCCAAATCGGTCGTTCCTCCCTCGGCAGGAACGAAATGCACATAGATCATTCCAAGGACTGCGAGGCCTCGCGCGACATCGAGAGACTCATACCTGGGTATCATGGATGAGGCGGGCGCTTCGACTGTTTTGGAAGCTTTGAATGGCTTGCCTTCATTCGGATTCATGTGCGTCTGTTCCTAAGATTTAACGATTGTCGCCCCCTATGCCATCGCGATTCCTTTGCGGTTTTGTCGGCGATCCTTCGTACTGCATGTCTGGCAGAAGCCGCTCGCGTTTCATGATGACGCTATGTGGCGCGACGTAGGTACGCTCTCCGATCTCTGCGCCGTAAAGCGGCACCGAACCGCATGCGAGAGTTGACTGCTGGCCCACTTGGATTCGATCAATTTTGAGAACCCGATCCTCGAAAGTATGGGCCTGGAACATCGCGTTGATCGTCGCTCCATCGGCTATCTCAAGCATGTCGGGATCCACTACTTGCGCAAAGCCCCTACCGAGGACGACGCCTTTACCCAGTTTCATCCCCATTGCCCGGAGATACCAGGTGAGCATCTCCGTTCCCGTCAGCGCGGATAGCGAACCGCGTCCAAACACCCCCCAGGCCATGTAAAGAAAATCCCATCGGCTGCACCAACACGACCAAAGTGCGTGAGTACCTGGACGAACTCGCCCCAGCAGGCTCCATTTAAGAACAAGGATGAGCAGGCTGGGCAAACCCGAACTGACAACGCTTAGTATCGGTAAAGCCACAACCAGAAACACGGATACGGGTAAGATGGCTCGCGCGTGAGCGACTGCAGAGAGCCAAACGTACAGGATCCCAAGCGGGACGATCGGTAGGGCAAACCGAAGAAGTTCCCAGGACAATCGGTTTAGATACCGGATGGGCGTGGGATCGTGAGTCAGTCGTCTGTCGCATTCAATGATCTCCCTTCGCGGCAATTCAAAGGGAGGATGCCCAAACCAGGAACTCCCTGGGCGAATGAGCGACGCGTCCGCCATCGTGCAAACGCCAAGCAGGATATCTTCCGGAAGCGTTTGCCCACCGGCGATCACAACATGATTGCCGAGGAATGTGTTCTTTCCCAGTACTACCTTGGCAAGGGTCACTGCCCCACGATGGATTTTCGGTCCGCCGAGGTAAATTCCATCGGCAAGGAAAGTCTGCGGGCCGATCTCTACAAGCTCAGGGATCACATCAATGATCGTACTAATCTCGCAACCCCGCCCTACTTGCATTCCAGCCAATCGAAGCCACAACGGCCAAAACATTGCACCGCTTAGCCAAGCGGACGCGGAATCAACCAGACTCACTTTTAACCATATCCGAATATAGGCAAGGCTCCAGCGACTGATGACACCCTCCGGTACGCGTCCCAAGGCTCTGACCACCATTGCTTCCAAAGCCAGGGTAACAGGCAGTGAGAAGATTACCGTAGCAATTAACGCCAAAACTGTCGAGAAACTTGGTGTCGTAAAGAGGAGTGTCTCAATGATGCTTTCCGGTTCCAAGCCAAGTTGGAGAACACAAGCGACGACGATGAGTTCCAGCGGTAGTGTCAGCATAGACCAAAGAAGAAACTTCGCAAAAATAAGAAGGATCCCATGGCTTATGGGCTTAAGTACCTTTGTCGCGTTCGGAATTGTCTGAGCGGATGGAGCAAGGCCTGCGGGTTGCGCGGGGATCCCATCCCAACGTTCGCCGCACGGTATGCGCCCACCCGTAGGCAATGAAGAAAGCGATGTAAGGTAGGCGTCCGCTTCCAGGCATGTATGTGGTCCCATGCCCGCACGTACCTCCAGCGTCGCTCCATTGCCCAGAGAGACTGGGCCGATGATCAAATGGCGGTCTTCGAGGTCTACGATGCGGAGCGTCGCGTCCTGACCGATGGTAACGTCATCGCCGATATCGAGCAGGTCCCAACCACCCTGAAGCAAATCTACGCCACGGTGGATATGAACGCGTTGTCCAATGCGTGCCCCCAGTGCCCGCAAAGCCATCACCTGAAATTCGGTACCCGCCAACAACTGCCACGGGACCGCTCGAACGACCTGTTGAACAATCCAGTTGCGCACATAGAAACTTCCCCAGACCGGCGCGCTTTGCGACCGGTATTTGCCGATGAGCAGTTTCTTGGCAAGAACTGCGGCTATTACCGAAACGGGCGCGTAGACAACCAAGGCGATGAAAAAGAGCGGTGTCGACATCAGGATCAACGCCACAGGACCAAGATTGCCTAATAATTCAGGCAATACCTCAAACGCCATCCAATAGGCGATCAACGTACTGGCAATGAGTTCCAACAACAGCCATGCGACCTGCACCAGGGTCGCCATACGCGAGCTGACCGACGGTTCGCCAAGTCGCGTCTGCTCTGGTTCCGATGTTCGACTTTCGGGAATCACCCGTCCTGCCAACCCGGCCACCGTCCGCGTCTCGTAGACATCTCGGACGGTCAGGCAAGCCGTTGCGGGATCGTCGCGCAGAAGCGAAACCAATTGCGCGGCCTGCAGCGAACTACCGCCGAGTTCCTTGAAAAAGTCCTCGTCGACGGAGATTTCTCCTCGGATGCGAAGCGTGCGACAAAATGCGGAAGCTAGCTTGCTTTCGATCTCGTTTTGTGGAAGTCGGAGCGGTCGACCCTCCTTGCGTTGACTCGGATCGAGCTCAGGGAGGGCATCCCGTTTTACTTTCCCCCCAACACTTTTGGGCAGTTCCGCCAGGAATCCGAAAAGGCTTGGCACCATATACGCAGGGAGAGATCTGCCCAAAACCATCTTAAGTTCCTCAAAGGAGGGTGGGCTCTCCGCGTCGAAGGGAACGATAAACGCAGCGATGGCTTGCTGAGCACCATCCCCTTGCATCCGGCAAGCGGCTTCCCGCACTCCTTCGCATTCGGAGAGGCAGGTCTCGATCGCTTCCAATTCAATCCGATAACCTCTCAATTTAACCTGCGAGTCAATGCGTCCGTGATAGCAGAAAGCGCCGTCGGATTGGCGGTGAACGAGATCTCCCGTTCGGTAGATGCGCCCAAAGATGGGATGGGAAGGGAATTTCTCCGCGTTCCGTTCCGGTTGATTGCGATACCCGAGCGCTAGTCCAATTCCACCGAGACAAAGCTCACCCTGAGTCCCATCCTTGACTTGCTCCAGCGAACCGTCCAGCACCCACGCCTCAAGGTTCGGTACAGGCCAGCCAATCGTGATTGGTTCTGTGGGTACTACGTCCGCTCGCAAGGAAGTAACGGTACACTCGGTTGGCCCGTAGCCATTTACCATTCGCCGCCCTTTGGCCCAGCGGTCGGCGACATCTCTGGGCAACGCTTCTCCTCCTACGTAGAGAAGCCTAAGATCCGGTAGTTCCTGATCCGGTCGTTCACATCCTGTTGCTCGCAATAAGGTCGGTGGAGGACAGAGAACCGTGATGCGTTCGCGCCGCAGCCAAGGAACGAGGTCAGGCCCTAATCGGACGACGTCATCATCCATGACAACCACCGCGGCACCCACGGAAAACGCAAGCCAAGTCTCTTCGAGCGAAGAGTCATATGCGGCAGAGGAGCCTTGAGCTACGCGGTCTCCGCATGAAAGTGCGAACTCGTGAACATCGGAGGCTATAAGGTTGACAATGCTCTTGTGCGCAATCATTACACCCTTGGGGCGACCTGTCGTGCCCGATGTGTAGATGATGTAAGCGAGGCTCGCTGGCGTTAGCCACTTAGGTCGCGGTGGGGCGCCTACCATCACGTCCGCTCGGTGCGCACTCTCCGCTACATTAATAAGCGTTGGGATACCAAACTGGCCTTGCTCGGCGCGTGCCTGCCCTTTCGAATCGGTCATTAGCGCCAACGCCCCAGAATCCGAAAGAATTTCCCGTATCTGGTCGTCGGGGAAGGCGGGGTCAATACAGACATGGGCTGCGCCCCGACTCAAAATGGCCAATTGAGCACTGTAGACGTACTCCGAGTCACGTGGCAAAAGAATGGCGATCACGGACTCGCCAGTCACCAAAGAACTGAGCTCCCAAGCCAGGGTATCCGCCTGACGCTTGAGTACTGAATAGGTAAGGGTTCGTCGTTCTGGACGGTCGACACCAGGCGGCACGTCAACGGCAATCGCATCAGGCCATTGCGAGACGGATTGCTCGAAGAACTCGTGAAGCAAAAGAGGCTCCGAAGACGAACGAGGATCGCAGGCGGTCGTCAATAGACCGCACTCCATTTACGAATTCTCACAACAGCCACGCATTCACTCATCGAATTTCCTTTCGTCGCTTCTTCTCGTCCTCGTACTCAGCATCGCGGTACTCGTACTCGCCAAGCACAGTATACGCGATCAGTGATTCCGAAACACCCGTGAAGAAGAACGCCACCGAATAGGACGTGATGATGCAAATTGTTCAGCCCTTTCAGGCAACGCTTGTGCTTTTTGCAGTACCCAGGGCGGCGCTTCGCGACATACCGTCGCTACGCTCTGCCCCCGCCCCCCCGGGATCTTTCGAGGCATGGCGCCGAACATCCTTTATCTGATTTAGTCTTGGCGCAGCGTTAAGATGAACACCTCTGGGTCAAACGCAACGGAACTTTGTGGAGATTCAACTTCGCTAGGGATAGCTCAGTCGCCGATCAGTCAAACCTTGTCGAGCACGTGAGCGGGTGCTGGTCGATAGCGGGTGCTGGTCGATTGGAAACAGTTGAACCTGCAACGCTCTTTTCTGGCCTGTTTTCGTTTTCACGTCAAGATTCTTGTCGTTCACTGCCTCGACTCATTTCACCACAAAATTGACCAACCTGCCTGGTATGACAATCGCCTTTACGATTTGCTTACCCTCAAGCAGTTCATGAATTTTCTCATGGTTGCGTGCTGCAAGCTCCAATTGCTCGGAATTGCAATCAGCGGCCACAACCACTTTCGCTCGTAACTTTCCATTGATTTGCAGTGGGATTTCAAGTTCGCTCGATTTGGTTAACGATTCGTCGTAAGATGGCCACGGCTCATAGGCTAGACTTTTCGAATGACCAAGGGCCTGCCATAACTCTTCGGCCAAGTGCGGGGCAAATGGCGAGAGCAGTAGGACCAGCGATTGCATGCCCTGTTTTGGCCGAACCGATTCCTTGGTGAAGTAGTTAACGAACTCCATCATCCGTGCAATGGCGGTGTTGAAGCTCAACGCCTCAATGTCCTTGGTCACTGCCATGATCGTAGTGTGTATCACACGGTTTTGCTCCGGGGTCGGCGATACATCTTGGATGGAATCAACCAGGTTGTTGTCGTCCGAATACGTATCCATCATCAATCGCCAAACGCGATCAAGGAAGTTGCGAACGCCGTTCACTCCGGTCGTGCTCCATGGCTTGGTCGCTTCCAGCGGCCCCATAAACATCTCATAGAGACGCAATGAGTCTGCGCCATACTCTTTCACCACATGATCCGGATTGATCACGTTTCCTCTCGCCTTGGACATCTTGTGGGCACGGCTGTCGATCCGAATGGACGGGTCGGAAACCAATGCAAAGTGGTCGCCAATTTTGGTGGCTTGGTTATCAGGTACCGAGACGCTGGTGATGGTTTCCTTGGTCTTGTTATGGATGAGCCCGATTTCTCCCTTGGCTGCGTCTGACGAGCTGACCCAGTCCCCGGCCGCTGTCTTGTAACCAGTAAACTCCACTTCACCAAGAATCATTCCTTGATTGACGAGCTTGTGAAAAGGTTCTCGATGCGAAACATAACCTCGGTCGAAAAGCACTTTGTGCCAAAAGCGAGAGTACAGCAAATGCAACACGGCGTGCTCTGCACCGCCGATGTACAAATCGACCGGCATCCAAGCTTGCTCTTTGACCCGATCGACCATTGCTGTTTCATTTTTGGGATCAATGAAACGCAAGTAATACCAGCAGGAGCCAGCCCACTGAGGCATCGTGTTGGTTTCGCGTCGGAATCGCTTGCCATCGATCATCACGTAGAGCCAACTATCATCCGCTTTGGCGAGCGGCGGTTCCGGACGACCGTGTGGTTTATAATCTTCCAATTGGGGCAAATCGACAGGCAGGTCCTTGGCTTCGACAGCTCGAATCATTCCGGTCGGCTTGCCAGCGTCGTCCAACTCGTGCAAGATTGGAAACGGCTCGCCCCAAAATCGTTGTCGGCTAAAGAGCCAGTCGCGAAGCTTGTAGTTCACTGCTTCGCAAGCGATTCCCTGTGCGGCCAATTTGGCTGTGATGTTGCGTTTCGCTTCTTCGGTGCCGAGCCCGTTCAGCACACCGCTATTCATTGCAAGTCCAGGTCCGGTATAGCACTTGTCTCCACCGAGGATAGCGTCCAAGTCGGAATTCTGTGGGGGCGGCGCGACGACGCACACGACGGGCAAGTCAAAAGATTTGGCGAACTCAAAGTCTCGGTCATCATGAGCAGGAACCGCCATGATGGCTCCTGTCCCGTACCCGATCAATACATAGTCTGCGATCCATATCGGTATCGGCTTTAGCGTGACCGGATTGATGGCATAGGAACCGGTGAAAACCCCTGACTTTTTCTTGTCCCCTTCCGTTCGATCGCGATCGCTTTTGAACGAAGCGGCTTGGCAGTATTTGGTTACCGCTTCGGATTGCCCATTCGTGGTTAGTTTAGTAACCAAGGGATGCTCCGGAGCGATCACCATATAGGTTGCGCCGTAGAGTGTGTCGGGACGCGTCGTATAAATACGCAAAACATCATCGCCAGCCGACTCCGGGAATTTGCGACTCTGTCGAGTCGTTTGCCAGTCCGCAAGATTCGCAACATGGATCAAGGGGAAATCAACTTCCGCGCCCGTGCTTCGACCGATCCAATCCGCTTGCAGTTTCTTGATCCCCGGCGACCAATCCAAGCCGTCTAGATCGTTCAACAAGCGATCACCATACGAGGTAATTCGCAGCATCCATTGCCGCAAAGGCATGCGCTGAACAGGATGGTCACCGCGTTCGCTCTTGCCATCGATGACCTCCTCGTTGGCAAGCACGGTGCCTAATCCTGGACACCAATTGACCAACGCTTCGCCTTGATATGCTAACCGATTTCGGTCGCGATAGAGGGCAACAGCGTTTTCGCCCTCGGACTGCACTTCGGTAGGGATTGGCAATTCGGCAATGGGGCGGCCGCGTTGCTGTTCCAAATCAAACCAAGTATCGAACAGGATCAAGAAGATCCATTGAGTCCACTTGAAATAATCGCGATCCGTGGTTGCAAGGCAACGATCCCAATCGTAGGAGAAGCCAAGCATCTTCAACTGGCGAGTAAACTCACCGATATTTGTTTCGGTGCTTATCCGGGGAGGCACATTGTGCTTGATAGCGTACTCCTCGGCGGGAAGACCGAATGCGTCGTATCCCATTGGATGCAGGACCGATTTACCTCGCATACGCCAATAACGCGATTGAATGTCGGTAGCCGTGTAACCTTCTGGGTGGCCAACGTGAAGTCCCGCTCCGCTGGGATACGGAAACATATCGAGGATATAGACCTTTTCCCCCGCCGGTAGATCGGGGCAGCGAAACGTTTTGTTGGTTTCCCAGTAGGACTGCCATTTGGGTTCGATGATCGCGGGGTTGTAACGTGGCATATGTCTTTTCGATGGCGAGGAACTTGTTAGGGATCATTCAATCAATACATGTCTGGCTTCTGGAGTGGGATAGGCTTCTAGCCTGTCGTTTCCAGCTTGATAGGCTGAAAGCCTATCCCACTCATGGATCGAGCGATCCTAGGCAGAATGGATGGCTCGATTGTCGACGGCCAATGCCGCTTCATGCATGGTTTCGGCGAGCGTAGGATGCGCGTGGCACGATCGAGCGATGTCTTCACTGCTGGCGCCAAACTCGATTGCGATGGCCGCTTCGGCGATCAAATCACCAGCACGCGCACCGATGATGTGGACTCCGAGGACCCGATCGGTTTTGGCGTCCGCTAGGATTTTCACACGGCCTTCGATGTCGCCAAGTGTTCGAGCGCGACCGTTTGCACCGTAGGCACCGACACCCTTCTTGAATTCGATTCCCGCTTCTTTGAGTTGCTCCTCAGTCTTGCCAACCGTCGCAATTTCAGGGTGCGTATAGACAATAGCTGGAATACAGTCGTAGTTGAAATGGGCATGAATACCCATGATCCGTTCCATACAAACCACTGCTTCTTCCATGGCTTTGTGAGCCAGCATCGCTCCTCCGATTAAATCACCCAAAGCGTAAATACCTGGCACCGAAGTTTGATAATTGGGATCGACGCTCAAGAAGCCCCGCTTATCCGTTGCGATTCCAACGGTTTCAAGTCCTATGCCTTGTGAGTTGGGCACTCGTCCCGCTGCCAACAATACACGGTCGCAGATAATCGGTTCGGTCCCTTTGCATCGCACTACGCATTTGCCGTTCTCGACGCGAGCGCTTTCAACCCACGAGTTGAGGCGAAATTCAATCCCTTGCCGGCTAAAAATTCGAAACGCAAGTTGGCTAAGCTCTTGATCCATGCCAGGCAACATACGATCCATGGCCTCAAGAACAACCACCTTGCTCCCTAATCGGTTCCAAACACTACCCAATTCGAGGCCAATGTAGCCACCCCCGATGACGGTAAGCGTTTCCGGAACTGTTGGATAGGCAAGAGCGGCGGTGCTGTTTCCGATCAAGTTTCCATCTTCCTCGACACCTCGCATCGTGGCGGGCCGAGAGCCCGTCGCCAAAATAATGTGTTTGGCTTTCAGCAAAATCGCTTCGTCACCGACTTGTACCACAACCGAAGTGGCATCATTCAATCGACCTTGCCCGCGATACGGTGTGATTTTATTTTTCTTGAAGAGCAAATCGATGCCGCCAGTCAACGTATGAACCACTTGGTCCTTGCGTTTCATCATGGCTGGCAGGTCAAGCTGGACGTTTCCGACGACAACGCCATGGTTGGCGAGGCCGCTTTTGGTATCATGATAGATATGGCTTGACTCAAGCAGAGCTTTGCTTGGGATGCAACCGACGCGTAGACAAGTACCCCCGAATTTTGGATTGTCGTCGATACAAGCAGCGTTTAATCCCAGTTGGGCTGCCCGGATTGCCGCAACATAGCCGCCAGGACCACCACCCAAGACAACAACGTCGTGTTCAACTGTTTTCATGAACCTTCTCTTTTTTGAAAACGTGTTCGAATATTCTGTGGGCAAGAGCGAACATTGCGCAGTTTCCCAGCCAAAAGCTTAACCGCCTTGTCCCAAATTCCAAGGTCAACCAGAGGCCAAAGGAACTTGAAGAGCGATTACACTAGCGATGCTATGATTTCAAAACAAATTGACAGACTTGTGGAGCGGACAAAATGGCTTGCGGCGGGCATAGCCGTTGCAACTTTGCCGTTCACGATTTACTCATGGGGAAACCTGCTGAACCAGTGCTCAACCTATCCCGTCTATTCGACGATGTTCGTGATTGGAGTTTTCCTCTTCGTTTTGCTGGCTCGAACAACCCTCGCTCAGTCGTCGTTCGCCATTCGGTTGATCGGATTAGAGCGAAACCTGACACAGTCCGTTTGTGCGTTCGCCATGTCGCGCCAGGTGGTTGGTTATGGCAAGAATCAAAACCAAGGCTCAAGGGTCGGTTGGCTTGGACGGGGAAATTGGGTCATGCTGGCCGCCCCCTATTTTGTGCCTACCGCAACGATTGTGTTGTGGCTCCTCTCCCTGATTCTGTTCCAATCCCTTCGCTCCCTAGTGCTTGGGTTTGGAGTCAGCTATCACCTGGTCGCCGTCTTAATTCAGTGCAAAATCGGTTCTAGCGAACTCCGACGCCTTGGTCGCAAGTTCTGTTGGATGTTTTTGCCTGCGATCAATTTGCTCGTAGCGGGTTGCATCGCTGCGTTCGCATTGAATGGCTTTATTGGCGTCGGCGATTTCTTGTTGGATTGGATCCGGTTGCCCCGTTGGATTTTGAACTGGCTGATATCAGCCGCAGGGTTCGTTATCAGCCCCAGGGTGCCAGCACCCGGTTTACCATAAACAGGCCGATAGCGCGTCATAAACCGGACACTAGCGGCTCGTTGCTTTAATGGTACGACGGACTTCCAAGTCCGTCAAATTCCCCATCGACGGACTTGGAAGTTCGTCGTACCGCCCTTACCCGATAACGACTTCACTAAATCCACAAGCCGCTAGCGCGTTCCCGCTGATTCGTCAAAAGTGTCGCAAATCAACCCATAGTCGCTTTTAATTTGTTCAACCACTTAGGGACGGCGACTATCGGGTCCTCTGCTTCCTCATATTCCAAAGCGACCCAGCCGCTGTAGCCAGCTTTGCGAAGGATATCCAGGACTCGAGGTAGGTCCGCTTCTTCTTTCTTGTTGTTGACCAACATCTCCACTTTAATTTGGGCGTTGACGGCATAAGGTGCAATTTTTTCAAGTTCGGTATAGGGGTTTTCTGTCGACCGGAAATTGCCTGAGTCGAAATTGATACCAAGGCTTGTCGACTTTATTTTCCCGACAATCTCAAGTATCCCATCGGCTTTAGCCGTCACGCCACCGTGGTTTTCGAGCCCGAGATAGATCCCCTTTTGGGCTGCATACTTGCCAAGTGTTTCGCAAGCCTCCACGCAACGTGCCACCGTCGCGTCCCATGTTTCACCCTTGGGTTGTGTACCGGCAAAAATTCGAATGACAGGTGCTCCCAATACGGCATAGTGGTCGATCCAACGCCTTGCTTGCTCGATATCTTCACGGATCTTGGCAGGATCGCTTTGACAAAAATCGTTTCGAATGGCTCCGCCGGAAATGGTGACGCCCGCTCGATGGCAATGCTGTTTTAGCTCGACAAGATACTCATTGGTTACTTCTTTCGGAAAGTAATAGCTTGTCAATTCGGCACCCGGAATACCTTGCGCCTGGCAGAAGTCCACAAACTGAAAAAGGTTCATGCCGTTGGATGTTTTGGTAAGCAGGTTGCGGAAGGAATAGGCCGCAAGGCTTAGTCGCAGTTGGCCCGGTTTAGAGCGAACGAAAGGATCAACCGCGCTGACCTTTCCACCGCAAAAACCGATGGCACACGAGCCAACCGCGAGCTGCAGCAGATTTCGTCGCTGTATGCTTTGGACGGGTGATGGTTTTACTTGATCGCGTCGTTGAAGGGATGGTTTCATTGTAAGGATCCTTGAAATGGTAAGTAAACCGAACACTTGTGTCACGAATTGGAAATCCTAGGCCACGAGTGAGAGGATTTGCTCCGCTCGTTTGGGCGTACGAGTTTCACGCCATGTCTTAGGCCGCTCAAGATTCTTGCTTCCGGATTTTGAGCCATCATACTTCCAAGTTATTGGCTTGGCGAAGGTCTGAACCAACATTAAGCACTGGAACGGCCCGTTAAGGCACTACCCGTTTTGGCAGTGTTGGAATCTATTCATCGCTAGCAATACCTTGCGGCGCGTGTCTCATATGGGATAGAATTTTGAATTCGCGACACTAGCGGGAAGGTAACGATCCCCTGGGGTAAACCGCGAGACGCCCATGGCACTTTCGAATGGTCCGACAATAAGGACCACACAAACGTTAAACCGATTTCACGTTTTGGGCTTGTTGGCGAACTCGTGAAGCAATCGTCCGGGGCTGCCCATGATGTTGTAGCCGGCGTCGACGTGAAGGATTTCGCCGGTGATTCCGCCGCTATAGTTGCTCAGCAGGTAAGCACCCGATCGGCCGACCTCTTCGTGAGTCACGCAGCGACCCATGGGGGCAACGTAACCGTAGTATTCTTGCATTTCGCCTACGCCAGCAGCAACTCCTGCGAGTGTTTTGAGCGGGCCAGCGCTGACGGCGTTGACTCGAATGCTCTTCGGGCCCATGTCGTACGCAAGATAGCGAACCGTTGCATCGAGGGCTGCTTTGCAGATCCCCATCACATTGTAGCCTGGCACGCACTTTTCACCGCCAAAGTACGTCATGGCCAATACCGATGCATCTTGATTCAAGATTGGCCGGGCTGCATTTGTAACGGAAATCAGGCTGTAAACGCTTACATCCATCGCTAATTTGAAACCAGCGCGACTTGTTTCGACTGTTTCTCGCGATAAATCGTCTCGGTCGGCAAACGCGATCGAATGCAATAAAAAGTCGATCTTTCCAAGTTTCTCGCCAGCCATTTTCATGAATTCATGGACTTGCACGTCATCCTGGACATCCAATGGTTCCAGGAAAGCGGTCTGACTAGGAAATTCATTGGTGCACTTGGAAACACGCATCCGGTTTTTCTTCTTTTCATCCTCGGGCTTGTCGGGCAGATGGGAAAATCCACAGGTTCCGCCGTGAGCCATGATCTCGCGTGCAATAGCCCATGCGATCGATCTGTCGTTTGCAACTCCAAGGATCAATCCCTTTTTGCCTTCAAATAACTTCATTCCAACAGACCTCAACAAAAAGAGACGATTAGACAGAACTTTCCGAAGGCGTAGCCTACACGTTTCGGGTCCTAACCGACAAGCCCCGCTAAGCCGCTAATCTGCCCACATTCCATAATTTCGCGAATTGACAGAAGATTTGAGGCCGCGTGCAAAGCCCCTGCTCGTGGCTAGTTCGATTTCAGGTTATTATTCATGTTGCCGACTAAAGAGCAGTGTTGTCTCGCGTGGTCGTTCAAAGTCTGTCACTTACTCCCCAACAAGATTTAGTCGCAATATGCCCGAGGAATCTCCTGCCAAGCATCGTCCGCATTATCGACGCGTTATTTTGAAGCTCAGTGGCGAGAGCCTCGCCCACACGGGTGAACGCGGCATCAGCATGGACGAAGTGACTGTGATAGCTAAACAAGTTAAGCAGGCACATGCACTCGGTTGCCAGCTTGCCGTTGTCGTCGGTGGAGGAAACATTCTCCGAGGTGCGCAATTCAAAGGCTCCAGCGGCGAAATGATCCAAGAAGCAACCGCGCACTACATGGGAATGCTCGCGACGGTCATCAATGCGTTAGCCATGCAAGATGCGCTCGAAAGCATTGGCTGCGCCACCCGAGTCATGTCCGCCATCAAGATGGATGGCGTTGCCGAACCATTCATTCGACGTCGAGCCATTCGCCATTTGGAAAAAGGGCGTATCGTCATCTTGGCGGCAGGGACGGGGGCACCCTACGTGACGACGGATACCGCAGCAGCCAACCGCGGCCTCGAACTCGATGCCGATATCGTACTCAAGGCAACGAGAGTCGACGGCGTTTATAGCGAGGATCCCGAAAAGAACCCGCATGCGATCCTCTATCGTGAATTGGACTACGATACGGTCATCGAAAAGAACCTTAAGGTGATGGACTCGACTGCGATCGCTCAGTGTCGAACTCACCAAATGCCGATCTTGATTTTCAATTTCAAAAAGGATGGCAATATTGTCAAGGCGGTCAGCGGTCAAAAAGTTGGTACACGCATAAGTCCGCGGACCGCTTCGGGCGAACGGATCCTCATCAACGCCTTTTAGTCGATACAGAGCCGTTCAGTAGATCGGTTCTTCCTCCCCACCTTTTTTCTCGTTTAGGAGTTTGCAATATGAGTGTAGAAGACATCTTGATGGACGCCGAAGAGCGTATGGAAAAAGCACTTGGCGTGCTCAAAAACAATCTGGCTGGAATCCGAACGGGGCGAGCCACGCCTGGCTTGCTCGATTCCGTGAAGGTGACCGTCTACGGCTCGCAAACGCCACTCAAGCAACTTGCCAGTGTCGGCGCTCCTGAACCCCAGCAACTCGTGATACGCCCCTTTGACCCAAGCACGATCAAAGATATCGAGAAAGCGATCGTTGCAAGCGAACTAGGGCTTAATCCGCAAAACGATGGACGAATCATTCGCATCAACATCCCACCGTTGAGCACCGACGTTCGAAAAAAACTGGTTGCCCGCATCAAAGAGCTTTCCGAGGAATCGCGCGTTTCGATTCGAAACGTACGCCGCGATGCCAACAAAGCCATCGATACTGCTGAAAAAGATAAGGCCATCAGCGAAGATGATCGCGACAAAGCCAAGGAAGAAACGCAGGAGTTGACCAAGAAGTATGAGGCCGCAGTTGGCGAATTGGCGAAGAATCGCGAAACAGATGTCATGGACGAATAGCGTTGTCCACGCATCGCTTTCTTGTTTGCAATTTACCTAACGCAGGAACCGTCGAGCTTCCTGAAAACGAAGCGCATCACGCGAGTCGCGTGCTGCGTTGTTCGGTCCAAGATGCGATTGTTCTCTTCGATGGGAAAGGAAACGAAGCGCAAGCGACCATCCGATCGATCGACAAACGCGGTGTGAGTGCATCGATCGATTCCACTCACTTTGCTCCTCGCGATCACAACGACCGCTTGCATTTTGCCGTCGCTCTTCCAAAAGGGGATCGCCAACGAAGCACGATCGAAAAGTTGGTGGAACTTGGGGTCGATTCCTTGAGCCCGCTAGAAACCGCTCGTTCGGTTGCGGTGGTAAACGAGTCGAATTCGGAAAGGCTAGAGCGATACGTTGTCGAAGCCTGCAAGCAGTGCCGGCGCAATCGTCTGATGAGCATTCACCCAACGATCAGCGTCCAGCGAATTGTGTCGCTTTCGAACGATACCAACATCTGGATCTTGCATCCCGAATCGATCGATCAAAAATCGTACAGCATTTCGCAAGCGAATGAGCACGCATGCGAGCTCAAAGTCAAACGATTGCTTTTCCTGGTAGGCCCTGAAGGTGGCTTTACGGACGAGGAAGTGCGGCTGGCGATCTCGCAAGGTGCACGGCTTTTGTCTTTTGGTGAACGAATCCAGCGGGTTGAAACAGCGGTTTCGACCGCCGCGGTATTGGGAAGTTGTTGGCTCGCTTGAGCACCCAAGCCTACAATGGTACCCGGTTGTAAAACATAATCGAAGCATCCCAAATGTCCCTTGGATTGCCGTAACATTTAGATTGCAATAACATGAAAATCACACGAATTTTGCTTCTTCGCCTCGATTGTTTTTGCGTTTTGCTGGGCGCCGTTCTAGTTGCCTCTAGCGCGCGGGGCCAACCCGAGGGCGTGAGCGTCAAGGACGAATCCGCGCAAGGCTCGACGCGAGGTCTTATCGACTTCGAACGACCCAAGGACGCGGTGCAGTTGGTCGGCCCACTCGGTTCGGCATTTGTGCCAGAAAATCCCAAGCTCGATTGCAAATGGACCTTTAACGATGGCGTCCTAACAGCGTCTCCCAAGTGGGATAGCGTATTGACTCCGGATTCGTATCAGGACTTTCGCATGCATGTTGAATTCAATGTCAACAATGCCGTCGACCTGCCGCCAGAGATGAACGGCAATTCAGGAATCTACATCCAGCAACGCTACGAATTGCAAATCTTGAACTCGTTTGGCGTATCGCCAGACGACGCGAAGACTATCGATTGCGGCAGCATCTACCAACAAAAGAAACCAGATCAATTGGTTTGCCGCCCGTCGGGTGAATGGCAGAGTTTCGACATTGCGTTTCGGGCAGCCCGCTACGATGGAGAACAGAAGAGCCAAAACGCCAGGATAACGGTTTACCAAAACGGACAGCTCATTCATGACGACTATCCGATCAAGCGTAAAACGGGCGCGGGCAAGAAAGAGCAACCCAATGCTCTCCCGACCAAACTCCAAGGGCATCACAATCAAGTCCGTTTTCGAAATGTTTGGGTTCAGCGTTTGTCCTTGGACAAACATCCGGTCCCTGAAAGCGACTTATGGCTCACAACCAAAGGGGGCGAGGGGCCAGGCAAAGGGAAACATGTTGTCCTGATCGCGGCGGAACAAGAATATCGCAGCGAGCAAGCGATGCCCATGTTGGCCAAGGTGCTTTCCGAACATCACGGTTTTGATTGCACGGTCCTGTTTTCCGTCAATGAGAACGGCGAAGTCGATCCGACACTGCCTGCTCCATTTCCGGACAAGGCCCGACATCATAACATACCCGGTCTCGAACATTTGGCGGATGCGGACTGCGTGATTTGGATATCCCGGTTTATGCACCTGCCCGATGAACAGATGAAACACTTTCATGACTACTTTGATTCCGGCAAGCCCTTGATTGCTCTGCGAACCGCCAACCACGGGTTCATGGGAGGAAAGAAGTACACAGTCAAGGGACGCACGGTTGGCTTGCAGGAATTGCTGGGTGGAACCTTTATGGAGCATCATGGCGGATGGCATCGGGAATCGACCAGAGGCATCCTTGTCCCAGCCAGCCAAGCTCATCCCATTCTTATCGGAGTGGATGACATCTGGGGCACATCCGATGTCTACCGCTGTCACAATGACAAGTCTCCGTTCCCGGACGACTGCACCGCCCTCGTCATGGGCCAACCCCTCATCAATCTCAATCCCGACGCCCCTGCGAATGAGAAGAAGGAACCGTTGCCAGTCGCATGGACGAAGACATGGACAGGCAACGGGACAGGCAACGGGACAGGCAACGGGACAGGCAACGGGACAGGCAACGGGGACCACCCAGCAAGGATTTTCCATTTCACCATGGGCTCAGCGGAGGACTTCGCAAACGCGGGTGTCCGACGAATGACCGTAAACGCCGTGTACTGGGGCCTTGAAATGGAAGCAGCGATCCAAGCGGACCGCTCTGTCGAAATTGTCGGCGAGTATCGGCCGCTGCCCGCTGGATTTAACTACGAGAAACTGGGCGTGAAACCTCAAAAGCCTAGTTTCTACAAATGAACGCGTGCCTGTCCACGGCGAGAGAGACGCGAATCGAAGCGAATCCATCCGAGTCGCGTAGATTGCCTGTTTACGCCGCTTGTCCGACAAATGACCGCCATTACCGGGTGCCCACTCATTGACTCGCGCGCGTCGAGGCCTTTTGAACGATCAGTCGATCCGGCTCGACCAAGTCAAGGATCAGACTTTGAGTGCTGCCCCCTTGTGGAGACAGCTCCAATAGGTCATCGGACAGCTTCCAAGTACCGTCTGACTTCACCGACTGGTCCGTCGGCCCTGGTTTCCTAGCGATCATGGTTCCCCCTGGATCCAATTGAAACCCCTTCCTCCCGCGTGAAGGAGGAAAGGGGAAATCCGCGAGTCGATAAACCGTGGTCGTTGGGGTGTCCTCTTCGTGTGAGTGAACCCATGCTTGCGCAACCTGTGACACGTTAAAGACCTTCTTGCTCACGGCCTTACCTGCTTTCGTTAGAGAAGGCTTTTTCGCGGCCCATCCAAAGTCGCATGCATTCGAGCGACTTGGCCGGGGGTAAACATAAACATAGCATCGTCGTCGACGTAGTCCATATAATTCATGAACATGTCTCCGTTAGGACCATTGCTGCACGAAACCAATGGCCATGTCGGTTTACCAAAATTCGCGTCCTCCGCGTTGGGAGTATCAGTCACCAAGTCACTTCCAGAACAATCTGGCGTATCACCCCAAATATGCCGCAGGTTGAAGTAATGGCCAATCTCATGGGTTGTCGTGCGTCCCAAGTTAAAGGGCGCGGTGGCACTGCCATTGGTGCCAAAGGCCGTGTTGAGAATCACCACTCCATCCGTGTTGACCGGACCGCCGGGAAACTGAGCGTAGCCCAGCAATCCACCCGAGAGCGTGCAGACCCATATATTGAGGTACTTTTTCGTATTCCACGCGGCAGCACCTCCAGAGGCCTTAAATTTAACTGGGTTACCCTGATCACTGAATGAGGTCTGGGTTGTCTCAGTGTAGATAATTCCATTCGTTGCTTGGCCCGTAGGATCCTTGGTCGCGAGCGCAAACTCGATCATCGGGTCAGCGACGAGGCCACTGAAAACGGCAGGAGTCTTGCTCTTGTCCGCATTGGTGGCGCGAAAGTCACGATTGAGAACCGCGATTTGACTTTTCACTTGCGCCTCGGAAATTTTCTCCGTCGAACTCGCGGGATTATGTACCACATGCACCACGCAAGTGATCTTGTAGGGTGCCACTCTAGCGAGGGCTGCAGTTCTCAAACGTAGTTGGCAGGCATGTTCCAGGTCCACTTGGTTCTTGCGAAAACTAGGGTTGGTTTCCAGCAATTGAAAATGCTGCTGCATCGCTCCGCACGTCCGCCGAATGGGAGGGGTAGGCGTAGAAATTGATTCCTGACTCGCGACTTTTTTCTTGGCCATGAGAGTTCTCCATGTTGAAGTGCTAACCTCTTCGATCGAACCGAATGGCGCATACGACCATCACCATTCGTTCCAGGTAGGTTTCAAAACGCACATCGAGTATACACTTGCTCGCTCGTAAGGCGAGCGGCAGACTGAAAACTACCAATCATAACCCGATACGTAAGGGCTTGTTGATTTAGTGAAGTCCTTATTGGTTTAGAGCGGGATGACGGACTTCCAAGTCCGTCAATGGGGAATTCGACGGACTTGGAAGTCCGTCGTACCATTAAATCAACAAGCCGTTACGCTTCGGGTTGGGATACTGCAATCTGCCGCTCGCCTAACAAGTACACATGCGTGGGGACGGCAGCGCAAGGTCACGCTCGGCAAGAGTCACCTACGGATTGTCGCACCTGTCGGTTGCGACAATTGGCGTTTGGCTCCACCTCCAATACTTGGGCAACTCCGCGATGAACTGCAGCTCTGTCTTGAGCGTTGGATGAATCAGGTCAAGCTGGCGGCAATGGAGTGCAATCCCGGATGCAAACGATTGCTTGGCTCCATACTTTCGGTCACCAACGATCGAACACCCGATGGCCTGCAGCTGCGCTCGAATCTGATGTTTGCGGCCGGAAATGAGATTGACCTCGAGCTCATAGCCCAGTGGGTTCTGACCAACGGTACGATACTCTAAGATCGAGAGTTTGCTTGCCTGGGTGGCTTGCGCAACCACTCGCGTCGTCGTTTCTTCTTCAGTTCGAACAAGATGATGCTCCAAACGAGCTGCCGATTCGCTCGGCCTCCGCTCTACGATCGCCCAATAGGTTTTCTTGGGTGTCCGGTCGCGAAACTGTTCGCTCAGCCGGCTCGCTCCCTTGCTCGTTCGAGCTAATGGCAAGACACCCGTGACGGGAGAATCCAATCGGCTAACCACTCCGACAAACACATTTCCCGGTTTCGAATACTTTTCGCGCAGATAGTTGGAAGCCCAGTCGATCAGACTGTTCTGGCCCGCGGATGCGCCTTGAACAACCCAGTTGGCCTGCTTGTTGACGACCAACAGATGGTTGTCTTCGAAGATAATTTGCATCGGATGGGGTGTCATTCACTAAACCGGACGCTAGCGGCTTGTTGATTTAGTGAAGTCGTTATTGGGTAAGGGCGGTACGACGGACTTCCAAGTCCGTCGATGGAGAATTCGACGGACTAGGAAGTCCGTCGTACCATTAAATCAACAAGACGCTAGCGCGTTGCGGCTGATTAGACTTTCCAGGTTTCGCCGCTGTTGAACAGCTTCTGAAGATTGCCGCGTCCGCGTTGCTCAATCGATTGATGGATTTGACCAAGGACGGCTTCCTCGAATGTTTCCGTTAGGACATCTCTAAATACGCCAATCGGTTCTGGAAAGTCAGGACGTCGCAATCGAGAGAGCATGTACACGAGCGTGGAAGTCGCTTTTTCATCGTGGAACAGCAAGTCATCTTCTTTCACTTTACCATCGTCGAGGTTCACAATCTCGACGGATAGCCCGTTGAGTCGAAGGCCTCGGTCTTTTTCTTTGCCGAAAATCATCGGCTTGCCGTGCTCTAGCTCGATGGTGGTATCGTCGCGGGTCGCTTTGTCCTGAGCATAGCTGAATGCACCGTCGTTGAAGACGTTGCAGTTTTGGTACACCTCGACAAAGGAAGTCCCTTTGTGAGCTGCCGCTCGTTTGAGTGTATACGCCAAATGCTTGATGTTGCTATCCACCGACCGAGCGATGAATGTTGCTTCTGCGCCGACGGCCAGGCTGATAGGATTGATTGGATGGTCGACGACGCCCATCGGAGTACTCTTGGTAATTTGTCCTTCCACGCTGGTTGGCGAGTACTGCCCTTTCGTTAGGCCGTAAATGCGGTTGTTGAACATCACGATATTGAGATCTACGTTGCGGCGCAGCAGATGGATGAAGTGATTGCCACCGATGCTCAAGGAATCGCCGTCTCCGGTAATGACCCAAACGCTCAAGTCGGGCCGTGTCAGCTTGAGACCGGTGGCCACAGCGGGCGCACGACCGTGGATCGAGTGGATTCCATACGTGTTTACGTAGTACGGGAATCGACTGCTGCATCCAATTCCCGATATGAACACGGTTTTTTCAGGCGGTACGCCGATTTCAGGCAATACTTTTTTCATTTGAGCCAGGATGGAATAGTCGCCACAACCTGGGCACCAACGAATGTCTTGATCGCTCGTGAAATCTTCAGCTTTTAGAACGGGGAGTACTGTGCTCATCGGATTTGTTTTGGAAAAATGTTCGGAGAGTAAAAGACGGTCGAGAGTCCAACCTAGTTAGATGGACTCGGAGGCAGTGCTTTGGGTAACTCGATTCCCTGCTTTGGCCATTTCAGTGATCTTCTCGAGTAACTCGGTTACAGTGAATGGCTTGCCTTTGATTTTGTTGTAGCCAACCGCATCGCACAAATAGCGGCTGCGAATCAGTGTTCTTAATTGGCCCATATTCAGTTCGGGGATCAGCACTTGGTGATAGCGTGAAATGATTTCCCCGAGGTTGCTCGGAAACGGATTAAGATGACGAATATGTGCGAGCGCCACGCTTAACCCTTGTTCCTGAGCCTTTTGAACTGCGGTCAAGCAGGAGCCATAAGTTCCACCCCAAGACAGAACAAGCAATTCGCCACTTTGCGGGCCGATGACTTGTTGTGGCGGCAAAAGCTTGGCTGCATTCGCAACTTTTTGGGCTCGAATCTGGACCATTTTCTGGTGGTTGTCCGGGTCATAACTGATGTTGCCCGACCCATCTTCTTTTTCAAGTCCCCCGACGCGATGCATTAGGCCTTCGGTGCCAGGGATCGCCCACGGACGAGCTAACAACTCATTGCGTTTGTACGGCATGAAGGCTCCGTCCGGATTGTTGCTCTCCGTTGGATGCACGATCGGAATCGGAGTTAGTTTCGAAACGTCTGGGATCAGCCAAGGCTCAGATCCGTTGGCGATGTATCCATCCGAAAGAACAATGACAGGCAACATCAATTGAGTTGCCAACATCCATGCTTCTTGTACGATTTCAAAACAGTCGGCCGGACTTTGTGCCGCCAGGACAGGCAGCGGTGCTTCACCATTTCGGCCGAACATGACTTGCATCAAATCCGACTGCTCCGTTTTGGTTGGCAAGCCGGTACTTGGACCGCCTCGTTGGACGTCGATAACCAGCAAAGGCAATTCGAGCATCAGCGCTAGCCCCATGGCTTCTGTCTTTAATGCGATACCCGGCCCACTGGACGTGGTGACCGCCATTTGTCCGCCATACGATGCCCCGATCGCCGAACACATCGCGGCGATTTCGTCTTCGGCTTGGAAAGTGCACACGCCGAAATTCTTGAATTTGCACAACTCATGGAGAATATCGCTTGCCGGTGTGATCGGATACGAAGCGTAGAAGACTTCTTTGCCGCTTCGTTGCGCGGCAGCGAGCAAGCCCCATGCCATCGCTTGATTACCGATAATGTTTCGATAGGTGCCGGACTTCAGTACCGTGGCAGCATCCACTTGGTAGCTTGTGCCGAGGGCTTCGATGGTTTCTCCAAAAGCCCAACCGGCTCGCAGAGCTTTCTCGTTGGCTTGCGCTACCACCGATTTTCCTTCGCCAAACTTGCCGTGAATAAAGCGAAGTGTAGCATCCATGTTGCGACCGTAGAGCCAATAGACCAATCCCATCGCAAAGAAGTTCTTGCTTCGATCGGCTTCCTTGGTGCTCATTCCAAATTCAGCCACCGCCAACTTGGTTAGCTTGGTCATTGGCACTTTGACCAGCCGGTAGTTCTCCATGGCAGGCTCATCGAGTGGATTAACTTTGAGCTTGGCCAGCTTGAGATCTTTGTCTTCGAAACTGTCTTCGTTGACAATCAGCAAGCCTCCTTTGACCAAGTCCGCGAGATTGGTTACGAGGGCGGCTGGATTCATAGCAACCAGAGCATCGAGTGAGTCACCGGGCGTATGCACTTCGTGCGAAGCGAACTGAACTTGGAATCCAGAGACACCTGCCCGCGTTCCCCTCGGTGCACGAATCTCGGCAGGGAAATCCGGGAAGGTCGCAATGTCATTCCCTGCAAGTGCAGATGTATTCGTTAATTGAGTACCGAGTAGCTGCATTCCATCACCTGAGTCACCGCACAACCGAACGGTGATTCCGCTAACGGTCTTGATTTTTTTGCTTGACGACGGGACGGTGGCTTCAGACGGGACGGTGGCTTCAGTGGACATTCGTTGATTAGCTCGCGCAAAAGTAAGTTCAACCAGATCGGCCAATTCGGATCGCGATGAGCACGCCGCCAAAGCAATGCAAGCAATGAGAGGACGCGATTCATGTCAATCTGTGACGGTAGTATCGAGATTTCGGATTCGACACTTTGAGTTATTCTGGCAAATCCCCGACAGCTTGAGTATCTCAAATCATCCCCAAACTGCCTAGATTACCCGATCATTATTGAGATTCAGGACAAGTGGCATCGTCCCGTTCAGGGGATCTAGCTAGACTGCAACCGCTATGTTCCCCGGAAAATTCACACGGTACATCCTTTGGGATGTCCTCAAAATGTTCGCCCTGATGTTAATTGCCATGACAATGGTGATTTCGTTGGTTTTTGTTGGCCAAAAGCTTGTTTCCGAAGGGCTTGGCTATCTGGCGGTTGCGAAATTGTTGCCTTACATCTTTCTGATTGCACTTCAGTTTTCCGTGCCGGCCACCTTACTTTTCGCAGTATGCTGCGTATACGGTCGCGTTTCTGCGGACAATGAGATCGTGGCTTTGAAGAGCGCTGGAGTCTCGCCTAATCGCGTTTTTCGGCCCGCCGTTGCACTTGGTTTTGCGTTAAGTGTTCCGTCGGTTTGGCTGAATGATATCGCCGTCTCTTGGGCCCGACCTGCGATGCAACAAGTTATCCTTAGGTCCATCGAAGAGGTTGTCTATCTTGGACTCAGTGCGACGCGCTCGTACAACTCGGACAAAGGATTCTCCATCCATGTGCAGTCCGTTGAAGACAAATGGCTGATCAAGCCCAACATATGGATGTACAGCAACAATCAATTGAGAACGATCTCGGCCGAACGAGCTCGCATTTCGATCCACCCCGAGTTAGACAAGTTGGAAATCGAGCTTCAGGATTCTTTCTTTGATATTGGCGGATCGAATCAGATTTCGTGGCCCGGTTCGCACACCATTGAGATGCCTCTCGATATGGCGTCGCGAAATGGATCCACACATGCCAGTCCGTCCCAATACTCCATCAGTCAAATCCCCGGTGAGCTGGCGTCGCAGAATGCACTCAATGAGCGTCGCAAGGAACGATTAGCAACCCGGTTCTCTGTGGCGCTAGCCTCTGGCCGATATTCCGAACTTCAAGATTCTGCCACGCAAAATCTAAAGGGTGAACTTGCCGATACCGAACGGCGTTTGGCGAGGCTCAAGACCGAGCCGATGCGACGTTGGGCGCTCGGTTTCAGTTGTCTCGCCTTTGTCTGGATGGGCGTTCCGATGGCGGTCTTGATTCGAAGCGCCGATTACTGGTGGACGTTTGGTGTTTGCTTTATACCCGTCTTGCTGATCTACTACCCGATATTTGGACTCGCATTAGAATTCTCGAAGGATGGAACTTGGCCCGCAGTCAGCCTTTGGCTAGGAAATGTTACCTTGGCATTGATCGGTACTTGGCTGATGCGAGCGGTCGTGAAAACTTAGCCCCTTGAAGTTATTGTGAGAATCCCGAACTACCGAGGCACTCAACGCGTCGCCATCAACATGACGCCAATGATCGATGTGACGTTTTTACTGATCATTTTTTTCCTTGTTAGTAGCCATTTGGCCAAACAAGAGAACTTCACCAAACTCGAGCTGCCGATTGCCACTGCTGGTACACCTGATTTCTCGGACCGACCAACCTTGACGATCCAAGTGTTGGCTAGTGGTGAGTATCAAATCGCAGGCCAAACGATGCCGCTTGATCAAGTGCGGCGATCCATTCTTGCCCGGAAAAAAGTTGACGAAGCAATGCTTCGCGTCCGAATCCGGACCGATCGGCAAACCGACTACGAACACATTGGAGCTCTTTTGAAGATCTGCGCGATCACAGGGGTCAACGACGTTTTTTTTGCCGTCTACGAGGAGCGAACGCAATGAGAACTACTTACTCGAATCGCTCGTCGCAAAGCTCGATTGACAGTGTGATGACACCCATGATCGATGTTGTTTTTTTGCTTCTTGTCTTCTTTCTTGCGACGGCCTCCTTTCAACGCCAAGAAAAATCTTTAACAAGTGCAGTGGCCGCAGCACCCGATGCCGTTCGCCAAGGGAACAACCCGGATGACAAACCACCCCCTGGTTTGACAGACCTCAGCGATGTCATCGTTGAAATTCGTCGATCCAATGGCAAGCCGTCCGGTGAATCCGTGGAATATAAATTGAACGGCGAAGCGATGGACACGTTCAAAACGCTGACTCAACGCCTTGGAGGAATCTTAAAGATTCGCTCCGACGTACCAATCGTGATTCACCCGGACAACAACGTACCCGCAGGCGAAGCCATTCGCGTTTACGATACGGCCCGAGCCAATGGATCGGTGGCGGTTTTTCTCGTTGGGAAATAGATGGGCGATCAACCTGTTGAGACAGTCGATTCACAGTCAGGCGAAAGCGAGCAGTGGACGAACTACCGCCAGAATGGCTCGTCGGCAAGCGGTGATCGCAAAGCTCTCGCGTTGTCGTTTTTGCCTTTCGAGGAATCGTTCGACGACTCCAGAGAAACGCGATTGGTCTGCAGCCGATCCACCACCATTCGTTTTTGAAGTGACTTCAATTGGATCGATACGCCACCGCTCACGATGGCTGACACCGATCCGCTTGACTCCTTGTAGGTCGCGGCCACGGATTCGATTTCACGTGGAGCCATTGCCAACCGAGGTTGCACTTTGGGGTCGTCGATCGCTAAAAAAGCCCTGCCATTTCCTTTCGCCATTTCAACACGCACAATTTCGAGTGCGACAGCTAGATCGAAAATGTGTCGAAGTCGTCCATAGCATGGATACTCGCGTTGCAGTTTACCGAAGTTCTGTGTGAAGCCTTTTGCAAACGCTTCGGCAGCAATATCCGGCTCATTTGCGGCGACTCGTTCACCCGTGGTTTTCAACATTTGGGCTTCGCTCAAGACTTGCACATTCGACGAAGCGAAGCAATAAATCTTACGATCTGGATCCATGGGTATCTTGTGATCGGTCAGAGAGAACCACCATCGAACCAATCCGGAATCTTTCGAACGATTCTTGAAGATTTGCATTTCCTGCCAATACGAATTCATCGATGCAGGCCGGTGCTCCAGTGCTAGTCCCATTCGTTTCATGTGAGCATCCGCTAAAATCATCGCGTAGCCCGTGGGTGAATCCTGTGGGAGTCCAATGATCTTGGTGTTTTGTGGACCAAGTTTCGTTCGCCATTCCTCCACCCATCTTTCCGGATTTCGTTGCAAGGAACGCATCGAGACAGGCGTACGAGCCATTTCGTAAGCCTCGGACAAACGCTTTGGATCGGGATCGATGGAGCATCCAAAGAAACCATCGCCAGAAAGGACTTGTGGAGCGATGCAGAGAACGTCTTCCAGCAGAACGGGCGGCAAGCCGGTTTCGAGGTTCAGTAGTTCGCCCGACGGTTTGATCGAGATATCTCCTGCCGGTCCACCTAACAACCACTCTTGGGATTGTTGATCGAATGCCAGGTAATCGATTCGAAACAATCCACCTAACAATTCCATGGCGATTGAGGCTCGTGATGAATTAGCGGGTTCCATGCGTTCTGCGACTTGCTGATCGAGCATGGTTAGCGATACCCAACGAAGCGGGCTGGGCGCTTGCCAGTCCCCGAGTCCGGTTAACGCTATCGAAGATGGTTTCGAATCGTCCTGCGGAAACTTCACGACGGGAACCGTTGATTTGTTCGGATCGAATCGCTCGATCACGCCATGGGCGTCTATGCGAACTCCGTTTGTAAATGGCATCATCGACGAGGTGCCGCCCGCAGACTGCCAACCTCCGTCGACCGTGTTCTCGATTAACTGAATCAAATCGAAGTAGTTGGCCATGGAACCGCCACCGTTGGGTTGGTTGCCTGGCCATGTTTGATGCAGTGAACTGAGCCATCTTTGACGCTGCTCATTCGGAAGCGAACGAATCGCCGCTATCGCCTGCGCGCTTCCACCCGTTTGAAAGGACTCCTTGAGGTTTTGCAGTTGCGTCAAGTCATCGTCAATGAATTCGGCCCGCGAAGCAAGAGAATTCAGCAAGACGACGGATGCCAAAATCAAAACACGGCACTTCAATGACGCGTGCATAAGCGATCCTCCGTGGGCAAACGAACGAGAAGGGGATTGGCATGTTAAACCGGACACTACGGGCTTGTTGATTTAATGAGTCTTTACCTAAGCTATGGTTTTATCATAACCCGAAACGTGAGTGAGGGGCAAAGAGTCCCTCGTTTACACTTCGGGTTGTGATTAAATCAGCAAACCCCTAACGCGTTCCTGCTGATTAAGACGGTAGTTTCAATATACCGGAGTTTGCGGTCTGGCAGCCTGTTTTTCCAGGATGTCGGTGCGCATGTCACGGATTTGGATGTAAACTTGGACGCCGACCAGGGCTTTTTCGCCCTATTGACGATGGAGTTGCGACGGTGGAGACCGACCAAGATGCATACGGAAATCGCACAGTTTCTAAGATATCTCGACGTTGAAAGAAACGCGTCCGACTTAACCATTAAATCCTATCGTGAGGACTTGATGGATTTGGCCGACTTTCTGACCGACGAAGGAGCCAAGAAAGTGACGCCGCGAGACGTCGACTCCTCCCTTTTGCGAGGATATGTTTCCGCATTGCACGATGCGGGATACGCTCGCACCAGCATCTCGCGAAAACTAGCCTCCCTTCGAAGCTTTTATCGCTTTGCTCAAAGGGAGCAGATGGCGGATACGAATCCTGCGAAGCCACTTCGCAATCCGCGGGGCCAACGCAAACTTCCTCATTTTTTATCCGCAGAAGAAATCCAGCAATTGCTCGCATCGCCCGACTCCAACCATGCGATGGGATTGCGAGACATCGCCATTTTGGAAGTCATCTACAGCGCGGGGCTTCGAGTCAGCGAACTTGTCGGAATGAACGATCGCGATCTGGACTTTGAGGAAGGGGTCGTTCGCGTTCGAGGAAAAGGTCGCAAAGAACGATTCGGAGCGATCGGAGACTTTGCTTCCAAGGCATTGAATCGCTACTTTGCGGTTCGAAAACGAGCCGATCATGGCGACACGAAAGAGCTTCCGACATTCACCAATAAATTCGGTCAGCGACTAACCACTCGCAGCGTGGCTCGAATGCTGGAAAAATACATCAAGGAATGCGGACTCGACACGCGTACCACGCCGCACACCTTGAGACACAGTTTCGCGACCCACCTTCTCGATCGCGGTGCCGATATTCGAAGCGTCCAAGAGTTGCTCGGTCACAAAAGCCTTGTTACGACCCAAATCTATACGCATGTCAGCACTGCCAACTTAAAACAAGCCTATGCAAAAGCCCACCCACGGGCCTTGAAAAGACCATCCCATGCAACGAAGGTATCAACCGCGAGGTCGGAGTAGCTGCAAGATCGTGCTTTCGGATTCCGTGTCCGGCATAGCATAGGCTGCCACTCGACGCAGTTCGATGTTTTTCAGGGCTCCTTTGTGTCGGGCCTCGCCTCGCTCTTCGACCCATTTCGGGCCCTTGATCGCGAGCAGCCTGCGAAATTTATGCCAATCGTCTTGGAGCCACGTGCACAATCGAATCAGCGGTCCAACTGCACGAGCAGTCAACGTGTCGTATCGGAATTCCTCCAAAACCTTTTGAACACTCAGCGGATAGACAGGGATTTTCAATTGGAGGTGATCGACAACCCGTGTCATGACGGTCGCTTTTTTGGCAACACTGTCGCATAAAGTCACTTGGACATCCGGACGCAGGATCGCGACGAGCACACCCGGCACACCGCCCCCAGTACCGATGTCGAGAATCTCCTCACCGGGCTCAATGAGTTTTGCAAGTTGCCAAGCGTCCAGCAAGTCTCGCTTTACAAATAACTCTGGAGTTGTGTGACGGGTTAAATTGATGCTCTGATTCCAAGACCAAACCTGCAAGCAGTACTCAGCAATCTGATTCCATGATTCTGGCGAAATATCATTGATTGCCAATGGTTCCGCAAACAGGTGCAGTTGGACAAGCAGTTCGGCAGCATCCCCTTGGAACATTGGCGGTCGCTGTTTGATGCTGGCGCTGCCATTTTCGGCTCCTGTGGCGAGTTCGGCTCCGTTGTCCATGGTGGGGTCTGCGTCGTCTGAATTTTGCAAGTTTTTGTTTGGATTCTTTTAGAATGATGTTAAAAAGAGACTAACTCGGGCCTTCAAGTGTAACTTAGTCGTCCAACTCAATACAGTCTTAAACGCTGCATCGAACGAAACAGGTCAATGAAAAAAGGGTTATCCTCAGGTTTTCGAACAGCCCACAGAGTGTGCCTGCTACTTTTCGTAGCGGAAAAGCGCAAGCTGTCCGGTGAGGATTCCTCAAGGAAGATTCACCGGGAGGCTCGCGCCTCTCCGCTTTTACTCCTGGGATTAATGGTTTTTTTCCTCGTTGTCTCGATGGAAAAAGCGGAATCCCAACAATCCAATCGGACTCGGGTGGCTGTTGACATCCTCAATCTCAAATCGCGTCAGCAGTTCCGGGGGATCGTGCTCAATGCGAACACCAATGAAGATCTCAAGATCGCGGTGTCTCGCGAATGGTTCCAACATGTCGATGAGAAGGCCTCTGGCAAGATCGATAAAGAAGCGAAGAGCGAGGAAGAGCGCGCAAGGCAACAACTCAAAGGCCGACTCGAGCAACTGACCTCCACGGGCAAGCATCCTGCATTCGACTTCTTTGTCAAAAAGGAGCTTGAACGCGTTACCGCCGCGATCGCCGCTCCACCCGACAACGAAGGCCAGTTCTTAGTGGTGACGCTCAAACGTTCGCAAATCGCCAGCTTGATCGTAGCCTCCGAAGCCAACCGCCGGGTTGCTATTTGGGGTTGGTCTGAGAGATTGCCCAAAATGGAATCTCGCGAGGTTTCGGACATCCTCAAAGAGCTCAAGAGCAAAGACAAGGACTTCGATGCCACGTTATCCCTACCCGATCTATCGACCCGTTTTCCCATGATGGAGCAAAGCGAGTCGCAATGGAGAACACGATTGGCCATTGTTTCGCACGGACTTGCTGAACGCATCGAATTCCAAGGGTCGGGCAAGGTGATGATCCAAGTGGGCGACGACAAACAGCCTCAAAACGCAAATGCGATCATGACGCAAATGCTACAAGCACAAACGGAATCCGTCCTCGGTGAGTTTCTCGGTGAGCTTCTCGGCGATCCAATCAATAAGTCGCCTTTGCCTGATGGCAAGCCGGATTGGATTAAAGCCGCGATTGCCAAAACGGAATCGCTAGGAGTGGGTTATTTTCATGCGACTCATGTCAAATTAGACCCGTTCGGCGAGACCGCTTCGGTGGAGTCCGTGTTTATGGTGAAGCATGATGAGGGTGATTGGAGAGTCGCTTGGAATGGGAGGCGAGATGAGCGTGCTAGCCAGCAGACGGCTGCCAGCATTGCACGCGTAACCAAAGACTCGCAGATCGAATCGTTGAAAAACAGTCTGCAAGCCATTGTTGGCGTGAATGACGCGTTTGACCGAGCAATTCGATTCGGAGCGGCCACGATGACGGCTCAGCAAAGCGTCAACGATCAGTTCGAAACGTTTGTGGAAAGGTATTTGCGACGATTAGACGGCCCGCCTTTGTGAGGCGAGCAGCAGGCTGAAACCTACCTGCCGCGTGGGCGTTTCGGCATGCTCGCCTTAGGCAAGGATTTCTTTCGCGACTTCACCGTACACATCCGTGAGTCGGAAGTCTCGTCCCGCGTAACGATAGGTGAGTTTGGTGTGATCGAAGCCGAGCAGGTGCAAGATGGTTGCGTGTAGATCATGAGTACCTATCTTGCCGAGGACCGACGTGCCGCCCGTTTCGTCGGTTGCTCCGTAGCGGGTACCGCCTTTGACTCCACCGCCGGCCATCCACATCGTGTAGCCTGCGTTGTTGTGGCGCCGACCGTCGCCGCCGTTCGCTTGGTCTTGCGGGCTGCGGCCGAATTCACCGCCCCATAGCACGAGCGTATCCTTGAGCATATCACGCTCTTTCAGATCCTGAAGCAACGCAGCGATGGGTTGATCGACGGCGAGGCAGTTCTCCGTCAAGGCAGACTTCAGGTTATTGTGTTGATCCCAGCCCTTCTTGCTGACTTGGATGAATCGGACGCCAGACTCCGCAAGCCGCCGTGCCATGAGGCATTGCGTGCCGAATTCTTTGGTGGCGTCGCGGTTGATTCCATAGCGCTCGATGGTTCCAGCCTTCTCGGCTTTGAGGTCGAGCACGTTGGGGACGGATGTCTGCATCCGATAGGCAAGCTCGAAAGACTGAATAACGCCATCCAGCTCTGGGTTGCTGGGATGTTTCTCTAGAAGATCTCGATTCATCTCCTGGATCAAGTCGATCTGAGAACGTTGACGACTGGTCGTAAGATGGCCGTTGCGGATATCGGCGATGCCGCCCGCTTCCAGATCCACGCGTGTGCCCTGATACGACGCCGGCAGAAACGAGGAACCGTAGTTCTGTGCTCCGCCAAGACTCACGGGATTGATCGTGATGAATCCCGGTAGGTCCTGATTTTCCGATCCCAATCCGTAGGTCGTCCACGCACCCATGGATGGCCTGACGAAGTTGGCGCTACCTGTGTGGAGTGCAATGGTCGCTTGTGGATGAGCGGCGTTCGAAGTGTGCATGCCGTTGAGCAGACAAAGATCATCGGCGTAGCGGCTGACCTCAGGAAAGAGCGAACTGATTTGCAAGCCACTTTTGCCTTTGGGCTCGAATTTGAACTGGGGTGCAAGGAGCGTACCTCCTTTGCGTTTGTCGCCATCCGAACGGGCCATGGATTTACCGGCGTTCGCTTTGAGTTCTGGTTTCCAGTCGAATGTATCAAGGTGACTTGGCCCACCCTGCATAAACAGGAAGATGACGCGTTTGGCTTTGCCCGTAAAGTGCGGTTGCTTTGGGGCTAAAGGCGAAGTGAAATCCTCCGCAGTTGCGCGGATTTTTTCGGCATTTAGGGCTGCAAAGGCGAGCCAACCGAATCCGGCGGCAGTGGATTGCAGTATTCCACGGCGAGTGACTGGGGTGAAGGTGTTGCGGCAAGTGTTCACGGGTATTTTTCCGTATGGATTTCGTTTGATTTAGGGAAGATAGCGGAACTCAGCAGACGAATAGAGAGCCTGAGTCAAGGATGCCCAACTGCTCTGTTTATTTTCTGTCGTTTTCAGAAAGTTCAATGCGCGCTCTGTTTCCTCCTCGGTAGGATAGCGGCAAAGCGAATACGCGTACGCGAAACGTATTCTGGTTTTTTCATCGGGCAAATTCTGTTCGAGGATTCGATCCGCAGCCCGCTTGGCAACATCGACCACGAATGGGTTATTGAGCAAGAAAAGTGCCTGTGGAGGTACGGTCGTTACATCGCGTTGACCGTTGACCTGATCTGGTTCCGCAAAATCGAACACGGTAAACATGCCGGGCAGCTTCGACCGGAAGACCGGAAGGTAGACGCTTCGAACGGGACGGGCAATGGGATCTTCGGCTTTCCCTTTCCTGTTTCTCTTGCCTAGATCGCTTGAACCCGCAGAGTCGAAGGGCGCTCCTGCGGGCCTTTCCGTTTGTAACATTCCTCCAGCGGCTAGCAAAGAATCACGAATCGCCTCAGCCTCAAGACGTCGGAGATTGGCTCGCCAGTATAGGCTATTGGCTTCATCGACAGCCGCGTTGTCGGGTAGATGTTGACCACTGAGTCGATACGTACGACTGAGAACAATCGAGCGAATGAGCGACTTGACTGACCAGCCCTCGTCCATGAACTGAGTCGCCAGATGATCGAGCAGTTCGGGATGCGTCGGAGCGGCCCCCGATGCGCCGAAGTTGTCGACGGTCTCGACCAAGCCGCGTCCAAGCAAGTGCGCCCATACGCGATTGACCATGACACGGGCGGTCAACGGATGATCGCGCGATGTAAGCCACTCTGCCAACTCTCGCCGACCGCTTTCCCTGTTGGGAAGGGGCGGCAATTGCATGCGACTAAAGATGGTTGGGAACGCTCGCGGCACGACGTCGCCTTGGATGTCCGGTTCCCCGCGAACACGGAGGGCCAGATTCGTAACGCGACCTTCGGCTGCGGCCATCGCCAACGATGCATTCGGGTCCATCTCTTCTTCTGGAGCAACCTTGTTGTTCTTGGCCCTTGCGGTGATCACTTCTGACTCACCAAGCTTAGCTAACTTCTGACGGATCTGCGTGAACTCCTCCTTAAGCCTTGCACGGTTATTCTTGCTCTTGGCTTCGGCCTGCAGTTGCTTGAGTCGGTTTTTGAGTTTCGCGATTTGGACTGCGTTGTCGTCCGTCGGCGTATCGTTCTTTTTCGATTCGGACGGCTTGGTGGACAGCGGCATGTCCAACTTTGCAAGCTGGCTCGGCTGGTGATATTGCTTGCTCCCGCCTTGCCGATTCTGTTGACCGCTCAACGTGGTTGTGCTTGCGAAAATGCCTGCCATTGCGTAGTAATCGGACTGAGCAATGGGATCGAATTTGTGGTCGTGACAGCGCGCACAACCCAGCGTGAGTCCCATCGTGGCGCGGCCAAGCGTATCCATTTGGTCGTCGATGCGGTCGAGTTGGAATTGCACGCTGTCGCGTTCATTCAAATCCATCGATCCCAAGGCGAGGAGGCCAGTGGCAATGAGCTTTTCCTGGTGGTCCTGCCCGTCAGTCGCCTTTAGCAAATCGCCCGCAACTTGTTCCGCGAGGAATTCGTTGTAGGGTTTGTTCGAATTAAATGCATCGATCACATAATTCCGATAACGCCATGCGTATGGAAAAGGGATATTCCGCGTTTTGCCAACCGAGTCTGCGTAGCGGGCAACATCCAGCCAATGCCGGCCCCAGCGTTCCCCGAAGCTTGGCGACTGCAACAACACATCCACCACTTTCGCGAGAGCTTCATCGTCGGATGCTGGATCATTCACGAAAGCGCCAACTTCGCTCACGGTTGGCGGCAAACCGGTCAAGTCCAGTGTCACCCTGCGAATCAAAGCGAATCGGTCTGCATCCGGCGCGGGTCGCAGTCCAGCAGCCTCGATTTTGGCAAGGACGAAATGGTCCAAATCGCCCTGTGTCCAGTTCGCGTCCTTAACCACTGGGATTGCCGGTCGCGAAACGGGTTGAAAGGCCCAGTGTTTTTTTCCCTTTTCCCAGTCGATCCCGGGAGTCTTTGCAACCTTCGTTCCGACTCGCGGGTCGGGAGCCCCCATTTTGACCCAACTTTCCAGAATGGAGATCTCCGCTTCGGAAAGACGATATTTCGGGGGCATTTGGAGATTCGAGTTTTGATAACGAACCGATTCCATCAACCGACTTTCGTTCGGATTGCCCGGTTCGATTGCTTCTCCGGAATCGCCGCCAGCCATCCAGCCTTCCTTCGAATCCAGAAGAAGACCACCTTTGAGCTTTTGCGCCTCGGACGAGTGGCATTCGTAACAATGCTTTACTAGCAGTGGGCGCACCTTCCCCTCAAAGAAAGCCAACTGGTCGGGGGAGGGCTCGCTGGCCGTCGCCACCCAAAAACCCGAGACAACGGGAAAGTAGAAAATCAACAGGAAACAAACTCGACGGGGAGTTCTCAAGTTCATTTTGGAACCGATTGTCAATGAATGGACGATCAAAAAGGCATGCCTCGCAAAAGACATAGAGGGCGCGATGACACCAATTATTCACTCTCTCCTTTAATTAGACAGCCCGCTCGCGGGCTGTTGATTGAGTGGTAGGACGGACTTCCTAGTCCGTCGAACTCCCCATCGACAGACTCGGCAGCCCGTCCTACCAGCCATTTTTTTCTAAGGAATCCCAGGTCCTGCTAGATCTTAAAATCGGCCAATATTTTTTTCCGCGAGCTTGAGGCAACCAACCATCCCTTAGGGTCTTTTTCGGTTCAACTCCGCTCCCGCTAACTGGACCCAGTACTCGCCTCTTCGGACGCTATCAAACGCAACTATTGACTTCTACGGTCTCTAGCGTCAACATATGCACTTAGAGCGTCGGTCAACTGGTTTCTTGTCATTCCCCGAGTCAGCGATTATGGCCTCATCCACACTAGATGACCGAACCAAGACCGATCCCTCTACTCCAGTTAGGGTTTACGAACGGTATCATCGATTGGATACCGTGGACCGCAATGCTGCAGAAATGCTGAAAAAGTATTGCACGACCAACTCTCGCTCGAACGCAACGGCCACACGGCTTGCGAACCGATCTGCGATTCAGTCGTTTCTAACCTCTGCACCCCTTGCCGCTGCAGATTTTTTGTCACTCTATGCTTGTTTATTCCTGGTTTCGGCCATTTTTGAACGGTTAATGGGTTTGACGAACATGCAAGTCGAAAACCAAACGGCTTTTTTTGTCTCGTTGGTTATTCTTCCGATTGCGAATTTAGCTGGCCTCTACCCGGGCTTGGGGCTGGGGTCGGTTGTCGAGTTCCGGCAACTGGCCCGGGCGTTGTTTGCAGCGGTTTTGGTTTTCGCAGGAATAGGTTGGTTTTGTTTTCCGAAACTGTGGTTTTTTTACGTACCCGTGGCTGCGGTTGCCTATGCGGTTGGCTTACCGTTGGTCATGTCAACCCGCTTTATCGTCAGGCAGGTCGTAAAACGGTTTGCTTGGTGGGGGGCACCCACGCTGATTGTGGCTGAACCGCAACGAGGGCAAGAGTTAGGCAAGCGGATGCAACGGGAGATCGATCAAGGGTTTCGGCCGGTTGGGCTGCTTTTGGATTCGAGCCAATATTGGGTTTCCGACAAGTTGTTGGATACTTCCAAGCTGCCTCTTTATGACATTCGAAATGCGGCTGAGGTGGCAGTCAGCCTTGGGGCTACTTGGGTCATTGTTTCACCCTGTGCCAATCGCGAAATGGCCCCGATTCTTGACAAATCGTTGGCTGCGATTCCGAATCGCATCCTGCTATCGACTGGCCAAACAGACATGAGTATATGGGACCAGATGTTCTGCATCGGTTCGTCCGCTGCATTGCGTTTTGGGGGTGCACATCCGAGTTTCGTCGAGTTAGCAGCCAAGCGTGTCTTGGATCTACTTTTGACCTCGATGGCGTTGATTGCGGGTTTCCCGTTTTTGGCAACCATTTGTCTCTTGATACGACTCAGTTCGCGAGGGCCAATTTTTTACTCTCAAAAACGTATTGGCTTTGGCGGTCGGGAGTTCCGTGCGTGGAAATTTCGTTCGATGCAAAGCAACGCAGATCAGGTTTTGGATAACTACCTTGCCAACAACCCAGCGGCTCGTTGGGAATGGAATGAAACGCACAAACTAAAGGATGATCCTCGTGTCACCTCGATTGGCAAATTTTTGCGAGCCTCCAGTCTTGACGAATTGCCTCAGTTGTGGAACATATTGCGAGGCGAAATGAGTTTGGTAGGGCCGCGTCCGATCATCGATTCGCCGACCTACGACGCGAGCTATGTGCATGAATACGCGGAGGAATTTGAAGCCTACAAAACCGTTCGACCCGGTCTAACTGGCTTGTGGCAGGTGAAGTGTCGCAACGCTGGGGTGTATGAGCTTCGGATTTATTGGGACATGTACTACATTCGCAATTGGTGTGTCTGGTTAGACATTTATTTGATCATGAGAACCATCAAAACGGTCCTCATGCGTGAGGGGAAATAGCAGGCAAGTGGTGCGATTAGGTGCGAATAGTCGGGTTAATTCCGCTATAGCCGAACGTCCTATGGGATGTTTGTT
The DNA here is from genome assembly GCA_945875845.1 of Pirellula staleyi DSM 6068. Taxonomy (GTDB): domain Bacteria; phylum Planctomycetota; class Planctomycetia; order Pirellulales; family Pirellulaceae; genus JBKCUI01. The sequence goes on from CAMCMB010000010.1 coordinate 74,886, forward strand.
GATGAGAATTTAATAGAAGGTCCACAAAGCAACGCGTCAGCGAAAAACTCGCCCGAGTTCTTCGCTGACGCGTTGATTTTTAGAGGACAAGCAGTATTCACAACCCGAAGCGTTAGCGGGGGCTCAGGGCGTACAGGATGACAAAGTCGCTCGGCCAAGTCACCCACGGGAACGAAGTCCGCGCTGAGGCCCCAGGCGATCGGAAATTGCCGTTTTCCGATTGCCCACGCTCTACTCCCGATTCCCATTCTCCCTACTGCAATTGTCTACTGAACTGAAACCATTTTCCTGGCAGAGGATGATTGAAGCCGCGGAAGCTGTTCGTGAGCGAACTCTTCGAGCGACATCGGCATAGAAGGCCGCTGGTATTCCTCATGGGGTGGCGGGCGGTAACGCAGTAGCGGGCTGGGTTGCACGCGTGAATCGAGCGGTCGTTCGAAACACGCAGGATGTGGATATCTTGGTCCGACGCGTCGACTTTGATCGAATCAAACACGCGTTGGAGTCGGCGGGATTCCTGGTTCATGATCTGATGGGTGCTAATTGTTTTATCGATGGCCCGTCGGGGACGCCTTGCGATGGCGTGCATCTGCTCTAAGCAGCGGAAAAAGTTCGCGCCGAGTACCCACTGCCGTCAGTCGATATCACCGAAATAGAACCCGCAGACGATTACGATATTGTAAATCTCCCGGCGCTGATCAAGATGAGATTGAATTCGTTTCGACGAAAGGATCAAGTTCATTTGTGGGACATGCTTGGTGTCGGCTTGATCGACGCCAGTTGTCTGCATCGATTAGTACCTCTTCATGCAGCACATACTCACGGCGGCAAGCGATTTAACGAGACAGTGAATCCGAAGCGTCACCTCGGGGAGCGTTTCAGCTATAAATCACCAATCGCGACGAATCACACCCATCGTGGCTATGCACAGAACCAACAACCAAGCCGTTCGTACGGCTATTTAAATTGCCCTCTGAAAACTGAAAACTAAGCGAACCCAAATCTTGCCTCCCTTCATTGGAATAATCGGCCTTGGATACGTCGGGCTACCCCTGAGCCTTCAATTTGCTCGCAAGGGCTCGACCGTTTTGGGGTTGGACATCGATCCTGCCAAAGTCAATGCCATTAACGCTGGCGAATCCTACATCCATCACATTTCGGCCGCATCGATAGCCGAACAAGTTCATCAGAAACGATTTTCCGCCAGCACCGATTTGTCGAGAATTTCGGAGTGCACTGCCGTCATCATTTGTGTCCCAACGCCACTGAACAAGAACCGCGAACCGGATATCTCGTATATCATCAAAACGGGTGAAGCGATTGCGCCGTTTCTGGCCCGTGGCACGCTGGTCGTATTGGAATCAACAACGTATCCAGGCACGACGGATGAAGATCTGCGTGGAGTGTTAGAGGCGGGTTCACGATTAAAGGCGGGCACGGATTTTCACCTAGCCTTTTCACCGGAACGCGAAGACCCAGGTAATCCGAACAGTAAAGTCGCTACGATTCCGAAGGTCGTCGGTGGATTGACGCCGGAGTGCCTCACCAAGGCAGTTGCACTGTATGAAAAGGCAGTTGAAAGGGTCGTGCCCGTTTCGAGCTGCCGTGCTGCGGAAGCCACGAAGTTGCTGGAGAACATTTTTCGTAGCGTCAATATCGCGTTGGTGAACGAGTTAAAGATTGTTTATAACGCGATGGGGATCGACGTATGGGAAGTCATTGAAGCGGCCAAGACCAAGCCGTTCGGCTACATGCCGTTTTATCCCGGGCCTGGTTTGGGCGGGCACTGCATTCCCATCGACCCGTTCTATTTGACTTGGAAAGCCCGCGAGTATGGTCAAACGACACGATTCATTGAGTTAGCGGGCGAAATCAATACGTCGATGCCGGAGTACGTTATCAAGAAACTGACGGATGCCCTGAACACACGAAGAAAACCCTTGAACGGTAGCCGAGTTCTGCTTGTCGGTCTGGCTTATAAAGCCAACGTGGATGACGAGCGGGAATCGCCAGGTTTTGTTTTGATGGACTTGATGAAAGCAAGTGGCGCGGAGGTCGCCTATTACGACCCCTACATCCCGGTGATCAAACCGACTCGCGAGCACGCGCACTGGGCAGGCGTGCAAAGCGTGGAATGGGACGAGGCCACCATTCGAGAGTTCGATGCGATCGTAGTCGCTACAGCCCACGCCAATGTGGACTATGAGAAACTCGGAAAGTGGTCGCAACTCATCATCGATACTCGCAATGCCGTGCCGGCATCGGTATCGTCGAGCGTCGTCAAAGCGTAAAGCATTGCGAAACTCGAGATCTAGAAACACGGTATCGAATCGTTCAGGAAGGCCGTCTACGAACGATGTCTTGGCTATTGCTGATGTCCCGCCAAAACGTTCCTTTCGTAAATAAAGCGTGATTCACGCTTGGTTGAATTCAGACTCAAGTGCTCTGCTGGACGTCAAGGACCGATCGAGGTGAGCTCTTGCACCTGGCTACGCACGCAACATTCCGCAAGAACAACATGGTTGCTCTTTGCCAGCAACATAATGCGTTAAGTTTCAATTTCCAATTTTCTCTTCACCACTTACATTGAAGCCTAAAGTTTTTCGGAACTCGGGATGTCCCGTTCTGCGGGGTTGCTGCTTCTCTTGAATATTTACACTTAGATGGACGACATTATTCTTTGCGGCTCGTTTGGATTCGGAAATGTGGGAGATGAGGCAGTCGTTTATGCCATACAGGACATACTTTCTGAGATACACCCATCCACAAAGGTGAAGGTACTTTCTCGGTTCCAAAAACCGGAAGTCCAAGAATATGGTCAGCCGATCGGTTGTGAAGATTTAGAATTACTTGTGAAAGGTAGCCTCCGGTCTTTGCCGCTTGTTGTTGTCGGTGGGGGCGTATTTGAACCCCGGTCGACTGCGGTAGCCTCCCGTTGCAAGAATGCCTTGACGGCACGCCATCGCAAGAACTTTTTCTTTGCTGTTGGCGCAGAACCAGGGCAATACCGTTTCTTGGAAAAACGTCTGATTCGGCAAGAGGTTGCTCTTGCTGGCGGGCTGTCTGCACGAGACAACTGGTCAGCGCGAGTTTTGAAAGGGATCCTTAAAGCACCGGTGCCGGTGATAGGAGATATCGTGCTCTCAATGCGCACAAAGAGCAGCACCGACTATGACAGTCGTTTGAACTCGAAATACATTGTCGTCAGTTTGTGTCCTCAATGGCGCAGCCCAGAGTGGCATGACTGGATTTCTTCTGAACTTGCACTGACAGCAAGGTCCATGGATGCAACTATCGTATTCTTGCCCATGGCATCCAAACATGACGAAGATGTGGAAATGGCTGAAATCGTTTCCAACAAGTTACTAGTAGAACATGGATTCGATCAGTTACTCGTGATACGAGGGCAGCCAAGTGCACCCGAAGCCCTAAGCATCATCTCGAATTCAGCGTTGGTTATTGGTATGCGATTGCATAGCTGTGTGATGGCCGCGGCATCGGGCGTCCCGACCATTCCGATCGCGTACCATCCTAAACTGATGGGCTTTGCTTCCACACTGGGAATTGAGAACCTAGTCATCCCTGCGTTGTCCTTTGACGAGGGGCAACTCCTTACGAAATGGTGTTTCGACAGCAAGACATTCGTACGCGGTACTCTTCTCCGACTTGCAGAAAAAGCAAGCCTTCAAAAAGTCGATGTCGAGAATTTTCGAAATCAACACAAGTTATACCTTTCGCGCATGATCGACGAGATTTCTAGTCAGGGCAACTGATCAACTCCGCAGAGTGCTTTCCACCCTTTCAGCGTGGCCGCAACCGACTCGTAGAAGCTTCGTCCATTCTATTAGGTAAGCGCGATTCCAACCCAGTATGAATATAACTTTCCTAAGCCCTTACCCTAACATGGGGGGAGGGCAACGCGTTGTGTCAATTTATGCAAGGGAACTTGAACGCATTGGGCACGATGTCCAAATAGTGTGTTCGCGACCTCGCAGAATCACGCTCAAGAAAAAGATTAAGTCCTTCATTTACGGCCGAGGCTGGCCTAAACCTCCTCGCGCTATATGTTCGCACTTTGAGAGTTACGGAGCGAAGTACCTCTTGGTGGATCATGATTCAGGGATTAGGGAATGCGATGTCCCAGACGCAGATGTGGTTGTTGCAACCTTTTGGGATACGGCTCATTTCATGAGGGATCTGGGTGACTGCAAAGGAAGAAAATACTACCTCATTCAACACGATGAGGGTTCCATTCAGTACTGCGGTAATGCAGATGCGACCTATACTTTTCCAGCCTATCACATTTATGTTTCTGAATGGATCGCCTCGCGACTTCGTGCTCGCCATGCGGGAATTCATGGCACCGTTATTAACAATTCGGTCGATACAGAGGCGTTTGATTTAGGGCGAAGGCAGAAACCCAGTACACTTCGGGTTGGAATGATGTGGATTTCCGATCCACTTAAAGGTTGCGATATTGCAATCGAGGCGGTTCGTCAAGCCAGAAGTCAAGGCGTCGACATCGAACTTGTCGCGTTTGGAACAATCCCGCCGCCGAAGGAGATTCTTTCGGAAATGCAGCATTTCACTTTGATGCCAGATGCCGAGTCAATGGCCGCTATTTACTCTTCGTGCACGCTATGGCTCTTTACCAGTCGTTTTGAGGGCTTCGGACTGCCAATTCTCGAGGCAATGGCCGCACGGACCCCGGTGGTTGGGACCCCCACTGGTGCCGCGACTGAACTGCTGGGTCAGGGCGGAGGAATTCTGGTTGGCATGGAGGACGTAAAGGGAATCAGCGGCGCAATCAAATTAATTGACGACATGTCTCCCTCGAACTGGGAGCGGATGTCGGAGATGGCGAGCGCAACTGCTAAGAAACGTTCCTGGTCCGACGCGGCACGTGAATTAGAAGCCGTTTTCACTCGTTCCACGATCCGGTAGCCAGTTCCGAAACGACGGAGCCTGCTTTGCTATGTTCGGCAATCGATAGCTTCATATTATGTCAACTTTCCGAGAAACCGATCCTCAACTTCTCCAACGCGACCAGAGCGTTCGAGAGCATTGGTTGTCACATTGAATGAGAATAACAAGTCGCTTGCGATAAAGGCAGCAACGTGGACCGCGGTCGGTTTTGCAACCTCGCAAGTGTTGCGATTAGGTGGCAACCTGATTTTGACTCGATTGCTTGCGCCTGAGGCATTTGGACTAATGAGCCTCGTAGCCGTTTTGATGAGCGGTCTTGCCATGTTTTCTGATTTAGGAATCGGCCTGAGTGTCATTCAGAGCAAGAAGGGACACGACTCGCATTTTTTGAACACCGCATTTACATTGCAGTTCGTTCGCGGATTATGCCTGGCAGTTGCCACATGCATCTTGGCCTACCCTTTCGCTCATTTCTATGGTTATCCCATTCTGGTCCCGTTGCTGCAGGTAACCTCGCTCAATGCGATAATTAATGGGCTCACTTCCACGAAATTTTGGACGTCCAATCGTTCGTTGGATCTGGGTCGCTTGACATTGATTGACTTTTCCACCCAGATTATTGGCCTGTCTGTGATGGTCACTTGGGTATTTGTCTCACCTGGGGTTTGGGGGCTAGTTGCGGGTGGAATCGTAGGCAGCGTGACGAAGGTCCTTTGTTCGCATGTTTTCCTTGCCGGTTTGCCGAATAGATTTTGTTGGGATAGTTCTTCGCTTCGGGAGATGATTCACTTCGGAAGATGGGTTTTTGTGAGTACCATCCTAACTTTCCTGGCAAACCAAGCCGACCGATTGGTCTTTGGAAAACAAATTTCAATAGAAATGTTAGGTGTCTACGCAAATGCAGTTATCATCGCAGGATTACCAGTACAAATTATTCTTCGTATGGGCAGTTCCGTACTCTTTCCTCTCTACAGTAGGCACATCAATAGCGGTAAACCATTGCGAGAAGTTTTTGATCGCGTTAGGCAACCGACGGTAGTCGGTGGAGGAATGTCGATGGTTTGGCTCTTTGGTTGTGGACCCTCGATCGTAAAAATTTTGTACGACGAGAGATACTCAGCTGGGGGCTGGATGATTCAGTGCATTGTCCTGGGGGCATGGTTCACGCTTTTAAGTGCTGCGACGGGATCGGCCGTATTGGCATCCGGAAAGCCGAACGTGATCGCGTGGTGCAATTTCGGAAAGTTGATTGGACTGTTACTTTTTATACCCATTGGATTTTGGATCGGTGATTTTCAAGGCGCCCTGATTGGAATTGTTTTTGCAGAGGCGATGAAATACGTTATTCTTGGAATGGGAGTACGTTCCTGCGGTCTTTCCGTGTTTCACCACGATTTTACCATGACGTCCTATGTCGTTATTTTAGGCTTGTTTGCTCTTTGGATTGCATCTTGGATGGAGCACCTGAATAGTGGTCCCGTTCCGATCTTATCCGTCATTGCGATGGTCGCAATCGTTCCTTGGTTGCCGTTCATTTACCCTATATGGAAAGACCTTCGTACTTTCAGACAAGATGCTTCGGAATAATCGCTTTACAGATTGCCGGGTTCATCCAACGAATGGGAAGTTGGATTCCATCAATTATTTCATTTTCAAAATTTTCAATTTCAAAGAGTCGTAGATAACTTTGAACTTTAATGTACAAATTGCGCTTTATGGCGCTCCTTTTATTGTATTTTTTTTCTTCGCGACGTTGCCTGTGCGCCCCGCAATACTGATCAGTGTGTTTGGCAGTTGGTTGTTTCTCCCGATGGCGACGTTCTCGGTTGCTGGTTTACCCGACATCTCGAAAACATCCGTCCTGGCGGGTTCAATTTTCCTTGCATCACTTTTTTTCCATCTTTCATCCTACGCTTCCTTACGCGTGACGTGGTTAGATTTGCCGATGTGCGTTTGGTTGTTATCGCCATTGCCACCTGCCATTTTAAATAATTTTGGCGTGTATCAGGGGTTTTCTAATGTTCTGGCTGCGATACTCACATGGGGGCTTCCCTACCTCATCGGCCGCGTCTTCTTTTGCGATCGTGAGGCAATACTCGAACTTGCCGTTGGGCTGTGTATCGCAGCAGTGGTTTATGTCCCCTTTGTCGTTTTCGAAATGCGTATGAGTCCCCAGCTCCACACATGGGTCTATGGATACCATCAGCATAGTTTCGGTCAGTCAAAGAAATGGGATGGCTGGAGGCCTACGGTTTTCATGCAGCATGGGCTAGCGGTATCGATATTTTTGTCCACCGCCGCACTAAGTGCGATTTGGCTTTGGAGAACCGGTGCAATCTCGCGATTGATGGGCGCACCGATTGGGTTGCTTGCTACAACGCTTTTCTTTGTTGCTGTTGCATGCAAGTCCTCGTATGCGATTCTGCTCCTCTTCACAGGGACCGGGGGTTTGCTGGTAAGCAAATTACTCAACACTCGTATGATCCTTGCCTTGATTGTTCTTTTTCCGCCGGTATACATAGCTGCGAGAACCGTAGGCGACTGGGACGGTCAGTTAATTCGGGATGCATCAGCCTTAATGGGGGGTGATCAAGCGCGAAGTCTAGGGGTCCGGCTAGACAGTGAGACCCAGCTTTGGCGATGGATTCAAGGTAATCAGGTTTTTGGACGAGGTGATATCACGAAAGTGAGATCCGAATCGCGGGCGTTAGGGATTTTTAACAAGTTTATTCCTGATGCCCTGTGGATCATCGCGCTCGGCAAAAATGGATGGGTTGGAGTTTTCGGATTGTATTGCAGTCTATTGCTACCGGTTGCCGCATATTTGCTGCGGTACGGCCCAGCCGATTTGTTCAGCAAGAGAAACGCTGGTGCAACGGCCTCGGCAACGGTATTACTTTTGCATTCGATGGACAACCTACAGAACGCGATGGTAGGTCCCGTGTTTTCGATGATAGCTGGCGGCTTAGTGGGCGTTAGCATGTTTGCGGACGCTTTCGATGAAGACACTAGTTTGACAGATGAGCCTCTCGAGTATCAAGAAGAACTTGAGTGGTCGTGATGAGTATCGGCATGTGGAAGTTGTCGAGCGCGTTCCAGCTTACTATCACTTATGAATCGAAAATGAGTGGTGGAGCAGACGATTTCCTGTGACGACCCATTCTTCTCCGTCTTTGTTGATCGTTGTGGTGAATTTTCGGACTCCTCAAGTGACGATCGACTGCCTTCGCGCATTGGCTGCAGAGGTACCGTCGATACCAGACCTCAGGGTCATAGTTGTCGAAAATGGCTCAGGAGATGGATCCGCCATTGCCATTCAATCTGCAATACAGGAAGAGGGTTGGAGCGATTGGAGCCACCTTCTGCCGTTGCAGGAGAATCTTGGATTTGCAGGTGGAAACAACGTTGGAATTCGTAAAGTATGGCAAGCGGATCACGAAGAAGGTCGGGAGCGGTCACGGTATGTATTGCTGCTCAATAGCGACACGCTCGTTCACCAAGGATGCCTGCGCTACTGTGTCGATTTGATGGATAAACATGCGGATGTTGGAGCGATGTCCTGTCGACTGCTCAACGCGGATGGTACGCTTCAGGTCGTCGCGAGGAAATTCATGTCGCCTCTCCGGCTAGTCGTCGGCGTGACCGGATTGCCTTGGAAACTTCCCGGTTGGTTTGGCTGGGCACAGACGGAGTATCGGGGCTGGGATATGGAAACTAAGGCTGGCGATCCCGATTGGATAGGAGGTGCATTCATGCTCCTCAAAACCGACACAATGGACCAGATTGGACTGCTCGATGAAGACTTTTTCTTCTATGGAGAGGACGCAGAGTACTGTTTTCGAATTCGCCATGCCGGATGGCGGATTCATTATGACCCCAGCATGACAACCACGCATTTCGGTGGTTCCTCTTCCGATCCGACCAGGATGATCAAGCAGACACGCAGCAAAGCCATCTGGCGAGCCCGCTACTTGTTTGTTCGGAAATGCTATGGCCGCGCTGCCATGTGGAGTGTGAGATTCACGGATGCGATCGGTGTCGTCATTAAGCGATTCTTTTTGAAGGTAACATTGCGCGGCCGGTCCATGAAGGCAGAACAGTTGCTTATGTCCCAACGCACAATTCTAGGAAAATTAGGGCCGTGGTAGGCACTCCCACTCGGCTGGCGATCGTATTGGCAGGCCTGCACCGCGTGAACCGAGGTGCAGAGACTGCTTTTGAGTCCGTTGGACGCGAAATAGCCAAGACCTCGGGGTGGGAGGTTACGTTATTTGGCTCCGGACCGGTGCGCAACAACGAGCCCTATGAATTCGTCCATGTTCCTTGCGTGCCACGCGAACGATTCGAGCGTAGGCCGCGCATGCCGATGTTCCGATCTCCGGAGGCATGGGAGGAGTTGTCGTTTGTTCGTAGACTCCGCAAGTCCTATTCATCTCTTCAGTTCGATGCAACGCTGACATGCTCGTATGCGTTCTGCAATTGGTTTCTTCGCGCGTGGGGCCCCCGCGCGAGTCGACCTGCCCATGTGTTTGTCACACAGAATGGCGACTGGCCATGTTTTCGCAAGAATAGCGAATTTCGTTGGTTCGGATGCGATGGTTTGATCTGCACCAATCCGGAGTTCTATGAACGTCACCGAACTTCCTATCCGTGTTCCCTCATCCCGAACGGGGTGGACCCTACCCTATTCAGGCCAGATGGAACGCGCGATCGAGCGATTCTCGGGATCCCGGCTGGGGTGCCAGTTGTGTTGATCGTCTCGGCTCTGATTCCGTCCAAGCGAGTGCTTGCAGGAATCGAGGCCGCGTCCAAGGTTGCGGGCATCCACTTGGTTGTTGCTGGAAACGGACCCCTACGCGACGAGGTAGATAGGATAGGCAACCAATTGTTGGGTACGCGATTCCATCGAATGAGCCTTCCTCGCGAACAAATGCCATCGGTTTATCGGTGCGCCGATGCCCTGCTTCACATGAGTGTCGACGAGCCATCGGCCAACGCATACATCGAAGCCTTGGCAACCGGACTGCCAATTATCACTCATGACCGAGAAGTAACGAGATGGACGCTTGGCACGACATCCTATTTGACGGACACGCTTCAACCGAACCGCGTGGCGGATTGCATTCGGGCTGCACTTGAGGAACCGAAGGGTTCCCGAACCAGCGAACGGATGGAAAGAGTATCCTCGAAATTCACCTGGTCTCACATCGCATCGCAGTATTGCGATGCCATTCTCGCAGCCGTCGCGGCGAAATCGGGCAATGTGAGTTCATTGAGCGGGGCGCGATGAACGCAAATCTTTCAAAAATTGGCATTGTGGTGATCGGTCGCAATGAAGGCGAGCGGCTCCGACGCTGCTTGCTTTCCGTCGTCGATTCCTCGCAGAAAGTGATCTATGTTGATTCCGGGTCAACCGACGGCAGCGTCGAATTCGCCCGGTCCCTGAGCGTGGAGATCGTGGATCTGGACATGTCCCATCCCTTCACCATGGCTCGTGGCCGTAATGCAGGGTTTGTACGTTTGATGGAACTCTCGCCCGATATCGAGTTTGTCCAATTCTTTGACGGTGATTGCGAAGTTGTTCCGGGTTACCTCGAGGGGGCACTTGCCGAAATGTCTCGTACGCCGGAAGCAGTTGTCGTGACAGGGCGGCGCATGGAACGGTTTCCGCAGGCAAGTATTTACAATCGACTTTGCGATCTTGAATGGGGTCGGGGCATTGGAGAGATCGAATCCTGTGGCGGCGACATGCTTGTCCGCGCGAAAGCCTTCGCAGCAGCAGGAATGTTCAATCCCAACATGATCGCGGGCGAAGAACCCGAATTGTGTGTGAGGCTTCGGCTGCAAGGTGGAAAAATCCTTCGCATCGACCAGGACATGACGCTGCACGACGCTGCCATGTTTCGATTCAGCCAGTGGTGGAAACGCGCCAAACGCGCTGGCCACGCGTACGCCGAAGGTGCGTTTCTGCAAGGCAGCTCGCCGTTCCGACACAATGTGCGTCAAGTTCGTAGCGCATTGTTTTGGGGAGGGGGCGTCCCTGCCGTGGCTGCGATGGGTGCCATCGCAACCGTTTGGCAACCGTGGGCGGGAATCATCGTCCTGATGTCCTGCTTGGCATTTGCGGTCCTGTCCTTCCGAATTTTTCAACGAGCACGCCAGCGGGGATGGGATTCCTCGGACTCACGGCTCTATGCAATTTCCTGTGCCTTGAGCAAGATTCCGTGCTGCCTAGGGGTGATTCAATTTTGTTTCAATCGACTGCGCGGCAAACAAAGTTTGCTCATCGAGTACAAGCAGTCGCAACCCAATCGATCCAACGTGGCGAGCCTCCAAACCTTCCCAACAAGCCGTCCTGAATGATCCATTATTTTACCTCAAACGGCATTGGCAACGCTTGGGTCGCGAACGAATTGAGCGTTGTCCGCAAGGCACAAATTCCCTTTGTGTTGAATGCTCTGCGGAAAGCGGAGTCTTCCTTTCACCGAGCGGCGTGGGCACAGAAGCTGAATGACGAAACCATTGAAATTTACCCGCTGCCCCTCATCGGTACGCTCGTTTCGATTCTTGCGGCTCCTTTTCTCTTTCGGCAACGTTTCTTCGCCGGGCTGGGTAATGCGTTGGTGGGTAGGCGAGAAAGCTTGCGTTCACGATTGGTCTGTTTCATGCACTTTTGGGTGGCCTGCCATTGGGCACGCATCCACCGCCGCGAGCCGATCAGCCACATCCATTCGCAGTGGGCTCACTCGTGCTGTAGCGTCGCCATGTACGCGGCCTGGTTATTGGCGAAACCCTACAGCTTCACTGGACATGGTGCCGATTTGTGGCGTGATCGCGTCGCTCTCGAAGACAAAATCAAGCGTGCAGACTTCATCGCCTGCATTTCCAATTTTCACCGTGAGCTGTATTTAAAGCATGGCGCCAAGCCGGAGCAGTTGCACATCGTGTATTGCGGCATCGATGTCGATCAGTTCTCACCTCCCAACGAGGCTGACAAACCCCGTGACGGTCGCGTGCGAATCCGATCGTCGGGTCGACTGGTCGAGAAGAAGGGCTTTATCTACCTGATCGAAGCTTGTCGCATCTTGGCTGATCGCGGTCTTGATTTCGAATGCACGATAGCCGGAAATGGGCCGCTCGAAGAAGCGTTGCGTGAATCGATCCGTGCTCTAAAACTTGGCGACCGGGTGACCATGACCGGGGAGGCCTTGAAACAAGAGGATATCCCGGCTTTTGCTCACAGCGGCACCGTGTATTGTCTCCCCTGCGTATGGGCCTCGGATAATGACGCCGACGGACTGCCGCAAATGTTGATGGAATCAATGGCTAGTGGCCTGCCGGCCATCTCGACACGACTGGTTGGCATCCCTGACCTCATTGTCGACGGGGAAACGGGTCTATTGGTCGAGCCCAACAACGCCGAACAGATTGCCGATGCTATCCAAAGAATCGCTGGCGATCGAGCGTTGGCCGAGCGTCTGGCAGAAGCAGGCCGCGATCACATTCTCAAAAACTTTGAGTTGGAGACGGCACTGCAACCCTTGATGGACTACTATCGGCGTCAATTGAGTCGTCCGCAGAAGACTTTTAACCCCGAATCGAACGATTCGACGGGAATGAAAACAGCGGGCTCGATCCATCACGGACCAGTGTTGCGTTAGAACTAATGACTAATAACCAAGAACTTCTTCCCCCATGATCATCTCCCAGACCCCTTATCGCGTCAGCTTTGCCGGCGGCGGTACCGATCTACCCGCCTTCTATGAGCAGGAATGGGGAGCGGTGCTTTCGGTGGCGATTGACAAGCACATGTATGTCACCGTTAGTCCGCGTTTCGAAAAAACGATCCGCGTAGCCTATACCCGAACTGAAATCGCAGAAACCATTGACCAGATCGAGCACACGCTGGCCCGTGAGGCGCTCCGCATGACCGGGCTCGATCAACACATTGAGATCACGACGATCGGCGACGTGCCAGCCGGAACGGGTTTGGGTTCCAGCAGTAGCTTGGCGGTGGGATTGCTCAATGCGTTGTATGCGTATCGCGGACAGGTAACGAGTCCCGAACGGCTAGCATCCCAGGCTTGCCAAATTGAGATCGATATCCTCGGCAAACCGATCGGTCGACAAGATCAATACGCAGCCGCCTATGGAGGGGTCAATTACATCCGTTTTCTCCCGGGACATCATATCGAGGTGGAACCGGTGGCCTGTCGCCCTGAGACGATAACCGAACTGCATAGCCGCATGCTGCTGCTGTATACCAATCAACAGCGCGATGCCGATATTATTCTGAAAAAACAAAGTGAGGGAACATCAAATCGCATGAGCATATTGCGAGCAATGCGAGACTTGGCTGCTCAGATGAGGCAAGTGATCAGCGGTGCTGGTGACCTTGATGAATTCGCTCGTTTGCTGCACGAGGGTTGGGAGCTCAAGCGTTCATTGGGGTTCGGCATTTCGGTGCAGCAAGTAGATACCTGGTATGAAAAGGCTCGCAACCTGGGTGCCCAAGGCGGCAAGCTGCTGGGTGCAGGCGGGGGTGGTTTTTTGCTACTGCTTGCTCCTCCCGATACCCACGAATCGATTCGGGAAGCCTTGGGTCGACCTCGCGAACTCGACGTGTCGATTGACCGCCGCGGCAGTCGCATTATCTTTATCTCCGATCATCAGCGGCTGCTGCGTCAGCCGGCATTTCAACCTCTTATTGTAGGAGTTTCCTAATGGCTGGCACGACGTGCAGCAGCGCCAGTGAATACATAGCTGGACTAAAAAAAGTACTAGACAATCTTGAACCGGCGGACATTGATGTGCTAGCCGATCGTCTTTACCAGGCTTGGCGCGACAACCAACAGGTCTTTGTATTCGGCAACGGGGGCAGTGCTTACACCGCCAGCCACTTTATCACGGATATGATTAAAACAGCGAGTGTTGCGGGTCAGCGTCGCTTGCGAGCCATCAGTTTAGTAGACAATTACGGGCTAACCACTGCACTTGGAAATGATGTCTCTTACGACCAAACGTTCGTGTTTCCGCTTGAAACCTATGCCGAGCCCGGTGACCTGGCCATTGCCATCAGCGGATCAGGCAACAGCCCCAACGTCGTACTGGCTTGCCAATGGGCAAAAGAGCACGGATTGACTTTGGCATGCCTCACGGGTTTTAGTGGCGGGAAGATCGCCGAAATGGCGGATATTCACGTCCATGTTGCGAGCGATAATTTCGGTATCATCGAGGACCTGCACATGTCGGTTGGACATATGATTTGTCATTCCTTGGTGAATCGAGTTGCAGCATCCAAAGAAATCGCAGGCCTCTCAGGACAATCACGTGACTCGCGTTAAACGAAACAAGCGATTATGGTTCCAGGACACGACATTTCGCGATGTTTTTGACACGGGCAGGTATGGCCTCACGTCTCAGATTGTTTGTTTGCAAAATTCATTCCAGGCGCATTGGCCGATCGAATGCCAGTGTGGAGGGACTAAAATACGAACACCAAAGAACGGATCGGTTGAATGAGATTCCTAATTACGGGTGGTGCTGGTTTTATCGGTTCGCACACGGCGGATGCGTTATTGGCGGAGGGACACGCGGTTCGGGTGTTGGATTCGCTGGAGGAACCGGTTCATCCAAAAAACGCGATTCCAGGGTATCTCGATTCGCGAATCGAGTTCATCCGAGGTGACGTGCGTAACGAATCTCTCCTGCTCGATGCACTCAAGGGCTGCGATGTGGTTTACCATCTGGCTGCCTTTCAGGATTACTTGCCGACGTTCAGTCGTTTCTTCGATGTCAATGCGACCAGCACAGCCCTGATTTATGAGTTGATCGTGCGCGAGCGATTGCCCATCAAGAAGGTGATCGTGGCTTCCAGTCAAGCAACGCTGGGTGAAGGCGCTTACTTGGATGCGAAGGGGCGACAAATTCTACCGGACCTGCGTCCAGAATCGCAGCTGATGAAGGGCATTTGGGAGCTTCAGGCTCCGAAAGGATTTGAGGGTCCGCTCCAATGGCAACGCACCGACGAAAGTGTTGCCAACCCGCAGAACCCCTATGGGATGAGTAAGATTGCGGAGGAAAATATCGCTTTGTACATCGGTCGCAGGTATGAGATCCCGTCGGTCGCCATGCGTTACTCGATCGTGCAAGGACCCCGACAAAGCTTTTACAACGCGTATAGTGGCGCCTGCCGCGTGTTTTGCTTGAACTTCCAATTAGGCCGAGAGCCACAGATCTACGAAGATGGCCAGCAAGTTCGGGATTACGTGAATATCCAAGATGTGGTCGCGGCAAACCTTCTCGTCCTGCACGACTCGCGGGCCGATTATCAGATGTTCAACGTAGGCGGAGAAAAGCCGATCACGGTATGTGAGTTTGCATCGGCCGTTGCGGAAGTTTTCGGTGCCAAAAACTACTTGGCACGACCGTGCGGCAAATACCGTTTCGGAGATACGCGCCATATTTGCTCGGACGTCAGCAAAATGAAATCGTTGGGCTGGAAGCCAACTCGAACCATTTACGACAGCATCGAGTCGTATCGAGAATGGCTAAGTCAAGCGGACTCTGCGGAGAGCATTCTCGATTACTGCAACCTGCAGATGGCCAAATTGAATGTCATCCGCGAGATAAAGAGTTGATTAAGGGCTGTTAGTCGGCTATGCAAAAGTGCATGCTCAGCGTACAGCCATTTGCTCGATTGTTAGGAGTTGTGCCAGCAACTTAAGTAAAAACATTTCTACCATGGAACCACTCTGTGCTGCCGCAAGGAGCACAGTAACGTCGTGGTTGAAAACGACAGCATTGACAATACCAAGTGCGTACTCACGAGATGGTCAGCGAGCAATACGAACGTGAGTATTGAATCCGAGAATTTGAATGTTTGGTTTGTTCCGTCGGCTATCGGTGCGAATCAAACGAAGATCCACAAGTTGAAGTAACCGTTGAGCACACTACGTTCCATTCAGATACGCGCGACAGGGGTTGGACCGCATCCACATACCCCTCCCTCACAATGGGTCTGCTACAGTTCACCACTGCCATTTCCCAGGCACTCCGCATCGTTACAACTGCGATCGCTGACTAAATTGGTGCGAAAAGTCAGCTAGTTGGCTTCTGCTAGTTCTCACATGCGTTTCTGAGCCATGACTTGTGGCGATAAGGCCCTTGCAATTTCCGCTGACATCGCTTAACAATAGGGAAGTTTTTGAAGCCAGATAGGCACTCGCTAAAATATATAAGAGATGGGCAAATAGTTTATGAATTTTTCGGCAAGAATTTGTCGTGTTTGCGACCATACATTTTTTGAAGATAATCTTTGCGATAGTTCAATCGTTGTGGATTTAGGAGCTAACTGCGGGGAATTTGCACGATCAATGGTAAAGAGATTTAATACCAGGGTTTTGGCTGTCGAAGCGAACCCAAACCTCGTTGCCCAGCTTGAATCCACAGACCGAATAACCTACGTTAACGCTGCGATTTGTGATAGAAATTCTGACGTCTCTTTCAACCTATCAAGCTTCGGGGAATGCCATAGTCTTTTGAGCGTTCCGAAAGGAACGGAATTAGAAACGGTGCAAGTTCAAGGCTTAACTTTAGAAGCGTTGTTTTTGCAGAACATGGTTTCGAAGGTCGATTTGCTGAAGGTCGATATTGAGGGTGCGGAACTGGTTATGTTCGCGGCTGCGTCTGACGAGATTTTAAGGGGAATTGGACAAATTACGATTGAATTTCACGACTTCTTGGGGCTCATATCTAGCGAGGAAATCGACAAGCTAGTTAATCGGTTGAAAAGTCTGGATTTTGATGTCGTAAAATTTTCGATGACCAATTTCGATGTGCTGTTTGTGAATCGCTCGCTTGTGCCGATATCGCGACTGAGACTTCTTTGGGCAAAAACGTTTTCACGCGTTTTACTGGGCTTACAGAAAAGAATTGGCAGGCGGTTGAAGGGCCGAAAAAAAACAAGAACATAGAAATACGAGGTTAGAGAATGAAGCGATTGTTGAAAAAGCTCTTTCGATATTTGGCTCATCGACACAACCGATGTGTCTCTTTGTACCAGAAAATCTGCCGTCCGAAGAGCGACGAATGGGCTGACTATTTGCGTCAACACGGACGATTTGTCGCGATAGGAGCGGACTGCCAAATTCTAGCGTCAACCGCTATTCACGATCCGGAGTATGTACGCATCGGTAATAACGTAAGTCTATCCCAGTGCACGCTGATCGGGCATGATGGGTCGATTGCAGTTCTGAATAAAGCTTACAATGTAAGGCTTGAAGGTGTTGGAAAAATCGATATCCGAGACAATGTGTTTGTGGGTTGGGGTGCGATCATCTTGCCCGGCGTTACGATTGGGCCCAATGCCATCGTTGGGGCTGGTGCCGTGGTCACGCGAGATGTGTTGCCCGGCGACGTGGTCGGTGGTGTGCCTGCAAAACCGATCTGCCGTGTTGATGACTTGGTCCAACGTCTTCAAACCCAAACACAGGAATTGCCTTGGGGCGCATTGATACAGTCTAGGGAGGGTGCATTTGACGCGAAAATGGAGCCGGAATTGAAGCGACTTCGAAGAAAGCATTTTTACGGGGCGGAGCAGACAAACAGTGCAGGTTAACACCGAAGCCCCTCCTCCTGGGAGTAATGCGCACTCGAGGCTATTCCAACTCGATGGCTGGCGTGGCATCAGCATCTTGTGTGTCCTCGCTGCGCACTTGCTCCCATTGGGCCCTAATGAGTGGAGACTCAATGCCACGGCAGGCGTGATGGGAATGAGTCTGTTCTTTTCCTTGTCTGGATACTTAATCACATCCTTTTTACTGGACCGCCCCAACCCGGTCCCGTTCCTCATCCGACGCGTGTGTCGCATTCTTCCCTTGGCGTGGCTTTTTATGCTGATCACCCTGGCGGTTTATATGCGGCCTCGGGAAGAATGGTTTGCGAACTTCTTTTTTTATCTGAATTACACGACTTACGCACAACCTTTTAATAGTCATCTCTGGTCGCTGTGCGTCGAAATGCACTTCTACGTATCCGTCGCGTTGTTGGTCGCGATATGCGGACGGAAGGGAGTGTATCTGCTTCCTATCGCCTGCGTTGTGATCACAGGGATGCGAATCGCGACTGGAAATTACGCGTCGGTCAACACGCATCATCGTGCCGATGAGATCTTGGTCGGTGCGACGCTCGCAATCGTCGCTCACGATTTTCGCCTATCGACGCCAACTTGGGTCAACTATTTGAATCCCAGTGTCGCCGTAATCCTGTTGTGCATCGCAAGCAGCCCTTTTTCCGGTCCGGTGCAATATCTTCGCCCGTACGCGGGCGGGTTGGCAATTGCATCGACTCTTCTCGCGCCGGATCATTGGCTATCGAAAGGGTTAAAAAGCAAATTCCTCGTTTATTGTGCGACAATCTCCTACGCTCTCTACGTCATCCACGGTCCCTTTCGCGGAGGGTGGTTCTCGGGAGAAAACAGTTTCGATCGCTATGTGATCAAGCGTCCCCTCGGAATTTTTTTAACGTTTTTACTCGCACACCTGTCAACGTTTTATTTCGAATCCTACTGGATTGGCGTGGGAAAACGACTCACCTCCAAGACAAGAAAAGGACAGCAGGGACAGCCGCCTTTTGCTCAGCCTGAATAGTCGGACTCAAACCGTGTTCACCCATTTTGCTAGAACTACCATTGCTCACAGAGATGATTTAAACGCCGTAATATGTTTGCCAAAGCCTTAATTCTCGCTGGAGGGATCGGATCGCGTTTGCGCCCTATCACCGACTCGATTCCAAAATGCATGGTCCCTGTGGCCGGTAAGCCTATGTTGAACTACTGGTTCGATGCGATTGCAAAGGCCGAGGTTCGGGACGTGCTGATCAACACCCATCATCTTGCGCCTCTTGTCCGAGAGCATCTTGCGACGATCAATTCCCAAGGACCGTTGCGAGTTCAGGAGTTCTATGAGCCCAACCTGCTTGGATCGGCAGGCACGGTGCATGCAAATCGAGATTGGGCGTCCGACGCGGATGTCATCTTGATCATTTATGCAGATAACCTGTCGACGGCTAATTTGGGGGACATGTTGCGTCTCCACGGCTCGCACAATGAACCCTTCACCATGATGTTGTTCCATGCACCCAACCCGTCTGCCTGTGGGATTGCGGAGACCGACGAGTCGATGCGAATCGTCGGCTTCGACGAGAAGCCCAAGGCACCTAGGAGTGATCTGGCGAATGCGGGACTCTATGTGCTCGACGCAGATGCATACCGAGAAATCGCGGACATGAATGCTTTTGACCTGGGGATGGAAGTTATCCCTCGCTTTGTCGGTCGTATGCGTGCTTGGGTACCGAACTGTTACCACCGCGACATCGGAACGATGGAATCCCTGCAACAAGCAGAACTCGACGCTCCTCACTATTTTTCATCGCCGCAATTGTGATGCTTCATCCTGCGGTTTTTCTTGATCGCGACGGAACGCTGATCGAACAGGTCTACCATCTTGTCGAATTAAGCAAAGTTCAGCTGATCCCTAATGCTGCGGACGCCGTGACGTCGCTTGAACTTACAGCCGTGCAATCAGGCGCTGGCGGTTCCGTTTCCATCGCCAAAGATAACCCATTTTCACATTCCGCTAAAATACCAATTTCGACTCGGTAAACACGTACGCACATTGTGCTCAGCCGATTCGTCTTTAATCGCTAGAATCGAGAAAACTCTATCATGAATAGCCGAAATGCATTGATTACTGCCGCATATACTGTGGGGCCGGGCTATGTCTTGCAACTCCTGCGCAGCTTTCGACGAGTCAACCAGAACGATCGTGTGATCCTTCTATGTACCAGTCGATCTCAGCTTGCGGCAATCGCAAAAGAATACGACGCGGAACTATCGCTACCTCCTATCGGTGTGAGGTACATTCCGATCATCAAGATGTCGAAAGCTAAAAATCGAATTCGAGCATTTGAACTTCTGAGTCGTTCAAGTCGATTGGGTGCAAGATGTGCATCTAAACTGCCCGATAGCCTCATACAGGCTTTCCTACCGTTCTTCATGGCAAGACATTTTCACGCGAGGAGCGTTCTCTCAACTCAGGAGTTTTCTCACGTCTTGCTGAGTGACGCCCGCGATGTTGTTTTCCAATCGGACCCATTTGCAAATCCACTTAACCTCGAGTTCGCCGAAGAAGAGGGACGTTTTGGCGAATCCCCGTTTAACGACAAGTGGATACAGCAATCGTTCGGAAGCGACGTATTCAAACAGATCTCCGGGAAGAGGATATTTTGTGCAGGAACGATTTTTGGTAGCGGCTCGCGAATTCGGGAGCACCTTGACCGCATGTGCAAATGCATCAGACGACTTCCATCTTGGAAGTTTGGTGGTCAGGATCAAGCAGTCCATAACTACATCATCCACAACATGCTCCAGGAGTCTGAGTTTGCCGTAAGCACAAACCGCCGAGGTCGGATTGTCACGCTGGGGACTAGTAGATCGCCGGAAGTTGTAGAAGGATGTATCGTGGACGAAGATGGGTGTCCATTTCCTATCGTACATCAGTACGATCGTTTGTCGCCTGAAATCCATGCCTCACTCAACGCAACGCACTGAACTCCAAGAATGGCCTGGCATCAGCATCTTGTGTGTCCTCGCTGCGCGCTTGCTCCGCAGGCGCTTAGATGCATACCGAGAAATCGCGGACATGAATGCTTTTGACCTGGGGGTGGAAGTTATCCCTCGCTTTGTCGGTCTTATGCGTGCTTGGGTACCGAACTGTTACCACCGCGACATCGGGACCATGGAATCCCTGCAAAAAACAGAACTCGACGCTCCTCACTATTTTTCATCGTCGCAATTGTGAAACTTCATCCTGCGGTTTTTCTTGATCGCGACGGAACGCTGATCGAACAGGTCCACCATCTTGTCGATCCAAGCAAAGTTCGGCTGATCCCTGGTGCTGCGGACGCCGTGACCCGACTGCGGGCAGCGGGGTACCGGATCGTCCTCGTCACGAATCAGTCGGTGATCGGACGCGGGTTGTTGACGGAGGAGGGCTTGAATAGCGTCCATGCCGAGATGAGTAAACAATTGGCCGCTCTGGGAACGCATGTCGATCGAATCTACTTTTGTCCTGTCGCTCCCACCGTGTCGGATCCCAGACTGGTTGAGCATCCGGATCGCAAGCCAGGTCCAGGGATGCTTTGGCGGGCGGCTGAGGAGCATCAATTGGACCTGTCGCGGTCCTGGATGATCGGCGACGCAGTCAGTGATGTGCTCGCGGGGCGCAATGCGGGCGTGGGTGGTACCATTGGTGTCCGCACGGGCTATGGGGCACAACTGGATGCAGAGGATCCGGCGATGGACTACTTGGTCGATGATCTGTTGGCCGCGGCCGAGCTAATTGCAAAATTACAAACGGACCCGAGCGGCGCTAGTGCTAGTCCTCAATCAAACGAAGCTTGATTGAGGACTAATGTGGAGCATTCCGGAGTCCTCATTACGGAAAGAATATCGGCGGCATATCCTACGCTTGCTGAGAGTCAATCGCGATCCAACGGTTCCGTTTGTGTACGTGATCCAGTGCGCAATGCACCTTTATCATCACACACTGGCCTTCGCGTTGGGATTGTAGCGAGGTTGGTTCGCATTGGGCTGTGGAGCCCAAAGTCAGAATGAGGAGCGGCCCTTTTCAAAGGACCGCTCCCTTCCATTCCGATTTTGGCTTATGCGATAAACCTTCGCCGCACGATGTGGTGAAATCCCTAGGCAGGATGCGTTACCACTGCGTTAGCCAAGCGCGGAACATTCCATTTGCCGGTGAACCAAGACACCTCGCCTTGGTAGTTCGAAAATTTAGAGTTGCAGAAATCAACTTTCTGAATAAAGTTCCTCTCAACGTGTACCTTGTCCAATCTGTGCATGGTGCTCACGGAGTCTCTCATCCAGTGGGAACCTTTTAGAGAGAAGCAACTGCGATGATGAAAAGGCTAATCCGAAAACTGAGACAAAACGCCACAAGGGCTTGGTTAGCGACGAGGACCGAATTGCGGAAACACTTCGGCTCGGCAGATTACGGGCGGTGGAGTGATCGCATCTCCCTGTCACCCAACTGGAACCCCCGAACCAATCGAATCGCGGAGATGATTCCTTCGGGCGTCTCGGTATTGGAGTTTGGTTGTGGAAGCATGGTGCTTAAAGAGTATCTGCCTGCGGGATGCACGTATACCGGTTCCGACCTAGTGGACAGGGGGGAAGGGACGATAGTCTGTGACCTCAACGGACCGAAGCTGCCCTCATTCGCTCATCACCGATGTGCCGTTTTTAGCGGAGTTATCGAGTATATCAACGATACAGAATCGGTCATTTCTCACATCGGTCAGTTCGTTGATACCATCATCGCTTCTTACGTCACCCTTGAGTGCGTTCCCGAAAGATTATCCCGGCGATCCGCTGGATGGGTCAATGACTTTACTTACGAAGAGTTTGTGGAACTCTTTTCCCGGTGTGGCTTTCGTCTGGATTCCGAAGAGAATTGGTCAGAGCAGAAGATTTTTTGTTTCTCCAAAGCGCCGCCCCCGGGTTGAAAAAGAAACGGTTGTTGGGTCGAATTGATTACGGAAGCATTCCGGCGTGCAGAAGCGGTCTTCCCGCTTTTTCTGGTAGCCCGTGGAGCTGCAATGAGTAAGCTAACCGGTTTAGATGTGTCACTCAAGTTCCTGACCGCACGCGGTTTTCTATGTCGATGGCAAACTTCAGCCTGCCTAACCCTCGCTCAAGGTTTAAGGGGAATCAACCGGTTGGTAGCGCTTAAGGGCTAACTAAATCAAGAGTCCGCACGGCGCGGTAGTGACCAGCGACGAAATTCTCCGCTTTTTTATCAACGATTATCAACGATTATCAACGATTATCAACGATATTGTGTTGTCAAATGGAGTCGATTGGAGTCGATCATTTGGATTTTTTGTGCATTGTCTTAGCTTAGGATTTGTGATTATTTATGAAAATTTTGGTTACTGGTGGAGCGGGATTTGTCGGCAGCGCATGCCTGCGATACTTGTTGGAGCAGGGGCACCAAGCCACGGCTTTTGATAACTTGTGTCAAGGTCATTCGTCCTCGGTGCCGGAGGGTCGGTTGATCCAGGGTGATATCCGTAATACTGGGCAATTGGCTGATGCCATGCGTCAAGTCGACGCGGAGGCCGTCATGCATTTTGCGGCGGCGACCTATGTTGGTGAATCGGTAAGTTCGCCTGAGTACCATTACGATAACAATATTGGCGGCACGCTGAGCCTACTTAATGCGATGCGTCAAACTGGGATCAAGCGGCTTCTGTTTTCTAGCACATGTGCAACGTACGGCGACAACCCGAAGCCGCCCATGGACGAAACGGCAGCCCAGATTCCGTGTAGTCCCTACGCCCGCACCAAACTTGCGGTAGAATGGATGATTCGAGATTTTGCGCATGCACATGGTCTGGGCTTCACACTATTACGCTATTTCAACGCTTCGGGAGCGGATGCCGATGGGAAGTTTGGCGAAGACCACAAACCAGAAAACCACTTGATACCATTGATTCTGCAAGTACCCCTGGGGCAGCGAGACAAGTTACTGATTTTCGGAATGGATTACCCGACCCCAGATGGCACCTGCATCCGCGACTACGTTCACACAAGCGACTTGGCGTCGGCCCACCTACTTGCCATCTCGGCAACCGACGAGAACACGCGCGAGGTGTACAACATAGGCACAGGGAACGGCAATTCGGTCATGGAAGTCCTGAAGGCTTGTGAGACAGTGGTCGGCAGTTCGATCCCGTTTGAAGTCGTGGCCCGTCGACCAGGCGATCCACCTGCCTTGGTTGCGGACCCAACGAAGATAAAGAGTCAGTTAGGCTGGAAGCCTAGGTATCCTGACATTAAGGAGACCGTGGAGACTGCGTGGCGTTGGCATCGCTCTCATCCCACCGGATATTCAGAGCCAAGATTGGTGAATTCCTAGAGACTCGCGCATTTATCACAGGCGTTCGAATCAGTACATGACGGCTCGACAGCCACTCAAATCCAGGAAGATCTCTTGATTCAATCACGACATTTCACAGGATGGGAGTTAACTTCAATTCCACATCTTGATTTGCACGGAGTTATTTTGCTTCATTCCTTCCAAATGATCTCACACGCACAATGATTAAATCACAAATTCGGAGATTCAAACGCGAAGTTTTGAAACGACTAGTGTCTCCTTTCCTGCAATGGGAACCCATTCATGATGCAGTTGCTGGATTCACGATTGTACTCGGTGCTCCCTGGCAATTGCGTGAATTATTGGATGTCAATCTGCAGTTCCTAGCTCGCCAGGATTTGGCTGGTCTCGACCAAATTTGCATCGTGTTTGATCGGGACGAGCGGAGCGGTGCGTCCGAACTTATTGAGTCGACTCGTCGCCGGTTCCCACAATTACCGCTGCAATTTGACTTTCATTCACCGCGGTTAAGCAGTTTGTTGCAGTTTATCAATCAGTCCAAATTCTACGCTTCAACGAACTGGTGCATGGGACTAAAGCGGTGTAGAACGCAATACGCCATTCTGCATGATTTTGACCTTTACCCGCTGGATGTCGGTTTTTTTCAAAAAATAATTGCGGACATGCGGCAAGACCAGCTTCGATTCTCTGGAGCAGAATACACGCATTATGATAGTCTCACGGACACGGACGGCATTATCGGCACATGGGAATTAGGTATTGACGCCCAGTGGTTGCGGAGCCACACCAAACCGATTGATTGTTTTCACTCGGTCGAACGGGTGAATGGACGCATGGTCGATTTGGACGCGTTCTCTTCACTTCAATACCAAACGCAGAAGAGACGTCTCGCAACTGGAGTGGGCGCGGGAAGTTACGCGCACGTTAAAAACCTTTGTAGTACTTTTCTGAGGTTTGAATCGGGTGATCCCTTCAATGCCGCATGGCGAATTCACCATCTGATGTATCTGCGTAGCTTGGTCCACGGCGAGGATTACCTTCGCAAACAAATCGATGCCATGAATTCCGCTCGTTCAGGGGTCTTGACGATTGAGGGGCGTCAAGTTGATTTTTCGACTGAACATTTCACCTGTGCGAATGTGCTTCGAGACGAACTATTGCTCATTGAGAAGGCACTCTATAATCCTTGCCGCCCAATTGTTCTTGAATTCATCAATGCATCTGTTGATTTTTTCAGCAAATTTGGGAAGCACGGCTAAATTCGCTTGAATTCCCGCAGTAATGTACGTCCCGAAGTGGAAGCGAATCTCGACGCGATAGAAAACATAGAGTTAGCCAAGAAGGCTAACACGCCAGAGCGACCAGCCCTTATAGTAGAACGTAGTTGGATACATCCATGAACGACAATCAGCGATACGTGCTCATTAGTCCATGTCGCAACGAAGTAGATTTCATGCGTCGCACGCTCGATAGCGTCACGTCACAGACGATCCAACCCGCGCAGTGGATTGTTGTGGATGACGGTTCGACCGATGGGACCTCGGAAATTCTGCAAGAATATGCCGAGCGATTCCCGTTTATTACTGTTGTGCGTCGGCAGGATCGAGGCAAACGGAGCGTAGGTCCGGGAGTGATCGAAGCGTTCTACGAGGGCTACGACCGCATCTCGGTTGAGTACGGCTACTTATGTAAGCTCGATATGGACTTGGATCTTCCCACACGCTACTTCGAGCGCCTAATGGAAAAGATGCATGCCGAGCCTCGATTGGGAACGGCAAGTGGCAAGGCGTTTTATACGGTTGCTAGCACTGGCGAACATGTACTAGAAACGATCCGAGACCACGTATCGATCGGAGCAAGCAAGTTTTACAGACGCGAGTGTTTCGAACAAATTGGTGGTTTCGTGAGAGAAGTCATGTGGGATGGTATCGATTGCCATCGGGCTCGAATGTTTGGCTGGATTGCAGGGAGTTACGATGAACCCGAGTTGAGGTTCGAGCATTTGCGGCCCATGGGTTCGAGCGAACACAACATCCTGATAGGTCGAAAACGCCATGGGTATGGCCAGTATTTTATGGGATCTTCGTTCGTTTTTATGACCGCGAGTGCCCTATCTCGGTTGAACGCACAGCCACGCGTTGTCGGAGCCACGATGATGTGGTGGGGGTACGTCGAGGCTATGCTCGCTCGTCGGCCGCGATACAACGACGTGGCATTCATCCGGTTTTTGCGTAGGTGGCAATGGTTGTCTCTTTGGAAAGGAACCGCTCGAGCTACGGAGCAAGTGACCGCTGAACAAAAAGACATCTGGAACCCGAAGGCGCAGGCGACCTGATCCCCATCTCGCTCGCCATCGTGAAGATGCGGGTGATTGGCGGCTACGAAAAGGATTGATCGAGCGAGAACCTGAGCAGTATTCAACCCCAATGAACCATACCCTATCCAAATTTAATCGAATCGAGTTGTTGGGCCAACCGTTCGACGTTGTTACGGAATCGCAAACCTGCGAGCGCATTATGGAGTCACTTCGTTTGGAGCAAGGTGGGGTACTCATCACGGCAAACCTTGACTTTCTGAGGAGATGCGTGATCGATAAAGTGTTTAGCCACTTTGTCGCGAATTCCGAGCTGGTTGTCGCCGATGGAATGCCCTTGATCTGGGCCAGTCGACTGCAGGGTACTCCACTCCCAGAGCGGGTTGCTGGCTCGACGCTATGCGTGAGACTCGCTGGCGAGCTGGCGCGAGAGAAACGTTCGCTTTTCCTGCTAGGAGGCAATCCGGGCGTTGCAGACGAAGCGGCACAAATCTTGAAAGCCCGCTTTCCAGGGTTGGTGATCGCGGGCACATATTGTCCCGAGTTCGGTTTCGAAGGTGATCCTGAAAAACTACAGAGCATTCGCGATCAAATTCAATCCGCGAGACCGGACGTTGTCTATGTGGCGCTTGGATCACCCAAACAGGAGCGGCTGAGCGAACTTCTTCGGCCCTACCTGCCGCAAACGTGGTGGATCGGCATTGGTATCAGTCTTAGTTTTATTACGGGAGAGGTCCAACGTGCACCAGCCTGGGTCCAGAAAAGTGGATTCGAGTGGGTGCATCGACTTGTTCAAGAACCCCAGCGGCTCGGAAAGAGATATCTTATATATGGATTACCATTTGCGGTTCGACTGTTTGCGAAAAGCGCATGGAATCGTGTGCGAAAAAGTGAATCGCCTAGCTGAATTCTTAGCCAAGAATCTCACCATGTGACGCGAATGCAGGGACTTCTTGATTTCAATTTCGTCATCAATTTATTCGTTTGGATTCGTGCGATTCGTGGCTCAATACTTTAAAGGTCTATCCGTCCCAGGGAACGCTCGCTTTGTGTTCGTGGTGACGGGGTTACTTCTTTTTTTGTGGTTGTTTCTGCCGCCCGGCTTTTTATTGAAATTCGGACCGGTCACTTTGCGGAAGGAAGACGTAGTTCGTCTACTCCCGCTTGCCATCGTCGCGATGGTTCAGCCGCGGAGTTTGCTTGTCCGCTGGCATTGGATCGACATCCCTGTTTTCATTTACTGTCTGTGTCCACTTCTATGTGGATTGGCCAATAATGTGGGTTGGTGGTATTCAATCTGGGCAACAACCAAGGAATTTGGTTACTGGTTTGTTCCGTATCTTTTAGGCCGCGCCCTGCTTGCGGACGGTCAAAACCAGCTTCGGTTCGGGCTGGTCTTAATGACCGCAGCCCTTTTTTACGTTCCGCCGACCGTTTTTGAGATCGTGTATGGGCCGGTGCTCACCTCATGGTTCACAGGTCAGGAAGTACGCGGGACTGTACGAGGAACAACCTTCAAACCGAGCGTCTTTCTGAGCTCGGGGTTCGTATTGACAATGTTCTATGTGCTAGCTGCATTCACCACTTTTGCCATCGGCTGGCGGTACGCATCGAGTTTGGTACCAAGAGAGCGTCGATGGTTTGCAGCTTTGCTGTCAACCTCAGTCCTGTTTGCACTGGTTGTTGTGGCGTCCAAATCCCTTGGGAGCATTATTTTCTTATGCATTGGAATGGCCCTCCTGCTGGTGGTGTGTACCAACGCAACGGGAGCAAGCGGTCGTGGATTGCTCGTTCGACTGAGCTTAGTCTTGCTAGCCAGTGTTGCACCTCTCTACATTGGATTGCGATTGAGTGGTTGGATCAGCACTCAGCGCGTTCATTCCGTTGCGTTACTCTTCGCTTCCGCAGAGCGTGCGGACTCACTGGCGTACCGTCTTCGCGCCGAGGATATTTTATTCCGGCGAATGGAAGGGCACTGGTGGTTGGGATGGGGGAAATGGGGATCGTGGGCACAGGGCGCCTCTGTCATGGACATTGATGGTTTCTGGTTGTTTGCGTGGACCCGCACTGGAATGCTCAGTGTCGTCGCCTGGCTGGCGATGGTAACCATTCCAATCGTCCTGTTTGTTTTGAAACGTCCAGATGGCAGGTCGGGTTATGCATCGTTGCGCTTTGTCTTCGCTTTGTTTTTGGCTCTGTCCTCGATCGATAGCATGTTCAATTTTTCTGGGGAAGCACCGCAAATGCTATTGGTCGGATCGTTGACCGGTAGCGTCTTGAGTGGGACTACGTACTTAACCCCGAGAAATGCAGGGGACAGGAAAGGGTTGGATTCATGATGAGCATAGGAGCAGGGAAAGGATCTGGGGTTCTGGTTCGACATGATGTGCTGGGGCAATCGGCACTGCGACTTGAAAGAACTCAAACTGGACTTCTGTAATCCATCGTCTTTCCACCTCGTTTGAACCAACTTCTTTCACCGGTTTCTTCCATGGTTTACTACACAATCACTTATAGCATTTACTTCGCGCTTTGTGTGGGTCTGTTCGGTTTTCTGAAGCGAGATTATCGGGTTCCGCTGGTATGGATCGGAGGCTGGTTATTGATGCCGGTTACTTTTTACCCAGACTTAATCGCCGAAGGACAAGGCTTTCCGTACTGGATCGTTGGTCTGTCTCTACCTTCGGACCTGTGGCCCAACAAGCTTTGGACGGTCAGCGTAACGACTCTCCTCTGTTTGATATTCTATGAATGGGATCGCATCAAGCAGCTTCGGCCATGTGTCTGGGATGCATTCCTCCTCGCGTGGTGTTTCTGGCCAGTTGTTCAATGGTCGTTTGGACTGGATGCTGCACCTAAGGTATGGCAAAGCATCCTGATCCTGCTAGGTGTGTGGGGGGCACCATGGATGATCGGGAGGGTGATCATTTTCAGCGTGCAGGACGCGATGTCGTTCCTGCGATGGATGGTTGTGATCACTTCATGTCTTGTACCTCTAGCGCTCGTGGAATGGCTGATCCGACCGATTCTGTACGGCGTCGTCTGGTGGGAATCGCATCCATTTCGTTTCGATGGAGCAGAGCGCTACCTGGGATTTCGCCCCCTGCTCTTCTTTGAGCATGGCAATCAGTATGGTTTATGGATTTGCATGGTTTCCGTAATAGGCATTTGGTTTCTGAAGTCAAAACAGCCCTTGCTGTCGTTCCGCAGCGCATTTCTGCAGCGTTACGGCGATCCATTCCTGGTTGGGCTGATCTCGATCGTTGCGATTTTATCGCAATCAGTAGGGGCGATTGTCTTGATGTTACTCGTCACATGTTACCTCCTTGTTCTGCCTTGCGTTCATCCGAAGTACTTAGTCGCAGCGACTGGAATACTGCTAGTAATCGGGGGAGTACTTTATCTATCAAATACGATTCCGTTCCGTAAGCTTGCGACAGAAACCCAATTAGGCCGAAAGGTCGTAGATTCGATTCGAAAGTCAGGGCGCGGTTCATTCAGTTGGCGGATAAGCCAAGATCAGAAAGCGTTACCTTTGATTCGCGACCATTGGATGATGGGGACCGCGAAATGGGATTGGTGGCGAGAGTTGAACACGAGGCCTTGGGGATACTTTGTACTCTTGTTGGGTCAGTTCGGTGCCGTAGGTGCAACGCTTAATCTCGTGGTCCTTCTCGGAACTAGCTTGAATGCCCTCTTCCGTTGGCGTCGGAACTCCGTTTGGTGCGCCAACCAAGTAGGAGTTCTCTGCGCAGCTATCGTCGTTTTCAGCAGTCTTGATGGGCTGATGAACGCCTTTCTCTTTGCACCTGCAACGGTCCTGGCTGCGGGACTCGTACGACTTTCCGTTTCGGGACCATCGTAAATCGAGTCCGAACTTTTGAGAGAGATTTGTGGACATTGCCCTGGGCAATTTTCATCCCGCAACTAGCCATCCGTTAGCGTCTTCTTAACGCCGCCTTTTTTCCCGATCGGCCAGCTATGCGTCGTGCAACGTGCCGTCCAGGCGGAGTCTACCGTCCTCCAGTGGAACCGGTTGCGTGCCCGACGGCATACTCTTGGTTGGCTTGATCCCCGTGAATGAATCGGCTTGATGGCGGGCAGACGAGTGCCGTGTAAACCTTGGAGAATTAAATTGGACTTGATAAACGAATTTCCATTGATAAAATAACCAACTTAGGGGTACTCGACTTATTGTTGTTCGGCCCAAAGGCCCCCTACGGTTCGTCTGTTGGATGAACGGGGAGGGTCGAACGGCATTGCAAATTTGGGAGAACAGCTTGCCTCACACAACCGAATCAACAACCGTGCAGGATCCCGAAGGTGTAGCCTCCCACGCGCTTCCACCGGAAAGCCGAAAAAGTCTCCTGCAAACCGAGGGGCTGTGGTTGGTTTTGGCCTTAGCCTTGCTGACGTTGCTGTATTGGGATGTGTTTGCATGGTTGACCAATGTCTGGTCGAACAACCCAGACTACTCCCATGGTTACCTTGTCCCTTTTTTTACTGCCTATATCCTTTGGTCGAATCGGGGATCATTGCGTCCGATCCAAGTGGGAGATTCACCCGCCCAAGGGGTCGCGCCTTCTGAGTCCGGACTCCTCTTTGGGGGGGCGTTGGTTGGATTGGGACTCCTGATACGAGTTTGTGGCATTTACATGCGTGTTCAAACGTTCGAGGGGATTTCATTGATTCCGTTTGTGCTTGGGATCATCACGATCCTGTTTGGCCGACGGGCGGCTCGCTGGGGTGCACCTGCGGTCTTCTTTTTGCTGTTCATGATTCCACTCCCTAATTTCCTCTCAGGTCAGCTGAGCGGTTTACTTCAGAAGATCGCCACAATCGTCAGCACGTTTGCCTTTCAGACGTTGGGTATTCCCGCATTCGCCGAGGGGAATATTATTTCGCTGACCAACGGTCAAATTGGGGTTGCAGAGGCTTGTAGTGGAGTGCGAATGCTCTATGCGTTTTTTGCCCTGACGGTTGGGTCTTGCCTGATGATTGACAGAGCCGGGCCAGAGAAAGTCATCATCGCGTTGAGCGCGATTCCCATCGCCATTGCCGCCAACTGCATACGCATCATCGCGACAGGCCTTGCATTTGAGTTTCTGGATCCTGAAACTGCAGAACACATCTTCCATGATGTGGCAGGATGGTTAATGATGCCCATGGGATTTGTCATCCTGCTGGGTGTGCTTGGGATCCTCGATAGACTAATTGTACCTGACGATACCGCTCTCATTCTTTCTCGGCGGCGGAAAAAAAAGCGAATTAAACTTAAACAGTAAAGTGATTCAAATTCATGATCAAACAAAGCGCACCTGAGCAGACAGACCGGCAGGACGCAAGAAATGCAGGCAGGTTCTCGCCCCAAGCTCCTGCGAACATTGTGCGGAAACCTTCGGAAAACCCTGAAAAGCAGCACCAACTCGCAATCTTGCTAAGTTCCCTCCGACGTGGATGGCGAATGGCTCTTCCATTAGGACTTTTAGCATCCACAGCTTCCGCCGTTGCGGCTTGGCAGCTGATGCCTCCGATGTTTTCCGCATCTTCTTTTTTGCGTGTCGACGGAGACAGTCGTCCGCTCATATTCACGACGGCGGATGAAGCTGGCGGGAGTGGAGATAATTTTTTGTTGTACAAAAACACTCACCGACAGCTCATGGTGACCCCCTTTGTTCTTAATGCAGCGATGCGCGATCCTCAAGCGTCCAAATTGCCGGAGATTGCCCAGCAGGCCGATCCCAGGGGATGGTTAAGAAAGAGTTTGAAAGTAAGTTTCCCGGGAGACGGGGAGATTATGCAAGTTTTTCTGGAAACAGAAACACCCGACAGTTGTGTGAAGATAGTCAATAGTGTTGTGGGTGCGTTCATGCAGGAGGTGGTTATGAATGATCGCACTGACAGAATGAATCGATTGAGTACGCTCGAGAAGGTCTTTGCCGAACGGACGGAACAGGTTCGCAGCAAGCAAGTGGCATTGAAAAATCTGGCTTCGACATTGGGAACTAGCGATAGCGACTCGTTGACGGTGGCTCAACAAAACGCACTGCAACAGTACGGAAGAATGCAAGAGAAACTAGGTGAAGTGCAGTTCGCGTTGATGCAGGCAGAGGGCGACCTCAAGATCGCAGAGGAATTTGCCAATCGCCGAAAAGGGTCCGATGAGGAACTGATTTCCGGAGAGATTTTGAAGACAAATCCGGAAGAGACTCTCCAAGTCGCCGAGCGGACCGCAGACGTCGTGCAACTTGAGGAATCAATCGCTATGGCACAAGCAAAATTGACCGCGATGACCAAAAACTTTGGTCCAAACCATTACAACGTTCAAAAAGCCAGGGAAGAACTCGATGTTAAAGAGCAGATGCTAACTCAGCGAAAAACTGAGGCCAAAATGCGAGCCAAATTGATGGCAGGACAGGATCAGCGTAAACGGAAAACATGGGATAACAGCCCTGATGAGCTGGCGGCCTTGATTTCCAAAACGCAGGTGCTTGCCAATCAGGAAAAAGTTATCCAGGAAAGAGTCGATGTATTATCGCAGGAAACGAGGACACTTGGCAAATCCTCGATCGATGTCGAATTGATGCGATCTGAGATTGAAGGTTTGGAAAAAGTTTTACAGAACGTCGGCGATGAAATTTCAAGAACTTCGGTAGAACTGAAGACATCATCGCGCATTCGCATTCTCAGTCCGGCGGTCGACGCCACTCCCCCAGACCCGATGAAGCGATTAAACCGAGCCCTAGGGTTGGGACTTGTTGGTTTTCTTGCTCCGTTTGGCTTGATCATGATGTGGGATCTGTCTCGAAAAAGAGTGAACAGCGTCGAGTCAGCAAACGAAACGCTTGCGACGCCGCTGATTGGAATTCTCCCACTTTTAGCGCAAAATCCATCGATGAAAAAAGGTCCTAATTCGCGATTGGTCGCAGTCGAAACCGATGTGGACATGGTGGAAGCGATGTCCGGTCTTGCATCGATGATCCTCTATAGTTCTCAGATCGAGGGGCGGCAAGTCTTTATGGTTAGCAGTGCCATGCCTTCCGAGGGAAAATCGACAGTTTCATGCCTGCTGGCACAGAGTTTGGCTAAAGCGGGTAAGTCTGTGGTATTGGTCGACTTTGATCTGCGACGTCCAAGCATTCACCGTTACTTGGATCTGCCGTTGGAGCCTGGCCTCTCTGAATCGCTTCACGGAAAGATCTCGTTTGAGGAAACGCTTCAAAAGAGCCGCGTCGACAATTTAAGCGTGATTTCGGCGGGAGACTGGGATGGTAATTTGCAAGAGCGATGCAGTGCCGGGAAGGTGGCCGAATTGTTTAATTACCTGCGAAGTAGTTTTGATTTAGTCGTTATCGATTCGAGCCCGGTTCTGCCGGTCAATGACGCTCGGGTGGTAGGCAAGTATACGGACGGAGTCGTCTTCACTTTGGTGCTAGACAAATCGAGATTGCCGGCTTCCGCGAAAGCGTGCGAGATTCTGAGATCTTTTGGTATAACGGTGCTCGGTACAGTGATCATTGGCGGTAATAAGGCGCCGGGTTACTACTCGGGCTACTATGCGAGCTACCGCCAATCGGGCTATGGCAAGAAAAGCAAGCCGATCCCAGCGGCCTCGGAGGTTATCCGGCGCTAGTGAGCCAAAACATCACAATGGCAAGCTTGCAGGATTGTAATCATGAATAATCGAATCGCCCTCTTGTTTGGACTGTTCGCCTTCAGCTATGTGGCGATCACCTGGATTAATTCTAGATCCGATGAGGTCATTGACCGCAAAATGGATCTGTCTGCCATTCCGATGACTCTGAGTGGATGGGTAGGTGTGGAGGAGGAGGTTCCCGATGAAACCGTTCGGGTACTGAATGCCGATCAATCCTCGAATCGTATCTACAGGGATGCTTCGGGTCGTGAGGTTTACCTCCACTTGGCCAATTGGCTAAACAAGGAAACCATTTCTGCGGCTCCGCACCATCCCGAAGTCTGTTACCCAGGGGCGGGCTGGGAATTAAAAGAGCGTCGAACGACCCAATTTTCGACGGCAGCGGGAGTTAAACCGATCGAGTTAATTTTGTTTCAGAAGGGCCAAAATCGGGTTGTTACAGGCCATTGGTTTCAGGTGGGCGATGTTTACTTTGTTTCAGGGAATGGTTTTCTGAAACAACGCAGTCGCTTCTGGGGAAGGAAAAGTTGGCCGAGCACGACGAAGGTCTTGCTGCAAACGTTAGCACCCACGCTGGATGCAGCCGAGGAACGATTAAAGGACATCGCAACGCTGATCGTCGACGAACTCGCGAATGAACAGTTTGGTTAGACGTGCCAGGAAGTGAGCGTCCGTCGAACCGCATCTTGATAATGCTCGCAGCGATTCAGAGCCCCCAGCGAGTCCGATTTCTTTCGGTTCTTGAGATGTCTTGCTCCAGTACGAAGTGGAATTTCCATCAATGGGTTGCACAGGCGCTTGAGCAAGTGGAACGAGCTTTCGAGAAGACCGCCAAATCGGATAAGGCCAGCAAGTTGGCCGAAGCCAAAATCAACGCTCTTAAGGAGCAGCAAATCCGTCGGCTGCAAGAGAAGCTTATCCACAAAAACGAAGGTATCGCAGAGCTCATGAAGGAGAACGTTCAGGCAAAAAAAGCCAATGGGGACCTCTAGAAGGCGTTTGGGTCCCCCACGATATTCGCGACAAGATTGTCGACTACATGAATTACTGGACCGAGCGATCGGACATTCCATGCAAAGACCTGCTGAAGTGGGCCAGACTGCCAACCAGCAAGTACCACACATGGCTAAAGCGCTACGGAAAGATCAATGAGCACAACGGCAAGATACCGCGTGATTGGTGGCTCGAGGCTTGGGAGAAGCAAGCCATTCTCGACTTCCATGACAAGCACCCGTTGGAAGGCTATCGACGCTTGACATTCATGATGCTTGACGACGACATTGTAGCCGTCAGCCCAAGTTCAACCTATCGAGTTCTCAAAGCCGCTGGTCGTTTGGATCGCAAGATCGTGACTCCCAGCAAGAAAGGCACAGGCTACATTCAACCCACGAAAATCCACCAAGGACCGCTCCCTTCCATTCCGATTTTGGCGTATGCGATAAACCTTCGCCGCACGATACGGCGAAATCCCTAAGCAGGATGCGTTACCGCTACGTTAGCCAAGCGCGGAACATTCCATTTGCCGGTGAACCAAGACAGTTTGGGGCGGTGGCTCTGCCCGCCCGACTGAATTCCAAATACCCCGACTGAATTCCAAATACAAAGCGAGTCACGGTCCTACCGGGGCAGACCCGAACACGGTCATTCGTATCGATAATGCCCATCGATTTTACCCTCGATATGGAGCATTTTCATCGGCATACGTTACTTGCACGATTGGGTCCGTAGTCTGCGGCAAGTGCAAAAATTCATTGCTTGGAGAAAAGCAAGAAAAAAACCGATTTCTTTCTTTTATTTACGGCAAATTTGGACTCGTTATATCCATTTAACGGCGGCAAATGGTTCGGCATCGAAGCCGTATCGTTGTCAAGCAGGGTGCCGACTAGCTCATGCGGCCAAACAAGTGTTGACGCGTGCGTTTAGACAGCTTATTATTTCGGATGGTTAATTCCAAACCATTGTTCCATTTCTCTAAGCGAGGGGCTAACGCCATGCGAAAAGTTTGTTTGATGTGCTCGGCAGTTGTTTTTGGGTTGATGTCGGTCGCATCAGCCTCTGCGGGGTTTGTTGTTGCTGGACCAAGTACGAAAGTTACGCAGCTTGCGTTCAATTACACGGGTGGATTGGTGAATGTGTTCGCCCCCACGGCTAACCCCGGGGAGAAGAAGATGTTCACCGCTTTGAACGTTCCGGTGAATCCTTCAAGTGCTTATTCCACGGCATTGGCAGGCACCGCTCACAATGTGTATTTGGTCACTAATACCAGCAGCAGCAGTGCTGCTGGTTTTGGAGTCACTTTCAACGATGGTGAGCGCATCGTTGGCGTTGCAGGTTCCAATGGCGGCAATGGTTTGGTGAACAATTGGGGCTCCCACAGTAGTCTCCAGGATGAAGTTCTGAGTAAGCTCACGCAACTCTTTGGTACTTCCCCATCGGTTGCTCTTGCTACGGCGGGCGCTTTTGGATCAGGCTCGAATGCCCTAGAAATTTTCGGTTCCAATGCTGACCAAGTCTTCGTGACTGACACCGAATACTATGGGACCGTCAACGCCAACCATTTTGGTGGCATTTTTGGGCTAGGCGATATGAGTTTGGTTTTCACTGCGGTTCCCGAGCCGTCCTCCCTTGGGCTTTTTGCAATCGGCACGATCGTCGTTGGTGTAGTTCGATCGCGTCGCAAGAAGTCATAGCTTTTTGTCGCCGCTAGATCTAGGTTTTGATAATAACGAAAGCCGGCTTCCGTCAATGGTTGTTGGCTTTTTTTGTTTCGTTGGCTAAGTTTCCAGGAGCAGGATGTTTTGTGCGAGGTCACTGTCGAAAAACATGCGTGACTTGAAACGAATGTTAGGAAAAGAGAGGCTTGACGAATCTCGAGGTGCTTGTATCGTTGGGGGAAAGAACAGTCCTCATAGAAAGTTCTGTTAACGAAGCGGCGTGAGCCGTGCGGTTGAGAGGGCTACCGAGCTTAAGTCGCCAGAAATGACGCTCTCTTAAGTCTAGGGCCATCGAGAAGTTGGGGCGGTAGATTCGGTTGTCCCCGATGAGGCGATGTATTTTTGCTAAACATTCATTTTGTGATTCTTTTACATTTAATTGTTCCATGTGCATTGTTTTTCAGGTAACGAGCGTATGAAGGTCAAAATTCAGTATCTTTTCTTCTTGAAACTGATGACAGTTGTGGCGGTCGCCTCGCTGCTTTTGGCTGGTGTTCATCGTTTTCAGCTGCATCGGAATGCGTTGCAAATCCTTGCCAAAGCACGAAGCGCAAGGGAGTCTGACAAGCTGGGGGATGCGATTCGATTTTACAACCAGTTCCTGGTTCTCAGGCGTGATTCTGCGGAAGCCCAAGTCGAGTTGGGAGACCTCCTCCTCAAAGTAGGAAAACTAGATGGGGCATTCCTTGCTTATGAAAGTGCGCTTCGGATCGATCCGAAGCTTCTTGGAGCACGCAAGTCAATGGTCAAAATATCCATTGATTTGGGCCGGCACGCGGAGGCCCAAAAGATTCTGGCCTCCGAATTCCTTCCAAGCGATCCCGACAATGCCGAGAATCATTGGCTAATGGGGATTTGCGAAAACCGCTTGGGAGAATTTGCCCGAGCTGAGAAGCACTTTGCACTCGCTTTCAAACTGGAGACTGGGAACCCCGCTTATGCGTCATCGCTTGCGGAATTGCTGCGGGACCGGTTCGACGGAGCGGTTAGGGGCCGGGAAATTTTGGATGAATTGGTCAAGAATGCCCCTGAGAACTCGGATGCATTCCTCGCACGCGGTCGCTACCTTTTGAAGCAGGGGCGTTCGCTCGCCTCCTCGGAAAAAGGCCCTCGAGATGCAATTCTCGATTCCGCATGGCAGGATGGGCTGGAAGCCAATCGACTGGTGCCCAATACTCCAAAGAATGTGTCGTTTTTGGTATTCGTTGCGGTACTTCGTAACCGCATTTCCGAGATTCGAGAAATCGTTCGATCGACGATCCAGGCACATCCTCAAGCGCCTGAATTGTACGAAAGCGCGGCGCAGATCGAGCTAACGGCCAAACAACCGGAGGCCGCTGTCCAAATCCTCCGGGACGGGCTGAAAGCGAATCCGGGAAACCCTGATCTGCTATTCAATGTGGCACAACTGCAGTTGGAAGGGGGTAGGATTTCTGAGGCCGAGGAGCTCATTGCCACTCTCAAAGTCAGCAAAACAAGCGAAGCTCCAACTCGTTTCTTGGAGGCCAAGTTATTGGCCAGCAAGGGGCAATGGCTTCAAGCCGTCACGCTGTTGGAACAATCGAGAGGGATTTTCGATCGAAGGAAGGAATTATTGAAACAAGCCGACTTCCTGATCGCCCTTTGCTACCGCAACCTTGGCAATCCGGACCAGGAGATAGAAGCGTTGCAACGTGCGATCGGGGCCGATCCTCTTTGGCTAGCCGCACGTGAATCGCTCGCCAATGCATTTCTCCGCACTGGACGCATTCAAGAATCGATCAAAGAGTTTTCACTAATTCTCGATCAACCCAATGCAACCTTATCCGCAGGCCTGAGCTTAGCTCGGTTGCTTTTCATCGATGGGTTGGGTCGCAACACGTCTGGGGAGGCTTGGGATCCGCTTCGCCAGCTTCTGGCAAGGTTCGATGGGTATCCCGAGGCGGCCAATGACCTCGCCATTATGCGGGCAGAGTTATTGGTGGTCGAGAACGAGGCTGAGGAGGCCGAGGCGATATTGAAATCTCGTTTGGAGCTGGAACCCACTGTTCCTGAGTTGCACCAAGCGCTGATCTCGCTGCAGATTCGGAACAAAGCCTGGGACGAGGCAGAGCGCTCGCTAGATACCGCCGAAAAAAGCCTAAAGGATGCCGTTACGGTTCGATTGGAAAGAGGTCGTTATCTGATACGCCGATTCGATAAACAAGTCGACATGGAAAAACTGGATCAACTTGCTGTCCCGGATGCGGATTGGGACTCGAACCAAAAGTTTCGGTTAGCCTCAGGTTTCGCTGGCTACTTTCTTGCTTTGGAGGATTACGAACGGAGTATGATATTTGCCAAGAAAGTAGCGACTTCCGAGTTGGGTCAATCCAATTTGTCTTCCCATTTATTGATTTTCGAACTTGCTTTGCGCAGCAACGACGCCACGGCCATGGCTGAGTCACTGGCCCAGGTTAAGTCGATCGAGGGAGTGGGGCCATTTTGGCGCCTCGGCGAAGCTGTCCGACTCATGTTGGAAGCATCAAACCTCGCTGCATCTAACCCGGGAAGCCAGGCGGCTGCGGTCGATGCTTTGTATTCCAAGGCAGTCGAGCAGCTGTCCGAAGCGGCGGTGCAACGCCCAAACTGGTCTCGAATTTATCGACTCAAAGGAGATATCGGAGATCGCCAAGATAAACCGGATGTTGCCATTAAAAATTATCTTGAAGCGATTCGTTTGGGTGAACAGAGTCCCCGACTGGTTTCCAGGGCGATCTCTTTGATGTTTGTAAAAGGCCGATTTTCAGAGGCGGACGAGGTTGTTCGAAAGTTGCAAGAACAAAAGACACCGTTTTCCTCCGAGTTGACGCGAGTGGCCACGCAGGTTTCGATGGAGCTAGAGAACTTTGATCGAGCTCTTAGTTTGGCCAAAGACTGGGCGAGTCAGTCCGGCAAGCAAGAGGATCACCTCTTCCTCGCAGGAGTATACACTAGATCCGGCAATCTCACCAAGGCGCAGGAAGAGTTACGAACCACGATCGACAGGGACAGGGCCGCCGCAGGACCATGGGTTGCTCTGGTGCAATTACTCGCTCAAATGGGGAATCGGGACAAGGCTTTGGAGGCCATCGACGAAGCGGCTAGTGCCATACGTGAGGAAGATCGCGATAACGCCTTGGCTCAGGCCTATCAAGCGATTGAAGATTATGTGAATGCCGCGCAGTATTACAGGAAAGCGGTAGAGGCCCAACCGGATGATTTTGAGTTGTTGGTTCGGTATGCCGATTTTTGTTTGAGGACCGGACAAGAGGCTACGGCTGAACCAATCTTGGAGATGCTTGTTTCGGAAAAGAGCAATGCAACCGAGGAGTTACAATCCTCGGCTAGGCGGGCATTGGCCATGATCGTTGGATTGCGAGGCTCGGATGAGAATATCAAAAAGTCTCGCGATCTATTGGCGATCAACACCAAGAAGGGCGGACCAACGATTCCCGACCAGAGAATGTTGGCCTTCGTATTATCGAACCGCTTGGATAAACCATCGATAACCGAATCCATCAGCTTGCTCGAGCAAATCGCCAAGTCCGAGCCCAAGTTTTCCTTGACCGATAATTTTCTATTAGCCAACCTTTACCTGCGAAGCGGCGACACCGAGGTGAACTGGGCGCGGTACAGAGGCAAGATGCTTGAGGTGTTTGGAAATGGTGGTGTCACGAATAGCCAGTATGTTCGAAGTTACGCCGAGCAACTTTTTAAGAAGAAGGAGATCGAAGAAAGTGCTCTTTGGGTCAACACTTTGAAAAAATTGGCACCGAAGGATCTATCCACAGCATCGATCGAGGCGCAGTTGCTGTTCCGCACTCGTGACTATGACCGGCTTCTTAAACTAGTGGAATCCAATCGCAGCCAGGCTGAACCGGAACGACTACTTTGGACCGCACAAATGGCCGAATCGGGCGGCAACCAAATGGTGCGGCTTGGTAAGACCAAGAATGCGAAACAGTTCCTTGATATCGCTCGCGAGTCCTACGCCAAGATAGCCAAGGTAGATCCGAAACGCACACTCGCGGTGGCCTCCTATCTCGCTCGAATTGGAGAGATCAAGGAATCGATTGAAATGCTGCGCGGGTCCGAACTTCCGCCCGACGAGGTCGGCGAATTGATCCAAGGTGTTCTGCAAACCGGTTCTCTAAAAGAAGTGGACGCACGCGAACTGATTGGGCTAGTGCAAACCGTTCAAGCGAAGCATCCCAAGAATGTAATTGTCAATCTTGGTTTAGGCGACTTGTGGAGCTGGCTGCGTGTCGAGAGCGAGGCAGCCAGTGCATATCAAATGGCATTGGAAGTCGAACCGAACAACGTTTCGGTGCTCAACAATTTAGCCATGTTGTTGGCATTGACCGGACCCAAATTGACCGAAGCAAACGAATTCATAGATCAGGCGGTTAAAGTCGCGGGACCGATGGACTACTTGCTTGATACTCGGGGAATTGTTCGATTCGCTTCCGGTAACATCGAAGGGGCCGAAAAAGACATTCTCAAAGCCATTGAGGTTTCACCGCGGCCAGA
Source organism: Pirellula staleyi DSM 6068 (assembly GCA_945875845.1). GTDB lineage: Bacteria > Planctomycetota > Planctomycetia > Pirellulales > Pirellulaceae > JBKCUI01. Next base: position 116,007 of record CAMCMB010000010.1, read on the forward strand.
TCGTTTCTTTCACTTAGCACAGGTTCTTACGAGTCAGGGTCGCACCGAAGATGCTCGCGCGGCAATGAAAAAAGCGAAAGACGGTGGTGTGACAGCGGAAGTATTGCACCCACTTGAACGCAAGGCGTTCGAATCCTTGTCACAGTAAACACAGCGGACCAAAGCCAAACGAGGCAGGGAAAATAGTCCCCGCCTCTCTTAAACCAGAAACAAAGGACGAGGACTTGATAGTATTGCTTGGTTCCAGTGGTTACGTGGGTGGGGAGTTCATTCGCCAGTTAGAGTCTCGATCGCTTCCCTACGTGCGCATTCGACGCTCCGACTGCGATCTTTACCAGCCTGAGTTTCTTGCGAGAAAAATGGAGGAACTTGGGGCCGATTTCTTGATCAACTGCGCTGGCTATACAGGCAAGCCAAACGTCGATGCTTGCGAATTGCATCGTTCGGAGTGTTTATTGGCCAATGCAGTGATGCCCGGCAAAATCGCCGAAGCCTGCGAGCTGGCAGGAATATCGTGGGGACATGTTTCCAGCGGATGTATTTTTACCGGTTCCAAGACGGATGGATCTGGGTTTGTCGAAACCGATTCGCCCAATTTTTCTTTTCGCACCGACAACTGCAGTTTCTATTCGGGCACGAAAGCGTTGGGTGAAGAGATACTCTCCGACAGACTGGATTGCTACATTTGGCGGCTTCGCATTCCATTCGATCATCGCGATACACCTCGCAACTATTTGAGCAAAGTGCTTAATTACAAGACTTTGCTTTCGGCCACCAACAGCCTCTCGCATTTGGGGGACTTTGTGAATGCATGTTTAGAATGTTGGCTGCGGCGAGTGCCGACCGGCACCTATAACGTCGTCAATTCAGGGCATATTACAACCGAACGGGTGACGGAACTGCTACAGCAATACCTGGTTCCAGATCGTCGCTTTGAGTTCTTTCAGGATGAGTCCGAGTTCATGCGATTGGCTGCCAAGACTCCCCGGTCGAACTGTGTGCTCGACAATCGCAAGATCCTCGCAACTGGGATACCCATGCCGGATGTGGAAGAAACGATTGTGAAAACTTTAAAAGCCTGGGAACCGCGATGATTCCAACTATTCTTGTTACTGGCGGTGCTGGCTTTATCGGCGGCTGCTTCGTTAGGCAACATTTGGCAGCTGGAAAGGTTCGCATTATCAACCTCGACCTGCTTACCTACGCTGGCAATCTCGATTCGGTACCTCCAGCCGATTCGAATCGTAACATCTTCGTCGAGGGAAACATCCTCGATCGTCCATTGGTGGACCAACTGCTTGAAACCTATCAACCTCAGGCGATTGTCCACTTTGCTGCGGAATCTCACGTCGACCGATCGATCGATGGACCCGCCGCATTTGTGCAAACCAATGTCGTGGGTACCTGCAATTTGTTGGATGCATCCTTGGCGTACTATCGCGGTTTGACAAACGAATCGCAATCCGCTTTTCGATTCTTGCATGTCTCAACGGACGAAGTTTACGGTTCGTTGGGAGCAACAGGCAAGTTCACCGAATCGACTCCCTATTCACCGAATTCACCGTACTCCGCGTCCAAGGCTTCATCGGATATGTTCGTTCGAGCCTATCGTGAAACCTATGGTCTGCCAATTTTGGTGACCAATTGCTCCAATAATTACGGGCCTTACCAGTTTCCTGAAAAACTGATTCCGCTCATGATTCTCAATGCAGTCGAGGGAAAGCCGTTGCCTGTTTACGGTGATGGTCAAAACGTGCGGGATTGGCTGTTCGTCGAGGATCATTGTCGAGCGATTGCAAGCGTGCTCGAAAAGGGACGGTTGGGCGAAACGTACAACATCGGTGGCGACAGCGAACGCAGCAATCTGCAAGTCGTCCACGCGATATGCGACTTGGTCGACGAACAAATGGGACGCAAGCCCGGGCACGCACGTTCTACGATCCGTTACGTTCAAGACCGACCCGGACACGATCGCCGATATGCTATTGACGCTAGCAAGATTCAGAACGAACTAGGCTGGAAACCGAGCGTCGCCTTTGAAGAAGGCTTGCGATCGACCGTCGGGTGGTATCTCTCCGAGAAATCATGGGTTCAACGCGTTAGCAGTGGCGACTACCGCCGTCAGCGATTAGGCATCGCGGAGCCCGTTTAGCGCTGCAACCCTTAGCGGAAGCCGCAAAGAATTCCAAATCCCGTTCCAACGTGAAAAGAGATCTGATGAGCACGAACGAAGCGACACCGATCACAAACAAAGGGATTATCCTGGCCGGCGGTTCGGGAACGCGGCTCCATCCGTTAACACTCGCGATCAGCAAGCAGTTGTTGCCCGTGTACGATAAACCCATGATCTATTACCCACTGTCGTGTTTGATGCTCGCCGGTATTCGGGATGTACTTGTGATATCCACTCCGCATGACCTGCCTCAGTTCCAGCGGTTGCTCAAGGATGGGTCTCAATGGGGGATGCGATTCCAGTATGAGGAGCAACCACGTCCTGAGGGGTTGGCACAAGCGTTCATCATTGGTAGAGACTTTGTGGGATCCGATTCGGTTGCGTTGGTCCTGGGCGACAACATTTTCTATGGGCAGGGTTTTCAAAAACTTCTCGCCCAGGCGACCATGCAGGCCCGCGGTGCAACCATCTTTGGCTACCAAGTCCGCGATCCTCATCGTTATGGCGTCGTAGAATTCAATTCCGACGGAGTCGCTATTTCGCTTGAGGAGAAACCGAAGGAACCCAAATCGAATTACGCGATTCCGGGCCTGTATTTCTATGACAATCAGGTGGTCGATATTGCAGTCAACCTAAAACCTTCGCCGCGCGGCGAGTTGGAAATTACCGACATCAATCGCGTTTACTTGGAACGTGGGGAACTCAATGTTCTGCAATTCTCTCGAGGGTTTGCTTGGTTGGATGCTGGCACGCATGAATCCTTGTTGGAATCCGGCGAGTTCGTTGCTGCCGTTGAAAAAAGGCAAGGCCTGAAGATATCCTGCCCGGAAGAAATTGCATTTCGGAAAGGGTTCATTACTGCGGAACAACTCTTAAGTCTTTCCAATCAGTTCTCCGGCGACTACGCGAACTACTTGCGGGAGCTCGTGAAGTAGGGCGTTAGCCTGGATTATTCATTAGCCGGAGTGCCCTAGGCCACGGCTGTCTAATCGGTCATAACCGGAGGCTAGCGCCCAATGGCACTCACGTTCGGTTCGAACCAATGTTTTCGTAGCGGAGCGGCGCGAGCTGCCCGGTGAATATCCAAGTGATTTGACTACGGTCACCGAACAGCTTACGCTGTTCCGCTACATAGTGAGTGCTATTTGGCTAGCGCCTTTCGGCTGGTCATTCCCCCCCCTGTTCATCCATGTTTATGTTCCGTATCGGGTCAATGCATTTTGGTCTCTGCCGAGCTTGCGACGCCCTGGATCATGCTGCGAAGCAGGCTTGTTTTGCCCCTCATGACCTTGTGTCAAGTGAAGCACAGTTTGGGAGGCTAAAATCATGGACTTCAGGCGGGGCGGAGCCCTCTCACGACCTAGCGTCGTGGGTAGCTGAAGTTTCTAACGACGGGAGCCGAGGGAACTTGCCTCACCCATGTGGCAAGCACATGTGGGCCGAGACCGTTTCGCGGTTTGGCTGGGTTTAGCGGACCAAACTCGCTGTCCAACGACACAAGGTCGTTGGGGCAGGGACGCTCGCTGCGCTTGCGTGGATGGTTACTGGCCGCGGCATGCGAGGAATCTAATTCGACACATCGGAGGTAGGGCTGCTGATCGTGGTCTTTGGATCCGGCGAACCATAGAAGACGACGACCGCGCTCATCTCTGGCTTGAGGTAGACTCCTTGCTCCTCTTCCGGCACGCGTACGGCAACACGAACCGGTATGGCTCCTTTCGCACGGTCCGCGATTGGCATCAAACGCGATACGGTTGCTTGGTAGCGTTTTGGAAAGGCCTCTGGCTTGACTTCGCAGCGTTGCCCGACGAATACCTTCGCAATGTCGCGTTCTTGAATATTCAAATCGATTTCAAGATCGGACAAGTCGGCAATGTCGCAAACACTAAATGAACCATTGAACGCTACCGGGTTTACGAGGTTTCCTTCTTCCGCATTTTTCTTGAGGATCGTGCCGGAGATGGGAGCGCGAATCGTACAGTTGTCCAATCGCCATTGCGACTTGGCCAGTGCAGCTTCCGCTTGCATCACGGCTGCCCGTGCCACTTCAATGCGTTCCTTGCGCGGTCCTTCTTTGAGCATGTCCAAGAGGACGGTCAATCTCTCGATCCGCCGGCGAGCTCCGACATAGTTGCTCCTTGCTTGGTCGAATTCCGTGGCGGATACAGCATTTGCCTTGAACAAGCCATTGAGTCGTTCGTATTCGGATTTAAACTGAGGGAGTATCTCTTCCTGTTCACGAAGTTCGACGGTGGACGATTCAATTTCTTGTGGTCGGGCTCCGGTTTCCAATTCCGCAAGCTCCGCCTTGCTTTTCCGTAGCGCCCCTTGCAATTGCTTTAGGTCGGCGAGGTACTCCGTTTGGTCTACTTCCGCGAGAATATCGCCCTTGGTAACTCTGCGGCCCTCCTCAATGTTCAGTCGCATGATACGGCCGCTGACCTGCGGGCTGACTAGCACTTGATGTTTTGCGATGACGTAGCCTCGCGACTCCAGTGCCATATCTTTTTCAGAAAGGGACGCTTTGGTCCCGACTGGCACGTCGCGCTTGCTGGCTTCGCCTGACTTCTGCGTTGAGCCGGATTTGGATTCCAAGCCCGAAACTTTGGCAAGTGAATCGCTTGGTTCGATTTTTCGGATGCCCACCATGGCCATCAATTTGTTATCGCGATACACCAACCAACCGCAAAGAGTTGCCAGCACCAACGAAACGATCCAGGCAAATCGACTGCTGGACGATTGTTCTTGAATACGATCGGATTTGGCGATCTTGAGGGATTGAACCCGGCTTTCGAGAGGTCTAGAGTCTCCTGATTTCTTGACATCGCGGAGCGACAGAGGAGATTTTGGAGGTGATTCCACTTGGGTTTTGCCTCGCTTCACGACGAAATTGAACTAGGACTCTTCCAGTCGGCGACAGACGACTGTCTACTGAGTGTGCATAATTGTACTTGCCCGAAAAGGCCAAATCCAGCTTCGATAAGCTTGGCGAAATATGGTGCCAACTAGTTTGGTATCATAAACGTCACGATCTAGCCCAATTTCAAACTGATAACCTCAAGGTTAACCCATGACGACTGGCCCGATGAGCGATTCGCAGGTCCAAGCTTTCCAGCAGGACGGTTACGTCGTCATCCGCGGACTGCTCGATGCCGAGGAAACACTGCTCACACTGACTGCTGCCCGACAAGACAACGCAATCCGAGAGCACACCATGCAGGTCATCGATACCAAAGGACGCAGTACAAACTTGTCTCTCTGGAACCATCCGGGTGACGATATTTATGGCGCGATCTGTCGAAGTCGCCGCGTGGTGGATTCCATGGAGAAGCTGCTCGGCGACGAGGTTTATCATTACCATTCCAAACTCAGTGCAAAGCAGCCCAAGGTAGGTGGGGCTTGGGAATGGCATCAGGACTATGGCTATTGGTATCAGAATGGTTGCTTGTTTCCAGACCTTGCCAGCGTTTTTATCGCGCTGGATCCAGCGACCAGGGAGAATGGTTGTTTGCAATTGCTCAAGGGCTCGCATCGAATGGGACGGATCGAGCACGGACGTTTTGGATCGCAAACGGGTGCCGACCCAGAACGTGTCGAAGCAGCCATGAAGCGGATGGAGTTGGTTTATTGCGAAATGGAGCCGGGTGACGCAGTGTTCTTTCACGGCAATACCTTGCATAGTTCGGATCCCAATGTGAGCGACTCCCCGAGGTGGGGACTAATCTGCTGCTACAACACCCGCCGAAACGACCCCTACAAAGAGTCGCATCATCCAAACTACACACCGCTCGTAAAATGGGATGACACGTCGATCAAAGCCATGGGTGCTCGCGGCAGTGAAACGGGAAAATCGTTTCTGGAAGCCAAACGCGATCAGACGCAAAGTGCGAATTAGGCTATTTCACGATGAGCTCATTCGAACTGAACTATTTGCCGAAACTGCCTCGCGACCGATCCGTTGGAATCGGCTGCATTGGATCGGGCTTCATCATGGCGGATTGCCATTTAGTAGCCTATCGACAAGCGGGCTTCAACCCCGTTGCGATTGCGGCTCGCAACGTAGAACGCACACGTCAAGTTGCTGATCGGCACGCGATTCCGAATGTCTACGAAGACTATCGCGAGTTGCTCGATGATCGGCAAGTTCAGGTTGTCGACATTGCGGTCCCCCCCGACGTTCAATTAGAAATCATTCGCGAGATTACACAACGCAAGGGCCATATCCGAGGTATCTTGGCGCAGAAGCCCTTGGGTATCAACTACGCGCAAGCGAAATCGATCGTTCACATGTGCGAAGATGCAGGCATTGCTTTGGCGGTCAATCAAAACATGCGATACGACCAATCGATTCAAGCCATGAAGAGTTTGCTGGCCCAACGAGCGCTTGGCGAACCCGTGCTTGCAACCATCGACATGCGTGCCATTCCCCATTGGATGGCTTGGCAAGAGCGACAAGGCTGGGTGACGCTCCGAATCATGAGCATTCATCACCTCGATACGTTTCGTTATTGGTTCGGCGATCCATTGAGAGTATTTGCGAGTACTCGCCCAGATCCACGAACATCCAAGCAATTTCCGCATCGAGACGGAATCTGCCTTTACATCCTGGAGTACGAAAACGGGTTTCTCGCCTCGGCTTGGGACGATGTTTGGGCCGGGCCTGCCAGGGAGGGAGCAGCAGCCGATTCCTACATTCGCTGGCGAGTTGAAGGAACCGAGGGTATGGCACGAGGTACGATCGGCTGGCCCGATTATCCGATACCAACGCCGAGCACTTTGGATTACACAACCATTTCGTCCGGTCCGCATTGGATCGAGCCAAGATGGGGAGAAGTATGGTTTCCCGACGCCTTTGTTGGAACGATGGCGCAACTGCTTTGCGCATTAGAGGACAATGTGGAACCGGAGATCAGTGGGCGGGAAAACCTTGGTACGATGGCGCTTGTGGACGCCGCATATCGCTCATCGGTGGAGCATCGTTCGGTACCGCTCGACGAGATATGCTTTGAGGAGATGGGATTGGGGGCAAGATGACAAGAGAAGTCTTTGCACGGCATATCTTGCTTGGACTTCCCGGGTTTAGTTCCGAGTGTAGAATAGCCGCCAGTCCTTGGACGTTCTCCGTGGAAAAACGCAACTTTCCGAGGTAAAAGTACTGTCGGGCTCATAGCTCAGCTGGATAGAGCAACGGATTTCTAATCCGTAGGTCGTAGGTTCGAGCCCTACTGGGCCTATTGTTTTTCAAAGTAACTACTCCCCCGAACTACTCCTTTCGCTATCCTTTTGGTGGGTCAACCAACTTCCAAAGGAGCAAGGCAAATGAGTAAAGCAAAGGCCAAAGCGGCAAAAAAGGCGGACTTCCCACTCTGGTATCACACTCCGTCAAGCCAGTGGTGCAAGAAGGTCAAAGGGAAGGTTTATTATTTCGGGACAGAGCAGGACGAAGCCGCAGTACGTTGGGCGGATGAGAAGGACAACATCCATGCTGGGCGGCCACGAGATTGGACACCCCAATCCAAGCCCGTAGATACACGTCCAACTGTTGAGCAGCTGGGGAACGTCTTTATTGCATCGCAGCGAACCGACAATGAGACATGCGGGAAGCCTGGGATTCGTCACATTCAGGAACTCGAAAAAACTCTGCACAGGTTCGTTTTGATTATCGGGAAAGGTTTCATTGCTGAGGAGCTGAATTCAACCGTTTTCCAGAACGTCAAGCGAGAGCTGTTCAAGCCAGTTGAGCGGGATGCAGCGATAAAGGGCAGAACAGTTTTGAAGCGCTCTCCGTCCACTGTTGCGGGCGATGTGCGGCGAATACGCGTATTTCTAAATTGGTGCCACAAAAATGGCGTGAATGGATACAAGCTCCCGCAGCCAGATTATGGAACCGTGTTCAGTCCAGAAACCGAAACACAAATCACAAAGGAGTCGATTAAGAATGCGGTTCGGAGGAATCTAAGCCGAGAGGATTTTGAGGCTATCGTCCAGTTGGCTGGTGTTAACTTCAAGCCGGTGCTATGGCTATCGCTCAATTCAGGCATCGGAGCGGGAGATATCGCTCAAATCGATTTTGACGATATTGCCGACATCAATTCAGAGGAATGCTGGGTGGATCTTGCACGACTCAAAACGGGGGTGAATCGTAGGTTTCTGATGTGGCCAGAAACGCAGAAAGCAATTCAAGATTATTTGGAGATCCGAAGGTCGCCTATCAAAGCACATTCGAAAACTGTTTTCTTGACATCGCATTGTTTGCCCTGGGTGCGCGGGGAAGGTTCAAAGGACCATGTTGACACCGCAACCAGCACATTCACCAAACTTCGCAAGCTAGCTGGAATCAAGCGAGGCACGCTCTACGACTTAAGGCGGACGTTTGCCACAGTTGCAACCGAGACGCTAGATTTTGAAGCCGTACGCGTTTGTATGGGGCATCAAAGAAACTCGCGAGACATGCTAGCGGGTTACGTCCAGGTCGTAAGCGATGAGCGCATACGGGCCGTTTGCAATCACGTTCGCACTTGGTTGTTCGGAGGCGCAACAAAGTAACATTGTTGCAATTATCTTCATAGCGTTTTATCTATGTAACCTTTGCTTAACTGGCGTTCATTTGAAACGTCTATCCTGTTACGCAAAGGTTTTTTTATGTCAGCAAGTCTCAATCGAGCAATTCTAAAAACGACCGACGTTCGCACTAGGACGGGTTGGTCACTTCTCAAAATTCGGACCTTGATTGAGCAGGGAAAGCTCAAGGCGGTCAACACGTCGACCAGTGCGCGGCCGTACTGGAATATTCTTCCTGAGTCTTTAGAGGCTCTCTTAAACGGTGAACAATCTGTTCCACCAAAGCAAGTCGTATCCACTGTTCGAAAACAAAGGATCGACGCGCATGTTCCAAAGGTTTTCGGCTAACTGCTTAAACGAAAACAGCCTGCCCACGACGACAAGCTGTTCTCTCTTTTTTCATCGCGACGCAAACGCGAATTCAGCAAACACAACAAAAGGAATCTTACTCATGGACACGAAGCCAAGCAAGTTATATGGCGATGAATTCGACGAGGGCCCCCCGCCGGATGTTGGACAAGCAACGAAAGGTAGGGTGAAAATCAAGGATCGTCCAGAGGTTCAATTGAGTTTGGACGAATCGAAAGTTGCAGAGGTTTGCATAACGTTACTGGGCCAACTTGGTTGGCAGGAACCGCAAAACGAGCAAACAAAAGTGTACTGCCGAAACGGTATTCTAGTTCATGTTGTGCCAAGTGAAGATCCAGGCATGATTGGCAAACTATCAATTGTGCCGTTACCCGGTTCGATACTTAGGGAACGTATAACGGAATGCTGCAAGCTGGTTGCAGAGTCGATTGATAAAGATGGCAATATCGTCAAGAAGCCAGGACGGCCACCGACTTGGTTAGTCGATGCGATTTTAGAACGTGGCCACTATTCAGGTAAGGTAAGGCCTTTGGTTGGTATCATCCAAGCGCCCACTATTCGCAAGGATGGGACGATACTTCAAGAGCAAGGATACGACAGCCAAAGCGGGTTGCTCTACATCCCCAATGCCGACTATCCGAAGATACCAGACAATCCGACAAAAAAAGATGCAATCGAGGCGTTCAACTCGCTCCAAGAATGCAATTCAGATTTTCCGCTGGTGAATAATAGCGACAGATCGGCATCGGTTGCTATGGTTCTCTCGCTGGTTGCTAGAAATTGTATCGATGGTTGCGTTCCGTTGTTCGCTATTACGGCCACCGTTGCAGGCTCCGGAAAAGGACTTCAAGCCGACGTTGCAACTACGATTGCATTTGGCCACAGTGTTTCTAAAAAAGGCTTTCCAGTTAAGCAGGAGGAATTAACGAAGCAAATTACGTCACTACTGCTTGAAGGGGCTCCGGTTCATGTTTTCGATAACGTAAATGTTGTTTTGAAAGGTGACGAATTGGATGCCGTTTTAACTGCTACGTCTTGGAAGGATCGTGTGCTAGGCAAAACCAAAACGACTGGTGAAATGATCGCGATATGCGTTTGGCTTGCCACCGGTAACAACCTTCAATTCGGTTCCGATACCGCACGCCGGGTTTTGCCGATTCGGTTGGAGCCAAATATCGAATCTCCGGAAAAAAGGAACGATTTCAGCAAGCCGCATTTATTGAACTGGGTTCGAGAAAATAGACCGCGATTAGTTCGGGATGCGCTAACGTTCATTCGTGCTTTTTACGTTGCTGGTTGTCCAAAGGTTGATAACGTCACATGGGGCTCTTTTGAGTCATGGGCGGCTATCATCCGGAATTCCATTGTTTGGGCCGGGTTCGACGATCCGATGCGCACTCGAGAATCGGTTGAAGAATCTGATGAAACGAAGGAGACGTTGAAACGATTGATTGCAGGATTGGAACAAGCGAATTGCGGAACCGGAAAAACAGTCAGGGAACTATCCGACATCATCTCGCAATTTCCGAATCAGGTTCCGTTACTTAAAGATGTTGCCATTGAACTTTGTCAGGGTGAATTCAATGCTAGACGGTTCGCAAAACGCCTTACGCTATTCCGAGGGCGTATTGTTGGCGAAAGACGAATCGAATCCAAAGATGCTGGTAAGGGAATCAAAAAATGGCTAGTGGGTTGTTGTGGTGGGACTGAAAACAAGTCTTCAGAAAACACTTCCGAGGAAAATGGGTTGTTGTGTGGTTCTGGTGGGACTGAAAACAAGCTCTACGCAGGAGAAGAAAATAAAAACCTAATAGGGTTGAAATCACAACAACAACAACAACACAACAACCTAGGCGTTTCGGACTTTGATTTGGGAAGGGATTTCTAAATGAGCCGATACCACTTTCTCGACGCGCTCCAAACCGCCAAAGTCTTTCTTTCAATGAAGGGTGACAAGCTGAATGTTCGTCCCTCATCGAACGTCACTCCTGCACTTGCTGAATTCATCCGAACGAACAAAGCCGAGCTAGTGGACATGCTCGAGCGCGGCCAGGACTTGCCACCATGCGAGCGATGCCAGGGGCCTCAATGGGCGGTACAGACTTTCGATCACTACGAAAACTTTGAGTGCCAACAATGCGGTGTTTGCTCCGGATGCCGTCGAGTTGGAAACCAGGTTAGTCAGGAACGTTTTAGCGGAAGGGTTGCAGCATGAAAAACGCCTTACCAGCCAAACTAGATCCGTCCAACGTCGTCGCAGTCGTCGATACTCGCGAACAGATACCGCTCTGTTTGGATCCACTGCGAACCGAACTCGGCACACTTGCGACCGGCGACTACGGTTTGAAAGGTTGCGACGAAATACGCATTGAAAGGAAATCATTACCGGACTTGCTCGCATGTTGTGGCGTTGAACGTGAAAGATTCGAAAGAGAGATTGAACGACTATTGGCGTTCCGTGTTCGCAT
>CAMCMB010000011.1 GCA_945875845.1 Pirellula staleyi DSM 6068
ATCAAAGAAGGAATACTTGCGAGATATCTCTCGTTTTTCTAAGTAGGAAATTAAGAAAAACGGCGGAAGAAGAAGGCGCACGACGGAAGTATCAAAAGTGGCTCCCAAAGCGCCGCCGAAAATGGCTCCCTTTCAGACGACGGTCACAGCGGATGCATTGGAAACCAATGGGAGAGCGAGGAATGGATTGGGCAAAGTCGAGGAAAACATGTTTAGAGGGGTGGCCTCACCCTCCCAAATAGACCATTCGGACGCTTTTCAAGTATCTGAAGTGGTATTCATGTCGGGTTGGGATCTTTCGTATAATCAAACCCTTTGTGGGTTCGAAGGATAAGGCCGCGAACCCGCGTTGCCATTAGCAATCCTCTCGTCGATCGAAAGCAACCCAATGTAAATCACACACCATGGCGGGCATCAAGGCGTCACTGGTTCTTGCCATGAACTTCACTTTACGGATTCACAATTTGTTTTAATCGATTGCGGGATGTTCCAGGGATTGGACGCATTCCCTATCTGCTCGAAGCTGGTTTTAACAAACCCATTTATTGCACCAAGCCGACAGCCAAGATGCTGCCCATCATGCTCGAAGATGCGATGCGACTTGGCATCACTCGCAACAGGCGACTAATCAAAGAGGTCTTAGACGACATTAAGCGCTTGGTTCGTCCGCTCCTTTATGGCGTATGGACGAACACTCTGAATGGTAAATCGCATCGCACCCTACGGGCCTGCCTGGCACTCGCACGGTGGCACGCCCTTCGTTTCTAAGCTTTTGTATCTAGGAGCGTGCCACGCGAGATATCCTCCATGTTACTGACATGCCACCCCAGACCGTCGTTTAAATATGGTATGATATTTGCGGAGGTCTTCCAGCCGAGTGGGCTTTCGTTGATTGCCCGAGTTTTGCTCGCGTTCTTACGGCAGTAAGAGTTAGGAGACCATGCAGATTGATCAAGAACATCCTCGCCCATTTGGAGATAGCTCGTAGGTACTTTCGTTTTTCAGGCGGTGGTTCGAGTCCATTCATAACTTCCTTCACTGCGCATGAGAAGCCATTTCGTTCGGAAATCCTGAGTATGGATCAGCTCGAACGCCATGCGCATTCGCTCGCCGCATCGCACAAATTATTTTCGGGGCAAACGCCTGATAAGTTATTACCGCGTCTGGCTGAGAATGAGCTTATCCTAAACCAAGCCTATGAACTGATCACAAACGCGTCACATAAGAATCTTCGTATCGCGCCCGCAGCCGAATGGCTTCTCGACAATTTCTACCTTGTCGAAGAACAGATTCGCACAACACGACAGCTGTTGCCTAAGTCGTACAGTGGCGAATTACCCCGGCTGGCCAATACGACACTTGCCCATTATCCTCGAGTGTATTGCATCGCGATCGAGTTGATCTCTCACACCGATGGCCGGGTCGACGCCCCAGCGATTACGGGATTCATCAAGGCTTACCAATCGGTCACTCCTTTGAAGTTGGGCGAACTGTGGGCGTTACCGCTCATGCTCAGGTTGGCCTTGATCGAAAACTTGCGTCGCGTCGCGGGACGAATATCGCAAGGTCGCATCGATCGAGATCTGGCTTCCGAATGGTCGACCAAAATGATCGAAGCAGTCGACCGTTGCCCATCCGATTTGGTTCTCGTTCTTTCGGATTTAGCGCGATCCAACCCGAACCTTTCTGGCGCGTTTCTCGCCGACGTAACCCGGCAATTGCAGGGGCAGGCGAATAGCTTTGTTTTGGCCATCAACTGGTTGGAGCAGCGACTTGCGACCGCCGGGCAAACCATTGAGCAATTGATACTCGACGAAGGCCAAAACCAAGCTGCTGACCAAGTTTCCGTTGGCAACAGTATCGGCAGTCTTCGCTTTCTGAGTGTTCACGATTGGCAAAAGTTTGTTGCAGACCAAAGCTTGATTGAGCAAACCTTGCATGGTGATCCAGCTGGAGTTTATTCCAACATGGACTTCCCAACGCGAAACCGCTACCGCCATGCTGTGGAAGCGATCGCGAAACGAGCTGGCTGTTCGGAATTCGAAGTCGCACGACGAGCTGTTCAATTGGCACAATCCGAATCCGTCGATCCCGCGAACCACCGAACGGTTCACGTCGGTTACTTTTTGATCGACCGTGGGCGAACAGCCCTCGAACGACTTGTCCATATGCGACTGACCGTCCCGGTCGTGATAGAAAAAATCCGTCGATCGATTCCGTTGACCCTTTATCTTTCTTTCATTGCATTTATCTCTTTGCTGACGGCAGCGACACTAACCAATCTTGTTTCCCTCTTTTCATTCTCGACGTTTTGGCTGTGGCTCGTAGCTCTCCCGTTGATCATGTGCTTTGTTCAATTCGGAATCTCGATCTCCAATTGGATGGCGTCCATTTTCGTGAAACCGGTTGCGCTGGCTCGGATGGATTTCGAACAGGAAATCCCGGCGGAATTTCGAACGCTGATCGCAATACCCACCATGCTTTCGAGTGCGAGCGCCATTGAACGCTTGCTCGAAGCGCTTGAGTTGCGATACCTCGCCAATCGCGACCCATGTCTCCACTATGCTTTGGTGACAGATCTAACAGATGCATCGCTTGAAGAAATGCCGACCGATGCCGATTGGATTCGTCAGGCATGCGATGGGATCGACCGACTCAACAGCAAATACGGCGATACTCGGACGGATATATTTTTTCTCTTTCATCGCAGTCGCACTTGGAATGTCCAAGAAAACGTTTGGATGGGCTATGAACGCAAACGGGGTAAATTGGCCGATTTGAACGCGACGTTGCGGGGAGCGACAGGGCGGTTCTCACCCATTGTCGGAGAGACAAAGGTTTTAAGCGATGTTCGTTATGTGATTACTTTGGACAGCGATACGCAACTGCCCAGCGTTGCCGCGCGCAAGATGATCGAGGCGATGGCTCATCCGTTGAACCGTCCTGTGTCGGATGCCCAAGGAGAACGGATCGTCGACGGATATACGATCCTGCAACCACGAGTGGGTGTTAGCCCAAAGAGTTCGCAGCGTTCCTGGTTCGTCCGATTATTCAGTGAAACAGGCGTCGATCCATACACTCGGCTCGTTTCCGATCTCTACCAAGACCTCTTTCAAGAAGGATCGTTCATTGGAAAAGGGATCTACGACATTGATGCGTTTGAAAAACAATGCGGAACCTTCCCAGAAAACGCGATACTTAGCCACGATTTGATCGAGGGGTGTTATGCACGCTCTGGGGTGATCAGCGATGTCATTTTGTACGAAGATTTCCCATCGAACTACGCTGCCGACTCAAGTCGACGGCATCGATGGGTACGCGGTGATTGGCAGATTGCGGGCTGGTTGCTGCCCACGGTTCGCAATCAAACGAGTCAACGCTGCCGCAATACGCTGTCCTTCCTTGCTCGGTGGAAAATTTTCGATAACCTCCGCCGAAGCTTGATGCCAGTCTCGATGTTGGTTGTATTGGGCATAGCCTGGCTCGTCGCAACTCCTGCCGTTGCAATGGCCCTCAGTCTCTTTGTTTTGCTTGTCGTTGCAGCGCCTCACGTACTGCCTGTCTACAACGACCTCTTTTCCAAAGCCAAAGGAGTTCCTCTGTGGCTGCATTTGCGAGCGGCCATGGCTGCCTCTGGCGGTCATTTGCTGCATTGTTTTTACGTCGTGGCCTTCATCCCGTATGACGCTTATATCAATTTGGATGCAATCATTCGAACACTGACTCGAGTGCACTGGACCAAACACAAACTTTTCGAATGGAAGACATCGAGCGAATCGGAGGCTTTGGCGGGTAACACGATTCGTAGATTCTATCAATTGATGTTTGCCGCACCGCTGATAGCGGTATTCATCGCAGTTGTTCTCCTGTGGCAACGCAATGAGTCGTTTTTTCTAGCAGCCCCATTCCTGGGATTGTGGATGGCGTCCCCATTGATCGCGTGGCGATTGAGTCAAGAAATCGTTCCGCCCCAGCTTCAATTGTCGGTCTCTCATCGCGCTTTTTTGAGAAAGCTCTCCCGCCGTACCTGGCGCTACTTCGAAACATTCGTCACCGAACGGGATAATTGGTTACCTCCGGATAATGTTCACCTTAACGATGTTGCCGTGATCGCATCCCGTACCAGTCCCACCAACATTGGGATGTCGCTCCTGGCGGATCTTGCTGCGTGCGATCTGGGATATTGCTCGGTTGGCCGGCTCATGGAGCGAACTCAGAAAACGTTGGGAACGCTATCCAAGATGGAACGCTACCGTGGACATTTTTTTAATTGGTACGACACTCAAACCTTGTCGCCATTGAACCCACGCTATGTGTCTACGGTCGACAGTGGAAATTTCGTAGGGCATTTACTAGTGTTTGCGTCTGGACTGCGCGAGCAGATCGATTCAAAAACCTTATGTCATCACACATTCCAGGGCCTTCAAGATACGCTGCAAGTGCTTCTCGAAGAATCTGCCAATCTTGTTAATATTTCCGAACCCGGTAGAAAGCCTCCCATCGACGGAAAAGCACTTCGAAAGTATGTCCGGTTGATTGAGCGCATCGTCGAGGAGTTGAAAACGCCCATCCATTCTGTCTGTGCTGCGATCCGTTTATACAAACGCGTACTAGATCAATTTTCGGCGATACAAGTGTTGGGTCCGTATTCAAGTGAGATCGCTTGGTGGGAGGAATCGTTTGTTCGCGAATGCAATAGTCATTTCGACGATCTACTTCGCATAACCCCGTGTTCGAACTTGCATTTGCCACCTGAGCTCTTTTGGACGCAGGGTACGGATGAGCAAGTGCGTAAACTCGAACAGCTTCGGGCGCTTCTGATTCGGATGGATTCGACCGCCACCCTCCGGGAAATCGCCGCATTTCCTGAATCGCTCTTTCCATTGTTGGATGCTGTCCAAGCGAGCGTTCCACCCTACATCGATAACGAGACGAACGATGGATTCGATTCACGAGATTGGCTCAAACAGCTCAGGGATGGCGCATCGCAGGCGAGTCTCGAAGTCATCGATCGCGTTCGAGCCCTCGAGCAACTGGCCTCCCAGTGCGATGAGTTTTCAGATATGGACTTTGAGTTCCTTCAGAGCAAAACGATGAAGCTCTTTGTGATTGGATTCAATGTGACAGACAACCGTCTCGACAGCAGTTGCTATGATATGTTGGCTTCCGAAGCCCGTCTGACCACGTATGTTTTGATTGCGCAAGGGCAGCTCGATCAAGGCCACTGGTTCTCGCTGGGTCGATTGCTCACCACTACCGGCGGCGCCCCGACTCTCCTCAGTTGGAGCGGATCCATGTTTGAGTATTTGATGCCACTTTTGGTGATGCCGACCTATGAACATACGTTGCTACAGCAATCGTATCGTGCGATGGTGAATCGGCAAATTCGTTACGGGAGCCAACGAGGTGTGCCGTGGGGGATTTCTGAGTCGGGCTACAATACTGTGGACCTTCATCTCAACTATCAGTACCGGGCATTTGGCGTTCCAGGTTTAGGTCTGAAACGCGGGCTTGCTGAGGATCTGGTGATAGCCCCTTACGCAAGTGCGCTGGCACTGATGGTGTCACCGGATGCTGCATGCCGAAATTTGGAACGGTTGGCGAGCGACGGCCGTGGGGGAGCGTACGGTCTCTACGAAGCAATTGACTACACCCCTTCACGAATGCCGAGCGGCGAGACCAGCGTAACCGTGCGGCAAGTTATGGCGCACCACGCAAGCATGAGTCTTCTATCTTTTGTTTACGTTCTGCTTGACAAGCCTATGCAACGTCGATTCGAGTCGGATCCGATGCTTCGTTCGTTCGATCTTTTATTGCACGAACGCATTCCGCGCGTGGCTGTCCCCGTCTATCCACACGTCACCGAAGCCAATGCGACGAGTAGCGCCTCTGCCGAAGAAGCAGGCACAATGCGGGTGTTTACCGATCCTAGCGGCCGAGTCCCCGAGATGCATTTGCTTTCGAACGGTCAATATCACGTTGCTATCTCAAGTGCGGGTGGTGGATACAGTCGATTGTGCAATCTGGCCGTAACACGCTGGCGAGAAGATCCAACCCGTGATTGCTTTGGAAACTTTTGCTACGTCCGAGACGTCGAGAGCGGAAACTTTTGGTCCACCTCGTATCAACCCACCACCAACGCTTCGAAGCACTACGAAGCGATCTTCACTCAGTCGCGCGCTGAATTTCGGCGTCAAGACGACCAGATCGAAACGTACACACTCGTCGCCGTCGCATCCGAAGACAACTTAGAGCTCCGTCGTACGAAAATTTCGAATCGTTCGGATCGTCCGCGTACCATCGAAGTCACCAGTTATGCTGAAGTCGTTTTAGCACCTCAGGCCAATGACGAATCGCACCCCGCATTTAGCAACCTCTTTGTGCAATCGGAGATCCTCCCCAATCGACAATCTATCTTCTCCACCCGACGCGCTCGCTCCGCCGAAGAGATTCCACCATGGTTGATTCACATGATGACCGTGAAAGGGGCGACCATTGGCGAATCGTCGTTTGAAACGGACCGAATGCAGTTCTTGGGCCGTGGTCGAAGCACTGCGAATCCGCAGGTATTCGATACCGTGCGCCCACTCTCCAACACACAGGGTTCAACGCTCGACCCAATCGTGAGCATTCGCAATACATTTTTGCTTCAACCAAACGAAACGGTCGAGATCAATATCGTTACCGGGGTCGCCGATTCTCGCGTGGGAGTCAGTGAGTTTGCCGAGAAGTATAGCGATCCGAACTTGACCGACCGAGTCTTGGAACTGGCTTGGACCCGCGGCCCCATACTGCTACGACAACTCAATGTTACCAGCGCAGAGGCGCAAGCCTACGGTCGGTTGACTAGCGGAGTAATCTATGCATCGAATTCTCGGCGAGCCAACGCGAGTGTGTTGCTTCAAAACCGTCGCGGACAATCCGGACTTTGGAGTTACGGGATCTCGGGCGATTTGCCCATCGTTTTGGTGCGCATTCGCGATCATGAAAAAATCGAACTCGTTCGACAAGCCATCCAAGCACACGCGTACTGGCGCATGAAAGGATTAGCCGTTGATCTTGTCATATGGAACGAAGACGATTCCGTTTATCGCCAAGCGCTTCAAGAATCCATCCTGGACATTCTCTCTGCCAGTACCGAAGCATCGCTCATCGATCGACCAGGTGGTGTCTTCGTAAGACGCGGTGAGCAAATGTCGGAAGAGGACCGAATACTATTGCAAACCGTGGCTAGGGTGGTTTTGCTCGACGATGCAGGGACACTCGTCGACCAAGTCAATCGGCGTATTCGATCGGAATCTTTTATTCCCAATTTAAAACCGACCAAACGCATTGTTGGAACAAGTCAGAAAATTTTGTCTCCACGCAGGGATCTGACCTACTTCAATGGACTCGGGGGTTTCAGTCCTGATGGTCGAGAATATGTTATCTGCCAAAACGCCGGCGAATCGACACCCGCACCCTGGGTCAACGTCATTGCCAATGCGCAATTAGGAACGGTCGTTTCGGAAAGCGGAAGCGGCTACACTTGGGCCGGAAACAGCCACGAATTCAGGCTAACTACTTGGAACAACGATCCTGTTTCGGACACATGCAGCGAAGCAATCTACATTCGCGACGAAGAAACGGGTCACTATTGGTCTCCCTCCCCCTCGCCAGCCCGTGGCCAGAATGCCTACGTGACACGGCACGGCTTTGGATACAGCATCTTTGACTATTCCGAAGACGGGATCGATACCGAATTGTCCATCTATGTTTCCATCGATGAACCGGTCAAGTTTGCCGCGCTGAAAATCTCCAATCGCTCTGGGCGCCCTCGTCAGTTATCAATTACCAGCTTTTGGGAATGGGTGCTTGGAGACGTTCGGAGCAAATCGATGATGCATGTTAGTACCGAGATCGATCCGGTGACCAATGCCATTTTTGCACGCAATCCCTATAGCCCTGAGTTTGCGGACCAAATCGCCTTCGTGGATTGCAGTGAAACCACACGCACTTATACGGGCGACCGCCGTGAATTCATCGGGCGGAATGGTACGATGGCAGAACCTGCCGCTATGAAACGCGTTCGTTTCTCAAACCGAATTGGCGCAGGCCTCGATCCATGCGCCGCCATTCAAACGCAAATCGTTCTTGAGGATATGGAAGAAAAAACCATTGTGTTTACGATGGGCTCGACTCATAGCGAAGCGAACGCAAGGCAGCTTGTGCAACGTTTTCGTGGAACGGAAAATGCCTATCGGGCCCTCGAAGGGGTATGGCATTTCTGGAGTCAAACGCTTGGAGCCGTTTACGTCGAGACACCAGACCCGGCCGTAAACTTTCTGACCAATGGTTGGTTGATGTATCAAACGCTCGCGTGTCGCATGTGGGCAAGGTCTGGCTTTTATCAGTCCGGTGGCGCCTACGGATTTCGAGATCAAATCCAAGACGCGATGGCGATGGTTCATTCGCAACCCGCATTGCTGCGCGAACACCTGCTACGGGCCGCTTCGAGGCAATTCCGTGAAGGGGATGTTCAACATTGGTGGCATCCACCGGTTGGCCGCGGTGTTCGAACGCATTTCTCCGATGATTACCTCTGGCTCCCCTTAGCTGTCTGCCGCTACGTTCAAACGACAGGCGATACGGGCTTGCTCGACGAGCGTGTTCCTTTCCTCAATTCTCGGGCATTGCGAGCCGACGAGGAAGCCTACTACGATTTACCGCAAATAACCAGCGAGCTAGGTTCGATGTACGAACACTCGGTCCGAGCAATCGATCATGCGCTCCGATTCGGTGAGCATGGACTGCCATTGATGGGGTGCGGCGATTGGAACGACGGTATGAATCTCGTTGGCCAACACGGAAAAGGGGAGAGCGTCTGGCTTGGCTTCTTTCTCTACGATGTGCTCAACCAGTTCGCGAGCCTTGCGAGTCGTCGAGGTGATGATGCGAACGCCGAGCGATATCGTTTGGAGGCGGGCCGATTGCGAGGAAACATCGAGCATCATGCATGGGACGGTGAGTGGTATCGACGCGCCTATTTCGACGACGGTACACCTCTTGGGTCTGCGGAGAATCAAGAATGCCAGATCGATTCGATTTCGCAGAGTTGGTCGATATTGTCGGGCGCTGGAACGTACGAGCGATCGACGATGGCCATGAACAGCCTGGATCGTAGACTGGTGCGTCGCGAGGACCGACTCATCCAACTCCTTGATCCACCCTTTGACAAATCCTCGTTGAATCCAGGGTACATCAAAGGCTATGTACCCGGTGTACGTGAAAATGGTGGTCAATACACCCATAGCGCTATTTGGGCTGCGATGGCCTTTGCCATGATGGGAGACACGGAACGGGCTTGGGAGTTGTTTCGGATGATCAACCCAATCTCGCATGGTTCAACACCGGAATCCATCGCAAAGTATCGCGTTGAGCCCTATGTCGTAGCCGCAGATGTGTACGGAGTTGCTCCGCATGTGGGTCGAGGCGGATGGACTTGGTATACCGGTTCTGCAGGTTGGATGTATCGACTCATAACCGAGTCCTTGCTCGGTCTGCAACTCGATGTGGACAAATTGCGATTCAATCCCAAACCACCCAAGGATTGGACTTCGTACAAGATCCATTATCGCTATCGCGCAACCTTCTATCACATTGCGATCCAAAACCAAGGAGCCGGTTCAGCGATCCAGCGACTAACGCTCGATGGAATGGATCAACCTGAGCACTTTGTACCCTTAGTCGACGATGGCGATCACCATTCGGTAGAAATACATCTCGGGGAATAAGGTCATGAGGGGCATAAAGCCTGCTTCGCGGCTTGTCTTAAACCTCGCTCTCCCGTTGAAACGGAGATTCTAGCGAAATATCCTCATTCTGGTATGTCTGGTATGCCATGTGCACCCAGGCTGTCGCGTAGGCGTATGAAACTGACACGTTGCAGTCCAACATAACCAAAGGAATTGAGGACAAGCCCATGATTTACACTGGGATCTGGATAGACCACCGCAAAGCCATCGTAGCAAGTATTTCGGACGACGTTGAAACACTCCATACCATTCTTTCCGAACACGATGCCGCAGGCAACGCGATCCAACCATCCTCTGCGCCGAACGCATACACACCCAAAGATTTTGTTCCGGAAGACAGGCTCGAACGAAAAGCGGTTGCTCATTCGAATCGTTTTTACGATGAGGTCATCGGCGTTGTTCAAAATTCCGATTCGATTCATATCATGGGACCGGGCGAGGCAAAGTTGGAGTTCAAAAAGCGTATCGATGGAGCGAAATTGAAGGGTCACATTGCTCCAGTGGAAACGATGGACAAAATGTCGGAGAGACAAATTGCGGCGCATGTGCGCCAAATTGCGACCACAATCATCCACTCGACCTACAAAGCATAATCAGGGGCCTAACGGGTCACTTCGAGGCTTCGCAAGAGCCTTTTAGGCAAATACGGGACGCTCTGGCGAGGGCCTTCGTGGAGTTCCTTGTCAAATTCTATACAATGGGGGGCTCTATCCCATCCGTCCACAAGTCCGAAACAATTTTTTAACTTACCCATGTTTTCTATTCCCATGCGTTCAATCGCTACCAAAAAATTGCGGCTCGCAATCGCTTTATCCCTACTTTCGTCAGGACTTTTTTGCGAAAAAGCTCGGTCTCAAGATGTCATTCAAGTTGACGAATCTCGGTTTTTAAGCAAAACCCGCCAGTTGACGTTTGACGGCGTTCGCGCTGGAGAGGGGTATTTCAGTCGCGATGGCAAAGCCATGGTCTTTCAGAGCGAACGCGAAAAGGAGAATCCGTTCTATCAAATTTATTGGATGGACCGTGAGACCGGCGACATCGAACGCGTTTCACCGGGATACGGGAAAACCACTTGTGCCTGGATTCATCCAGAGGGCGATCGCGTCTTGTTTGCTTCAACCCAGTTCGATCCTGAATGCATCCAAAAACAGAAGGCTGAATTGGAGGATCGAGCGACAGGGAAACAAAAACGTTACGCTTGGGATTACGATGACCAATTCGATCTGGTCGAGTGGAATCGCAAAACGCACGAGTACAAGAAACTTACCAATACCCGAGGCTATGATGCGGAGGGATCGTACTCACCCGACGGTCAAACCATCGCGTTTTCGTCCAACCGTTTGGCCTACCAAGCTGGCTTGAGCGAACGAGAAAAGACGTTGTTTGCAAATGACCCTGCAACCGGGCTCGATTTGTACGTGATGAAAAGCGACGGGACGGAGGTGAAGCGGATCACAGATGTGTTTGGATATGATGGCGGTCCGTTCTTTTCACCCGATGGAAAGCGATTGTGTTGGCGACGTTTTGCTGAGGATGGGGCAACGGCCGAAATCTACTCGGCAAACATCGATGGAACCGATGCCAAGCGTCTAACCTCGTTAGGAGCCATGAGCTGGGCACCGTATTTTCATCCTTCCGGTGACTATTTGATTTTCGGAACGAACCTCAATGGATTCGCAAACTTTGAACTTTACATGGTCGATGGGCAAGGGAGTCACGAACCGGTTCGCGTAACGACAACCGATGGCTTCGACTCCTTACCTGTTTTTACCCCCGATGGAAAAGAGTTGGCTTGGACGTCCAGCCGAACATCCAACAAAAAATCACAAATCTTTATCGCGGAATGGAACGACAAAGCAGCTCGCGAGGCTTTAGGCCTCGACCCCGCAGGCTCGAAAATCGGCGGGAGCGCATTATCACCTCCGCAGGCTATTGAATTGGAAGGTGCCAGGGCCGAAGCAACGGCGGTAGCGAAAGCAAACGACCCGGACTATCGAGCCGCGGATATCGGGCGGCATGTGGACTATTTGTGTCGACCCGAGTTGGGT
This sequence comes from Pirellula staleyi DSM 6068, assembly GCA_945875845.1. Classification (GTDB taxonomy): domain Bacteria; phylum Planctomycetota; class Planctomycetia; order Pirellulales; family Pirellulaceae; genus JBKCUI01. The sequence goes on from CAMCMB010000011.1 coordinate 11,843, forward strand.
GGGCGACTAACCGGGACAGCGGGCGAAAAGCTTGCAACATCCTATGTCGCAAGCTACATGGCCTCGCTTGGATTGGAACCAGCTGGCTCCGACGAAACGTATTTCTTTAACTTTCCGTTTACGGCCGGCGTAGAGCTCAAAACAACCAATACGCTGACTTCAGGTGATCGCCAGTGGAAACTAGATCGGGATTGGAGGCCCCTCGTCTTTTCTAAGTCGAGCACAATCGAACCAACGGATGTCGTATTTGCAGGCTACGGTATCGTCGCTCCGGCCGAAGGCGGGCATCCTGAGTACGATTCGTATGTTCACTTGGACGTCGAGAACAAGTGGGTCATGATGTTTCGGCAAATGCCCTCGGAAGTCAGCCCGGAACGCCGTCAGCATTGGGCTCGCTTCAGTTCGCTTCGGTACAAAGCAATGGCAGCTCGTGATCGCGGGGCCAAAGGAATCATCGTTGTGAGCGGCCCAACGAGCGGTGTTCGGCAGCAACTTGTTCCTCTGCAGATGGATGGAACTCTTTCAGGCTCAAGCATTGCAGCGATTAGTGTTTCTGATGCGGTCGCCGAAGCCTGGTTCGAGAAGTCCGAGGAAAAGCTCGCCGACCTGCAAAAAGCCCTCGATAAGGGCGAAATGATGATGGGAATCGAACTTCCCGACGTGAAGGTTGGTTCCACCATTGAAGTTCAGCAGGTCAAACGGGAAGGGGTCAATGCGCTCGGAATTCTTCGGGCTGGCGACAAACCGGCCAAGTCGATGTTGATCGTTGGCGCTCACGTCGACCACTTGGGAACGGGTGGGAGCGGTTCGAGTTTGGCAACGGACGAGGAAAAACTCGGTATGCACCGTGGGGCGGATGACAATGCGTCTGGAGTCGCGGGAATGCTCGAGATTGCCCAATCCCTGTCCCAATTAAAACGGGCCGGAAAACTTACGCTAGAGCACGATGTCCTGTTCGCCGCTTGGTCCGGTGAAGAGCTTGGGCTACTTGGCTCAGCCTACTTTGCAGATCATTTTTACGAACTTTATCCAACACTGCCCAAACCAGAGGATGGCAATAAACTTTATCCAGCATTGGTGGCTTGTTTGAATTTGGACATGGTCGGTCGACTCCGAGAGAATCTTGTTTTGCAAGGGATCGGGTCTTCGCCAATTTGGCCTCAAGAGATCGAACGGCGCAACACGGTCGTTGGATTGCCGGTGACATTGCAAAACGATAGCTACTTGCCAACCGACGCAAGTACATTTTTCCTAAAAGGGGTTCCGATCCTATCGGCCTTTACAGGTTCGCATTCCGAATACCATACGCCGCGCGACACTCCAGAATTGCTCAACTATGAAGGGGCTGCCAAGATCGCCAAGTTGATGGGATTGGTAGCTCGCTCGTTGGCCAGCTCGAAAGACATTCCACAGTTCCAGGAACAGAAGGCACCGGAAGGACAAGGGGCCAGAGCGGTAATGACTGCGTACCTCGGCACCGTCCCGGATTACTCACAAGGTGATATCAAAGGGGTCTTGCTTTCGGGCGTCGCCAAAGATGGTCCGGCATCCAAAGCAGGCGTTCAAAGCAAAGACATCATCGTTGAGCTGGCAGGCCGCAAGGTTGAAAACATATACGACTATACCTACGCGATCGAGGCATTGCGTGTTGGTCAGGAAACGGACATCGTGATTCAACGCAAGGGCGAACCGATCCGGCTGAAAGTAACGCCACTGTCCCGACAATAACGCTTTGGATTAACCAGCCGGAACGCGGTAGCATCCTGTTGCTTTAATGATACGACGGACTTCCTAGTCCGTCGAATTCCCCATTGACGGATTTGGAAGTCCGTCATACCACCCTTACCGACCTCACCGAATAACGACTTCACTAAACCAACAAGCCTCTAGCGTCCGGTTTATCAAAAACAGGGCCGTGCCTAGCTCTTGAGGTAGGTGCTCAAGGTATCCCTGATCTGGGTGGGGATTGCTTGGCCTACTAAAGCTCCGTTCACGCGTTTGCAGCAGACGCTTGTCATCGATCCACTGGCGATTGGGCGAGAACCGATAAAAAGCCTGTGCTGATAGGTGACGCTTTTCTCGCCGAGAGCGGACAAAAAGACATTGATAGAGACGATGTCTTCGAACTTGGCTGGAGAAAGAAAGTTGCATTCGACTCGAACACGTGGCCAACTGACGTCATTCCACGTCGAATCGCTGGCTGCCGCAGTTGCAGAGAGGGCGACGCTCAACCCGAGGGAGCGAAGCAGGGCATGCTCCGCTTGTTCCATGTAAATCACAAGAGAGGAGAAGTGCACGATTCCCGCGGCGTCGGTCTCACAAAATTCGACCCGACGCTCCCAGGAAAACTCCGTTGCCATTATTCTCCGACGAATGGCATAAGAGCCATGAATCGAGCCCGCTTAACCGCTTGGCTGACGGCATGCTGGCTGGCTGCTGAGCAACCCGATTTGCGTCTGCTAACGATTCGACCATGACGATTGACCAACTTGGTCAACAGCTCAATATCCTTGTAATCGACATACATCGGCCGAGGACGCTTGCCCTCGACGAGTAGCGGATCTCGCTTCTTGATTTTCGTCCGCACACGCGCTCGCTTGCGAGGAACTCTTTTTCCATTTGGGGGGCGACGCGAATTAAACATGGCCGTCAGATTTAGTTAGAACAGGTCGGAATGTACGAACGCAATGCGTTGTTAGGGTTGGCCATGGTACCCGCTCCCGCAAACTCCTTCAATAGCCAAATGGGTGGCGAAGTCAGCATTTTTGTTGCCGGCCTCATTCGGACACAAAAAATTCCTTCGAAAAATTGTAGGTCGAGATCTTGAGTTTCCACCTGATCCCACTCGCACTTAACGATATAACCTTGGAAATAGGCGAGGGTCAGATTGGAAACGATCCGATTTGAGTTGGTGATTGTCCGGTTTCGCACCTAGGCTGTGAAAAAATAATCGGGGCGTCACCGGAGGGCTTGCGCCCTGCCGCTATCAAAGGTAGCGGAACGGCGCAAGCCGTCCGGTGAGTCAACCACCGTGCCCGTGGGCGAGCGATCGCAGTCGGCCCTCGCTTACGGGCTTGTTGATTTAATCACAACCCGAAGTGTAAACGAGGGACTCTTTGCCCCTCACTAACATTTCGGGTTATGATAAAACCATAGCTTAGGTAAAGACTCATTAAATCAACAAGCCCTTACGCGTCGGGTTGTCAAATAGTCGCCTCGCTTACGCGTCGGGTTGCGATGTAGCCGCCCAAAGTGGTCCATCCGCTACCGCCGTTTTTGTTTGAATTGCCGTGAGGAAATACATGTCGGAAATTGATAAAAAGATCGCAGATCTCGGTTTGGTTCTGCCACCAGCTCCGAAACCGGTTGGCTTGTACAAGCCGATGCTAATGGTAGGAGCGTTGGCCTATTTGTCTGGGCACGGTCCGCTCAAGCCGGATGGCACTCTCATCCTAGGCCGAGTGGGAGCGGATCTTTCGGTTGAGCAAGGCCAAGAAGCAGCCAAACAAACGGGCCTGGCAATGTTGGCGACATTAAAGGCAAGTCTCGGCTCACTCGATCGGATTGTTCGTGTTGTGAAAATCCTTGGACTCGTTCGTTGTACGGATGATTTCGGACAAAGCCCAGTGGTGATCAACGGTTGCAGCCAATTGTTCGTCGATCTCTGGGGAAGCGACCTTGGAATCGGCGTAAGGAGCGCACTTGGCACCAATTCGCTTCCGGGTGGAATGGCTGTTGAGGTTGAGGCAATCTTTGAAATTAAGCCTTAAGCACCACTCATGACCGAACGCCAAACACTTTCCTTTCTCGCCAAAACACTTGAGCGAGCGGGGCTGCAGCCGAAAACAAAGTACGGCCAGAATTTCCTCATCGACCTCAACCTGCTGGATATTCTCGTCAACGGTGGAGACATTCAAAAGACGGATGTCATCCTCGAGGTAGGGACTGGAGTCGGATCGCTTTCCAAGCGGATGGCACCGCTGGCAGGGGCGATCATTACCGTAGAAATCGACCGTGACCTCCAAGCCCTTGCAGCCAAGGAACTGCGCGGTGCGGACAATGTGACAATGCTTTCGTTCGATGCGCTCCGCAACAAAAACCACTTGCGCGAAGAAATGCTCGTTGCGGTTCGGGAGCGTATGGCATCGATTCCGAATGCGACTTTCAAGCTGATCGCGAATCTGCCGTACAACGTCGCAACCCCCATTATCAGCAATTTTTTAACGGCTGATCCCGTTCCCCAACGCATGGTAGTAACCATCCAAAAGGAACTTGCGCAACGCATCGTCGCCAAAGCTGGCTGCAAGGACTACAGTGCGCTGACCATATGGATGCAGAGCCTATGCGACTGCGAGATCTTGCGGATCTTGCCTCCGAGTGTTTTTTGGCCGAGTCCCAAGGTCGATTCGGCGATTATCCGTGTAACACCCAACGCGCAGAAACGTAGCCGCATCGTCGATCTGGAGTACTTCCACACGCATCTTCGAGCTCTTTTTTTCCACCGACGAAAATTCTTGCGCAGCCAACTGCATACGGCCACCCAAGATGACTTGTCAAAGCCGCAGATCGACGAGATTCTTGAAAAACTCGGTCACCAGCCCAATTTGCGAGCGGAACAACTTTCGGTCGAACAAATCATTGAACTGCTCGAAGCGACTCGTGCCTTGACTTTGGCTTCCAAGCATGAAACCAAACTGAGCAACGCATAAATCGAAACTGCCCTCCGAAAGCCACCAAGTATGTTTACAGGATTGGTCGAAGCCAAAGTTCTGTTGGTAGAATCACAAAGCGAGGGGACAGGCAAACGCATGGGATTTGACCTCGGCTCGGTAAGCGACACCGTGCAGATCGGAGACAGCATCGCGCTCAATGGATGCTGCTTAACGGTTGTCGAGATTCAAGCCACAACGTGCTGGTTTGAGCTTGGAGCTGAGACACTTTCGCGAACGAGCCTGGGAAAATTAACGCTTGGCAGCCACGCCAACTGCGAACGATCGATTCGGGTGGGTGATCGCATGGGCGGGCATTTTGTGACCGGGCACGTGGACGGTTTGGGAACGCTCGAACAACGTCGCGACGAAGGCGAATGGTCCTACTTTACCTTTTCGGCCGACAAGCCATTGCTGAGACAAATGGCTTCGAAGGGCTCGGTCACCATCGATGGGGTGAGCCTCACTTTGGTCGATGTGAACGACGCAATGTTTAGTATCGCGCTGATTCCACACACTCTCAAGGTGACCACTTTAGGTAATCTGCGAGTCGGCGACCCAGTCAATATCGAGACCGATATCCTTGCCAAGTATGTGCAGCGTGGTCAAATACCACTTGCATAACTTAGTTGCACGACGCTCCGCCGTCGTGATTCCTGCGACGCGGAGCGTCGCCCAACGAAGAGCAACCCTAGGTCTTCGTGAATCGCGATCGATAGACGGGTAGTCCGTTTCTGCGAGTCCTGCGCTCGAAATGCGTCAGATAGTCCATATCATGCGTGGCAGGAGGTTCGCTGACAAAGAACGGGCCGTTGAGTTTGGTCACTTGATCGATCAACTCCAACGTCCCTTCGTAGTAGTCCAGCACATCGGTCCAAAAATGCAACGATCCGTTTGGCTTGAGTGTTCGTTCAATGTTGCGAAGTGTTTGTTCGCTGAGAACACGCCGTTTTTTGTGCCGCGATTTCCACCATGGATCGGGAAAGTAAACGTGGACCGCTTCCAACGAGCCATCGGAGACATCGCGATCGATGACCGCCACTGCATCGCAAGCAAAAAACATCGCATTGCTCAACCCAGTTTTTTCGACGCGCGCCTGACAATCGTTCGCGTAGTTCACAGCTAGTTCAAGTCCCACAAACCGGTGCTTCGGGTTCTTTAACGCGGCGTTGGTCAAAAAAAGTCCTTTCCCCGACCCGATTTCCAGTTCCACCGGTAAATCCGTCGCCAACCAAGCTCGGAACGCTATTTCACCGTCGGTTCGCTGAAATCGGTCTCGAAAAGCAGGCGTTTCTATTGCTTCGGCGTTTTCAACAAAAGCGTCGGGATTGTTGTTTTTGGGGGCCGAGGCCTGTGGATCGTGTTGCATACGGAACGGGTTGGGTTATAACCGAGTGGTCGCGAAAATCTGACGTTTCAAGGATACGCAAATTCCGCTTCACCGATAGTCGCTACTAGAGAATCGGTCCTACCAACCATCTTGCAAACCGCTGAAAACAAGGCTGACACGATGACCATCGAAATCAAGAATCCAAAACAAAACGAATCCAACCGACGAAGCTTTCTTGCAACTTCGGCAACGACGGCCGCAGTCGCTAGCACTGCAGTCGCGGGCACTTCGAGCTTTTTAACACGAAGCGCTCATGCCGCAGGCAGTGACATTATCAAAGTCGGGCTTGTCGGCTGTGGCGGCCGAGGAAGTGGTGCGGCAAAAGATGCCATGACTGCCGATGCTGGTTGTAGGCTCACCGCGATCGCCGAGGTTTTCTACGATCGATTAGAAAATGGAAAAGCCGGCCTAAAGAAAGCCCTCGGTGCCCAATACGAGGTTTCGGACGATCAGTGCTTCTCGGGCTGGGAAGCGTTAGACCAAATCCTAAAGACCGACATTGACGTGGTGTTGCTTGCAACTCCTCCCGGATTTCGCCCGGCTCAGATGGAAGCAGCGGTTGCGGCAGGCAAGCACGTTTTCTGCGAAAAACCTGTGGCGGTGGATCCCGTCGGCGTTCGTCGTGTGATGGCGGCATCCGCTGCCGCTGCACAAAAAGGACTTTGCGTCGTCTCCGGTCTTTGCTGGCGCTATGAGTACGGAGTCCAAGCGACGATCGAGAAGATCCACGCTGGCGCGATCGGTGAAATCGTTTCCATTCAGTCCAATTATTTGACGAGCACGCTTTGGGAGCGAACGCCCAAGCCGGAATGGACTCCCATGCATAACCAAGTTCTCAATTGGTTGTACTACAGTTGGCTAAGCGGCGATCATATCGTCGAACAATTTATCCATTCTTTGGACAAAGCCATGTGGCTTCACCATGACGTACCACCCGTGCTCTGTTACGGAACGGGTGGACGACAAGTTCGGACGGAAACCAAGTTTGGCGACGTCTACGATCACTTCTCAATCGTTTACGAATGGGCGGACGGCACGAAGTGTTTTGCATCCACTCGCCAAATGGCCGATTGCCACAATGAGACCGAGGATTTCATCTACGGAACAGACGGCACAGCCAAAGTCTTGGCAAATCAAATCAAAGGCAAGACAGACTGGAAGTTTGAGGGCAAGAAACCAAGCATGTATCAACTCGAACATATCGCACTCATGAAAGCCATTCGCGACGGCAAACCGATCAACAACGGCGACTACATGTGCAAGAGCACTCTCATGGCCATCATGGGACGCGAAGCAGCTTACTCGGGTCAGGTCATCAAATGGGAAGATGCACTCGCAAGCAACCAGAAGCTTGGCCCTGATCGGCCTGATTGGGGACCAGCACCCGAAGTCGAAATTCGCATGCCGGGTCAATACAAGTTCAACCCACCAAAATGAGATTTGATACCGAGTCCACCATCTGCGCCATCGCGACTGGTTCCGAAGGTGCGTATCGTGGCGCGATCCGAGTCACTGGGGCTCATGCCGTCTCTGTGGCGGCAAAAGCATTTCCCAATCGTCCCGAATCCACTTGGACTGCCAACGGCGCGGTCCGCTTTCAGGAAACGATCCGCTTGGATCGATTGGGGCTATTGCCGGTTGATGTTTTCGTATGGCCAGACTCTCGGAGCTACACCGGCCAACCGTCCGTCGAACTGCATTGCCTAGGTAACACAATCGTTTTGCAATCCATCCAAGCCAAGCTCATTGAGTGCGGTGCCGTTCTGGCTCAGCCAGGCGAATTCACTTTACGAGCTTTCTTGGCAGGACGCCTCGATCTGACACAATGCGAAGCCGTTTTGGGGGTCATCCACGCAGCGAACGATCGGTCCCTCAACGTTGCCTTGTCTCAACTGGCAGGTGGACTTTCCCAACCGCTGAGCGAACTCCGAAGCTCCCTTGTGAATCTGCTCGCTGATATCGAAGCAGGACTGGATTTTGTCGAGGAAGATATCGCGTTTATCAGCAAAACTCAGATCGGCGATCGTTTAGATTCTGCCCGCTCGGTGGTGGAATCCTTATTGCAGCAAATGGAATCTCGAGCAGCTCAAACGGTTCAATTGCAAGTTGCGATCGTCGGAGCCCCCAACGCGGGCAAGAGCTCGCTCGTCAACGCAATTGCCGAGCAAAACGTATCGATTGTTAGTTCCGAACCCGGGACGACCCGCGACTATATCCGAATACGGCTCGATCTCGATGGAATTCAAATCGATATTCTCGACACAGCAGGAATTGAGGACGCGGACTCGACGACACCGCGCGGAATGGCTCAACAATTTACCCGCGAGCAAATCGACCAAGCGGACTTGATTCTGTACTGTCGGTCGGTCGAGGAGGAGCGTGATGTTGGGGGATGGGCCAATTCTCATTTGCTAAAAACTCCGAACACACAAACTTGGTTGCTCCATACCAAATGCGATCTCATCTCCGAAGGCAGTGCATACCTCAATCGTTCCGAACGCGAATTCCTGCTGAGCAATCGTGAACGTGCGAGTGTCGAAGGACTCATGCAAGCATTGCGGGCTTGGGCGTTAGAGCAGCAAGAAAACGTCAATCAAGTCGTGCCGATCACAGCCGCCCGTTGTCAGGCATCGCTCACCAAGGCCATCCAAGCAATCGCTCATGCTCACGAGGCCACGCTCCAATCACGCGGTGACGAAATCATCGCAAGCGAGATTCGATTGGCTTTAGAAGAAATCGGTTTGGTCGCCGGTACGGTGTACACAGATGATATACTCGACGCATTGTTCAGCCGATTTTGTATCGGTAAATAGTGCCTAAGCTCCTTTTTCCATTTTCACAATGCAATGACTCTTTCATTTCGTCAAAACGATTGCGCCCCAATGACTACTTGGTCGAGACTTGTATTCGCCGTCGCCTTTCTGCATGGGGTATGGCTTGCTCCCAATGTTCGCTCGGACTGGCCAAGCATTCTTGGCCCTACGCGAAATGGGATAGCGGACGCCAGTTGTAACCTGCCAGACTCATTTAGCGGATTACCAAAACAAATTTGGAAAGTTGAGGCCGGGCAAGGATACGCCGGGCCGGCGATTGCAGGCAACAACGTTATTCTCTTTGATCGCGTCAAGGACATCGATCGCGTTCGCATGCTCGACGCGAGAACCGGCAAAGAAATTTGGCGCCGCGACCTCAGTGCGAAATATCGAGATGGCTTCGACCCCGATAAGGGACCTAGGAGTGTTCCATCCATTCAAGCGGAAAGTGTCCTCGTCTACTCAGCTGCGGGCGACCTAACATTGCTGTCTCGCAAAGATGGAGCAATCCTATGGGCAAGATCCTTACGAAACGAATACGAAGGAGACGATGGCTATTTTGGGGCTGGCAGTACCCCGCTGGTTGTTGAGAACCGTGTGATCGTGAATGCGGGAGGAAAGTCGGCATGTGTTGTCTGCGTCGGCCTGAGCGATGGCAAAACTCTGTGGACCGCTTCGAAGGGGGACGCGAGTTATGCTTCACCAATCCTGCTTGCGGCAAATGCATCCTCCCCGGAGACGAAAGCCGTGGTCGTTGTTCCTGCAAGGCTAGCAACGCTTGGCCTCGACCTGGAAACAGGGAACGAACTCTGGAAGGTTCCGTTTGGACAACGTGGTCCCACCGTAAATGCAGCAACTCCCATCGTGACAAGTGAAGGAGACATATTTTTGACGGCAAGTTACGGAATTGGTTCACTGACGATTCGACCGAGCCAGTCGTCGGCAGAGATCGTTCGCAAAGCATTTGAGATTAGCAGCCAGTACGCTTCTCCTGTAGCTATGGGCGGCAAGATCTTTGGCAGTGATGGTCGGGAAGATCAGGGCGGCGGCACCTACAAGTGCATCCGAGAAGACGATGGCAATTTGGTATGGATGCAACCCGACATGCCGATAAGTCACACCATTGGAGTTGGCCAAAAAATTTTGATAAGTGGAGTCGATGGCCAACTTTGGTGCCTACATTCGAGTGCAACGAAGTTTGCCCCGCTATGGAAAACAAATCTGCCGAAGGGAGTTTTTCGAGCGATCCCCGCGCTTTCGGAAAATCGCTTCATCGCCCGGACATCCAGCGGCAATGGCGATGCATGGTATTGTTTTCAGCTCTAAGCGAGCGAACCAGCTTTCGCCTGCGACTGCAACAACTCCACAAACGTGCGAACCAGGGTGCCTGTCCCGCCGGCATCACACCAAGGCTTTGCGGTATCCAAAAAGGCTGGACCCGCAATATCAATGTGGGTCCACGGACATTTTTCGACAAATTCTTCGAGGAACTTGGCAGCCGTGATGGCCCCACCGTAACGCCCTTCGCCGACGTTTTTGATATCCGCTACTTTGCCCGCAATTTGCTCGGTGAAGAACGAATGCATGGGCAATGGCCATGTGTATTCGCCGCATGCGTCTGCAACGTTCCTAATTTCATTTTGCCATTCCTCATTGTTCGTCATCAGCCCAGAAATCTCGGTCCCCAAGCCAACGACGCAAGCACCGGTCAACGTCGCAAAATCGACAATTCTCGCAGGATTGTATTGCAATGCAACGTTGAGGCAATCCGCCAACACCAATCGCCCTTCCGCATCGGTGTTGTGAATTTCGATGGTCTTGCCACTTCGTGCGGTTAAGACATCACCGAGCCTAAACGCATCGCCGGATATCATGTTTTCAACCAAGCCAATGATTCCAATGAGGTTTCTTTTTATCTTCAGTTGAGATGCTGCGGCCATGATTCCAAGCACCGTCGCGGCTCCCGCCATGTCGCATTTCATGGTCAACATGCCGTCGGTTGGTTTGAGCGAATAGCCACCGCTATCAAAGGTTACACCTTTGCCTACTAGTGCCGTCGGCTTCTCGCCTGCATTCCCTCCGTTGTAACTTAAGATGACGAGCCGTGGATCGTGCACCGAGCCTCTCGCGACACCCAACAGAGAACCACATTTCTCCTGTTCCAGTCTCGGACGATCCCAAACTTCGACGGACATCGGCAGGTTCTTCGCGATTTCAACAGCTTCGGCAGCCAACGACTCTGGATAGATGTAGTTGGGGGGCAGATTGACCAATCGCCGAGTCAGGTTGATCGCTTCGCCGATCGATTGTCCCGCTTGAACGGTTTCCGCGTCGACCGAGTGCCATTGAATCGCGTCTGGTTGGTACATGGACTTCTCCTTTCGGAAAAGGTCCTGCCCCACACAACCCACGACCGATCCCGCCACTGCCCCCCGGAGTTGCAGTGGGGATCCCTGGAAACCTGTTATGCGCACCACACTGCGTTTCTTGCTAGCGACCGCTTTGAGAGCTGCCGCGGCTGCGCGGAAGTATACGCTTGGATGGACCGACTCGCGCGGGCCAAGTCCAACGAGGACCAGCAGTTTCGTCGGCAAGCCCCTCGGAGCTAGGATTTGAGTGATCTTGAGTGGCTTGGTTGATACATCCTCCGACTCAACAAGCGGCCCGAGTAAACCGCCGGTGGCCGCGTTCAACATAGCAAATTCAGAAGAGCTGTTCGGCCCGTCATGGATTCCAACAACCAAACAATCACAGGGAGAAAGCAGCCAATCTCCTTCAAAAATATCGCATCGCATCAACGCAAACCTTACTTCAAGTGACCTATCTCAAACCGGATGAAATCTCATGTTAGCGATTAAGTTACGATCAGCGAATCCCAAGCTGTTTCATTTTTTGCTGAAGACTTTGACGGTGCATTCCCAACCGCCGAGCCGCAGCAGTGATATTTCCGGATTCCATCTCCAACACCCGATTTATGGCCATTCGATCAAACTCCTCCAACATCACCTGATGTGCTTCCGCCAGTGGCAATTCAAAATAACGTTCGAAGGTAGGACCGGCTGCAAGCGAAACGGTCGCTGCAAAACCCAAGTCGCTGCGGTGGATCCGTTCCGACTCCGACATTGCGACCGCAGATAGGACTCGCTGTTTTAACTCGCGTACATTGCCAGGCCACGAATGTTCGAGCAATGCTGCAATGGCGTCGTTCGAAAACTGCCGCTCCTCACCGACAAACTCACTCGCCAGCAATAGGATATCTTCGCGACGACTCCGCAACGGTGGAATGACAAGCTCGATACCCTTCAATCGAAAATACAAATCCTGGCGGAACGCCTTGTCCGTGATCGCTTGCTCAAGGTCCTGGTGGGTTGCACTGATCACTCGGACATCGACCGCAATGCTTTGCTCCGAACCGACTGGCTGCAAGATCGATTCCTGCAAAACTCGCAACAACCGGGTTTGAACCGCAATAGGCATGTCACCGATTTCATCCAGGAATAGCGTTCCACCATCGGCTTGCCGGAAGACCCCTTCGCGTGTCCGATCCGCGCCCGTAAAGGCTCCCTTCACATGGCCAAACAATTCACTCTCGATCAGCGATTCCGCTATCGCTGCCGTATTGACGGCGACCATGGACTTTTGCAAACGATTGCTTCGTTGATGCAATTCTCTTGCCACCAACTCTTTGCCGGTACCGCTCTCGCCCCGAATGAGAACCGGCAAGTTGGATCGAGCAGCTCTCTCAATTTGGCCGTACAACCGTTTCATCGGAGGGCTTATTCCAAGCAACCTACCAAAGCGGCATGGTAAATCCGTTTGCGATTGCAACTCGGCGACCTGATGCTGCAGGCGAATACGTTCTTCCGAACGGCGGGTTATCGATCGCAAGTGCTCCAAATCATAAGGTTTGGTGAGAAAGTCCGTAGCACCACGCCGAATGCATTCGATCGCTTGAGCTACGGAGTCATTGGCTGTTACCACAATGATCTCCAATTGTGCCAAGGTTGCATCAACTTGAAGTTCACTAAGAACTGAGAGCCCATCTCGAACGGGCATATTAAGGTCAAGAAATACAAGGTTCGGCTGTTGTTCCCGAATCGACTGTAGAGCGACTTCACCATTCGAGGCTTCCAGTATCTCACGCCCCTCGGCCCTCAAGGCTTTGGCCATCGCATATCGGGCGGCGTCTTCATCGTCTACGATCAAAATCTTCATTCAACTAAGTCACTTCTCGCTGATCGCTACCGAAATCCGTACTCGCGTATTCCAAATCCCGCAGGCTCGACCTGCATTCAGCCTCCGGCAATGCAATCGTAAAAATCGTACCATGGCCCGCTACGCTTTCACAGTGAAGTTTTCCACGAAGTTCTCGCACTCGTTCGGATGCGACATACAAACCCAACCCCGTCCCCATTTGCTTGCTGGTCACAAAAGGCTGGAAAAGAAATTGCTGAACTGCCGGATCGATGCCCGGTCCATTGTCGGATACCACAAGCACAATGCAACCGTCCGCAATCCTGGATTGAATGTGCACCCTAGCGTTCGGAACTCCTTGGGACGCTTCAATGGCGTTGCGAATCAGATTAAAGAGAATTTCACTCAGTGCCGCATCAGTGGAATGGACACAAGCGTCACCCGCCGCCAACGAAGCATCAATGGCCACATGCAATTGCTTAGCTAAGTGCCCCAAAATATGCAAAAGTCGCTCAACCACTCGATCTGGCTCAACCGTCTGTCTTAATTGGTCTGCCGGCCGCGCAAATTCGAGAAGTCTCTGAGTCGTCTGCATAAGTCGATCGATCTCGGCAAGAATCACTGCCACATCCTTTTTCGCATGCGAGTCTTCGCTCGATTCCTCCAAGATCAACGATGCGATCGTTCGAATCGACGACAGGGGATTGCGGAGTTCATGTGCCAAGGATCCGGCCAGCAATCCCAAAACCGACAGCTTTTCTTGCTGCATCGCTTTCCGCTCCGCATGCAGACGCTGCTCGTCCAACAGCCGATTATTCAGCGTCACCGCAAACTGTTCGAAAAGCAATGATAACGCAGCTAATTGCTCGTCCGCCAACCGATCGCAACGGTCACGTGGCCCCAACAGAACCATGCCGTCCACCGATCCAAACCGAAGTCGAAAGGCCCACATCGCATCAAGTCGTTCCATGGACTCACGAATCATCGGGTCGAGTTTCCATCCGCGGACGATTACCGACGTGGCCCCGCTGCTGAGCATTTGTTGCAAACAACTTATATCGCGCTGCCGAAGGGAATCTTGCGCCGGGGTGTCCAACTCAATTTGCACGAACTGAACGGCAATCGCATTCTTCACCGCAACTCGAAACGATTCAATGAGCTCGAGTGTTGGCTGTGTTCCCATTTGCGAAAGCTCCACCGACAACTGCCGTGTCGCGTCGCGAACCTGAAATACGTTGCGACTGAGCAAATAACGCAACGACTCACGAACACGCGTTCGGAGCGGTTTCCAAACCAAGACCACACCCAGAATCAATGCCAGTTCCACCAACACCAAGTCAACCTTGGAACGTGACTGCGCACTCTCGATCATCGGCGATATGGTCGCACGATGGAACAGGAGTAAACCGAAGAATAGTGCACCGTACACAAGCGTCCGTTCCATCACGAGCGATAGCAGCCGCGTGCGAATCGAATACCAAACAAAGAGAAACAAAGGAGCCAGAGGTGATAGGATCGTTATCAACCGCAATGAGGATCGTAACCACGAATCGTAGCCTATGGAAAAGTATCCAATCGCCAGCAACGTCATCGCAAAGAGCGAAAACGAATGCCACACGTAAAAAGAGTTCAAATGAGGGAAGTCCGGTTGCTTGCGAACTCGAAGAAACAGGAAGATGGCCACTAAATTTGCAGTCGCAAGCCATATGATGTAAGGCCACTTCATCGGTTCAAACGAACCGATGAAGTCAAAAACGTTTCCGTGAAACGCCAACATCGCAGCAAAAGGGAGACTAAGCAACGGAGCATAGAGAATCAAATAGCGACGATCCACTCTCGGATGAGCCACCGCACCGGTGTGATTCAAGCGAATGGCTGCATGCAACATGGCGGACGGGAGCAGCAGCAACCCACCGCTCATGACGAACATACAACCACGCCCCAGAATCATCGCGGCCGAACTTTCGAACCCATATAGCCAAACTTGAAAGAAACTCGCTGCATGTGCGGCCAAGGTCCCGGCGATCAACAGTTTTAACCAAATTGCTACTTGCGAAGCATTCACTCGCTCCAAAAGTATGAGCAGCAAGACCAAGTCAAAGATGGCTGCAAATCCGAGCAGTAGCAACTGAATTTGCTCAATCATCCGCGATTCTCATTCATTCGTTCATGCCTGTATCGCATTAAAACCCTGTCGCTCATTACAACTACGTCTCCTGGAAACAATTCGTATCGCTCCTGGCCAAGGATGAGAACGGCATTGTTCGCAAGTCGAACGGAAGCCTCCAAAGGGATAGTCACTCGAAGAAGGCCTGTAACTCCTGCATCGTCGCTTGTAAGAGTGTAAAGCAACGATGCTGTGTTGTCAGGTAAGCACTCATCGATCGCATCGCAGATTTGACGATTGGTCACGACCCACACTTGCTGGCGAAGGAGCACTCGATTCCCGATCTGAAGGTTTAGCCACTGTCCCTCGCTGGGCGCGATCCGGATGCGATCGACGCACAGCCAGCTTTTTGCCAATTGAAACCAAGAGTCCAGAGACATCTGCCTGGTCGCCTCACTGCTCAACGCAAGCCCTAAGTTTCGCGAGTTCTTTCTCAAAAAGCTCCTTTCTCTCGTTCGCCTCGAACTGGCTTTCTAAGTCTTCTGCGGCTGGGTCCTTACCATCCATTCGATCCCATGCTTCGTTCAACGCTTCCTCGCGTTCCACTTTGTCCTCCATTCGACTGAACTGTGCAAAGGCGGATTGACTGTTCGATCGCTCCATCGCGGAGTGGATTTTTTGACTGGAAGAAGCCCGTGCCATTCTGGCCGTCAAAAGAGTCTTCTTCTGCTTGGCTTGGCGGATTTTGTCCTCCAGGTCACGGACGGCTCGCTGAAGCTTTTCCACCTCCGCATATTGCTTCGCATGATCCTCCGCATAGCGATCCGCGCGTTGCTGGGCGGCGAGCTTCTGATCGAGAGCGGCCCGCGCAGCAGGTTCGTCCTGGCGTTTCATCGCAGCCGAAGCCCTGTCGAGCCATTTGTCGGACTCAAGCCGTTCACGTTCTGTTCGCTTCCGCATTTGAATTTCATCCGCTACCGCCTCAGCAACACTTCCTCGAACGCGATCGAGTTCCTGTTCCATATCGATGATCAACTGATGCAACATGCGCTCGGGGTCTTCGATTTTCTCTCGGAGAGACGTGACGCTTGAACGCATAACCAAACTAAACTGAGAGAACCAACTCATGGCAATTTTCCTTTTCAAAAGTTGAGACACATACAAAACCAAATTCTAAATGCAGCTCCGCTAAGCACATCCGCAACTGTTTTTCAACCCAATTAGCCGTTGGGCGATAGCCCCGGTTTTCCAATTGCTCGACATTCGTCGAGAACCGGGGCTATCGCCCTTCGGCTATCAGTTTGTTTCACTCGAAGACTCATACCGATGTGCTTAGGAAGCTAACGCCAAGTGGCAAGCTCCGCGGTTACCAACCGAATCCTAGCCAGAACCTTTTCGCGATGATTCTCGCAAAAGGCTGCTAACGCAATCACCGACACCCCCATGCCAAGGCCGCAAACCCATAGCAACGTCGGATTGTCAATGGATGACCGCACGACCATCCCAAGCAAGTCCGCCATCAAGAATGCGGAGCCCGTGTACACGAGTGCTCTGAGTCGCAGGCCGATCGACAGCAACACAACCAATACGCATAGAACCATCAAGCTGATGAGATGCAACCAGCTGCCGCCGAGAATCTCGAATACAGGGGAAACGAGAATCGTTAGTGCCCCCACGTATCGCAATGGGTCATGCGAACCTTTTGGCAGTTCGCGATCAAGCAATTCGACGAGCCCCAAAACCGAAAGTCCTATGGGCACCAGGTACCATTGAAAGTCGTTCAGCCCCAAGGAACGCCATAGCAGAACAAGAGCAACGTTCAAGATCGCGCCAGCCGCGATGATGAAGTACCTGTTGTTGTTGGTGTAGCCGCGATGTAGGTAGATCGCGGATGCAACAAACATAGCCAAAGAGTTGATCGCAATCCCTTGCGCTGCATCTGCCGCTAGGTTGGAGAATACGGCTATGGCGGTTACGATCGTTGGAATCGAAAGACCAACACATTCAAATGGCCGGGCCATAACTCCATATTTCGTATGCTTCGATAGAACATGAGCTGCTACAAGATACACAATCGCAACACAGGCCAACACGAGTTGGATAGTACCCCCCTTGAAAACGATTGCTCCTTGCGAAACCAGCCAAACGACCGCTACGCCCAAAGCCGACATGCTGTACCAGATGAAGGATTCCTTTTGAAGTTCCACGCCGCGAAGAAGTTCTGCGGCGGCAACCAATCCTAAGCCCAGTAGGAACAAGGCTTGTCCTGACATCGTTAAATCATGACAGGTAAACCCGAGTACCGCAAAAATCACTAGCAAACAGCGAAGGTATTTCGCCCAAGCGTCCTGCAGATGGGTAGCCATCCAAGACCAACGTCGATCGAATACAAGAATGCTTGCTCCAACGCTAGGCATTAAAAAAGCAATAACCAGTGGCAACTGCGTCCAAGGGGCGAACCATGGCATCCCCCATCCATGCACCCCTCCGAAAAATGCCGCCAGGTAAAGCAACTGAATATTGGCAATGATTGCGAGGACCGTTCGCCACCGTTTCTCTGCTGCTTGAGCAATCGAATGGTTAAGAACGACGATCCCGATCAGAGCCGCAACCCGCATCGGTAAATCGAATGACAAAAAACTGGCTGCTACAATGAACATCAGCCAGCCATCGCACACCTTCTGGCCAAGTCTCGCCACGCTTTCCGGCGTTCGAATCCATAGACATTTCGTGGCAAGGGCTGCAACGCACCAAATCAACAGGAGCAGCTCATGGAAATGCTCTCGACCATAATTTCCGTTTGGCAACACGGAAATCAGAATCGCGGAAACAGCCAGCGGCATCGCACATGAAACGGTAACCACCGCAACTCGATTCGCAAAGGTCAAGGCTATCGCGACGAGCCATCCCAGTGCCGCAAAGCCAGCCAGCGGCGTGATCAATCCCAACCCTAGGTGATGCATCATCACTTGTGGCCCGATCAGCAAAGAGCATGAAAGAAGCATTGCCAGCGAAGTCAAATCATGGAGAGGTACCACAAAAGTTTCTATCAGACTCGCAACGGTTCGTTCTCGTTGAACACAACCGACCGATCCATTTTGTAAGTCGATCCCGAGCGATGCACGAACGGTTGGCACCAAGTGGGTCGTACCATCATGGGAGTGAAGCCATCCAATCAGCAATCGAGCCGCAAAGCAGACGATCGCCGTGATCGTGACCCCATAATCGATCCATTGGGGGAGTGACGTGTAAGAGAGTGCAATCACCGAATGCACGATCGCCACACATGCGAGCAACCAGACGAAAAGTCCAAACACGTAATGGCGAAAACGAATCGCCTGAACAAACCAAATTCCGACAAGTATCATACCTTGCGAAATCTCCGTTTGCGCCCAGGCACTCGTCGCGGTCGCAAGGGAATTCGTGGCCCAAAAGACACTTAAAACGGTCGCTAAAACCAGTCCAGTGCTATTGCAGACTTCATGCGATGTGCCGTCGTCACGAACCAGCCATGAGCCAGAGCTACCATTGGGTAATGGAATCGAATTGATCCATCGATCTGGCATGTGTGAAATCAAGAGAGCCACAGCGAGCACACACAGACTTGTTGGAGTGGCCGCGTTCGGAACTTCTAACCAGCCCATCGATTGCACGAATGGAACGAACGTGCATGTGGCCGCAAACAATGCGATCACTGCGGGTATCGCATAGCGTCGATCGCGAAAAAGAACCGCGAGCAACAGCATCAGCGGGACATTCATCAACGACACCAAAAACGTCGCCTTGGTATCGGATGACGACACAATCAACAGGCCGAGGGACAGTATCGTTGCGAATTGCTTTAACGGTTGACTAAACTCGACAAGCTTCCGAGTGGCTAGCAATCGGCTGCCAACCGCCATACCTAGCACCAATGGTAGGTAGGTCAATCCATAGAACGCGAGGGGTAGCCGCTTTTCATGTAACGACTCTGCCGCAACTGCTTTCACCCGCGAGACGAATTCGGTAGCTAGCGTTGGGGTGCATTGATACGCAACGGTCATTAACAGAAGTGCCGCCCAAACGAACCCACGGTGCCGAGTATCTTTTGCTGCAACCATCATCAAAAATGCTGCCAACCCTGCCGTCGGAACGGCCGCGTACGTTGTCTCTCCAACATACGAGAATCGGTAGAACGAAAGACAAACTCCGATTGCGACAAGAACCAATCCGATGAAAATGGGCAATACGATATTCCACGGGAGAGGTCGGACTAGGTTTCCCGTCCGTTGAATGAAGACGTTGGCAACCGTCCGAGCTGTCATAAAGACGGTCGATGCCACCAGCACACTTATCAATCCGAACCACTCGACGGGAAGCCCATGAACCGTTTTGAACGCAACGAGTATGACGAATTGCAGTGCCAGCAAGCCAATCGGAAGAAATCCGCAGACACGTGGGAGTCGATGCTCTTCCGTTAGCCAGAATACGTGTCGGTTTACCTTGACGACACCAATCGTCATGGTCAACCAGAGCACCGAGGTGATGATCGTAGCCAACCATCCCGTTGTTATCGCTGGCATACAACCCGCCAAGCATAAGACGACGTAACTCACAAGGAACGTAATCTGAGAGGTATGTAGCCATCCTTTTAGTATTCGGCTCGCAGCAAAAACGGTAAGCCCAATCGCAGGTACCATCAGTCCAGCGATTTGGACAATGCCCGCAATCCTTTGTGACTCGTTCGCCTTGGTCAGCCAACTCAACGCAAGAAAACAGGTTGGTAACAACAAGAGTGTTAAACCTTGCATGACTTTTGCGGTGGCAATGAGACCCAATCGATTGCGACTGAATTCCGCAAAAAAATAGATAGCACCCGTGTAACCGAGAAGCGTAAGAAACTTGAGGTTCGAGGGCCAATGTTCCCAATGCCGCGTAACCAGCATGAGGGAGGACCCAAACACGATCGCAGCCCCAATTAACAGCATCCATTTGATGTTCCCCTCGTGGAAGAAGCTATCCACGAAGCGCTCAAGCGTGGAGCGAGGACTAGACGATTGCAAGGTAGATTGCGTTCCTGGCAACGATGGCTGAGAGACATGCCGCTCGATGCCTGTCGATTCGTAAGGTGGTGCATTTGACATGGCAGGAATCCTTGAAGAAACAAGTCGCGATTTCATTCACGATCGAATCCTTATACATAAATCGTGCCAGTCGACAGAAAGCCGGGCCGTGACCAACCGGAAGACGAATGCTGGTAACGACTTACAGTGGCTAGGAAAAAATCAACGGATTCAGAATCCATAAAACTGCAGTCCCACGACTGCGGCTCAGTGCAGGGAAAGGACTGCGTGGGACTGGCAGCTACAATCGAAGGCCGTCCAGGCCCGGAGGGCCGGCAGATCCTCTGCCGGTGGTGATAACCAACGGTTTCGTGCGGGGTGAAGTGCAATATTGGCTGCCTGCAAGGAATCAATTAGAGTATCCTAGTTCATTCGATATTATGAATTGAAAAGATCCAATTGGAGTCGTTGAGCAATGCAGGAAAATGCCGTTAAATCGTTTCTGGGTAATTGCAAGGAATCCAGCCGTCTTTTTTTCTTGGTCAACGTTTCGCTTGCTTACCTAATTGCTGGTTCGCCGTTGCTTGCGGAACAGATTCAATTCAACCGAGATGTCCGACCGATCCTTTCCGAAAATTGCCTTGCTTGCCACGGCTTCGACCATGCAAAACGGGAGGCCGGGTTGCGATTGGATACCCGCGAAGGCGCCTTGACGACTTTGGATTCCGGCCATGTGGCTGTCCAGCCCGGCAAACCCGATGCCAGCGAACTCGTTCGACGCATTCTTTCGACGGATACCGACGAATGCATGCCGCCCCCTTCCTCGGGGAAAAAACTGTCCGACAAGCAACGCCAGATTTTGCAAGCTTGGGTCCGGCAAGGAGCGGAATATGAGAAACACTGGTCCTTCATTCCGCCTGTCAAAGCCGAACTGCCATTAGGAACCAATGAACCCGACGCCCAACGCGCAAACCCCATCGATTTGTTCGTCCATGCCAAGCTGTTGCAGAATGGTTTGACACCTTCCAAGCAAGCAGATCCAACCACACTGATACGCAGATTGAGCTTGGACATCACCGGCCTTCCTCCGACCATTGCCGAAGTCGATGCGTTTGTTGTGAATTGGGCCATCAACGCAAACTCGGCCTACAACGATTTAGCGGATCGCTTGCTTCGCAGTCCCAATTATGGCGAACGGTGGGGCCGGTGGTGGCTCGATCAAGCTCGCTATGCAGACAGCAACGGGTACTCCGTCGATTCACCGCGTCAAATTTGGAAGTATCGAGATTGGGTGATCGACGCGCTCAATCGCGATATGCCCTTCGATCAATTTACCATCGAGCAGTTGGCGGGCGATCTTTTACCAGGAGCGACCGAACAACAAAAGATTGCGACCGGCTTCCACCGCAATACCCAAATCAATCAAGAGGGAGGAATCGATGTTGAGCAATTTAGGATCGACAGTGTATTTGATCGCGTTGCAACGACCGGTACCGTTTTTCTTGGATTGACTGTTGGGTGCGCCCAATGCCATGACCACAAATTCGATCCCATTTTGCAGAAAGAGTACTACCAGCTCTTCGCATTCTTTAACAACCAAGAGGAGCCGACATTAACGGTCTATCCCCCGGAGCTCAATGCGGCAGACTTGATCGCGGAGAAAAAGCAACTCGACAAAACGATACGCGATGTTATGGCAAAAATGGATTCGGCCATCGAAACATGGGAAGCGGAGCTTACGGAGGAGCAACGCAAGGAACTAGCCAAAGAGACACAGAAAATTTTGTCCGGTGATAAAAAGAAGAAACGCACAGCCCCGCAGAAGGAGATCCTCTACGCCGAAGGGATAGGGGCCAAAGACGAAGACTTCAAGACGACACGGGACCGTATTCGACAGATCGACAAAATGCTTGAGCAAGGCGTAAACACGCTTGTTATGAAGGAGTTGGCACAACCTCGCAAGACGACCGTATTCGTTCAAGGAGACTTCACTCGCCCATCCGAGGAAGTTTCGTGCGGCACTCCCTCGGTGCTGCATTCTTTGGACAAAACAAAATCAGATCTCAACCGCCTGGATTTGGCGCAATGGATCGTTTCTCCAACAAATCCATTGACCGCACGAGTCATCGTGAATCGAGTCTGGCAAAACTATTTTGGCCGCGGTTTGGTGGAGTCCGAGAATGATTTTGGCATGCAAGGTTCTCTTCCGACGCATCCCGAGTTACTTGACTGGCTGGCGGTTGAATTCATCGAGCAAGGCCGGAGTCTCAAAGCCTTGCATAAGTTGATTGTCACGTCGAACACGTATCGTCAAAGCTCAACCGATCGCCCAGAGCTGCTGGAAAAGGATCGCGAAAACACGTTTTTGGGGAAACAACGCCGCCTCAGACTCGACGCGGAAATCGTTCGTGACGTCGGATTATCCGCGAGTGGTTTGCTTTCCAGCAAGATGGGGGGCGCTCCCGTTTATCCTCCGATACCAGATGGAGTGATGAACCAAGGGCAAGTAAAAAGAGAATGGAAAGTAAGCACGGGAGAGGATCGGTATCGGCGGGGGCTGTACACATTCCTCTACAGGGCCACACCACCACCCTCCCTCAACGTGTTTGATGCTCCCGAGGGAAACAGTTCCTGTACCCGTCGCATTCGTAGCAACACACCGCTTCAAGCCCTGACATTGCTCAACGACGCTGCCTTTTTTGAATTCGCAAAGGCACTGGAGAAAATCATTGAACGCGATGGAATCGAAGCAGCCTTCCAACGTTGCACCTCGCGAACCCCTCGCGCGGACGAGCTCGAAATCCTTGGTAAACTCGATCGCTTGAGCGCCGCTCGCGTGTTGCTCAACTTGGACGAAACAGTCACTCGGGAATAAGTGCCGAATTACCAACGACCCATGAAACCTAATACCCTCCACCGCAACCAATGAATTACGAAATATTCCTTCAGGAACAGACTCGCCGTCATTTCTTCAGCCAATGCGGCATTGGCGTCGGTGCGATGGCCCTCGCGGACTTGTGCGCAAGTTCCGCAAACGCGGAACCATCGGGCAATCCGCTCGCACCCAAGCCGCCGCACTTTCCGCCTCGTGCCAAACGAGTCATCTATTTGTTCATGGCGGGTGGTCCATCCCAACTGGATATGTTCGACCATAAGCCGGCGCTCAATCGGCTCAATGGGCAACCCATCCCTCCGAGTTATTTGGAAGGCAAACGTTTTGCATTCATGGACAGCAGCCACCGAATCAATTTGCTCGGAACGCGGCGGACGTTTGATCAGTATGGACAGAGCGGCGCCTGGGTGAGTGACCTGTTGCCTTACACGTCGAAGATCGTGGATGAGCTGACGTTTATCCGCACCTGCAAAACGGACCTCTTCAATCATGCACCCGCCAAGCTGTTCATGAACACTGGGACCGGCCAATTTGGACGCCCCAGCATAGGCTCTTGGTTGACGTATGGTCTGGGCAGCGAATGCAAAGATTTGCCTGGATTCGTTGTGCTGCAGAGTGGGCCTCGCGGGCCTCGTGGGGGAGCAGTGCTTTGGGGGAGTGGCATGCTCCCCTCAACCTATCAAGGTGTGCCGCTTCGCAATCGCGGTGAACCAATCTTGAATCTGACGACCCCTGAATCGATCAGCGAAAACCAGCAATTGCAAGTCATCGAAGCCGTCGGCAAGTTGAATTCCAAGCGGCTGGCAGACACGGGTGACGACGAGATTGCGACTCGAATCAACGCTTATGAGATGGCCTATCGCATGCAGTCGAGTGCACCGGATCTTATGAACACAGAGGACGAAAGCGCTGAAACGCTCGATCTCTACGGCATCAAGGATCCGAAAGAAGTCAGCTTTGCAAGAAACTGTTTGCTGGCACGACGTCTCGTAGAACGCGGCGTTCGCTTTGTTCAGCTCTATCACACGAACTGGGACCATCACGGAGGTGCAACGGAAAATCTGGAAGAACACCTCCCATCGATTTGCCGCGAGATCGATCAGGCATGTGCCGGCCTGGTTCTTGATTTGAAGAGGCGCGGATTGTTAAAGGACACGATTGTGGTTTGGGGTGGTGAGTTTGGACGCACACCCATGGGAGAAGTGAGAGAATCCACTGGACGCAACCACCATATCGACGCATTCACGATGTGGTTTGCAGGGGGTGGCTTCAAACCTGGAACCATTTATGGTGAGACAGACGAGTTTGGATTTGGTCCTGTCGATCATTCGGTCCATGTTCGAGATATCCATGCAACTCTCTTGCATCAACTAGGCCTTCATCACGAACGATTAAGCGTCCGCTCGCAAGGGCTCGATTTCAAACTCACAGGCGTTGTACCGGCAAACGTTGTCAAAGAAGTATTGATGTAGGCTATGATTGGATCCGCGAGGGGCAAAACATAGTCGCCTTTTGCTCCGCAAAAGGTGTGTGAATGACGCATTCTTTCGCGGATAGGATGATTTTTGGATGGACCACTTTTTGGCGGCAGTTTGAAAACCCGACGCGTAAGCGAGGAGCCGACTGCAATCCCTCGCTCACGCGTCGGGTTACCATATACTATCCGACGGAGAACGCATCTTTCGTGGAGCGAAAGGCGACGATCATTATTCGAACGATCACGTAAAGGGAGCACTGCATTGTTAACGCGAAGATTTTTTTTGCATTTGAGCAGCGCCTGCGCACTCAGCGCGGCCAATCCATCCAGTTGGAGCCACGCCCAAGAAACGAAGCCAGCCATTCGACTGCCTCGGAACAATTTGATGGTTTATCGAGACAAGAGTGGCGCAATAAAAGATGTCAAGACAACTGCGGATTGGCGATTGCGTCGTCAATCGATTGTGGATGGCATGGAATCGGTTATGGGGAAATTACCAGGCCAAGAAAAACGTTGTCCATTAGATCTCAAGATCGAAGAGGAATTCGATGGCGGCACTTATGTTCGACGACTCGTGACGTACGCGTCCGAACCCGGTTCGCGTGTCCCCGCTTACCTGCTGATCCCAAAATCAGTCATGACCGGCAAGTCAAAAGCACCTGCGGCTCTGTGCCTTCATGGAACGAACAACGTCGTGGGTCACGGAACCGTAGTCGGCATCGGCGAGACTCCGAATCGTAGTTACGCGTCCGAGCTTGCGGAACGCGGATATGTGACTCTCGCGCCGAACTACCCTTTGTTGGCCCAATACCAACCTGACATTTCTGCGTTGGGCTGGGAAAGCGGAACACTCAAAGCGGTCTGGGATAATATTCGCGGCCTCGATCTGCTCGAGTCCCTTGCGTTCGTGGATCGAGAGCGTGGATTTGGTACGATCGGTCACTCGTTAGGCGGGCATAATTCCGTCTACACCGCCGTTTTCGACGAACGATTGACGGTGATTGTGTCGAGTTGTGGCTTGGACTCGTACGTGGATTACTATCAAGGGAACGAAGCCAACTGGTTTCCACAGAAGGGCTGGTGCCAAACACGCTACATGCTCAAGTTGGCGGAGTTTCGAGGACGATTAGAAGAGATTCCGTTCGACTTCCCCGAGATGATCGGTGCTTTAGCCCCCAGAAGAACGCTCATTATTGCGCCACTGAGAGACTCTAATTTTCGTGCCGAGAGTGTTGATCGTATTGCCCAATCCGCCCGCCCTGTCTTTGATCTACATGGGCATCCCGGATTTTTGAGGGTCGAGCATCCCGATTGCGAGCATGATTTCCCAGACTCGATGCGGCAGGCTGCGTATGCATTTATGGATCAGGCGCTCAAGTAACGTGTCCACCGGCGCAATCTCAACGAGAGCGTTAGCTGGACGGTGTTGCGATCGCCGGCCTCGATATCCTGGGGTATAATCGGTTTACCACTGGGGATCGTTACCTTCATGCTAGGGCGAAGGTCAATTACCACTGGCGTAAAGCCAGATGGCATGCATGGAATGCCCTTGGGTTTATCCGTATAATCCCGCCGGCCTTGTGCGGCGGTTCGTTCAGGTTTTTAGGCTAGACCGCACAACGAGCGGCGGACCGTGTTATGATCGATGCCTACAAATCCGCAAGCGGCGTATCGGCGTCACCAAACCGGTCCGCGTCATGCCCCATGCGATGCATGAGCGACAGATAGAAACTGCAGAGTTTGCGTTGGTCATCGCCCTTGTCGCGGTAGTTGAGAACTCGACCGGTTTGCAAGGATCCACCTAACCCACCTGCGGTAAGCAACGGCACATTGCTTGAGTCATGGGTGCTGCCCCTCCACATGTTGTTGATGAACATCAAACAGGAATGGTCAAGCACCGTTCCGTCACCTTCCTGCATTTGGTCTAACCGGCTCGCCAGGTAAGCGAGTTGGCTACAGTAGTACGTGGAAATCCGCTCGAATTCATCCGACTTTTCATTGTGCGATGCCGAATGATGAGCGTTTCGAGCATCCAAAAAAGGATAGAACAAACCCGAAATGTCACGGCACAGCAGCAGCGTTGCAATACGGGTTTTGTCCATTTGAAAGGCAAGCGCCACGATGTCGCACATCAATCGCATATGCTCGCGAATGTCCTCGGGCAAACCATTGTCGGGACGCTTCATGCTGATCAAGGGTTGATCTTGCGCGCGTTCTGCGGCGCTTTCTTTTTCCATCCGCATGCGTTCCGCACGCTTTTCGACCTCTCGTACGCTGGTCAGAAATTCGTCCAGTTTTGCACGGTCACCACCGCTGACATCGAGGCTCAGGCTAGCTGCTTGCTCTTTGACACGATCCAATACGCTTTGATTTCGTCGACTGCCCCGATTGTCAAATAAACTATCAAACGCCAACGAGGGATAGACTTCCATCGGGACGGGCGACGTCGCGTTCTGCCATGAGATATGGGAACTATACGCCATCGAGAAATTCGTCTCGTGATAGCCGGTAATGGGCTGTTCACATCCAAGCACTAAGCTTGCCTGAACGGTTTGCTGACCAAGCTGATTCGCCAACACTTGGTCGACGCTGATTCCGCCACGAAGTTCGGATCCTTTTTGCAAACTCGCACCGGAAAGGATATTGCCGGTTTGCCCAGGATGAATACCCACGCCTGTGGAGTTCTTGTTGAAGAGCCCTGAGATGAAATTCATCTTGTTCTTAAGCGGTTCCATGGGCGCGAGGCTCTTGCCCAACTCCATGTCGCTGCCGGCCCCTTTCGCCCACCAATGATCGGGGTTGATTCCACAGGCCATAAACAAGGCCGCGAATCGTTTTGGAAAACTACCTTCCGAGCCTTCTTGGGCCAGCGAGGAGCCCCAAACAGGAATCGATTCAAGCCAGGGCAATCCGACCGTAACACCAGCCCCACGCAACAAGGTCCGACGAGATATTTGCGAAAACGAGTTGGAACGCATGGCTAGGGCTTCGTAGGTAAAGGTAGGTTTTCTGGCGGGGAGTCACCGCGTTTCTCAAGGAACTGCGGACTCGTAACAATGGTCTCGATCAGGACCCTGAATCGATGGTCGTTCGCTGTCAACCGCGAACCCATCTGCTCAATCAATGGATCATCGGAAAGGACAAGCGATCGACCTAAGCTAAAGCATAGCAATTTCCGACATAGATTGTCCACAAAATCTTCTTGCCGACTTTGTTTAAGGTAGGTACGCAATCCGTCAATCCCTTGCCCCTGGCTGCCATCCGGAAAAGTCGCCAAGGTGTCAACGGCTCGCCCTCCGAGATCGATTTCACGGCGTTCTCCGACCGGCCCATAGTTTTCGAAAACCAAACCGATCGAATCAATCCGGTTGTGGCAACCCGCACAGGCAACATGCTCCCGGTGCATCGCCAACGTTTCTCGCAACGATTTCTCGCCCAGCTGGGACTCATCGCTTGGCAGTTCCGGCACATTGGGGGGCGGAGGCGGAATCGTTTCTCCAAGCAATCGTCGAACCACCCAATAACCTCGCTTGACAGGACTCGTGCGGAGCCCAGGTGCATTTTTGGTCAAGAACACGGACATCGGCAGCAATCCACCCCGTCCATACGGACTCGCATCTTCGACTCGGAACCAAGGGTCCACGGGCGTCTCATTGCTAGTGGTTATGCCATAGTGACGAGCCAAGTCCGCATTGACAAACGTGTGCTTCGCCTCCAAAAAATCGAGCACCGAACGATCGTTCTGGATGACATCCATGCAGAACCGAACCGGTTCCTCAAACATGGCTTGCCGCAATGCGTCGGTAAAGCCGGGAAATCGATTGCGATCCACGCTGTTGTGCTCTTCGAATCGCCGGAAATCCAACCAGTTACCAGCGAACTCGGTCGCGAGACTTCGGGAACGTGGGTCTTGCAGCATCCGACGGGCTTCCAAGACAATCGTGTCGGGATCGCGCAAATCTCCTGCCCCAGCCCGTTCCAACAATTTCTGGTCTGGTACGCTCGACCAAAGAAAGAAACTCAATCGGCTCGCCAACTCCGTGTCCGTCAGAGGTCTACGCGCCGAGCCCGCCACCGCACAATCGCTTCGATAACAAAAGTGAGGGGACATCAAAATCGCGACCAAGGAATCCTGGATCGCATCTTCATGACTAAGCCCTTCCGCCTTTCGCAACGATCCATAAAAAGCCAGAATCTGCTCTTGATCCTTTTGAGTTAGACTTCGTCGCCACGCGTTGGAGGCAAAGCTCACGAGCGATTCGATATGGCTTGGTTCCGCAACCACCCTGGCGTTTTCGATCCAGCGTATCTGGTCGTTGATGCGCTCGAAGTAGTTTTCTAGCGCTTGAATGGGCACTCCCTCGCTCATTTTACGTTTGGCTTTGGCAACATAGGTTGCTGCTAGCTTGCGAATCATTTCTTCGGTCGTGACGGATTTATCCTCAGCTCTCGCAAAATCAAACTCCTCATCTCGCATATAGGCTGAATCGGTTCGCTCGAACCAAACAAACCCTGCATATTGACGCATGGGTGCCCCCGTCACAAAGTCAAGTTCCTGCCATAATCCGTCGAGTTCTTGTTTCTCTGCATCGGACAAGATCATGTCGCACAGTGGAGCATCATCCCTGTAGTAACCCATCATGCTGTGGAAACCCGCACTCAGGAGTCGCCCTTTCTCTTGCTGTTCTTTGGGCTTGCCCTCATAGTCTCGTCCTCGTTCGGAAATATAAAAAGCGTCGGGAAACACGCTGCAAAATCGCTCCAGCGACGCATCGTATTGTGCTCGCCGCGAATCATCTGCGGGAACCAGCAATGCGAGTGCAATGGGGTCACTGAGTGTTTGCACGTCTTTCTGTTCGCCAGAGTCCGATTCGTTGACGAGAGCTTTTCGGCTGAAGGAGCGACGATAACTTGCGTACTGGTCGTTCTTCCAAAGCACGAAGGGTTGCGACCCTTTGTGGATACCTTTCAGGTCTAGGTTATCAATGGCTGGTTCCAGTTTGCGACGCACGGTGACAACGAAGTCTCGCATCGCTTTGCATCCGGACTTTGCATCGACTTCTCGGCTAACATCGGATGGCAACTGATTCCACATGGAGTGCAATTGGGCAAGCGGTCCTGCAGCATCTGGTGTTTCGGTAAGCGTGGCCCAGACCAGCGACAAGTACTTAGGGCTAATGCCAGATTGGGATGCCATCTCCGGTAAGCTTATTTCTTTCTCGCCGGTAGACTCACGTTGACGCAATCGCCATGCAGCCAGAAAGTAATCCGAGAGATCGGTCGGTTGCTTTGCGTAGAACTGCACAATCCGTTTGACACAGTACTTGTCACGGTCCGTTTCCGTCACCACAGGATGAGGAGCAAAAGCAATCCCATCGGGCTTGAGAACCAGGTGCTCGCTAACAAGTCGAGCCGCTTCCAAGTATTTTTTAAGCAGGGCGGGCGACATGGAAAGCGATTCCCCAGAGTTGTCGAAGCCCGCTTCGTTAGCTGGATCGACCGGGAAATCACGAGTCGGATTGATGTCGACGCCCGTTAGATCTCGAATGCTGTAGTTGTACTCTGCATTGCTAAGCCGTCGCACCAGGACGACACCTGGGTCGCCGGCATTGCGCATAGCTTCCTGTCGACGAATCGCCCGAATCCAACCGACGAACTGGACTCGTTCTTCGGCGGATGGCTGTGCTTCGGAATCCGCAGGAGGCATTTCCCCTGCCTTCACGCGCGACAAGACGTGTTCCCAAAGAGGAAGGGCGCCGGTCACATCCCCAGATGACTTGTACATCGACAAGTCCAACTTGGCTTCCTGCGTTTTTTCATCGTGACAATCACAACAGTACTTCGTCAGAAAAGGGAGAATGGATTGCGAGAACTGCTTGTCCACCTGCGTCTCTTCCCCGGCGGCTTCGTGGTTCCACCAAGCGATGCTTGCTACAAACGAAAGGATAAAGCAGCAGAGTCGAATTCTCATGTCCGTCCAAAAAGTTGTAGTGTGTCGCCATGGGAGAAACCAAAGTACAGCTAAGTCTAATCGATTTTGAGCTCGAAACCTCGCGATGGCATCGATAACTGTCCTAATTAGCCGGAACGCGCTAGCGGGCTGTTGATTTAGTGAAGTCGTTATTGGGTAACGGCGGTACGACGGACTTCCTAGTCCGTCGATGGGGAATTCGACGGACTAGGAAGTCCGTCGTACCATTAAATCAACAAGCCGCTAGCGTCCGGTTTATCGAGAACCGTAGGAGCACCGTCCTTCGGACGGAGTGGCTAAAACTAAGGCGTAATGCCAGCGGCATTTGTCAACGGATTCGCCCCACTCCAAACTGGTCCCCCACTCGGACCGGCTTTCCATTTTGAAACTGAATTTGAACCATTTTCTCACTATGGACTTCGCGTCCTTGTTCGTCGGCTAAAGTAGTAAGGATCTTTTTGGTTTTCGTATCGATCACCTCACCTGTTGACGGATAAGCGTAGAGCCCATCGAGACTGAAAGTGATCCAACCAGGCTGTTCGCGAACCTGAATGGACTCACGCTGCTGCGGTGGGGTTGTCGTATTGTCAAAAACATGGAGTCTTTGATTAAAGGCATCCACGACCCAAACCTCTTTTTCGTCCGGTGTCAGACCGACACCATGGCTCGGACAACCGTGGCGAAGAACGGGCCCTTGAGCAAAGTCCGATACCTCTACGCGGTGAATTTTCTTGTTGGTTGTCAGATCGCCAACTTCAAAGCCGAGCAAACCATTGACACAACTATAAACGCGTGTACTCGAACCGTTGACGACAAAGGGGCGTATCGAACCAGCAAACGGTCCCACCTCTTGGACGATCTTGTGCGTTTGTGTATCCGCCACGAACAACATCGAGGACTTCAATCCACCCATGTACATCCTTGAGCCATCGAGGGAAACCACCGTATTGTGGGCACCGCTTTTGGTTTCAATACTGGTTGTCCAGTTTCCAGAGATCGCATCGAATACATTCCATGTATCCTTTTCGAAAGATGGGACGTAAAGAATCTTGCCATCTGGCGTTAACGACATACGGTCGCAGCCTAGGGATGGGGTGGCATACCAAATCACTTTTTCTGTCCGTAAATCCAGACAAAAAAGTTGCTCTGGAGTCGTGAAGTAGATGCGTCCTGTTACGGCGGACGCGCAGACGCCTTTGATGTTGCGAGGCTTGTCCCTCTGGCTGGCGGGCGTTTCGATTCGCTTGACAAAGCGATGCTCGTGGTCGATATCAAAAACAAGGATCCCGCTTCCTCCATATTGCTGATAGTCGCGTATGCCCGGGCATACAACATACAGAGCGTTGGTTACGGAAGTCGACTCGTCCGCAATCGCAAAAGAATGAAACGACATCAAAGCCATCGAGAGCAAAACGATAACGACTCGCATAGACACACCTTGGAGAGTTAGAACAAAGCCATTTGACTGCCGCGATTATGATCCAAATGACGCGAAGAAAATACTATGGATCTGGCCTGTGACTTCTATAGTCGCCTTTCGCCCAGCGAAAGTACGCGTTCTCCCTCGGGTAGGCTATGGTAACCCGTGCCCGTGACGGCTCGGTGGCATGGGCGTCTCGCCCATGGATTCACGAGCGAGCGCGCTCGTGCCACGCTATGGTAACCCGTGCCCGTGAGCGAGGGATTGCAGTCGGCTCCTCGCGTACCGGCTTGTTGATTTAGTGAAGTCATTATTGGGTAAGGGCGGTGAGACGGACTTCCAAGTCCGTCAATGGGGAATTCGACGGACTAGGAAGTCCGTCGTACCATTAAAGCAACAAGCCGTTACGCGTCGGGTTGTCAAACTGCCGCCAAAAGTGCTCCATCCAAAAATTCACAGCCTATCCGCGAAAGAACGCGTCATGACCACTGCTTTTGCGGAGCAAAAGGCGACTATGTTTGGACGTCAGACCAATGGCAACCGCGTTCGGTTCGAGTCAACGAGTAGCGGAGCGGCGCGAGCCGCCCGGTGATTTCTCAAGTAAATTGCAAATCCTCACCGGACAGCTTGCGCTGTTCCGCTGCAAAGTAAGTGTCATTTGGCTGATACCACCGGCATATCCTTACCGCCCGCTAGGCGTGAAAGCTAGCACTTAATAGGAATTTACCCCCCCCCAGCCAAAGCTGCGATCGGATTTGTTACACTAGTTGCCTTGCTGTTAGAACAACGTACATATTTCGCTTAAGAATGGAGTCGTATCGTGTTGATTTTAGGTCGCCGAACAAATCAATCCATTGTCTTCCCTAATTGTGGAATCACCGTCCGCATACTCGATGTGAATGGCCGCGTTGCCAAAGTGGGTATCGAAGCCCCTCGAAGTGTAGAAATCATGCGAGGCGAACTCGCAACGACCAGCGCGACATCCGGTCCTGTCGCGGGTCACCCAAGTAGCGAAAACCACACTTACGAACAAGACAGTGCACCGGAGTTTGAGTCCGCGTTGCTCCAATTCGGACAGCGACTGGCCGATATCAAATCAAGTCTGCACATTTTCCAGCAACTACGAGCCTCAGGCGATGAGGCAAAAGCCGACGCCGTGCTGTCCGACCTGCTCAATGATTTGGCCCACTTGGACAAAGATTGTCTCGAAAGTCACTTTGAACAGCCAGAATCCCGCAAGCGTATTGCATCGGAGTGGGTGTCGGAACCATCCACCCTATACAACGACTCACCCTACGACGACTCACTTGATCGTGGCCAGTCGCCCCGTTACATACTCATTATTAACGCACCGAGCAACGTAACGCTATTCACTTTACCGGCTGGCAGTTTCCGAGGTTTTCAGGTCTGTACCGTGAATAGCCGATCTGCTGCCTACAAAGCCATCGATTCGAACGAGCCATTCGATTATATCGTCTGCAATGGAGACTCCACCGTGCTGGATGAACTCGAACTTGCAAGAAAAATTCGATCAAATGGTAAGTATGACAGGACGAGAGTATTCGTTGCCGACGAATCTACCAGTACACTGGAGCAATTAGTGTATGCAAAGGAGTACCGTATTGACGGTTGGCTCGCTCGCCCCCTCGCTGCACAAGATCTTTGGAACCACATCGTCGAAAGCAACCAGCTTGAATCCTAGGGACCTCGAACAAATACGAATCTCCAAGGCTATTATCTTTGATTGCGATGGTACCTTGGTGGACTCGATGCCAGTCCATTTTCTAGCTTGGCACCAAACGATGAGTCGTTATGGAATCGAGTTTCCAGAAGATCGATTCTATTCGCTTGGTGGAATGCCCAGCCATCGCATCATCGAGTTACTCTCGCGGGAGCAGCAGGTCGACCTGGACGCCAATGCGGTTGCCATTGAAAAAGAGCAAGCGTTTTTGGATCGAATCGAGTTGCTCGTCCCGATCGAAAAGGTTGTGGAAGTAGCCCGTCAAAGCCGTGGGACAAAACCCATCGCGGTCGCAAGCGGTGGCTTTCGTGAAATCATCCTGCAACAGCTAACGCAAGTCGCGATGGCCGATTGGTTCGATGCGGTCGTCACCGCCGAAGATACCGCGAAACACAAGCCCGAACCGGATGTGTTTTTGGAGGCTGCTCGTCGATTGGGGGTCGAGGCTCAGCACTGTCTAGTTTTCGAAGACGCGGATCTGGGAGTGGAAGCAGCCTTGCGAGCCGGAATGCCATGTATTGATGTTCGGACGTTCTTTAGCCCTCGCCGCTTTGCAATCGGGTTTTAAAATCCATGATTCGTTGGCGTTGGGTTTTTTTCGCGATCAGCATGCTTGTGCTTGCACTCGCGTGGCCAGCCTCGCAACGACTCCAGCTGGACCGGTCCCTGGTTCGGATGTTTTCGCCCAACGATCCGATTCGAAAAGACTTCGAAGTGTTGCAAGAGCAGTTCGGAGTATCGGATCTTGTTGTCTTCGCCTATCGAGATCCTGAGCTTTGGAATGCCGACGGGAGCGGCATCGAACGTCTCAAGGCCATCCGCCAAAAAGTCGAAGCGGTTCCTGGCGTTGCCATCGCCATGGATTTGTCCAAGGTCGACGCAATGCTGGCGCAACTCGAAACACCGATCTCTCTGTTTGGTTCCTTGGGCAAGCCTGCCGGTCATCCGCTGCTGGATCCAACAAGTGAGTTGGCTACCAAGTTCCGATCAATTTTCGAAGGGCAGACCCATAGCCGCGACAGCGATCTCGTAGCGATAGCCTGTTTGCTGGCTCCCTCCGGTCAGCTTGGTGCGTCGACATCGAAAACGCTCGTCGAACTTCGCGCCCTTGGCAATTCGCTACCGCAAGCATTTGGCGTGTCGGCCGCGTTGCAGGTTGGGCAGCCCGTCATGGTGGAGGAAGGCTTCGAAGCGATCGAACTAGACGGAAAGCGACTTGGCATCTTTTCTGCTATCAGCTTAGCCTCATTGATCTTGATCGGATTTCGCTCGGTGCGATGGGCGATCATCACCATTGTGGTCGTGCAATGGTCGTTGATCGTGACAAGAGGCTTGCTCGTCTGGTTGGCGTGGGATTTAACGATGGTCTCATCCATGCTCTCGTCGATCGTAACCGTGATCAGCGTCGCGACGACCATGCACTGGATGGTTGGTTATCGCCATGCCATGGAATCGAATCTATCCCCAGAACAAGCCCTCCGTCAATCGATGAGGGAACTTTGGAGACCCATCGTGTGGGCGTGTATCACGGACGCGATCGGGTTTGCCGCCTTGATGATTGCCAAAGTCGGACCCGTGCAAGACTACGGATGCATGATGGCCCTAGCATCGTTGGTGGTGATGGTCGGCATTTTCGTCTTAGTACCAACCATGGCCCTGGTTCCGTTAGCGCCTGCATTCATCGCGAAGCCGTTGGGACTCTCATTTGAACTGTATCCAATCCCAGGCGACGAACAAGTGCGCCGCCTGCTCCGATCACTCTTAGCTTGGTCGCTGCGATGGCCGCGATCGATTGTGTGTGCGGGATTGATCTTGGCGGGGCTCGCGATTTGGGGATCGTTGCGATTGCAGGTCGAGACCGATTTTATCAAGAACTTCAAACAAGACGCTCCGCTGGTGGTTGCCTATCAAGCGGTCGAAACGGAGTTAGGCGGGGCAGGTGTTTGGGATGTTGTGTTGCCCGCCCCAAAGGTGCTATCGCAGAAGTACCTGGATGAAGTGCTGGCGCTGGAGCGCCGACTCCTTGCGATCGAGGTTCCTGGTGACTCGCCATTGCGATTGAGCCACGCGATGAGTTTTGCGGATGCGGATGCGGCAGCAACGTCGCTACCGAAACTACGCGCCTTGCCGATTGAAGCGAGGTTGTTTGGGATGCGGCAGGTAATGGGTGAGTTTGTCGACACGCTCATCACCAAGCAAAAAGGGGATGAGCGAAGCTTGCGAATCATGCTTCGGTCGCATGAGCAATCGGAATCGGTACAAAAGGAGCAATTAATTGCCCAGGTAAGAACCGCAGTGGATGAAACGATGCGATCGGAATCCTGGCGAACCACATTGAAAGGCGAGGCGATAGCTACGGTTTCGGGCTACTA
The DNA here is from genome assembly GCA_945875845.1 of Pirellula staleyi DSM 6068. Lineage (GTDB taxonomy): Bacteria > Planctomycetota > Planctomycetia > Pirellulales > Pirellulaceae > JBKCUI01. Next base: position 47,972 of record CAMCMB010000011.1, read on the forward strand.
CGTGCTGTTAACCGAACTGGTAAGCAGTGTCGTAGCGGATCAATGGCGTTGCTTTGCGTTGGCAGCGTTGGGGATAGGGATAGCGATGGCCATTGCCTTGCGAAGTCCATGGTTTGCGTTGTTATCGATTTTGCCGAATGCGCTACCCAGCTTTTGCATTTTGGGGTGGATGGGCTGGATGGGAGTGCGAGTGAACTTGGGGGCAGCGATGATAGCGGCGGTTTCGATGGGACTAAGTGTCGATTCCTCGCTGCACTATTTGATGAGGTTTCAGCGCGAGCGATCGCTTGGAAAGACTATTATTGACGCGTTGGAGTCCGCGCAATCCGAGATAGGGATGGCGATGTTTCTATCGAGTTTAGCGTTGGTGGTAGGCTTTGGATCGTTGGCGACAAGTGATTTCTTGCCGACCGTGGTTTTTGGAACGACAGCGGCGATCAGCATCCTCGGAGGATTGCTGGGAAATTTGTTTATTCTGCCGTCGTTGCTGGCCGTTGGGGGTGGACGAGAACGGTTTGATGAGTACTATTTACCTCGCGGGATGGAGCAGCCCGGTAGCTCGCGAGGCTCATAACCTCGAGGTCGTCGGTTCAAATCCGGCTCCCGCAACTTCTCTGTTTGGTTAGGAAACTGACCGCAGTAGGTTATTCGATTAAGCCGACGTTTAGCAGATACGCAAAACGTCGGCTTTTTTCGTATTTTCCTGCAAGCTTCAGGGGCTCGAACACTCTCCAGAGACTCGAATCCCAGCCGCGACTCTCGCCAAAACAGCCCCTCTCTGGGGGCCAACCAGAGACAAAAACTCTCAAAGTCTCTGGGTTATGAAAACCGCCGGGTTAACGACTCTGGGTTATGAATTGTCCGCCTGACAGGACTTTCTTTTTGTTCCATTGATCTGCCTCACTAAGAGGCCAAAGTTGCGAACTCTTGCGAAGAGTAATGGCCGGCGCGAGAATTTCGAGCCCAGAAGGCCAATTGAGCGTGACTTGTCAGGTTGCCAACTCAAGAAGATGCCGGTTTGTTAACGCCATCAGTAGTAAGTAATCCAAGAGTTGTAAGCTACCCTTCAATCTCTTGCGGATGCGATGCAAGGGCGGTATCGAGTCCAGTCGACCGGGATTGGCCTTGTGAAATGGATGTCACAACAGCGGCGTTTTATTTTCTTTTAATCGGCTCCAACCAAATCAACACGCAGTAGGACGGTTGATTTGGCCGACCGAAGCCACCGTTTGGTTTCGCTACAGAAAACACCTCGCGGTACAGTTCAACTGACGCGGAAGAATTGCTCGGTTGGCCGCAAGAATTAAAGCAGTGATTAAAGGGCGTTACGCCATGGTGTCGCGTAAGTCTTTACGAAGAAAGTTAGGCACGGGGAGTGTTTGGTTACCACGGTCGAAGTAGTGAGAAGAAACTGCTAGTGTCTCCTGAATCGAGCGTTGTGCCGGTCCCGAACTTTGCCCACTGATGTTGGGTCTCTTGCTCGGCTCGGAAATCGTTCGTGGTCAAATCAATGGAGGCTCCCACTGTGCCATCGGATTCTATCCAAAGCTGGTTTCCAGTGTCGTTGTACTTCAGGACGACGTGTTCGAAGCCGCCATGCACGCGATCAACCCAGTAGTGTTTTACCGCCACGTTGGGAGCAACCACGATCAACCGATCGTCCGTTTCGAATCCTGCGGGACGTGCTTGAAAATAGACTTCGGTGCCATTGGGCAACTGGCCACCGATTCTTGGCCCCCAAGGCGCAGTGTCCGTGAGCACGCGTCCAACGCAGATGACTACCCACAAGACGATCAACATAAAAATCGTCCCGAACGTCAACAAGTATGTTTTCATTTTACACTCTTTCAGAGTCAGTTAGCCGGGAGTGGAACCCATTGCTTCGGAAGTTTTGAAACTCGCTTTGTGGAGTCGCAAGGCATTTTAGAATCTTCGCGATCATTGAGATGATTATTTTCGCTTCCAACTAGCGCTAAACGAGCCGACTGGGCGGAGAATCCTAGATTGCGGTCTCTTCGTCTCCGGTGTATCTCATGCTGGATCAGAACTTCGGCCCTACTTGCTCCGGATTCAACATTTGGGGATCGCTGACTCCCTTTTCTCGGAGAGTTTTGCTCCAAGGTCCAAGTTCCATACCCTTGGTGATCTCGCCGGTGGCTGAATCCAACCAGAAATACCCAAGCGTATCCTCCGGTTCATCGACACCTTCTCGTTGAGTGATAAGCCCGTAGATGATGTTTTCATGACAACCAATCTTCTCGAGCTTAGCGCCGGCAACCCCGCTACGCTTACTGTCAATCAGGCTGACTTGCAACCGACTGGCAAAAGCGACTTTGTAGCCGTTAGGCAGCGTTAGCCGATTCAAGTCCGGCTCGACGTAGGGTTCGCCGATGCGAGCGGCCGACTTGCCTGACAGACTTGTCGTCTCAGCAGGTTCAAAGCCGTGAACTTCAAGTTGTCCATTCCCTTTGACTGTGATCTGAAACTGACTCTCCGCATCTCCTTTTTCGGCTGGCTTGGTGACCGTTTCTGGTTCGGGGCGTCCTGCGGCAATGGGTGTCAGCGTTAGTGTTCGACTTGCCAAATCCCAATGCCCATCATAGAAGTTCCCGGAAAGGGGAGACATCTTTTCACCGACTTGCGAGAATTGAGCCACACCGCGCCACTGAACTTCGTATTTCTCCATCATTGGTAAGAGAAGGATGGTCCAAGTGCGTTCAGGCTTTTCACGCGGCCACTGAATGCTGAGTGTCCAGCCAGGACCGGGACGACCGACTTCCTCGAAATGGGTCTTAAAACCACCCTCCACATTCATGATTGCATCAAACGCTGAGTCTTTGTCGTCGGTTTTCATGTTTCCACCAAACAACCAACTGCCTCGGCTTTTGTTCAGGGCGTCGATCAGGACAAGCGGTTCTTTGGGAAGACGATCGAGATGTTCCTGAGGAATGTCTGTTCCGAGCAATGCCGGCCAGGTTAGCGGCTCTGATTTGGAATCCCCTTTGTCGACAGGTTCAGCCTCTTTCTCTTGTTGCGGTGCCGCTGGTTCATTTGATTGTTGCTGCGCTGGACCATCCTGAACGAGAAACGCCAGCGCGCCGGTTAGCCAAAGCAGTGAAGTGAAAACGCTTGTCATTAAAAGGACTCCAAGGGTTACGAGGAATAAAGTTCGTGGTTTAGTTTGTTGAGCGGGCCGAAGACTTACCGGAAGATCTATCGCTGTTGGTTGCTGGACGTGGCTCAGGCAGGCGTCGAGCAAGCAGTGCACCTCTTTCGCTGAGGGTAAGCGATTGACTTTGTCTTTCGCCATCAGCCGCTCAATGATGCGGACCAGCCAGTCCGGTATCTCAGGGTTGAGTTCACGGATCGGCGTGGGGTCTTCGTCGATGATTTTTCTCATGACGCTGTGTGATGATTCGGCGCGAAACGGCACACGCCCCGTGCATAGTGTGTAAAGGACGCTACCCAGGCTGAACAGATCGCTTTGCTGGTCGACGGATTCGCCGCGTGCCTGTTCCGGCGACATGTACTGCGGAGTTCCGGCGATTGTCCCTTCACGCGTCACCGAAGCATCATCGACAGCGCGGGCCAAGCCGAAGTCGGTGAGGGTGACGCGTTCAACGCCGTCTTCCAACAAGATGTTCTCAGGCTTGATGTCACGATGCACCAGCCCCTGTTCATGAGCCGCCGATAGTCCTGCGGCGATCTGTGATCCGATTCTCAAGATCTCTACGGTGGCCAAAATGCCTTCGCGGTCGAGTCGCTTTTGCAGCGAACCGCCTCGAATATAGCCCATCACCAAATAAGGCGTCGCATCTTCGCTTGAAACACTATGAATCGGAATGACGTTTGGATGCAGCACGGCTGCCGCTGCCTTCGCCTCTCTTGCAAATCGTTTTCTGGCGGTTGCATGACTGGCTAAGTGCGGAGCCATCACCTTGATGGCGACGATGCGATCAAGTGCGGTATCAACGGCCTTCAGCACGACGCCCATCCCGCCGACGCCGATGACGCCCGAGATTTCATATCCGCCAAGTCTTCCAAGACGCTGCGGATCGTCGGAAGGCGCGAGCGAATCCAGAACATTTTGAATCGATGTCGGGACATCGGGTTTTCCAAAGTCCATAGAAGCCGCTGAGTATTCGATCGAACTCGAGCGATCAAACTCTGATGCCAGCAGGTACGCCGCTGCATCGCTCCAGCTTTGAGATTCCGCAGCAACTTGCTCCATGTAGTCTCGGCAGTCCGAACAGTTATCCAGATGTGCGACAAGCGAAGCATCTCTCAAATCGTCAGGATCCGATGCGAGGAAGGCATCGATCCGCTTATGGTCACAGCGATCAAGTCTGGCGTTCATAGACTGCTCTCCTGCAGACGTTGTACCTGCTCACGAAGCCTGCGCATTATGCGACTGCGAGCCGCATAAATCGCGCCCATTGATTTCCCGAGCAGCTTCGCGACTTCCTCGCTAGGCTGACCGTTGACGACGGTCAACTCAAATGCTCGCCAGCTTTCCGAATCGACATCGGCCTTCACCACCAATGCTGCGCGCAGATAATTCTCTCGCATCGATTCCTTCAACAACTCTCGCTCGATGTCGGCTGCGGTGGCAGGTTGCTCCGCTAGCAGATCAAGCATCTCGGATCCGCCAACCCCTACATCTTTGGGCTGTCGGGAAAAGGCGGTGGCGATGGCATTCCGGGCGACGCGCCGCAGCCAGTGGCGAAACTTGGTTTCGGGACTTGACTTCTCCCAACCCTGGATTGCTCCGGCCACACGTATCAAGACCGTTTGAACAAGGTCTTGCGCATCAGCGTCCTGCATTCCACGGCGTCGTGCCATGCGATAAATGACAGGCCGGTACATGATCACGAATTGATCCCATGCTTCGCGATCCTGTGGGGATCGGATTTGCGCGATCAGGCTCGTTCGTGTCTCTGGAAAATCGGTCATTACTGTCTCCTGGCAGATTAAACTCGCGATGTTGCGTCAATCTGACACAAAAAGACGAGAATCCTTGATTTCACGGCAGTTTTCTCCGCCCCGGCGGACTAACTAGATGTTTGGCCAAGCTTGCGCTGCAGTTTCCGCTATCGTGCTAGCGACAATTCTAATGCGGAATCCACAAATCATCGGGGCAAATATTTCCTGAGAACGCTGAACTGGGCATTTGATAAGGGAATTGCAGTTCCGGATTGGGAAAAGAGCCTCAGGTCATGAGTCGCGCGTCGGCCGTTTTGCATAGATAGATCTGGGAGGGATGCCACTTCGGTTCCCTTGAAGGTCTATCTATGGAGGCGGAATCATCGACGCTTTTTCTTTCGATACTCTACCCGATGATGGCGAACGGCCGGCCGATCCGGCGTCGGTTCGCGTTCGATCAATTGCTGAAATCTTGCTACGCGGTATCCAGCGATGTGTGGCTGCAGACCGCGAATTCGATGACGAATCAAGCGAGAATTCGGCGCTGGGCGAACCTGTTTTGGGCAATCTTGGAGACTCTTTACCCGAGCCGCTTGCTTTCGTTTCCGGCAAACCCCTCTCTGTGTCTCGCGTCTCCAAAACGCTGGGTTTTGGCGACGCCCAAGACATCCAAAACGGAGGTAATTCGTGAGCAACGAAGCAAGACACAGAGACATCGCAGCACTGTTGGCCCGAGGTGTAATTCGGGTCAAAAGGAGCCCGCTGGCGGCCAAGGCGATTGAATCCCACATGCCCGACAGCAATGCGTTTTCCGCTGAGCAGCCCTCTCAAGGCGAGAGCATGCATGCGGACGACCAAAGCCAGGGCCAAGTGGATTCAAAGGCACCAATTCAGCAAGGTGGTGATCAATGAGCCCAAACGTATTGCTCGAAATCGCCGAGCTTCAGGACAAAACGGTTAGCCAATTGGTCCAGCGTTATGAGCAGGTCTTCGAAGAAGAATGTCGGAGCCGTAACAAGCAGTACTTGATCCGTCGCATCGCGTGGCGGCTTCAAGCAAACGAAGAAGGCGGGCTGTCCAGAGACGCGTTGAAGAAAGCCGAGGAGTTGGCGATTGGCGCTGAGACGCGAGTGACGGCTCCAAGGAAGTACAGCACCGAGGGCGTCAAGCTGGTTCTTCCCGAGCCCGATTCGTTTGTGGACTGGGACCCGCGACTGCCTCCACCGGGCAACATCGTGGAGCGGCAATACAAAGGCAAGATGATCCGCGTGATCGTCTTGCAGGAAGGCTTTGAGTACGAGGGCCGGCGCTACAAATCGCTCACGGCAATTGCCAAAGAAGTTATGAGAAGCTTGACTGGGATGCGACAACTGGCGTTGAGCAGAATCGCTATTTCCATTGGAAGCCCGCGCTAGAGCCAGTCCAGCAGGATGGCCCTCCTCGTACGCCGCTATCGAGTATGGCTTTATTTCGCAACTACTGGGAAAGTGAGCGCTGCGACACGAACTGAAGCCGAGTCGCTTGCCGCGAAAGCGAGCGGGGATGTTACGCTTGACGTCATCGATGGCAAAGGAATTTCGCTTCTAGTGAGAGACTACTTGGATGGCGTCGCCCCGCCGATACCTGGCTTGGAACTTGAGATGGAAAAAGCTCCCAACGTAACCGTGAATGGAGTTTCTCAACGTTACGATGACGAAAACAAAATCGAGTCCTGGGTATTCTCAATGAGGGGAGATGCAGTAGCGGCAATCTTTCAGTATGCCGGTGTCAGGCTCTTCGCTCGTAACATACGAGGCTTCCTTGGTGGTACGACGGCGGTAAATGAAGGCATGCTGCAAACGTTGATGCATGAGCCAGATCGGTTCATCTACTACAATAACGGAGTAACCATTCTTTGTGACGAAGCAAAGAAGGAGAGCAAGAAAGGAAAGGATATTCTCGTAGTTGCGAATCCCCAGGTAATAAATGGGCAACAAACGACCAGAACTTTGGCGAGTCGTCCGGAACTTGCAAAGAAGGCAAGTGTGTTAGTCAAAGTGGTGCAGGTTACCCGAGAAGCTGGAACAAACGGATTTGAAGAGTTGGTTTCTAGAATCGTACAGGGAACCAATTCGCAGAACTCGATAAGGCAGTCAGACCTGACGGCAAATGACCGAATACAGATCGATCTTGAACGCTCGCTGCGAAAACTTGGGTACGCTTTCCGGTCGCAACTCTCGCCAAACCAGCCCCTCTCTGGGGGCCAATCAGAGACAACTACTCTCAGAGTCTCTGGGTTATGAAAACCGTCGGGTTAACGACTCTGGGTTATGAACCGTCTGTCTCACTCGGGATTCTTTTTTTCAGCTGTTCTGCCTCACTAAGAGGGCCAATGTTGCGAAAAACTGGCTTGTAGGTTATTCGATTCGCAAAAGCGCGAGCGCGCGCTCGCTGCCGACAGCTTGGCACAAAAGATTTTATTAATCAGTTCGTTCAGCAGGCAGGAGCTGGGCAATGATCGAATCGATTCCCGTTTTGAACTGAATAGTTAGCTCTTTCGCTTCGAAGTTGAAAAAGACACGATCCACCAGATCGCTTAGGCGTTCTTTCCGCTGTTGATTGGTAAAGCCTCGCCACAACGTTGAGAATCCGGAATTGCTGCAATCTGATTCTTCAATTTCCATTAGGACTTGCTTCACCAGGCTATCCGCTTCCATCGCGGCAATGTTCACACCAGGGCATGGTGGTCGACCACCGGCATGGGATCGGCATCGATAATAGCGATAGCGAATATCACCGCGAATTGAAATGCTTGGGCTCATTGGCCGGCTGCACTGTCCACAGTGCAGTACGCCGCGAAGATCCAATTCATCAGAGGTCGGACGAATCGGTTCCCTTGCCCAGCCTGATGTCCCACGAGCGATGCGACTTGCAAGTTGAAGCTGAACCGTGTCAAACACAGATGTAGAAACGATCGCAACATGCTCGCCGGGCACAGATAGAGAGCCATCCCTGATCTCCCCGATGTAGACCCTACTCTTAAGCAACTTTGAGATCCAACGAGGCGTCCATTTCCCCGTTTCATCGCGATGATTCTTCCATTCACTTGCATTGGCGTGGGCAGCGATCTCGCTTGGTTTAATACCTTGTGAAGCCATTTCAAAAAGTTGCTGAACAATTAGTGACTGTTCAGGATCGGGCCTAAGTGCCTTGGTTGCCCCGTCGGATTGGTAGCCAAACGGAACTCTACCCGCAACGCGTTTCCCCTGCCGTTTCAGCGAAGCTCGAGCATCAGCCAATCGCTCGCGTGTCAGTTCAATCTCGAACTCGCTCGCCGCAGCCACAATATTCCTCATCAGTTGACTGGCTGCCGAACCGTTATACTTCGGGTCTGTAACGACAATTAATTCCACCGCTCTGTTGTTGAACCGTTCGAGCAGCCTTTGGAGGTGATATAAACGCCGCGTCAGCCTATCAATACTATATACAATCACGCGCTTTACTTCTCCAGAGTCAATTGCATCCAGCAATCGCGTCAATTGCGGTCTGGTCAACGATTCGCTCGACTCGCCTTCGTCCGAGTAAACCTCGCGAATTTGGTAGCTGAGCTCGTTTGCTAAATCCCAGCAGATCCGAATCTGTGCATCGCATGACGAATAACTTGTGCGGCTCGAACGCGACTGTCGAGCATAGATTGCAGTAACGGGATCTGGTTTTTGCATGGCATAGTAGTCAAACGCTGGCCACTGGTGATTCGTCGTAAACGGCGATCAGAATGACGCCATCAATGGCCCCAAGGTCCGCCCGCCTTCCAGCTCGAAATGAGTTTCCGACCAGCAGCGAGCGATTGAGCAATAGGTGATAAGAAGATGCTGATATCATCGACAACATTGGAAAACGAATCCCAAGTACCCTCCAGCTTCGACTTACGAATGAATGCCATCCACTGAATTTGTTTGGTTGCGTCTAAACGGAACGGTTCGGAAAAAACGTACGGTTCTGCAACCAGCTCTGTACCTCGATTAGCAAAGGTCTTCTGAACTGCGTTGCTAAGTATTTCTGCGTCGAAGTCAAACTGACGCGCCAGCACGCATACATCGAAAAAATCCTTCATGCGACTGTTGAGTTGACCAAGCTTGACCATCGCCTCGAACTTTTCAGCGATAACCGTCTCTTTCGGATAGCCAATCAAGTTGGGCGCTTCGAACTCGAGCATGGTTGGATACGTGATCGTCGTCGCGACCGGGTGAATAACATCACCAAACCCCACATCGAGTTGCATCGGCAATCGAGCATTCTGAATCATAGCCACGAAGGTCACTCGAACGCCTGAATACTCAGCATCTTCTTTAATCATCGTGCCTCGTACCGAATCGCTCGGGAACTCTACTCCATCTGGTTCGACAGATTGTTGGTACACATCCTTCATCATGGCAGAAATTGTTTGCACAGAGTTTTCGGCGCGAGCGAGTAGATCGATATCGCGTGTGGCTCTCGACTGAGGCGTCCCCCATACCCGAAACATCAAAGCCCCCTTCAGGACGAATCGTTCCGCATGCTTGGATTTCGATAGTCGAAAAAGAAATCGCTCCATCACGAAATACTGCATCAGTTCTTGAAGTGGCCGTCCAGACTCTCTTGCGGCATTTTCCAATCGACCGCGAACCGATGCGGAGATATCACGAGTCATATCAGCGCCTCAAGATAAGGACGCAGCGCTTTAGCAACCCTCAGCTTTGAGGCATACTCCATAATCAGGTCGACATTCACCTTGCCTTGCGATACATACGACTTCAGCGCCTCGAGTGCGACGTCCAGACCGACATCATTTCGACGGCTGAAACTGTCGACGAGCGACTTCTCCTTCGAGTACACTCGCAGCGTAACACCGTCGACCTTGTGTTCTTCAATCCCAGTGGCATACGCCGCGTCGCCGAGACGTGATGTACGCAGTGGCGGGAACTCCAATCTTGGCGGTTCGCTATTTCGAGGGATCGCAATCCAAACTTCGTGTGGGATTTGTGTCGTCAGCTCGTGAAAGGAAAGGGCTGAAACCAAATAGATCACGGCTTGTGGGCTCTTGGCGGCAACCGTTACCAGATCGGATTGGCTGAGCGAAGGCATTTCTGCTAGCCGATACAGGCCTCGCGCGAGTTGTTCGATCTGTCCAGAGTCTCGCATGGCGTACAGAGTGTTGCGCGTGATACCGCTGCGAAGGATGTTTGCCATCCGCATGATTCCGCCGCTCTCACGAAATACCTGGATCGCTCGCGTTGCAGCATTGACCGGCGTGGGTGCCACCATAGAACAAAAGACCTCCCCGAAAGATAACGTGGAGGTAATTTGTACCATGTGTTTCCCAAATTGTCAAATTCTGACGGTTTGCGAAACGAGTGACTGCACCGCTTTTTGCGGCAGATTAAAATACCCTAAGGCGTCTTAGTGAGAGCTTTGGCTCCTCGGTTTGGCTCTTTCATGACCTGGAGGTCGCAGATGAGCCAGCCCAAATTTCAACTTCTCTGTTTGGTTAGGAAACTGACCGCAGTAGGTTATTTGAAGAAGCCGACGTTTAGCACACAAGCAAAACGTCGGCTTTTTTCGTATTTTCCTGCCATCTTCCGGGGCTCGAACACTCTCCAGAGACTCCATTTCCGGTCGAGACTCTCGCCAAATCGGCCCCTCTCTGGGGGCCAATCAGAGACAAATACTCTCAGAGTCTCTGGGTTATGAAAACCGCCGGGTTAACGACTCTGGGTTATGAACCGTCTGACTGACTCGGGTTTCTTTTTTATCCATTGATCGGCCTCACTAAGTGGTGCCAAGTTGCGAAACTTCAGCCGCAGGTAATTGGACGCGCGGTACTAAGAATGCGAAAGTATGGTGCAATGACGCAAAACGAGATTGCACTTGTTTTTTCGCGAAATTGTAAATGCAATGCCCGCATCTCGGCCAGCGGTCGGACACCTACTAACTTGGACCAATCGAGCTGACGAGAGCGGAACCACAAGCGTTATATTATCTGCTTGTTACTTCGAATTCTGACGACTCGCGTTCGCAGAATTGTCTAATGAGATGCGTTTTTGGAATGCTGATGCGGAAGTTGGTTTGGATGAGAATGCAACGGTGTTGTTTGGGGCTGCTGGTGGTTGGAAGCCTTTAAGTTCGTCGAAACGCTCGCTGGCTTCTTTGTCTCGCCGACGTGCGAGTGTGTGCGGCGTCTTGCACTGTCATACCGGACGTTTCCGCGAGGCATCATACTGTCGTCCCCGAAAGTACTTTCAGGTAAGCTTGCAAGAAGCGTCCCAAACGCGAAACAAACGAGCAGTGATTTACGCAAAGATCTAAACATGGTGACTATTTCCTGCGAAAGAGAATTTCAAAGGCTACATCTGGAAACCTAGGTCAGAATGGTGCGGGGTCACAGCGCAAACGGCCCATTTCGCAAAGCCTGCTCGGAACATTGGTCGATCGGTACGATTATGACGATTGCCGAGTTTGTGCTGATTCAGCTGGTCTAACGCGACTCGGCTAATGCAAGCACTAAGTGGTTGGGGGAGAAGCTATTTTTGGAGGCTTGTTGGCAACTTTGTCTGAATTGAGCACAAAAATTGGTTTTTTTCTAATTAAACGCTACACTGCTACGGAGGTCCTAACCGACGAATACATCATGTTTAAATGTGCCGTTACCCTACTTTTGATTCCCTGCTTGCTGCTCAGCCAAACAGCAGCGGTCGCGCATTCTCACGGTGAATACACTGTTGAGGGGCACGGGGTACGCGCGCACATCCATGTTCAAGGAAAAGCCCCCTCGGCTTGCCATGACGAAGAGCAGGAACATTCGCATCATGCTCACGGGCACAGCCACAAACACGGGCATTCTCACTCTGCTAAGCAGTCCGAAAAGCACGAGACCTCGGCTTCCAAGAAAACGAATGGATCTTATTCAGAACCATATCAACATGATGCTGACTGTATCTATCTAACTGACGTAGTCGCGCCAGGATTCGAGAGAGTGACTTTCGAGAAATCTTGCGATTCAGTCAATATTTGCCTTTCGACGATTTGGGATGAGACTGATACGAAGTTACGAGGCAGTGCCCTGCGATTCTACCGGCCGCCGCCGATTCGTCCCTACAGCTGCCCTCTCTATCTACAACACCTCTCGCTGCTTATTTGAGCTTTCTTAAACAGCTCAATCGTGGTTTGTGATTGAACGCAAACCGCAAACTCTTGCGGCCTCAATTGTCTTGCATTGAACGATGACATTCGGCTCTTAGCTTTAAGTCATCAAAAATTGTCCTTCCTCGTGTACCCATCTGATTGTCCAAGTCGTTGCTGACATTTAGTTCGCTCGAGTCGGCAAAGCTTTTGAATTGAATTTTGTGAGTGACGTTCATGACCCAAACTGCCAACCAAAAATCTGTAAGCAAACTACTTCTGGGAATAGCCATTGCCGGTGGAATCGGTGTCGCAGGTTACTTCGCTCAAGATCGTTGGCTTCCGTTTCTTTCACACCAGCAGACAGCTTCAACGGACGTTGCCATTTCTATTGCAGACAGCAAGGGTGCTGAACCAACAGGGAAAGTTCTTCTGTCGGATCAAGCTATAGCCAATCTCGGTTTAGTGGCTCGCGCAGTCAAGCCTTCGACCTATTGGAAGACAATTCAGGTTCCAGGCATGATCGTCGATCGGCCTGGGCGCAGCGATCGCAGCGTGGTTTCACCCGTTACGGGAATCGTCTCCAAGATCAATTTCTTTCCCGGCGACAACATTCGTTCTGGTGATGTCTTATTCGTGATTCGCCTGATGAGTGAGACCTTGCATCAAACGCAGTCCGATCTCTTCAAGTCCCTGCAGGACATAAGACTTGCCGACGCACAGCGCACGAGACTTGTGTCTGCGCAAGATGCGGTCCCGCAGTCACGGGTAATTGAAGTCGAAAATCAAATCAAACGCCTCGAAGTAGCTGTAAAAACCTATCAGAAGGAACTGAGCAACCGCGGCTTATCGGCTCAGCAAATTGATGAAGTAGCACAGGGGAACTTTATTAGTGAGATTGAAGTTCATGCGCCAAATCGATCTTCTGAAGTACCGGCCCTCATTGAACCATCGAAAATCATTCAAACCTCCAGTGGTGCTGTCCCAGGTTCTGCACCAACTTTCGAACTTCAGGCTTCCAAGGTCGAACTTGGGCAACAGGTTGACGCCGGACAAGTTCTTTGTTTGCTGGCCAATCATCAAATGCTCGTGATAGAAGGCCGGGCCTTTCGGGATGAAACGTCGCTTCTCGAGCAAAGCGTCAAGGAAGGCTGGCCCGTTGAAGTGGACTTCCAAGAGAACGCCGCTAGTGGTTGGCCTTCGATCTCCCAAGAATTTCACATCCGGCACTTGGCCAACACGATTGATCCGGTGAATCGAACATTTGCATTTTTTCTCCCCCTTGAAAACGAATCTCGTGTAGTCGACGACAACGGAAGAACACAGATCTTGTGGCGTTTTCGCCCTGGGCAGAAGCTGCGACTTCGCGTTCGAGTTGAAAAGCTCGACAACGTCTTTATCTTGCCTACCGATGCCGTTGTTATGGACGGCGTAGATGCTTTTGTCTTCACACAAAACGTAAACACTTTTGAACGCAAGCCAGTGCGAATTGTCACGCAAGATCGGCAGCACGCGGTGCTGGCTAACGACTCTTCACTCATACCTGGATCGTTCGTTGTCCAGAGCGCTGCAACGCAGCTCAACCGAATGGCTAAGTCCGACACAAGCGGTGTGCCAAAGGGGTTTCATATCCATGCAGACGGTAGTTTGCACAAGAACGAAGACGAAGGAAAGTGATAGGAATGATCCACTATGCTTAATGCACTAATTCGTTTTTCGCTCACGCACAGATCTTTGGTACTCGCTGCCTGTGTTGTCGTGCTGGCCTACGGCGGGTATCTATCGACTCAGATGCCAATCGACGTTTTCCCTGACCTCGATAGACCCCGAGTGGTGATCCTGACGGAGTGTCCCGGTTTGTCCTCGGAAGAGGTCGAAACGCAGATAACATTGCCGATTGAGACAGCTCTCCTCGGCGCTTCGGGCGTCGAGGCAGTTCGAAGTCAGTCAAGCCAGGGTATGAATGTCATTTACGTTGAATTCAGCTGGAAGACCGAGATTCGGTACGCGCGACAAGTCGTCATGGAACGGATCGCCACGGTTCCTATGCCACCTGGTATTCGCCCGCAAATGACCCCGCCGGCCTCAATCATGGGTCAGATACTGCATGTGGGCATACATCGTAGAAAAGGTCCAACGGGCGGTGACTTGGTGCCAGTTGGGCAGACTGGCTTGTTAGCTGAGTTGGTGAAGAGCGAGCAGACGTCGACTGTCCGCCTGTGGCAACCACTAAAACGAAACGATCCAGCGACGTGGCAAGAACTCAAAGTGGAGAACCTCGTCTGGGGAAATGAGAAAGAGGCAACATTCACTTCAGGCGGTCGCTCGCACGAGGTCTCGTTCCTAGACGCACTGCATGAACGAATGGAACTCCGCACGACGGCCGATTGGCTTATCAGGCCTCGACTGCTTAAATTGCCGGGGATCGCAGAAGTTATCGTCATGGGTGGCGATAGAAAGCAGTATCAGGTTTTGGTCGATCCAGAGAAACTGCAAGAGTACAACGTTTCGCTTCAGGAAATTGAAACGGCCATCAAGGCCAATAACCTCAATACCAGTGGAGGTTTCCTCGAAGAAGGTCAATCGGAGCGCTCGGTTCGCGTCATCGGACGACTGGGGCCAGTTCCTCACAAGGTGATTGAAGAACTTGGGAAGATACCCGTCAAGACGAGCACTGATCGTCCAGTATTATTGAGTCATGTCGCGAGTTTAGAAGAAGGGCCCGCCCCCAAACGCGGTGACGCGAGCGTCGATGGTAACCCTGGTGTCGTTATCACGATCGTCAAACAGCCGCATGCGGATACTCGCAAACTAACGGACCAAGTGAAAGCTGCTTTGAGAGAAGCAGAAGCAACGCTGCCTGCCGACGTGGTAATCAATACTGATCTCTTTCAGCTAAAGAGCTTTATTGATCGTGGTGTTTACTACGTAGAAGAAGCTCTCATGATCGGTGCAGTTCTGGTCGTGATTGTACTCTTCCTGTTTCTACTAAACATCAGAACGACTTTTATAACACTGACTGCTATACCGCTTTCTTTAGTGATTACGACGTTGGTATTTCGAGTGATCAGTACGTTGACTGGTACGGAACTGTCAATCAATGTCATGACGCTCGGTGGTATCGCCGTAGCCATTGGTGAACTCGTCGACGATGCCGTTGTGGACGTTGAAAACATTTTCAGGCGACTTGGCGAAAACAATGCCATGCCTAGCCCTCGACCAGCGATTGTCGTTGTTTACGAAGCCAGCAAAGAAATACGATCCGCGATTGTATTTGGTACTGCGGTGGTGATTTTGGCCTTCATGCCACTGTTCTCACTATCCGGTGTAGAGGGACGCTTATTCGTTCCGCTAGGCCTAGCCTACATCGTATCGATTCTTGCTTCTCTGCTGGTGTCACTGACGGTCACTCCGGTTTTGTCGTACTACCTTTTGCCTCAAGCCAGAACAACTCACGGCCACAAGGATGGCATGTTGTTGCGATTGCTCAAGCACTTGGCTTCGTATCTGATCCGATTCAGTATGCGGCATGCCGGATTGCTCTTGTTGGCAACATGGGGCGTCGTAGGAATTTGTATGTGGCTGCTTACTCAACTTGGCGCTGACTTCCTTCCCAAGTTCGACGAAGGGTCCGTTCAAATCAATGTGGCTCTACCTGGAGGCTCATCCTTGAAAGCATCCAATGAAGCATCAG
This sequence comes from Pirellula staleyi DSM 6068, assembly GCA_945875845.1. Taxonomy (GTDB): domain Bacteria; phylum Planctomycetota; class Planctomycetia; order Pirellulales; family Pirellulaceae; genus JBKCUI01. The sequence continues at coordinate 63,726 of CAMCMB010000011.1, forward strand.
CGCTTATTGATGAACGGCTGAAGACGATGCAAAAGTCCGCCCAGAAGCCTAATAATCCTGTCATGCATTTTGCGAGGCGAACTGGCCGTGCAGAGCTTGATGAACACGCCCAGCCCGTAAACGTCGGCGAATACATTTTGACCATGAATCCAGAGTCACAGTATCGGCGAGATGAGTTTCTAAAAATGCTTTTGGCCGATTTGAAGTCTAATGTGCCTGGTGTAGAGATCGAAGCTGAGCAACCACTCTCGCACCTGATCAGTCATATGCTCTCCGGAGTGAATGCGCAGATCGCCATCAAAATTTACGGCGACGATTTGGACAAGCTGCGCGAAATCGCGGGGCAGATCCGTGATCAGATCGTCGATGTGCCAGGTGTTACGCCACCAATCATCGATCCGCAAGAACGCGTCAGCGAATTGCACGTCGTTTTACGCAGCGATGACCTGACATTTTACGGTTTGAGTCGCGAATACGTGGCGGAGTTTGTGCAAACGGCACTCAAAGGCGAGGCTGTTTCGCAAGTGCTCGAAGGCCAACGCCGCTTCGACCTGATTATTAAACTTAAAGAACCGTATCGATCCGACGCATTTGAACTTGGTAACCTGCGTCTCGATCTTCCTGATGGGCGCGGGCAAGTTCGTTTGAGCGAAGTCGCTGACTTTCCCAAAGCAGCCAGTGGTCCCAATCTCGTCAACCGTGAAAACGTGCGACGACGACAAACGATCCGCTGCAATGTTTCCGGCGGGGATCTTGAAAGTGCCGTTGTCGCGATCGAGCAAAGAGTTCGACAACGCGTTCAGATGCCGCAAGGGTACTTCGTGGAATTTGGCGGACAGTTCGAAGCGCAGCGATCAGCTACGACCTTGATCACTGTACTCGCGGGTGTCTCACTGGCTGGTATCTTTATCGTTTTGATGATGCTATACCCTTCAATACGTGTGACGTTCCAGATTCTCAACGCTATACCGACGGCGTTCATTGGCGGAGTGTTGGCTCTCGTGCTCACCGGACAAACTTTGACGGTGGCCAGCCTTGTCGGGTTTGTATCACTAGGCGGCATAGCCGTACGAAACGGCATCTTGTTGGTTACTCACTATTTCCATTTAATGAAAGAGGAAGGTGAGTCGTTCTCAGAAAAGATGGTGCTGCGTGGCAGCCTTGAGCGACTCGCACCAGTTCTAATGACCGCGTTGACCGCAGGTATTGGATTGGTTCCTCTGGTTATCGGCGGACGAAAGCCCGGTTTAGAGATTCTCTATCCGGTGGCAACAGTAATACTTGGTGGACTCATGACCTCGACATTCTGCGAGTTCCTGATTCACCCGGGATTGTTTTGGAAGTTTTCGGGCAAGGATGCTCAGCGCATAGTCACTCATGAAGGTTCTGACGAGGAACTCTTGCAGAAGGCGGCGTAATACCGAATGGATTTCAACCTATTTGTTCCTCAGAAAGGGATACGAAAATGAAGTATTTGAAGATCGTCAGTTTCTCGCTGCTATTGGCCGCGATGTCTAGCGTCGGTTGTGACAAGCCCGCGGCACCACCCGCTCAACCTGCCACGAGCAAAGCCAGTGATGGAGGACACTCGCACGGCACAGGGCCCAATGGTGGCGTCGTTTTCGATCTGGGCAAGTATCATGCCGAGTTCACGGTTGACCATCCCAAAGCCGAGTGTACGGTGCTCATCGTGACGGGTGACAAAACCGACGCTAAGCCACTTCCGATTGGCGCTAAGGAGCTAACTTTGACCACCAAAGAAACCAAGACTAAGGAAGGCAAAGTTGTACCGCCGATGACAGTAAAGTTATTACCTGTCGATGAAGCCGATGGCAAGGCAGCCAAGTTCGTGGGTACAGATCCGGGCATCAGCAACGTAGCTGATTTCGCCGGCACAGTTTTGGGTGAGGTCGATGGAAAGCCTTCCCAAGGTGATTTTGCGGAATAGTAAGAACGCAGCATGGGCCCTTGGAGCAGTTGTTGTGATTAATACCACGACTTCTGCTCCGGCCGAGGCACACCGGTGTCTCAGATGAGGCCTCAGGTAAGTAACAAATCGCAGTTGAAATAAGAAATTGCAAGCAAGGACGCGAGCATGAAAACGTACTTTAAGTTTTGGTTCTTGGCTGGGCTATGCCAGGTCGTAGTATGCGGGTGCGCCACCACGAAGATGCGTCCGACAGTTTCATCCGCGAAACCTATTGAAACCCTGCCCGCCGCGAGCGTCACTAGCTTAGATGAACCGAATAGCAGCATTCAACTTGCGGCCTATAAGCCTGATATAGGTGAAAACAATTCATCGGATTCGGTCGTAACCGTAGCGCCATCTATGGTCTCGCCGCCCCAGGCAGTCCCTTCTCAATTGGCCATGACTGTCGATGACCTCATTGCATTGGCCCTGTCAAACAATCCATCCATCAAAGAACTGGCGGCCACCACTCAAAAAGCCAATGGATACAAAACGCAGGTAGGCCTACGACCGAACCCCGTTGTGGGCTATCAGGCTGCGCAGCTTGCCGATCGAGGCACTGATCAGCATGTGCTATTCGCGGAACAGGAGTTCGTCACGGCGAACAAGCTTGAACTTAATCGGCGTGTTCTTAACGAGTCGTTGCGCACACAACTCCATGAGTTGGAGGCGCAAAAACTCAGAGTCGCGACCGATATCAAGATCGCCTTCTACCAAGCATTGGCCCTACAAAGGCAGCAGGATTTGATAGAGGAATTCCGTGGCGTGACCGAACGGGGTTTTGAGCTCACACGAAAACGACAACAAGCGGCCGAAGTTTCCAAAGTCGATGTCCTGCAGGCTCAGGTTCAAAAGAACGAAATGGAACTGGCGTTGCGACAAAATCAAGCAAAAATTCAGGCTGCTTGGCGACGAATGGCCGCGCTTAGTGGAGTGACGGAACTTCCACCCGTCAAACTTGCAGGGGAGTTTTCTAATCCGTCCAACACGCTGGATTGGGAGTCGCTGCAGACACAATTGATCCAATCAAGTCCCGAACACGCTGCGGCCCAAGCGAATGTGATGCGCGCTCGCGCCGAATACGACCGCCATAGTGTGCAAGCCATCCCGAACATTACTGCCCAACTCGGACCAGGCTACGACAATGGAACCAACTCGGGCATGTTGAACTTACAAATCGGCGCGCCTATTCCCGTTTTCAATCAGAACCAAGGCAATATCTCAGCCGCTAGAGCCGAATACTGTCGCGCGGTCCAAGAAGCTCAACGAGTTGAGAGTTCGATTCGATCTAGATTGGCAGAAGTATCAGGTGAATACGAAGTTGCGCTGGAAGCTGTCAAGCAGTACGAAAGTCTAATCATCCCGGCAACTCGCGAGTCACTCGAACTGGCTGAACGGGCTTATAACGTCGGCGAGCTGGGGTTTGTCCAAACGCTAGTGGCACGCCGTAGCTACTTTGATGCAAACTTACAGTTGGTCGCCTCGCACGCGCAACTCGCGTCAGCACAATCGCGAATTGATGGTATTTTGTTGACCGGCGCGCTCGATCCAGTGAGCGATCGAAGCGGCAGTGACAGCCTGCGTGGTTTGACGATCGGACAACGCTAGACACTGTTCATTCGTCGTTCCATTACAATTGCTGTGATATCGAGGGTTATCTTTGTTTCAAAAACTACTTGAGCCCTTTTCGGCGTTAAAAAATAGGGCGTTTGCATTCCTTTATTTTGCACAGACGATCAGCTTGCTCGGCGATGCCTTTACTTGGGTCGGACTTGCTCTGCTTGCTTATCAATTTGACAAAGACCGCTCGGCAATAATCTTAGCCACAGCACTGACACTTCGCGTCACCGCATTCATCATCTTTTCGCCATTTGCTGGTGTCGTGGCAGATCGCATTGATCGCAAGACAATCTTATATGCAACCCATTTCGCACGCATGGTGGTCGTCGGATATTTTCCTTTCGTTACGCACGAGTGGCAAATCTATGGCCTTGCCTTTTTGCTGAATGTGTTCAACGCATTCTTTACCCCAACCTATCGAGCAGTGATTCCACAGATCATCGAAGGGAAGTACTACCGTGAAGCCGTAGGGCTATCAACTGCGACATATCAATTGCTGGGTATCCTAGGACCAGCGATGGCTGGTGCCCTTGCCGTTTGGTTTGGTGCCAAAGAGATTTTTTGGATCGATGCTGCATCTTTCGTTATCGCGGCTATTCTCATCATCCTTGTTCCAAGACACGAACTTCAAAAAGGTGTTTCGGCTGAGTCGCGACAATCTAGCCAAACGTGGACCGACGTACTGCATGGGATACAGCTACTGTTCGGCAATGGTCTCCTGCGCTTTGCACTGTGCATCGAGTTCGTATCGGCAATTGCTGGTGCCACGATCTTGGTGAACACAATCAGTCAAGTTAAAAGCGGTCTGCAGCTAAACGACACGCAGTATGGATGGGCGATGGCCGCGTTTGCTATCGGGGCAGCATTCGCGGCTTTCTTTGCGGGCATTTACGACAAAAGCAAGAGTCGCAGAGTCTCACTAATCGGAGGTGTGACACTCCTGGGGGTTAGCATTTGCTTCGCCAACTTTGTACCGATCGTGGGACTAGTTATCCTCTGGGTTTTCGCGGGCCTGGGCCAAAGTTTGGCAGAGATGCCCTCCGAGACTTTGATCGGCGAAAATATCCCGTCCGCTGATCAAGGAAAAGTCTATGGGTCGCACTTTGCATTTTCGCATCTGTGGTGGGCTATCGCCTATCCAATTGCAGGGTATCTTGGAACAACATTTCCCACCGTGGATTTTATGCTCAGTGGGCTGTTGACCCTGGGATGCGCAGGCATCACGTTGCTGGTATTTAGGGCTGGCTCAGAAATCGGCTGATATTAGAAATCCGGAGTACTTTCCATCGCAGGTAATTTGTGCGTGCGTAGGATTGTTGATGAGGTCAGTGCTAATAGTATCCCGAAGGAAGCGAACACCAGCGAGACGCCGAACCAATGGATGAGCATTGCCGCCACAAATCCTCCCAAGGGTTGTGCTACGCGAAATCCGAGTTGCTGAAGACCGCTAACCCGGCCGCGTAGATCATCTGGTGTGTCTTTTAATAGAGTTGTACCTAGTTGAATCATTGAGCCAATCATGCAAGCACCGGCTAGGCTTACTAGTAAGAAGGACATCACCTGATAGCGGACAAGCGGCAGTAGGACTAGCGTTGCACCAAGTAATGGCAATGCAATACTGCTCCAGGCCTGCGTTTTCTTCGAAGCTGGAAACGCGGCTACGGCCAATCCTGCCAGCGCCCCGCCAACTCCGAAGCAAGATAGAAGCGCCGAGTAACCGCTGGCGTTAGATTTATGTATTTGGTCGGCAATTATCGGTAAGAGCGTGATGATTGGTGCAGATGTGAATGCTAACAAAACAATTAAGAACAGTGAGCGTTTCATTGCAGGAGTTGTCCAGACGAATTGTTTGACCTCGGACAAATCACGATAGCCTAATGGTTGGTTGCGTTTGCTCTGCGGAATGTTTCGAATGGAGAGGAGTGTTCCTGCCATGACCAGAAAGCTAAACGCATTGAGTGCGAAGCAACCACCTGCTCCCATGCTTGCGATCGCCAGTCCGCCAATAGCGGGCCCCAAAACTCGGGCAACATTGTATTGAAGGGAGTTGAGCGCGATTGCATTCTTAACGTGATCTTCACCGGCCGCAGCCGGAACAATCGCCTGGTTTGCAGGTGCGCTAATCGATGTGATTATTCCGGCCAACAACGAACAAACTATTAGCGCGACAACCGAAAGCCAGCCATACCACCATAACCACGCCACGGTGAGCGCTAGGAACGCCTGGGCGACATTGGCTACAATCAGAATCGTTTGGCGATTGTAACGATCGGCAGCAATGCCACCGATAGGAAGTAATAGGATCGTTGGAAGTCCCGCGGCCAACGAATCGATCCCAAGCCAAACTCCAGAGCCCGACAAAGTGTAGATTAGCCAGGACGCTGCAACCCGTTGCATCCAAGATCCAGCGTTGCTGATGAATGTAGCCATCCACAGCCGACGAAACGTCCTGTGTTCCAGTACCTGGAACGGTATTGGCCACTCGTGCGGATGGTCGTCAACGAATCCCACCTTACCCTACAATCTGCAACGGAAGAACGAAACAAGTCGAGCTGCAAAGTTTGGCGTAATGATATTGGGCGATCAAATTCCAAGCTCCCGGGAACGAAAGGTTTGCAGCTCATCCCGTAGGTACTCGTAGTGTTAAATCTGGCATCTGTGAGCTAGTTGTCTACAAGAATCATCGTTTGGATGCCGCCATTCGTACACAGTCGGTAACCCGTATTCTAGCGATTATTTTGCAGTCGCGCCAGACATAGTATTGCGAACGACTTCACGAGACGCTTGTACTGCTACCCTTGTGCTCGCCATTTTTCTGTCCCCATGGCATCCACAGTACGGCTTGGCTCTTTTTGGGTTACGATATCTTTTGGTTTTCCACCTCGATGACCATCGGGTCATCGCTTCTAATCGCTCAGATGAGACAAGCGTCCAAGCCGATTTTGCTAAAATTCTGACTTCGTATCGTGGGTGTGACATTATCTTCACCCTAAACAAGTGCTGATTATCATAAGGACACTCGCATGCGATTGCGAAAAAACTGCGGATTTACCCTCGTCGAACTGCTCGTAGTTATCAGTATCATCGGCCTCTTGGTCGGACTTCTTTTGCCGGCGGTTCAAGCGGCTCGTGAGGCGGCTCGTCGCATGCAGTGCAGCAACAATCTCAAGCAACTTGGACTTGCACTGCACAACTATGAATCATCAAATCGTTGCTTCCCTGGAGGCTATTATGAGTCGACTCGACCGAACGACTATCAGCCAATGGCGGTAGGGCTCTTGCCATATCTGGAACAACAATTCTTGTCCAACGGATACGATTCGAGAATTGCTCCATTCGAAGAACGAGGCCCGATTGGAATTGAGAATGTCTCTGTGATCAACACAGGAATCAGTGGTTTCGTTTGTCCTTCCGTGCCTGGTTCGCATGATGAGCGGAGGTACAGAAACATTATCAAGAAGATTCTCCCGCCTGGTTCGACTTCAACTTCCCTATCAAGCAACTTACTCTTTCACCCGCCGGACCCGGTTGTTGTGTTTTTGACGCTCAATGCAGCCCCATCCGACTACATTGTCACAACAGGTGTTGGTCTCAATTACGCGTCACTAGCCTTTGGTACAGCTGCATCAGATAGCATGGACCTTATGGGTGTGCTGAGACCCTCGAAAGCAACTGGCCGCATGCGCAACACGACCGCTGGGGTAACTGATGGGCTAAGCAATACTTTTTTGTTGGGCGAGCGAACCGGCGGTAAAAAGATTTACGTTGGACGTCGAGAAATACAACCAGTCATTCCTGGCAGTCCGGAACCCGTCTATCCATTGCGAATGTCCAATGGAGGCGGCTGGGGAAATTTTCTCAATGGCGACCATATCCTTGAGGGCGGACAACCAACCTCGGTTGCCTATCCGCCTGTGGCAGGCCCACAAGGGATCAACTGCAATAATCTCCGCAACTCAAGCTTCCATTCGTTCCATCCAGGAGGATGTCATTTCCTGTACGGTGATGGAGCCGTACGATTTCTGGCAGAGAGCACCGAACCGCAGGTACTTGCGGCTCAAATTAGCTCGCGAAATGCCGAGGTTTTTTCGCGGGAATAGCAGGTTAAATTCGCAAGGTAATTAAGTGTACGTTTCTAATGCGCCTTAAGTAGCGGTCTGATGGTTAATCGAAGTTTTGTAACACGATTCCAAGGCTGAATAGCTATAGGCGCAATAGCAAATCAATCCAACCAATATAAACTCAAGAACCTCGATTATGTGAGTATGGAAGAGACCATCATTTGCGAATGGATGCGCTGACAAGAAGGCACCGATTGGCATGTCGGAGAATCGCAAAGCTTGAAAGGCAATTATCGAGAAAAGGGCGATACCAGCAATCCTCATTCTTGTGGTCCAACTGCGCCGCCATACGAAGAAAAATAGTGTCGCAGCGATAGCACAAATAACCACGAACCCCAGTAGTTCTGTAGTTCTACCGATCTGCAAATCCCTCAATCTCTCAATAACTAGCGTGTGCAAGTCGAGCTGTTTGTTAATGGCAAGCGACAATAGAACCAACGACAACACACCCCAACTAGTATGTCTTTTCCCACGGCCGGTAGCTTTGACGCTAATCCGTTGCGATTGCCAGCACAACAAAGCTGCTATCACATACAGACCGAAAACGACCCAAGCGACAACTGTTGGGTCGTTTATCCCAAGCTTCCATTCCGATTGTGTGATAGAGGATTGCATATTCGTTACTCTTAGAGCTTTTCGCTCTGATCGTAATCAGAGAATTAAGTCCAACAATATCTGAAGGCCTACCCAAGACCGAATCAATCAAAAGAATGGATCACTTCGTATGCATTGGCTATTATTTCGACTTGCCGCATATCGCTTACCGGCCTGCTGACAGTCGATTTTCTATCACAGCCTCAATATTTGATCGTCTTTTACGGATGTATGGATTGAGCAAAACATTCGGGAAAACTATGCGTACTTGTTTACCGTGCCATGATTGGGAGTGGCAGGGCGAGCGGGCTCGTCGCGGTCAGTTGACGTCGGATGAAGTCGAAGGGATCGGCCAGTCGTTGCTTGCATGTTTGCATCACGCTCATGATTCGTGACTGAGCCAACGCTCCGACTTCGGTGCGGTTGCCGCCCCACACTTTGCGATTCACCACCGCCGGACGGATCGCTTGCTCGCCTCGCCAGTTCGTTGCATCTGCGCCGGGATAACGCAGGAACGTGAACAGATCATCGAGATGTTTCTCCAAGAACTTGGCGAAGCGTTCATTGCCAGCGTGCGTCTTCGGGTGACGTACCAACTCCCACATCTGCATCGTCAATCGCCCCGCCATCACTTTCATCCCATGAGCAGTCATCTCGCGTCGTCGAAATCGGTTGCGATAATCAAAGCCCTTCAGCAGCATGTCTTTGACTCCGCGCGGAAACGCCAATGCGCCACCGATCCCACTTTCGATCAGCGAATCACATCGTCGAAGCAGGTGCGCGAAGCACTGTTGGTGGGTCGCCGAGGTGAACTTGTCGTACACCGCCCAGCCGTCATGTCCGAAGATTCCCGACCAGTCGATGCCCAGCAGTCTTTCTGCCGGTCCGATGCTTCTGGTCGTATCCACTTCGTAACACGTCGCGGTCAGTCCGACGAATGCATGAAGCCAAGCCCCGCGTCCATCGACTCGCCAACCCGTTTCATCTCCGACCACCTGAGGCGAACCTCGAACGGCCTTGCGAACCTGAGCGTCGGCGTTTTTCAATCGATCGGCGGTCCGAAGCATGCTTCGGCAACTGGTGCTGCGACTAACGTGAATCTCAAAGAGCATTTCCAGCAAACGTTTGACCTTGCCGTGACTGAGGCCAAGTTCTTTGTTCAGCAGTGCCATCGCGGCGTGAACGTTCGGTCCCAGTTGAACCCCAGCAGCCCCGACGGCGTCGGAGGTTTGCAGTTCGTGCCGACCCTGGACATGAGATCCGCAGCCACAGCAAGTTCCCGCGTCGATGTTGAATTGACGATTGATGACCACGCGAGGGATATCAGTTTGGAATTGGATGAGCGTTTCAGTCTTGGTCAGTTGATCGTGTCCGCAGCCAGGGCAGCACGCCGGCAGGGGAACATCATAGGTTTCGTCGATCTGCTCGGGCACCGCTCGGCGATGGTGCTTGCCATGATCCTCGCCGCTCTTGCGACCAGGCTTTTTCGGATCGGTTTTGCGTTTTTTTCGGAAAGGTGCTGCTTGCCGTTTGCCTTCGCGTTCAACTTTCTCAAGACGGGCTGTGAGCAATTCTATTTGCTTGACCAACATGTCGATGATCGCCTGCTGCTGTTCAAGCAGCGGCTTGCAATCGGGACAATCGGTCGTGATCTTGAGCACATCCATGACCCGCAAATTGTGGTCGAATCACCGCAAATTCACCAAGACCAGTTTTTCCCTCGGTAAACAAGTACAACTATGCGAAGGAGTGCTTGCTATCTGAATAGCTTCGAGACGATTTTCATGGAGTGTGTTCTCGAATTGACCTTACTGGTGAAGCAACTCAACTGTTGGCAGATCGAACCGGCGTTTGAAAGATCGCATGGGCAAAGCGGAAACTACAGACAATTGGCAGAATGACGAGATTCACAACCGTTGCGGTGATCAGTCCAAATAGGATTACGAGCCCCAACGGGTACTCGATTTCCTGTCCGGGTATCTCACCGGTCAGTATCAGTGGAACGAGCGCAAGACCGGTGGTTAATGCCGTCATCATGATCGGTGCGAGACGCTCCTCGGCTCCACGCATCACCAATTCCATTTGGCTGGTAACGCCCTCCTTGGTGGCAAGGTGCCGATAGTGGCTGATGAGCATAATGGAATTACGCGCTGCAATGCCGAGCACGGTCACAAAACCTACGAGCGAACCAAGCGACAAAATACCTCCGGAAGCGTGGACGCCGAGCACTCCACCCAGCAACGCCAATGGCAAGGTGCATAGAATCATGCCGACTAGTTTCCACGACTGAAAGTCAATGTATAAGATCACCGCAATCGCGCAGATAGATGCAATAGAAAGCAGCAAAAGTCGATTGCGAGACGCTTTGGCTTCTGCGTACTCACCTAGAAACTCAGGATGGTAGCCGGGTTTGAAGTTTACATTGGCAAGAACGGCCCGTTCAATCTCTGTGGCGACGGAACCGAGATCTCGACCATCGACGTTGCACGTAATATCGATTCGTCGCGAAGCAGCTTCACGTTTGATTTCATTGGGCGCTGGAACAATCGCCAACTCTGCGACATCACCTAGAGGTACTTGTCCTCCAGTCGGAGTATCAATCATCAACTCGTTAAGTGTCCGCAGATCACTGTGCAATTCTGTTTTCCCACGCACGATCACACCGAAGATGTTCTGATCCTTGTAGATCTCGCCGACTTGCATTCCATTGACCAAAGTCGTGACACTGCGCATTAGAGCGCCGGGAGTGAGATTGAACTGCGAGGCCGCTTCGGGACGCATGTGCACAGAAATCTGCGGCACTAACACTTGCGGTTCGACCTTAAGCGTCGTGACACCAGCGATCGGTTTGATTTGAGTTGCAACCAAATTGGCTGTTGACCTTAGTTCATCCATTTCAGGGCCAAAGACTCGCACGACGATGGATGCACTGGTGCCTGTAAGAACCTCTTTGATGCGTTCCGTCAAGTAAGTCAGCAAGTCCCGATACAAGCCCGGATAGCCATCCACTATCTCTTGGACTTTGGCCACCGTTTTGTCATAGTCCTTCTTGTCGTCAATGCTAATCCATAGCTCAGTAAAATTTGGACCGACCACTTCGTCAGCGACGGTTGCTCGACCAATGTGTGAGCCGAAGTTCAAAACGCCGTCAACCGCCATCATTTCTTCACTTGCCCGTAAAGTGATGCGATCCATCGCATCGATACCAATACCAGGCTTCTCAACCCAATGCATCAAGAAGTCTGTTTCACGGAATTTGGGCATGAGCTGTTCGCCCAATCGAGTAATCGTACCTGCGATTAGAATGAAGATAACTGAGGTCACAATCAATGTTCCCCAGCGAAAGCGAACGGCTTTACTAAGTACTAACCGATACACTCGCTTGAAGAACAGAACTAGCGGTCCATCAACGTGACGTTTGGTTGCAGACTTTGGCAATAGGAATAGTGACATGGCCGGCGTAACCGTCAATGCAACCGCGAGAGAGGCGAGGATTGCCAGAATGTACGCCGCTGCCAGCGGCTTGAAGAATGCTCCTGCGAGTCCCGTCAAGAAGAACACTGGCATGAATGCCAAAACTACGATAATCGTAGCGTAAACCACTGCGCTCCGAACTTCCATCGAAGCATCAAACACCACGCCGAATGCTGAACGCGGATGTTCGGCGATCGCGTTTAATCGCAATCGTCTCATGATGTTCTCTACGTCGATGATCGCGTCATCAACCACCTCGCCCAAGGCAATCACAAGACCAGCCAATACCATGGTGTTGATTGTTCCGCCTCGATAGTACAACACCAGCATGGCCGCGATCAGCGACAGTGGAATTGCGGTTGCGCTAATCAATGCACAACGCCAATCGAATAAAAACAATACGAGAACAACGATCACCAAAATGCATCCAACCAACATCGAGTGGCTGAGATTAGCAAGCGAGCGTTCAATAAACGTCGCTGGACGAAAAATGGTCGTGTCATACTGTACTCCATCCATTGCCGGTTTTAGATCCAGCATGGCTTTCTCGACCGAACGCGTCACGTCGAGCGTATTTGCCCATGGTTGCTTTTCAACTATCAAAAGCAGTCCTGGTCGATTGTTGATGATCGCATCACCAATCGGCGGTGCGAAATCGAATCGTACTTCTGCAACGTCCCGAATTCGGAGCGGCGAACCATTGGCAGCCAATGCACTGCCGGCAATTCGATTGGTTACGGATCTTGATGTTCCTGTCCGAATCGGAATTTCGCCAAGCTGATCTGGGTTGTACACTGCAGGCACGTGACGCAACGCCAGACGTTGATTCGGTGTATCGACAAAACCTCCTGAACCGACGGCGGTCGCATCGCGAACGGTTTGGAGCAAGGCATCGAGCGAGATACCATGGTTATTGAGCCGCACGGGATCGACAACTACTTGCAATTGCGGATCTTTCTCGCCCCACACCGCCACGTTGGCGACACCGGCAATACCCATCAATCTTGGCCGAATGGTCCACTTGGTAAGCGTGGTCATTTCCATTTGGCTTTTAGTATCAGACCAAAGTCCAATTTTCAAACAACGACTGAGCGACGATAGTGGTGGCAAGATTACGGGAGGTCGAGCAACCAAAGGTAGAGAAGCTTGGGCAAGCGCGAGACGCTCCTGAACTAGTTGTCTCGCTACCAACAAATCCGTGCCCGGCTCAAAGATCATGCGCACGCTAGAAAGGCCCAAAACGGACTTCGAGCGGACGATTTGCACAAAAGGGATGCCATTGACGGCATTTTCGATTGGCACCGTGATCAGACTTTCGACATCCTCTGTGGAGATGCCCGGGGCTTCGGTTTGTATTTCTACCAGGGGCGGAGCAAATTCCGGGAAGACATCTAGCGGCACCGAGTCACTATTGCGAATGCCAACGACTACCAGCACAATCGCCAAAATGATGACAAGCAGTCTAAGTTCGAGGGAAGTTCTAATGAGCCAGCTCATTTGCCAGCTCCGAACTCAGTCCCAAACAATTCGGCTGCGCCATCGGTCACGATCAATGTACCCACTGCTGGACCTTTGGAGATAATTGCCGAATCTCCCTCGACCCACTCAAGTAACACGCGGCTACGTGTGAACTTGGTACCTGCGTCCGACTTGGATGTTTGAACATAGACCCAAGTTCCACCATAGATGTCATAGAGAATTGCTGAGGAAGGGACGACAAATGCCTCGGTGACACTTGTCATGGGAATGTCGATGCCGATTCGTTGCCCAGGCATCAAATTCAATTCACGGTTGTCGACTTCGTAGTACAAGTCGGCCGAGGAACTGGACGCATCGGCAGTCGGTGGAGCTGCGATCGGCTTGCCAACTTGCGATGAGCCTCCAAGTGTTGAACCGTCGAGCGAAACGAGACGAACAGCTTGTTCGCGTTTAAGTTTTGGAAGGAGATCGACATAGACAGGCACCCGTATCCAAATCGTGCTTAGATCCACGACCTCGAAGAGTGGTGCCGCAGATGTCACCGACTGTCCAGGCGAAACCTGAACGTTACGAACAACGCCAGCTACAGGAGCGGTCAACGTCAGTGGCGACGCGGGATCGACTCGTCCGTTTGCGTTTGCTTTATCGAGCGACTTTAGCAGTGAACTCAACTCCACCTCTCGTTGCTTGGCTGCTTCGAGTACGGAACGAGATACACCCAGTAATGCTTCAGCATCATCAAGCGCTCGGCGGCTGCCGGCCCGATCGGCGAGTAGCTTGGCCGCTCGATCACGCGCAATCTGCAGTCCAGCGATTTCAGACTCGCTACGTGCCACTTCACCTTGAGCGGTAACCAATGCCACCATCAGATTCGCCTTCGCGCCAGTCATTTGAAACTGTTCTGCAGGCGTAGGCACGTCGCGCTCCGGTGACAACATTGGCTGAAGAATCATCAGTGGTTGGGCTGCCACCACTTTGCTCCCTGGCTGTGGGAACACGTTATTCACAGCACCAATGACACCGGGTACAGGAGCGGATGCAATGATCGATCTGCCCGAGGGAACGCTGGCTTCACCTGCCAAAGTTCGGTGGCGTGACACCTCTCGTTGCTCAAGGGGCACAACATGAATCGCGAGCCGTTTAACTGCTTCGCTAGTCAATGTTAGAGTAGCCAATTCGGTCTCATGAGGCACCATTTCGACCTTGGCAGGAGCCTTTTTGGTAGAACTTTGTGCAGCCTTGTCCGAGCAACCATTGATGCACAGCAAGCTTCCTATGGCTGCGTTCAACAAGAACGTGGCAGGGCAGTATTTAGCAAATTGTCGTACTGAAGATTTCATGGAGGTCTATTGTAGTCCGTAAATCGCCAGCGTTTTCGTCTCTCATCTGCTTCTCATAAACCAGGGTGGCTCAAGTCCTAGGAACCATCCGCCGGGGGACTTGTGGCGGCGAGAACATCAGCAGAAGCCAGCGGAGGTGCGATCAAACTGCGGCCGACGCTTCGCTCTAGCTCCGCAACTGCGCGGTTGCAGGATGCTTTTTGATTCAGGATCTGACCTTTCGCAATTAAATATTGGTTCGTAGTCTGTAACACGATCAAGTAATCAGAACCTCCGTCCTCAAATCCTTTCTTAGCGATTTGCAACGCCTCGACTAACGCAGGTTCGACGTCCTTTTTGAGAATTTCCAAGTTTCTATACGCTTGGTCCAGCTGCCGATACGCTGTCTTAACATCAGCTACAATCTGATCCGAGATGGCATCACGGTTGTGTAATGCTGCGTTGAGTTCCCAATCGGCGCGGAGTATGCCACCTTGGTTACGATTAAAAATTGGAACATCAAAACGGAGGCCTGATCCCGTGCGTGTGTATCCAGGGCCATCGCGGACATCTAGTACTCCGTCAAGTCTAAGCCACAACCAACGAGACAACTTGGTACGCTCGCGGGCTGCGGCGACCGCCCATTTAGCCGAGTGAAGATCGGGCCGACATGCTAAAGCTTCACTAACGAGTTCATCTTCGCTTTGAACGGGTAGAAGCGGCATCGACAAGTCTCCAGGTACTAGAGCTTGACCGAGTTGAGGCAAACCGATCAACGTAGCTAACCGAGCTTCAGCGATATTGATCGATGCTTGCTGTACACCCAAGGCTGCATTCGCGTTGAGGACATCCACTTTGGCTGCGATGGTTTCCAGTTCGCTGATATCGCCGTCTTTCAGTCGATCGTTGGTCAGCTTAGAGATCTGGCTCCGAATCTCTTGAGCTTCGGTTGCCAGTTCGGCTTGTTCTTTCGCCAAAGCCCAATCCGCGTAAGCCAGTCGCACGTCGCGCGAGAGATTCAGACCGTTTTGAACCAATTGCTCTCCAACACGCCGATACTCCCGATTGGCTACTTTGACGCGAGCGGGTCTTAAGAAGTAGGATTCGATTGGGGCATAGAGCGTGTACTGTCCCTCCTTGGCACCGCTTGGGAAATAGGTCAGGAACTGTGGGTTTGCCAGCAATGTTGCTTGCACGGCATCGCCCCCAGCAACTCCGAGTTGCGCCAAGGTCGCTTGAAATAATGAGTTATTCGACAAAGCCGTTAGAACCGCTTCATCTTCGCTAAGCCCGTCCTCCAAAAGGACCGTCGCAGGAATCCGCGTTTGGCAAGGGGCAACTGTTTCCATTGACATAGACGTTCGACAAGCCAATTGCCTTGATACGAGACTCGGATCGCAACAAGCGATGGGTGCCTTGCAACCAGCAATCCATAGCGGTACGAAAGCCAACGCTACTGCCAAGAATCGATTGTAGACATCCATGTCGTTCTCTCGAGATCAATGATTGCAAGACTTACAAGACGTATTTCGCTAATCATTGTTTCGACCGCTACAACGCGACAGTGCACTTCGTTCACCTTCGATAAGATGGACCTCGCAATTGTTACTGGACGTGAAATCCATTCGATCGTTGCAATCGGACTGACAGGTCGATTTATGAGAACTGAATGAGAGTCGACTAGGGAAGAACGCAACTCTAAGAGACTCGGGCTTCTCGAAAACTTTATCTTACGCCTCTCATCATCCTCTCATGCGGCTCTGCGTAGAATCTGCCGCAACTTGGCGACCTGTGTCATTCGCCGCAAAACAAAAGCACTATTTGGAGATGGGAAACGTGGGAACTCGAAATTCTTGGCTTAAGTGTATGAGCCTGATGGTATTGGCAATAGCCACCTTGACGGAGTCTAGTTGGGGACAAGCTGCAGATGCGACAAAAGAAGAAACCATCAAGCTTGCGGATCTACCCGAGAGAGTACTAGAGGCCGTCAATTTGGCAACGGATAGCAATGATATCCGTAAAGTTGAATTGAGCACTGAAGACGGAAGGAACGTCTATGAAATTGAAGCGAAAGTCGAAGGCGGAATCGTTGAATTGGTATTCAATGACAAAGGTAGGTTGATTGGGATTGAAATCATCGGCGACGAGCACGGGAAACAAGAGGAGTCCGAGAACGCCAAGTCCGGTGAATCAGCAAAAAGCAAGAAAGCTGACAAAGAAGACGAAGATGGCGAGGACGACGACGATGGTGAGGACGACGAAGACGACGATGGTGAGCACAGCTCCGAAGTCGTGAAGAAGTTGAGTATCGATGACGTCCCCGCTGCGGCACGGAAAGCAATCGAAGCTAGTTCCGGTGCTGCCAAATTGGTTGGCGTCGAGTCAATAACGGAAGCCGGCCAGACGGTTTACGAAGCAGCTTGGATGAAGGGGGACGCCAAAATTGAAGTAATCGTCACGGCCGCAGGCAGTGTGATCGCTGAAGAGACTTCGTTGTCGATGGAGCAATTACCTAAGGAGCTCCAAGCCTCGGCCAAAAAGTTCGCTGGAAAGGCTGAGTTGAAACTCGAGCGTAAGACAATTGTTCTGTATGAATTCGAAAAGGTCAGCCACGGCAAAGCCGTCGAATTGTACGTGGATGCGACTGGTCGCGAAATCACAGTTTCGGTTGGCAGGGACGCAGATGACGACGAAAATGACGACGAAGACGATGATGATGACGACCAAGATGACAAAGAAACCAAGCATCACCTCGAAGATGGAAAGTCAAACAAAGGTAAGTAGCCGGACTTAGTAAACGTAAACCGTCTTGCGCCGTGCATGTAACCCATTCACGGCGCATCGATGGAACTAAAAGGGAACGAAGATCTTCATGCGAAATACGCCCCCGTCACAGGAGGCTTCTAGATTCGCACCGCAACGCTGAGCGAGCCGCTGGCAAAGTGATAGCCCCAAACCACTGTGGCATCCTGTTTCATGCCGTGACGGATCGGCACGCCAAAAGCGGTCGAATACCTTATCAATGTCATCAACGGGGAATGTGGAGGCTCGATTAGAAACAACAATCAAGCATCCAAGATTAACTTCGCTGGTAGATATCTCAACCGATGAATGTACGTCGGAGTGGCTAACTGCGTTCTGTAGCACATTCCGCAGAATAATCGTCAACGACTGCTGATCCGTGTTTATCGCCAAGTGGGTCGGCACTTGATTGTCCACTTCTAAATGACGTATCGAAATGATCGACGCAGATTCTTTCAAAAGGTCCACTATTAAGACACGCAATGGGACCGATTCCATGGCATGTGTTACCTTGGCGTTTCGAGTGGTCTCCAGCAAGCTTTCAACAATAGCCCCGGTCTGTATCGTGATTTCCAAGCATTTGCGTATAGTTTGTACATAATCCTCACTCGAGCGAGTGCGGGCCAGTGCGAGTTCGAACTGAGCGCGTAAGCCCGCCAGCGGTGTGCGTAGCTCGTGAGCCACATCGGCTGAGAACGATCGCTCCCGAGCAAATGCCTGTTCCAGTCGACCCAATAGCTGATTAATGGTGGTAAGCAGTGGTCTTAGTTCTTGTGGCTGCGATTCGATATCTTGCAACCGCTCGCTAAGCGTGCCTGCGCGAATTGCCCCAATACGCTGTGTTGCTGATTGAATCGGTAACAGTCCGATTCCAACAACGAACCACGACATTCCAAGAGTTCCGAAGACTCCAAGTAGTCCCACCCCGGCCAGAGTCCATCGCAAAACAGAAATCGCCGACTGAATGTCACTAGTAGATCGGGCAAACATCAAAGAGACTTTTGGCTGAACAAGCAGCTTTTGCTGTTCGACATCCCCTTCAATAACAATTCGCGGTGCGAAACGAAACTCGATGGCTCGAGCGCGAGTGCCATCATCCAACCTTATGTCAAATGCTCGAGGCCCTGAAATTAGTGGAACATTTATAGGTGTCGCTTTGGGTGGCAAGACTTCCAACATTTTCCCATCGGACCAAACCGTTAACACCTCGCGTTCGGCCCATATTGGACTCGGCAAGCCGACTCCTTCGAGCCATTCAAAGCTTAGGCCATGCTCTTCCTGCTCTATCAGTTGTCCTAGATTACGAGCTCGATCGACTAAGGCTGAATCAAATTCGGACCAGAGAGATGACTCAAATATCAGCGAAATCGCGATTGAACCAACTAAGAATAAGGCTGTAGTGCCTATACCGATGAGTGTGATAAGGCGAGAGCGAAGTGATGGAAACATTATTCATTTCGACCAGTAAGTACGTAGCCGAGTCCTCGTCTAGTTTGGATCATCGATGGGCCTTGAGCAGGATCGAGCTTTTTGCGTAGGTATCCGATGTAAACATCGACGACATTGCTTGAGGAGTCGGCCTGGAAGTCGTACAAGCTTTTCCAGATCTCCGCTCGTGAAACGACTTTGCCACGTCGTCGCGCAAGCAATTCGAGCAATCCGTATTCGCGAGCCGTTAATTCTACCGCTTTGTCATTACAGAAAACCAATCGAGCGGAAGTGTCGATTCTTAGCGATCCAATCTCAATAATAGAATTTCCATCTCCAAAACTGCGACGAAGAAGCGCTTTTACTCTCGCGACCAACTCAGCGATCGCAAAAGGCTTGACCAAATAGTCGTCGGCACCTTCGTCGAGACCCTTGATTCGCTGATCAACCTCGTCGAGGGCTGTGAGCAATAACACGGGAACATGGTTGTTACTGCTTCGCAGCGTTTGGAGGATTTCTATTCCGTTGACATGGGGTAACAAAATGTCGAGCACGATTACGTCATGTTCCGCAGACTTGGCGTGCCACAGCCCATCGCGTCCATTGTCCGTAGAATCAACAGCATACCCTTCCTCGGTAAGAGCCTGAACAACCGCGCTACGGATGGGATCGTAATCTTCCACTACCAGCACACGCATAAACGAATCTTCGGAAAATAGGATCTTGGAACGGGTGAGTTGGATTCTAGGTGTAGAAGATGAGAAAATGATGAGAATCCAATCTCGTGCAACCCGAATCTCCTCATTTTCTCTCACAATTACTAAACTTGCCGAAGTTCGGCTTGTAGCCTCGACTTCCTCGCACCTATTGTCGTCAAATCCCACGAGTTCAGTTGTCAAATCCCGTAGGTCGCGACCCCGCCCTGGCGAGTGAAAGTTCCTCCAACGCATGATGCTGTCATTTATAGCTGAGGTTGTCCCCCGACATACATTCACATCGTGGGTCGCTGCCGGACTGATTGCTAGCGTTTTGCTGCTCGCTTCGGGGTGCCATGTTCCGTTGGTGACTTCACAGTCCATTGCCACTCCTCCAACGATGGTCCGACAGGTCAATAGGCCAATTGGAGAATCGAAGGTTGCCCTGATTTCAGCGCAGCCTGCTCCCGTCGATGAAGCACCTGCCCATCCCTCTAGCAACTCTATTTCAACTGTCGCGAACGATTCGAAGATTTCCACAGTCGACGGGACGCCGGCTATCGGCGACTTGCGTTCGGATCTTTTGGAATCAGACCGTTGGCAATTTGATCCGCTTCCAGGCGCGCGAACGAAAACAGAAGAATTCAACAATCTATTTGAAACCGACCGACCTGCATCCCTAGTTGAACGCATGTGGGACGACCAAAAGAACTTTTATTCGCCAGAGTCACTTACGCTTCTTGGTGGAGGCTTAGTTATTGGTGGTGCAATGGCAAACTCATCGATCGATGATGGCATTCATCGACATTTTCAAAGTAGCGTCCGTGGAGCTACGTCGGACGATTGGTTTGAATCCCTGCACGCAAGCAAGGAACTCGGCAATGGAATGTACACGCTGCCCGTTTTCGCAACAGCTTGGGCAGCCGGTGAACTGTTTCCAGACAATGCTTTTGTGGAAACGAGCGGCCGATGGGGTGAGCGATCTATTCGAGGCTTTGTTGTGGGCGCGCCGCCATTAATCATCATGCAACAGCTAACGGGAGGTTCGAGACCGACTGAAACTGATGAAAATTCGGAGTGGCATCCGATGCGAGACAACAATGGAATCAGCGGTCACGCATTCATGGGTTCGCTGCCTTTCATCACCGCCGCAAAGATGACGGAAAACCGTGGCTATAAGGTTCTCTTCTATGCAGGTTCAGCCATCGCACCACTTTCGCGAGTCAACGATAACGCACACTACCCGTCGCAAGTTGCGTTAGGATGGTGGATGGCATATTTAGCGGCGAGTGCGATCGACGCGACCGATAACCCTAACGCTCGATGGCGGTTTTATCCCTATTCAACTGGGGACAGCTCGGGGATGATGGTAGAATTTCGATACTGATTCGATCATGTATGCCTCATTGAATTGCTTCCAAAAACCGTGGTCGGAGCCCTTATGCCAAAAAGCCAAACAGATGCAGACTCCGCCAGCGTACGTCCGTTGCCGCGTCCTGTTTGGATTCTGAGTTGGGTCTCCTTCTTTGCGGATGTTTCCAGTGAGATGGTTTACCCGCTGTTGCCGATGTTTATGATTGGCGTCCTCGGTTCATCGAAAACACAATTGGGAGCGATGGAAGGTGGCGCTGTTTTTGTAGTTGCCATCATGTCGGCAGTGGCTGGCATTCGAAGCGATCGCAAAGGAAGCCAAGGAGGCCGAGTCAAATGGATTCGATGGGGATATGGATTACCCGTTTTCGGCAAGGCAATCATCGCATTGGCAACGGTTTGGCCCTTGGTAGTTGGTGGTCGACTTCTGGATCGCTTTGGTAAAGGATTGCGGGGAGCCCCTCGCGACGCATTGATCGCGGATGCAGTATCAGAGGAGCAGCGGGGACGAGCGTTTGGACTGCACCGAGCATTTGATACCGCTGGTGCAATCGTCGGTGTGCTGCTCTCTGCCTTTCTACTGTGGTGGCTTACCGGCACGCCACAATCGAATGTTTCTGGTGAAGCCATGAGTGCGGCGACCGAAACGCCAGCTTGGATTTACCGATCAATCTTTGGCATCGGGGCTGTATTGGGATTTGCTTCACTCATTCTAACCTTCATGGTAGAAGAGTCGGAAGCTCGGAAGACGTACGCTAACGATTCATCTTCATCTAGCGATGACAGCAAGTCGATGGAAGCAGGATCTCCCAAGACCAAGGCTACGACCAAAGCTTGGGCTAAATTGCCAGTATCCTACTGGTATGTGTTAGGAGTTTTGGTCCTGTTTTCGCTTGCAAACAGCAGTGACACTTTTCTATTGCTTCGAGCTCGCGACCTGGGTTACTCCCCGTGGGCCGTAGTCATGGTCTATGCGTTCTACAATCTGTTTTACTCGTTATTGTCCTATCCAGCAGGTGCATTGAGCGACCGCATCGGTCGCTGGCGAATCATCATCGTCGGTTGGGTCATTTATGCTTGCGTCTACGCCGGGTTTGCGATCTTGCCAGTTTCACAAGCTTGGGGCATGTGGCCGCTCATGGCGATTTATGGTGTCTACATGGCACTGACCGAGGGCGTTGGAAAAGCGTTGATTGCCGACCATGCCCCGAGCGATTGCCGAGGCACTGCCATGGGGCTCTTCTATGGGCTCACTGGCTTGACCACGCTAATTGCAAGTTTAAGTGCTGGAATTCTCTGGGACCGGTTTGGTGCTCCGGCGGCTTTGCTGCTGGGATCTTGTTTCGCAGTCCTTGCCATCATCGCATTAATGCTTATAGGCAAACGCGCTTTGCCACTTAGCCAACCAAGGTAATCGCTGCAAGCGAAGACACAACTTTGAAGCTGATGTGGAAAGTCCGCAATTCGAAAATCTAATTGCGATCTCAGCGTTAAGTTATTCGAACTAACGATCAGTCTCGATACGCCAGCAACCGCAACGCATTGAATACGACTACCAACGTACTCCCTTCATGCAAAGCGACGGCAGGGCCAATGTTGAGTCCAAATATTGTGGCGGGGACTAAGAACGCGACCATGCCTAGGCTCATCCAAAGATTCTGACGAATGATGCGCCGTGTCGCTCGGCTCAGGCCAATCGCGAGTGGCAAGTTGTCTAGGTTGTCAGCCATCAGAGCAACATCGGCTGTTTCCAATGCGACATCACTACCAGCGGCTCCCATCGCGATACCCACCGAAGCTGTGGCCATTGCTGGAGCGTCGTTGACTCCGTCACCAACCATGGCCACGCCACCTTCACCTTCAAGCTTCTTAATTTCAGCGACCTTGTCGTCGGGCATCAAATCACCCCGAGCTTCATCGAGACCTACTTCTTTGGCAACCGCGTCGGCAACTTTCTGGTTGTCGCCAGAAATCATGATCATTCGCTTGATTCCAAGATCCCGCAGTCGCGAGATCGTTCGCTTGGAAGCTTCGCGTGGCGTATCCATCAGTCCAATCACCCCCAGGTAACGTTCCGCTCGACGGACGATCATTGTCGTGCGACCGTTTTGCTCGAGTGACTCAACAATCGCTCGGATCGCATCGGGCAGCGGCGATCCTTCGACTTCAGCAAACAGATCATCTTTGCCAACATGAACGAGGTCGCCCTCGACCATCGCCTGAATTCCACGGCCGGTAATGCTCTTCAAATCGGTGGCCTGTGGGATTTCACCTCGACTTCCACTGCTGTCATCACTCAACTTCTTCTTTCCATCACGCACAATCGCTCGTGCGAGAGGGTGTTTGCTGAGGGTTTCCACGGCAACGACGATCCTTAGCAATTCAGTTTCCTCGACGTCGTCAGCGGTGCGAACATCGGTAACTTTGGGTTCGCCTTCGGTAAGCGTACCCGTTTTATCAAATGCGATCGAATCGAGACCTCCTAAGCTTTCTAAAGGTCCGCCACCTTTGATCAAAATTCCACTGCGAGCAGCTCGAGCTACGCCGCTAAGAACTGCACTCGGTGTCGCGATTGCCAGTGCGCATGGACTGGCGGCAACTAGGACAGCCATCGCTCGGTAGAAGGAATCTCTAAATGCTTCCTCAATGATCAGCGGTGCGAACAGTAACAGAATCACGCCGACGATGACCGAAGGCACAAAGTACCGCTCGAACTTCTTCGTAAATTTTTGAGTCGGCGAAACTCGTGTCTCGGCTTCGCTGACCATTGTCACAATACGAGCCAGAGTATTTTGCGAAGCCAATTTGGAGACTTGGATTTCCAGTGATCCAGACTGATTGATCGTACCCGCGAACACGCGATTCTCGGCTGGCAACGTCTCGGGATCTGCGGCTGCAGCATCACCATCGGCAATTGCACGCTTATCACTGGGAACGCTTTCGCCAGTGATGGGAGCTTGGTTCACACTGGAGGAACCCGCGATGACAAAACCATCGGCTGGTACTCGCTCATCTGGCTTGATCACCACGACATCACCCACGACCAACTCTTCGACCAGCACATCCGATTCGAGTCCACCACGACGAACTCGAGCCGTGCGTGGAGCTAGATGACCTAGCGCCTCAATAGCCTGCTTAGCGCGGCCCATCGCGAATCCTTCTAGCGAATGGCCAATGCTGAACAAGAACAGCAATAGAGCTCCTTCAGCCCATGCTCCTAAAGTCGCCGCGCCTGCAGCAGCCACAATCATTAGAAAGTCGATTTCGAACTTGCCCGAACGAAGCTTCTCGATCGCTTCGGTGACGGTGTAATAGCCTCCGAAAAAGTATGCGACGAGGAACAATCCAAAAGGCACCCACGCGTCGAGCTCGAAGAAAGTTTCCAATAACCAGCCAATGAGTAAAAACACACCGCAAAGTCCAGCAAAAATCAGCTCGGTCTGCGGGCCAAAGACCCCGCCATGCGAATGCGGCGATTCGGCGTGGTTACCGTGATGCGCGTGTTCGTGTTCTGCATGGTTATCCCCGGCCTGCGGCGTTTTGGGTTCTATGGAGTCATTCGTCCAGGCCTGAAGTGATGCGTTTATTATGGATTCGTTCGTTAGCCTTCGATCGAATTCAATACGAATCTTTCCGTCTGGAGAAACAACGGCCTCAAGGACACCGTCAATCCTAGTGAGATGAGCTTCAATTGCCGACGCACGCCGCATATGGGTCGCAGGAATTGTCTTGAACACATGGCCGTACGTCGCATCGAGTGTTGCTCCCGCTGTTATCGCAGCATCGCGAAGTTCAGCTGTCGACACAACCGACGGATCGTAGTGGATGCAAACAACATTTGCATCATCTGTTGCCGAGGCAACCAAGTGCGCCGAATCGACACCGGATTTTGATGTGAGTGTCGTTATCAATCGCTCAATGCACGCATCCTCGGGAGTTACCTCAGCTGGGAACAGCAATCGATACTCGATCTTTAGTTTCTCCATATCGCAGACTCTTCCCAGTGTAAATAACTTGCACAAAAAGCGATGACTTGAGTACTCCGACGCGAAGTGATGGTACGAATACCTCCTTCAATAAACGATTAGTCACTAGTGGGCATGATCATGGTCATGCTCATGAGTGATTGTACCCTTATAAGACTTTCCGTTGATGGTAATGCTTAACTTGGGAGCAGCAGCCTCATTATCTAGGTGACCGGCCAGTTCAGTACCGCTGTCGACAAATCGCGATGATTTCCCATTGGGATCACCCTCGACTGGCGTAGCAGCAAGCTTAAACTGCGCGGGTTTGCCGTCTTTCAAGATGTTGATCAGCACCTCGCTGGCATCGACTGGAACAGAGTTTTTTGCCGCACTGTCCAAAACATAGATGGTGACTGACTTGTCGTCATGGACAAGCTCGGCGTGAAACTCCTCTTTGCCCAATTCAATTAACGTCCCGTGATGAGGGCCTTCGCTCGGATGCTCATGAATATCCACCGTTGCCGGTGGCGGCATATCCATGCTAAGTGATGATTCCGCTTCCTTCATTGATTGACCGGGAGAATCCCCCTTATTGCAGCCGACGGCCGATACTATGGCCAACATGCCAATGTAAATAAGTTTGCTATTCATTTTTTGTATCCGATACTCTGTGTTCTTAGATTGATATGCTGGAAGGAATCAATGTTTGTGAGGAGCAACTTCGAAACCGTTCTTCTTTAACCACGTGCCGAGTTCGTCAGCGGTCTTGTGATCTGCTACGTGAACGTCGCGCCAAACGGGAGCACGAAATTTGATGTCTGAATGTCCTGCGTGTGCAGATTCGACAACTTCGCAACCGAGCTTACTTAGCAAGTCAACGAGTTTCTTATCATCCGCCGTGCCTTTGCCGTGGATGGATTTCCAACTGACCAAGCGGAACTCGACGGCTTCCTTGCCTTCTGCATAGGCCGGGTCCGGATGAGCATGGGAAACGTCGAATCCAGAGCCCTTGAGCCAGCCGCTCCATTGATCGGCAAGTTCATGCGTTTCGACTGCCATCGATTTCCATTGCACACAACGATACGTTAGGTCAATGTGACCAGCGTGTTGGCCCTGCTTTACTTCGCAACCAAGCTTTTTCACCATATCTGAGTGCTGACTGGCTTTTGCCGCGTCGTCAAAGTGCATCGTCTTCCACTGCGGCAATTGAAACGCAATCGTCTCTTTGCCATGGTCATGATCGTGCGCATCACCTTCGTGGTTGTGGCCTTCATGCCCGGGCTGAACCTGTTTTGCTTGGCTCGCAGGCCGAGCTTGAGTTTGTGCTAAAGAAATATTCGTAGTCATGCCAACGGCGACAACTGACATCGAACAAACTAGCGTGATTCGGAAGTAACTTTTCATCTCTGAAATCCTTTTGAGAAAACTGAACCATCCAGACTGCAACATTCAACTGGACACGTGATTGGTATCCACCTCTGATTCTTCATTCAGTTCGATACGTTGTTTGGAACTCTGGACAACGCGCTGCGCTGATCTCATTCCGAACAACCAAAACAATGCCGGATGAACAAAGAAGTCCAGCATTGTTGAACTCACAACTCCTCCCAATATGACCGTTGCCACTGGGTAGAGAATTTCCTTTCCCGGTTCTCCTGCTGCGAGCACTAGTGGCACGAGTGCAATGCCAGCGGTAAGTGCCGTCATAAGCACCGGTGCAAGTCGCTCGAGGCCGGCACGCACGATCATCGACTTCGTAAAGCTTTCGCCTTCGAATTCGACGAGATGCAAATAGTGTTGAAGCAACAGCACTCCATTGCGTGAAGCGATACCTGCTAAGGAAATGAACCCGACCATGGCCGCAATCGTGACCGTTTGACCTGTCCATACCAACGCTGCCACCGAACCGATGAAGGCCATCGGTAGTGCTGCCATCACTTGCAGGGCAAGATTGATGGAACGGAACAGCGTATAAAGCACGAAGAACACGCCCAACAACGCAACTGCAAAGAGGATCGCGATCATTTGGCTTGCTGATTGTTGGCTTTGAAATTGGCCCTCGTAGGTCGGGTAATAGCCAGGTGGAAGCGACGCGACGATGGGTTTGATCGCTTTTTGGATATCTCTCACGACATCGACAACGCCGCGGTCCTTAACATTGCACTGAATTACAACGCGTCTGCGAACATTCTCTCGGTTCACGGCGTTGGGCCCGCCCGATTCATAAATATTTGCAATACTCCCTAATGGAACGGTGCCCCCTTCAGGCAAATGGATGGCAAGTCGTTTGAGCCCACCGATGTCTTCGCGGTACTCATCTTTCATGCGAACAACTAAGTCAAAGGTCCGCATGCCATCAAGAACTTCGGAGACAACAGCACCATTCATAGCGGTCTGAACGTAGTTGTTAACCTCCTCGGCACTGAGTCCATATTGGGTCAAAGCCGCCCGATTCATCTCAATTCTAAGTTGTGGAATGATGACCTGTGGTTCAATCAACAAGTCAGTGACACCTGGGACCGTCTGCATCTCAGCCTTTACCGCCTCTGCTTTCTGTCGCAGCAAATCCAAGTCGTCGCCATAGATCTTGATGCCGACTTGAGCTTTGACACCCGAAAGCATGTGCGAGATCAAGTGGGCTATCGGTTGTTCTACAGCAGTCACAATGCCCGGTATGCTCTCCATCGCTGATCGTATTTCGTTCAACTGCTCTTCGCGTGAGCGTGGCGAAGTAGGGTCCAGCTCGATAAGGAATTCACTCATGTTGACCCCTTCGGCGTGCTCGTCGAGTTCCGCACGCCCAGTACGACGCACAAATCGCTGGACGTCTTTGATCTCCCGCAACGATTGCTCGACCGTTCGCGAGATGTCGTTCGAAGCAGCCAGAGAGGTTCCTGGTGGTAGAACGACGTTGAGCTGAATCGTGCCTTCGTTGAATGGAGGCAAGAAGTCTCGTTCCAGGCGCGATAAGAATAGCCCCGCAAGCGCGACCAACATCAAAGTCGCTGCTAAATTGAAGTATGGCAGCGCCAGACTAAAGCGGATGATTCGTTCGCCAAGCCACTTGAATCCACGCAATACAAAGCCATCCACTTCATGCTCTTTGCTTTTGCTGAAGCCCAGCAGCCAGTAGGATAAAACCGGTGTGACGGTCAGCGATACAATCAACGAAGACAAAATCGAGACGATGTATGCGACACCGAGTGGAGCGAAAAGTTTTCCCTCCATTCCGGAAAGTGCGAACAATGGCAGAAACACCAAGATCACGATCATCGTGCTGAAAACGATCGATCTGCGAACTTCAGCGCTAGCTCGAAAGACAACTAGCAGTGGGTTGACTTTCGTGCCGGCAAGTCGATTCTCTTTCAACCTACGAAAGATGTTTTCTACGTCCACAATCGCATCGTCCACGAGTTCGCCCATGGCAACCGCGATTCCACCAAGAGTCATGGTGTTAATCGATAGTCCAAATACCGCGAAGACGATTGCAGTCATGAATAGCGAAAGCGGGATCGCTGTGAGCGTGATGAATGTCGTGCGAATATTCATCAGGAACAAGAACAAGATGATCACTACTAAAATCACGCCATCGCGCAAGGCTTCCTCGACGTTTTTGATGGCGCGTTCGATGAATGACTTTTGAGAGTAGGTTGGCTCAATGCGGACTCTTGCCGGCAATGATGGACGGATCTCCTCGATCGCTTTCAGTACATCGTCTGTCACGCGGCGAGTATCCGCGCCCGGCTGTTTATTGACGGTAAGTACAACGGCAGGACCACCGGAGAAATCCGGATTGGGCTTTCCGTCCACTGAATCACGCCGGACAAATGCTGAGCTGTCACCTCGCTTGATCTGAGCCCCTTCGTGAACTTGAGCTACTTGCGAAAGCAGAATAGGTCGTCCATCGCGAATGGTAACAGGGAGAGTTTCGAGGTCCGCAATGGATGTGACCCGCCCCAATGAGCGCACCAGCAACTCGCTTGGTCCCTGGCGGTCGAGATAGCCGCCAGTTCCGTTCACATTGCTTCTGCGCACGGCTTGCTCAACTTGTTCAAGCGTGACTCCAAAGCGAGACATCGCAGAAGGATCGACGAGAACCTGAAATTGCTTTCGCTCGCCTCCCATCGTGAATACTTGGGATACACCCGGGATTGTGAGTAGGCGTTGCCGAACGACCCAGTCAGCCGCCGTGCGAAGTTCCATGGGGGGCACATTGCCGTCATCGCTCCACATGCCGAGCATGAGAATCTGACCCATGATAGATGAGATCGGCGCAAGCTGAGGCTGAATGCCCTTTGGAAGACGGTCTTGTACCATCTGCATTCGTTCAGCCACGATCTGACGGTCCGTGTAGATGTCAGTTCCATAAGCGAATTCGACATAAACAACGGAGATGCCGACGCCAGATGAGCTGCGCACTGCCTCAACCCCATTGGCACCATTCATAGTGGTTTCAATCGGGAATGTAATCAGCGACTCAACCTCCTCAGGAGCCATTCCCATCGCCTCGGTCATGATGACAACGCGCGGACGATTGAGGTCAGGAAATACATCGATTGGCATTCGCATGGTTTGCCATGCGCCAAACGCTACAAGGAAAATCGATACAGCGATGACCAATAAGCGCTGCTGGAGCGCGAACCGGATAACGGCGTTTAACATGTGTGGATGCTCCGTGCTTAGTGATTGTGGCCTGCATGCGGGTCTGCACCAGCACCGGATTTGTTCTTGATAGCCATCTGCATCTGGTGAGCAGACCGAAGAGCAACGACATCCCCGGGGAAAATTGCTCCGTCGTTTTCAATAACGACGTAGCGTTGATCGCGGTGCTTCACATGCACAGCAACACGGTCGAAGTGATCGCCGTTCTGTTGAAATACGAACCAGTCGGCACCGTCTTTGACCGCTGCATCTACTGGCAGAACGATTTGTTGTTCCCAAGCCTCCACTGGCACACGGATCTCAAGCCGCTGCCCCACGCGATACTTCCAAGTTACAAACCGTTGACCGTCAGGCGTCTTCTCATCGCGAAGCTTTTTGTTTGGAAGATTCACAAAGAACGACAGCGTTCGAGACTGCGCGTCGACAGCACTGGACACAAATGCCAGTTTCAAATCAGTGACCGTTTCCTGTCCCGAAACGCTTGGAATGATCGCCTCCATGGGCCACCCTTTCGCAGCTACCTCTGCAATTGCAGGGGCATCCTGTTCAAAGGCTTTGCCTTCGATATACAGCGTAGAGTAGTCGGAGAGTGTGCACAGCATTTCGCCGGCCTGTACACCTTGTCCCTTCGCTGCGCTCAAACGTTCGATGATCAGTGGCGTAGGTTCTTTGACGACTTCCGTTTGTTGGGGCTGGGAATGAAACGAAGCAGGCCTAAAGCGTCGGTCGCTCAGTCGGAGATTGTTCTCGTCATGCGAGTGGCTATCGATCTCGGGTGCAGCGATAGTTAAGTCTCGCAGTAGTCGCTGCTCGCGGACAATGGTTTCGACCTGCTCGTCACTCAGACCGTGCAATTTTAGGGCAGCCTTTTGCGCTGCGATCGAACTTTGGAGTCTTTGCAGAGCGTATTGGCGTTCGAGCAACAATTTACTGGCGACCGCGCCGGAGCGAGTAACCTCTTCAAGACGAGCCACTTCACGCTGCTCGACGGCAACATCAGCCAAGTTCTTCAGTAGTTGCGTCTGCGTGTCGACGAGATCCTCGTAAGTCAAACGAACTTCGAATAGTAGATCGCCGGGTACGACTGCTTCGCCATTTACTGCATGAACATGTTGGATGATTCCAATCATTGGAGAGGAAACCTGGATGTCAGTTCGACCTGACTTGGCAACGACAATCGCCGGGATGGTCACAGTTCGATAAAAGTTAGAGAGCTCAATTGGCCGCAAGAATTCGGTCGTCAGCCCCAGGTTCTTGAGCGATTGCGTAGTCAACTCGAGCGACGTGCTTTCTGAGTGACCTGCATGGTCATGCCCGTCACCTTCGAGGGCGTGGTCGTGACCTTCCTCTGCATGAGCGTCGGTTCCACCAGATTCTTGCATGGACTCTTTGCGTGCTGTGACCGTGCCATCGATCCAACCGTTGAGTGCAGGCCACCATGTAGGAAATGTCCCGGCAGCGATCGCGATCAAAAGCAATCCCAAGGTCCATCTTGTCCAGGGGGAACTGAGGAAGGCTTGAAAAGAAAATTTCTTCATAGGTAACTCAACAATTGGGAAATCCGTTTGAATGATGAAGTTGCACGCTGAGAATCGGCCCGCTTGTTGAAATGATCAATCGCGGCAATCAACGAAATGAGTAGTCAAGCCCAACGTCGCAGAAATGCAGGTAACCATTAGTTACGCGCAGCCTGAACCGAGGTGCTTCCGTGAAGCAAGAATTCAACTCAATGATGCGAGAGGCAGAAGAGCCACCCAGTTACAACGTCCGTCGTATATTGGGTGTGCAGAAGCCAATCAGATAAGCCAAACCTGAAGTATGGAGCGGTTTGAGAGAGCCCGCGGATGAGAAGGTAAAGCTGTACGAGCGTAGCCAGCCAGAATGCTCGTATGCCGCCAGAAGTCGATTGGAGATGTGATCCATATCGCATCTACTGATGTCAGAAGTTCGGCCGCATTACCGCCAACAAATGAAACCCCAAAGATACAGCTTACGTCATCGCAGTGATTTGAGTGACCGGGTAGATCGTTGTTGCAAGATAGAGAACTTGCAACTTGAACTAATTCATCACCATGTTCGTGAGAGGTTTGCGTATGGTTTTCGTCATGATTATGAACATCGACTGCCAAAGCTGTGTGGTCACAGCAATGTCCGGTCAGCACGGCCGTTTGCTCACGCATGCAACTGCCATGTGACAAACAACAACCAAGCACCGCGTGCGCGGTGAAGGCAACCAATGTCAACATTCGAATGGCAAACGACATGCAATACCAGCTTTTCCGAATCAAGTAATTGATGTTCATAATTTAACAGACCTGCGCATTCTACCGCGTTCAAGGCTTGGCAACTAGTTCAGTCTGGCAGATTAGGCTATCGGATAGACCTATTCTTGACCAAGCGTTAACCCTCTTAGGGAGTCATCCCCGCTATTGTTGATAACGGAATTAAGGGCACCTGTCAGGAGATAGCCATCGATCTGTGCTTGTGCTGTAGCCAACTGAGCCCGTGCCCCGATGTAAGCGAGATTTGAATCGAAGTAGGTTCTTCGCGTCACCAAGAGTTGGATAAAGTCTTGCTCGCCGGCACGATACGCTGCTTCTGCCAAGTCGAGTGTTTCCTGAGCGGCAGGCAGAAGCTCTTTTTGGTACATGTTGACTGCCTCAGCGGCTCGGGCGTAATCGCCTGACGCAACTGCTAGGCGGGCTCTGATTGCATTGTCGATTCGCTGGGCTTCCTGCAATGCACGACAGTATTCAGCGCGAGCCGCAGCGATATTGCCTTGGTTCTTGTTAAAGACCGGAATGGGTGCACCAACTTGAAGGTTCATCATGCCGGAGTTGGTTCCATTATCTACACCTGCACCGAATTGGACGCCCAAGTTTGGAAGCGGCTGGGATTCATGTCGCCGGATCGAAGCGCTCGCTTGACGAATTCTGGCTTGTGCCGCGGCATACTCTGGACTCGTCGCGACAAGTCCTTCCTCGATAGTTTTCCAATCCTGCGTCGCAGGCAACTCGGGAAGCTCGCCGGCGACACTTTGAAGTTGCATGCTTGGTGTGCCAGCAAGTGAGACTATTTCGCGAAGCCTGGCTTCGAGTGACGCGACTAGTTGCCTTCGATCCAGGTCTATTTGCTTGAGTTGAATTTGGGTTTGCAAGAGGTCGATCTTGGAGGCTTCACCAGCCTCCATGCGTTTTTTCGCGGCGCCGACACCTTGCTCAAGCAGCTTTGAGAATTGATCGATCGCAGAAAGCTGCTTCTGAATGCGAACGCAATCGTAATAGGCAGACTTGATATCGGTGGTCACACGCAGCTTTTGAGTTTCGAGCTCTTGCAATTGGGCTCGCACTGCCTCGTTGAGCACAGCGCGGTTGAGTTCTAGTTTGTTACCCGTAATGATCTGCTGTTGAAGGAAGACCAAATGTTGATCGGTCCCCGCATCTGCCAATTGCTGTCCCTGATAGCCAAGTATCGGATTGGCATAGAGTCCAACCTGCGTTCGATAGCCTGCTGCGATTTGAGTAGTCGCAGCCAGTTCCTTAACAGCCGGGTTATTGGAGAAGGCAATCGATAGCAGATCTTCAAGCGTCGCGCCGTTTGTCAAGTTTTCATTTGCGAGAGCCGGATCGAGTGATACGACATCTACTGAAGCTGGTTCGACAACGCTTGCAGACATAGCGATGTCATTAGAGTAGGTCGCCTGCGTCACTGGCGATACATTGGATCTGCGGGAAGCATCAGCGCCAGTGTCCGTTTCGATGGGCGTAGCATTGGTGAAATTACTCGCTGCGGCGGTATTTTGATTGAGTCGTTCATGCGTCTGGGTGGATGAGATTCTTGTTGCATCCGTTGGTCTGAGACGCTGATCCATGCCACTACAGCCTATGGCCATGCAAAAGGCTGAACACGCAATCCAATGCGCAATATTGAACTTCATCGAGTTGCCTCCATGGACAATGCGAAAATGTAATTGACGCATTCTTGGTGTGGTTTAGATGTCAGCGAAAGTTCCGAACAACGAAGAAATGGCGACGAGTAGCGCCATGTTCGGATCAAATACGCAGGACTTTTGGCAGAGAGGGTGAGTAGCCCAGAGTCGCCAAGATTGGCTTTGATGTGAGCATCAATGGTGGTTGTACTCGTTCCGCTACAAGCCACTCGGACGAGAGTACGGCATTCTGAACTAATTGCGTTGACGAACCGGTTTGTAAGATTGACGTGTCAACATTTCCGTGGCAACACGGGCAGTCGTGCTTGGAATGGTCATCGTCTTGTGAATTCTCGGTATTGGACTCGCTGCAATGGGATTCGCAAGAATGGCAAACTTGAGAATCCGTGTGATTCCAATGAGTTGCTACGATCTCACCGGCCCCGTGCAGAAGGCAATGCCTGCAAACCAGCGATTGAGGAGGGAGAATCAGAGTGATGATTGCAGCCACAAACGCGGCGTATTGAGCCATTCGCGTTAGTGGAGTGCAAAGCATGGTAAATTCCAGGGATTCGTTCGAAATTGGAAACCGAAATAATGATTTACCTGCAAAGAGAAACCATCACAGTTCGTATCGGAAGATCAATTTGCTTATCTTTACCGCAAATGCCGAATAAAACGATCAGGCGTAACTCAGTCTTCTTTGCTGTAGCTTTTCTACGATCACGCCATCATCTCCCAGTGACTGAAATAATTCTTGCGCACGCCTGCCTACTCGGAAACATTCAAATTCGTCGAGTTTGTCTCACTATGTGGCCTTCAGTTGCGAACTTTTTCCCTGGGTAATGAGTCTCGCGTCGGCTGTTTTGCATAGATAGATCTGGGAGGGATGCCATTTCGGTTCCCTCGAAGACCTTTCATGGAGGCAGAACCATCGACACTTATCCTCTTGACTCTCTTCCTTCCAACGAACATCAGCCAAATGATCCAGCGTCGGTCCGCTTTCGATCGATCGCCGAGATCGTACTTCGTGGCATCCGCCGATGCGTGGCCGCAGACCGCGATTTGAACGACGAATCAATCGAAATTTCCGCCCAGGAAAACTCTGTTCTGGACAATCTCGGAGACTGTTTACCCGAGCCGCTTGATTTCGCTTTCGATAAACCCCTCTCTGTGTCAGACGTCTCCGAAACGCTGGGTTTTGGGGCGAATCAAAACATTCAGAACGGAGGTAATTCGTGAGCAACGAAGCGAGACACAGAGACATTGCAGCCCTTCTGGCCCGAGGGGTTGTACGCGTCAAAAAGCAACCATTGGTCGCCAAGGCTATCGAGTCCTACATCCCGGGCGGCAAGGCAGCTCCCACCGATCAGCCTTCTCGGGCCCAGAGCACGCAAACGAACGAAGCAAGCCAAGACCAGGTGGATTCAGTTACGCCAATTCAGAACGGAGTTGATCAATGAGCCCAAACGTAACACTCGAGATCGCCGAACTGCAAGAAAAGACGGTCAGCCAGTTGGTCCAACGCTACGAACAGGTCTTCGAAGAAGAATGTCGCAGCCGCAACAAGCAATACCTGATCCGGCGCATCGCCTGGCGATTGCAAGCGAACGACGAAGGCGGTCTGTCAAGAGCCGCATTGAAGAAGGCAGAGGAGTTGGCGGTAGACGCTGATACGCGCGTGACGGCACCCCGCAAGACTAGCGCCGATGGCGTGAAGTTGGTTTTGCCCGAGCCCGATTCCTTTGTCGACTGGGACCCGCGACTGCCTCCACCGGGCAACATCGTGGAGCGGCAATACAAAGGCAAGATGATTCGCGTGATTGTCTTGAAGGATGGTTTTGAATACGAGGGGCGGCGTTACAAGTCCCTTACAGCGATCGCAAAAGAAGTTAGCGGCTCGCACTGCAATGGATTTCTATTCTTTCGACTTGGGAGGAGAGCATGAGCAACAAAACCCCACCGCGGCCAAAGACAATCCGATGCGCAATCTACACTCGCAAGTCGACTGAAGAAGGGCTCGATCAGCAGTTCAACTCCCTCGATGCCCAGCGTGAAGCAGCCGAAGCCTACATCCGCAGCCAGAAGTGCGAGGGCTGGGAGATCGTTTACGATCGCTACGACGACGGCGGTTTCTCCGGTGGCAACATCGAGCGGCCGGCACTCAAGAGGCTGATGGAAGACATCCAAGCCGGCAAGATCGATTGTGTTGTTGTCTACAAGGTAGATCGGCTGAGTCGTTCGCTATTGGATTTCGCTCGTGTCATGGAAACATTTGACAAGTTCCACGTCTCCTTTGTTTCGGTGACACAGCATTTCAACACAACCCATTCGATGGGCCGGCTGACGCTGAACATCCTGCTATCGTTCGCACAGTTCGAACGCGAGATCATTGGTGAACGCATCCGAGACAAGTTGGCTGCCCAATGCCGGCGAGGCCAGTGGACCGGTGGTTACCCGGTGCTTGGCTACGACGTCGATCGTAGTGAACGCACACCAAAGTTGGTGATCAACTCCGAAGAGGCTACTCAGGTTCGTCGAATCTTCTCACTCTATCTCGAGCTCAAGAACTTGTTGCCAGTCGTCGAAGAGCTCGACAAGCGTGGCTGGAGAAACAAGCTCTGGCATTCAAAGAAAGGCCTGCCAAAAGGCGGTCGCCAATTCGACAAATGCAGTGTCCATGCAATGCTAACCAATCCGATCTACTGTGGAAAAATCAAACACAAGACTGATCTTTATCCAGGCCAACATCAAGCAATCGTTGACGAAGATATCTTCCAACGAGTACAAGCACAGCTAAGGGACAACAGCTTCAACCGGGGAAATCGGCTGCCAAGCAAACATGGTGGACTTCTGAAAGGATTGATTCGATGCCCCGACTGCAACGTTGCGATGGTCCACAATATGACCAAGCGCAACTCGATCGTCTATCGCTATTACACCTGCGTACGTGCGATCAAACGCGGACGGCAATCGTGTAAACACCCGTCTCTCCCTGCCAGCGAGATCGAAGCGGCCGTGGTTGATCAAGTTCGAGCGATCTCGCGGGACACGCGGCTTCGCGACGAGATCATTCGTCAGGCGATGGAGGCCACTGAACAAGGCAGGAAAGAGTTAGAGTCCCAACAGACTCAGCTCACACGCCAACTCAACCGCGACCATGGTGAGGTTCAGCAATTGGCCCTTGACCAGCAACCAAACAATTCGATCGTCTATCGAATTGCCGACGTTCAAGAGCGGATTGAAGAAGCAGAACATCAACTCGCCAAGGTGAATCGACAACTGCAGGATCTTGAGAAGCAAGAGTTATCAACGCATGAGATTGAAGAGGCCTTCATCGATTTTGATCGTATCTGGGATGCATTGACCACGCGTGAGAAATCACAACTGTTGGCCCTGTTAGTTTCGAAGGTCGAGTTCGATCAAAGCGACTGCACAATTGCAATTTCATTCCACGCAAGCGGCATCGAAACGCTTGAACAGCAAGCCGAGGAGGTTTAATGGTCACCATCAAACGCAAACTGAACGTCAGCGTCGCGTCGCGAGGCCGCATCGCGATTCGGCCCATCGATCCCAACGCAGAACCGCCGCGCCCAAGACCAACTAGTAAGGTACCTCGAATCTCGAGGCTGATGGCTCTCGCGATTCGCTTCAACGAAATGATTCGAACCGGCGAGGCTAGCGACATGATCGAATTAGCCCGCCGTGGTCATGTTACCCAGCCACGAATGAGCCAGATCATGGCGCTCAACCAACTCGCCCCGGACATCCAAGAAGCCCTACTCAACCTTCCTGCCACTAAAGGAAAACCAGAGATCCACGAGAAACGGCTTCGCCCAATCGCTGCCATGCTTGCCTGGGAAGAACAGCGAGCAGTTTGGAAGCAAATCTGCGATGAGGTTGGATTCCAGAACCCCGTCATGGAAGAGTCTGTCGATCGAATCTGAGAAAATATTTCTGCCGGTTTTTCCTAGTGAATTTAAACAATTCAGGAAAATTCCATTTTCGTATGACCAGAGGTGTCAAAGAGGTAGCGTTCAATACTCCCACTACATTACCTAAAGCTAGCAATTTGGAGACGCTGGTCTTTAACGAGTCCCATGGATGCGTTTCAACATGAGTGGAAGTTTTATCGCCTATGCCTACTTACAACCCCAGACAACTCGGTGAACCAGAGGTCATTCGAGAAATCAACCCGACTGTTCTCTATGCATTCTTGCAACCGTTCGAAGGATATCTTCGATCGCGCGGACTTGTGCTCAAAAAGGAAAGTCGTATCGACAACACTGCCATCGAGAAGTTGGTAGAGATCCTGACCAACCCTACGATGAAGACACCACAAGCGCTGCTGAACGCAGTCTTCTATGTGGAAGAGATGTCAACGCCCTTGGCCGCTGACTCGCTGTTGAACGCCGCGCATCAAGCTGGAATGCAATTCGACGAAGATGAAAAACACTCGCTCGCGGACATCGTCATGCAAGTCTGGTTGTTTGACTCGAAGATGGTCGAATCCCAGCACGCATGGCACACTTGGAAAACACCAAGACGCATGGAGTGCTTTCAGCCCGCTAGGCTAACGGGATCGGCTCCGATGGCAATTACAGACGAGCGACTAAATCAAGCAATTAAGGATGCTGGTGATTGGTTTGCCAAGCACAATCGTGGACGCAAACTGTTCATGACTCCTCGCTTCGTAGACAACGAAATCCAAATCAGCATTCGTCGTGGCGATCCGTTCAGTCGCAAATCAACGATCGATGATGACGGCATCGATACGATCACGTTTCGCGAGGCTCGCAAGGACTCGATGGTCTACTGCCTGAACGACGAAGTATTGATGCTCAACTCAAGCCTAAAGAGCGCGTATCCAATCTACTGTCGGATCTTCAGCAAGCTGCTCTATGACGATCCAAATCATTTTGGCCTCGTCACTCGTTATACATTGGCACCGCTGTCGGAGCTCGGCGAGGATGCTTTGTCTCCAGGTGAGATTGATGCAATCGAAGAGATCGTTCTGCTGAATTATCGAGTCCGCTTGGGAGGACCGTTCAATAGTTACATCATCCATGGAGCGGATGATTACTTCGCAGACCTCAAGTGGCGTGGCGGGTCATTTCAGGCAGAAGGTTCATTGGATCGTGCAACCTTTCGAATCAAGTATCGACACGTGAAAGCACCTAGGACGCTGACACTGTATGCAGGCAGTTCATCGTCATACACACGCGATGAGAATGCTCATTTCGCAGAGCAATGGATGGTGCTGCGTGATTTCGTCATGAAGACTGGTGCAAGAGCTGCAAAAGGAGTGAACAAGGATGACCAAGCTGTGGCGAGCTATTGAGGAATCGCCATTGCTCATGGATGTCAAGGATGTTTGGCGTGAGCGGCTCGGGAAGGAATTCGAGCCGCTAAGCCGCTTTCTCGAGGCGACGCACATTGTCGCCACGAGATTGCCAGGTCGCACTCCATGGTCCTCATTGAAGGTCGTTGAAAACGACGACGGCTTCGTGGCGTTCTGTGAAAGTACCGGTGAATCGAAAGAGGTTCCCCGCGCCGATGTGATTTGCCATCAGCTCAACGGCAGGCAACTCGCAGCGGAGTTGAACGCTGCGCTTAGCCTGGGGCGAAAGCCGGAATGGCTCGACAATAATCGTCGAGTCTGGTTCCTCGGCAACTTATCGCTGGAGTTTCAAGCGAGGCCGGTCTACATGTCGCTGCACATTGCGAGCGACTTGATCACCGACGCACTTCACGCCGCAGCTGCCCACGCGAGATCGACATTTCTATTCTTGGATCTCAACAGCAAACGACGCGACCAAAAGTTTGATACGAGTGCCAAGATCGTCGATTGCAAGCCAGTTGAGCTCGAGCAACTCTTCAACGTTACCTCAGACGGTTGCTTGCTGGCCAAGTCAAAGTCGCGAGAGCTTATCGCATCGATACTAGGCGTGACGCTCGAAAGCCGGCTGTCGGGTTACGTCTTCCAACGCAAAGGCAAACATCGCATGCTCGCGTTCAACAGCGAGATCGAGATTACATCGGAGACAAATGGCAACTGGTACATCGAGCAACTGCTCGCCAAGCCCAACGTAGCGTTCCGCTGTACTCACCTTGAATCGTTGCTGGCCGGTTTTGCTGAGGAGACGTCCACTGGGTCCATCGGCGAATTGGTCGACATGGAGACTCTCAAATGCTACCGCGATCGCCTGCAAGAGATCGACGAGGAGTTTGAGGAAGCGACCCGCTTTAACGATCCAACGCGTCAGGAAAGGCTCGGCGACGAACGCCAGGCCATTCTGGATCAAATCAAATCGGCCCAAGGGCTCGGTGGACGTGTTCGCCAGAAGTTCGATGCCGAGCGTTCACGGAAGACGGTTTGCAAGGCGATCTCGCGATCGATCGATGCGATTCAAGAAGTGCATCCTCAACTTGGCCTGCATCTCCAAAAGTCCATCCAGCTCGGGCTCGAGGTCAGCTACACGCCAGACGTGGTCATCGACTGGTTGTTCTGAGAACCGGTCGCCTTCTAATCCGCAGCCCCCACCATTGGGAGGCCTTCTATTGCGCCAGCGCTGGCTCGTCGCGTTGCCACAAATCCCCGATGGTTTCAAACCTTGGAAAGCGTTGGTTTTTCTCCGCTTTCCAAGTTGCGACACGTTCTGTCGCGATGCGTCACGACTTGTCGCGGCTCGTCCTCGGTTGAGAGGACGTGAATCGCCCGACTGACCGTTGCCTGCGTTTTCCGCGAGTCAGTCTCCGGCGCATTTCTGGTAACGGTCTGAGCGGCTGTGGTCATGCCATTCCTCCAACCGGAGGAAGAAAATTGACTGCGTCTGAATACCAAAGCCAGATGGTCCCATTCGCGATGGAACTGGCAAATCGCATCTCGCTACGTCTCGAGCATCACAACTCGCTGACCTTATTCGAGATCGAGGACATCGAACAAGAGCTCCTCACCTACGTTCTTGAACGAGCCTCGCAATTCGATCCGACCAAAGGAACCGTCGAAGCGTTTGTGACGCGAATCATGCGGTCGGCCGCCGCAGGTCTCATCCGTGGATCGAATCGGCAACGCAGCAATCCACCATCTGGTTATGTGGTCGACTCGCTCTCGAAGATGGTCGAAGGGCCCGATCGCAAGTCGGAGGAACTCAACCGGGGCCTCACCTCCTCCGATGGCACTCGTCGTCGCCAGACGGAACCTCGCGACCCATTTAGTGACGTCGAATTGGCGGATGCCGTTGGGCATCAGATCAACACTCTGCCCCGCCGCTACCGTCGCATCGCGAGGCTTCTACGAACGCACAACCAAAACGAGATCGCAAACAAACTCGGTTTATCGAAACGAAAAGTTTCGCAGGTTTTAGCAGGGATTCGTGAGCATTTTGCGAGTGTCGACTGGAGTGAATCCGGATTTTCTTGGGACGTCGTTTCTCCAAATTGCATAGCTAGTTCTGGAGAGGACAACGATTTGCAAAACACCCAAGAATCTGAAATGGAGAAATCAGCATGAGCGCACCCGCCATGACTATCGAACAGCGAGTCACTGTCTCGCTCGCCTTGCAGCGATACCTGCGAGCCGTCGAACGCTTCGAAGCAGCCTCGAACGAATTCAACGAATCCTGCCAAACGATCCGGCAGGCACTTCCTCGTGAAAGCCGCTTCGTCGCCAACATCATGCATCAGCACTATCTGGTGACAAGCGACAACGAAGGCAACTTCGAGGTCGAGTCTGTCGACACGGTTTGATTCGCAACCCTTCATCCCCCTCTTCACCACCTCGCTGAAAGATCCGCAGGCGATGTCAACACGACTTTTACCTCATGAACCCGGTGATCGGAAGTGCCTGAAGTGCAACGAAATGTTTCGTTCCAAAAGCGCAGCTAACCGCATTTGCAAGAAGTGCTCGCAGATCAATGCGTCACTGAAGGTGAGTGAAGCTCAGCTCGCTCGCGAACGAGGCGCGAAACGCCTCAATGGCAACTTGATCGAAGAAGGCGACACCTACGAGATGAATTTCTCGTAGCCATCTCTTTGAGCAAACAAGTAACAACAAATACCCGCATAAGCACCCATGTCCCAAATCATCGCACAACCTGAAACAAACGACAAAACGCTGTTGACCTACTCAGCGCTCAACACGTTTCGCAATTGCCCTCGCAAGTACAAGAACCGCTATCTCGACAATCTCCGACCTCGTGAGCGTGCTGAAGCGTTGTCGTTCGGGAGCGTGATCCATACAGCAATCGAGCTATGGTATCGATCGTCAAATACCGAGTCGCGTCTTCGCGATGTGCTCGCCTATGTCAACGATGCCTTTGAAAATCGCGTGGTCGATGCAAATCTAATGGTTCAATGGCATTTGGCAACGGCGATGCTCCGTGGTTACGCCGAACGCTATGCAACCGAAGAGTTCGAGGTTGTCGAAGTTGAAAAGGAGTTCGTCGGCGAGATCCGCAATCCCGATACTGGTCGGCAAAGTCAAACGTTTCGAATCGCTGGCAAGGTAGATGGCATCGTTCGTTGCCACGATGGTTTGTATTTGCTCGAGCATAAGACGGCATCGACTGTTGATGCGAGTTATCTCGACAAGCTGTGGACCGACACTCAAATCGCCTTGTATTGTTATTACCTGCGAGAGTTGGGCTATCCGATCGTCGGTGTGATCTACAACGTTTTGCTGAAGAGTCGGCTTAAACAAGGCAAAGGCGAAACGCAGGAGGAGTACGAGCTTCGCCACGCGGAACTTGCTGCCAAAAACAAGAGCGGCAAATCAACCGCCAAGCGACAGATGCCCGAGACGGACGAGGAGTTTCAAGCTCGGCTGACTGAATGGTATTCACGTCCCGAAGCATTTCATCGTGAGTTCATTTATCTCTCCGAAGACCGACTTGCCATGTTGCAAGATGAGGTCTGGGAGATCACGCAGCAGTATCTCGATGCCCGAAGGCGCGGCAAGTGGCTGCTCAACACATCGAACTGTTTCTCGTACCAACGACCGTGCGAGTACTTGGCTTATTGCCAATCGGGATTCAATTCAAACGTCGCTGACAACCTGTACGAGATCGCTCTCCCTAACGAAGAGCTATCTCGTGTTGATTCTGAAGCACCCCCGTTCTGATTTGAAAGGAAACGTTAAATATGACAGTGACTCTACCAACCAGTAAGACCAAGCCAACCACCGATTTGGCCAAGCAATCGATCTTACTCTACGGAGTTCCCAAGCTCGGTAAGAGCTCGTTCGCATCGCAGTTCCCCGAGGCCATGTTCTTCGAATGTGAGCCAGGTCTCAATCACTTAGAAGTGTTCAAGGTGCCAACCTACTCGTGGGAGGCATTCTTGGAAGCCTGCAAATTGCTTGCGAAGGGCGATCACAACTTCAAGACGCTGGTGATCGACACGGTCGACAACGCGTTCAAGATGTGCTCGGACTACGTCTGTGCCAAGCATGGCATTGAGTACGAAG
The DNA here is from genome assembly GCA_945875845.1 of Pirellula staleyi DSM 6068. Classification (GTDB taxonomy): domain Bacteria; phylum Planctomycetota; class Planctomycetia; order Pirellulales; family Pirellulaceae; genus JBKCUI01. The sequence continues at coordinate 106,619 of CAMCMB010000011.1, forward strand.
GAGACATGGGCCACGGCAAAGGCTGGGCTCTGGTCAAGAACGAATGGCATCGCGTTCTGACTCGGTTGGCCAGCTTGCCCTATGGCTTGATCCTCATCTCGCACGCGGTCGATAAGACGATCGAAACGCGAACGGGCGAGTACACCAAGACCACGCCGAGCTTACCCGATCGTGCTCGAAACGTTGTATTAGGCTTGGTCGACATCATCCTCTACGGCGACTCGGTATCTCGTAAAGACGCTGCCGGAAATCTCGTCGTCGATCGAGTACTCCGAACCAAACCTCATCCAACATACGAGGCCGGCGATCGAACAGGTCGCTTGCCAGAGATGCTTCCACTGGATTACTCCGCCTTCAATTCGGCATTCAGCGGCACCGCTTCGAATTCAACCGCACAGAGCCCTGCGCCCGGCAAAGGCCCTGCTGCGTCTTCTTCCACTCCGGGCAGCACCCCAGCAGGAAAGGCTATTAAGCAATGAGCGATTACGAAGAATACGAAACCACCAATCAATCCGTTGATCTCACCTCGTTCGATGATGATTTCGCAACCGCGGAAGCACCAGAGTATGACGAGGTCCCCGACGGCAAGTATCAGGCTCGCATCGAGTCAGTGAAACTTGAGAGTAGTCAAAAAGGCGACCCGATGATCAAGTTCGATTTGGAAGTGCTGTCTGGCTCGCATGCCGGGCGTCACATCTTCAAGAACTCGGTCATCACACAAACATCGATCCCTTATGTGAAGGGCGATCTGAAGACGTTGGGTCTGGAACTTTCCAAATTCAGCGAACTGTCCGGGCGACTTGAAGAACTGCTCGATGTGACCTTGGAAGTCACGAAGCGGACTCGCGGTGACTACACCAACGTCTACTTCAATCGACGCATTCGTCTCGCGGCCACTTCGAACGGTGAAGTTCCATCATCACCGGACATGCCGTTCTGATCGTTTGCCGCTTGATGTCGCACGGGTGCGGCTGGGTCGGAACAAGCGAATGAGTCGGTGTTAATTGGCCATTCGCTCCGTCCCGGCTTTCTTTGTTTCGATTTCCCACTGAGGCGATTTGGATGTCGTTGATTGTTCTTGTCATCTGCGTATGGATGCTTCGATTCCTATTGATCGCAGTCTCCCTGCTACTCGTTGTACAGATCATCGGCATGCTCTTGTCCCGAGGTCACTGATAGGAAAGAGACTGCCATGATCGAGTTGGCGTTGCCATATCCGCCGAGTGTCAATCATTACTTCAGCTATTACCAGGGACGTCCCGTACTCTCCAAGGATGCACGCACGTATCGGCACCAAGTTCGCCGCATTGCGATCGCCAAAAGTATCAAACCGCTGATGGGACACATTGCGATCCGAATTGATATTGCACCGCCCGATGATCGTCGTCGCGATTGTGACAATGTGCAAAAGGCTGTTCTCGATGCGTTGCAGCATGCTGGTGTGTTCTGGGACGACTCGCAGGTCGTTTGGCTGCTGTCGATCAAGCATGAATCCAAGCCGAAAGGCCAGATCAAAGTGCAAATTGATGATGCCGAATCACAGACGCTCTCGCCCGCAATGGAGATCGCCTAGTCATGTCGCAACTCACCCATTTCAGTCGCCCTATCATTCGATATCTGCCAAGTCTGAATCTCGTTGTCCGTTTTGATGATTCAGGCATCTCCTTCCGCGCGTACCGCTGCCGCAAATGGAAAAGCGTTACATGGGCTCAACTCGCATCTTTAGCAGACGAAACCGAGCCGGTAGTCCGGTTTTGTGAGACTGATCACGGGTCAAGAGTTTTGAAGGCGATGGGAGTGCGTCTACCGTTGGGTGAGGAACCAAATAAAGGTGGGCCAGCTTGAGTCATCCAGCGATCACTCTACTTACAACTCTGTTCGAGCAGTCAGACCTCATTCTCTTTCGTCCTGTGGAAGCATGGACTGAAGGTGGGCGGAAACGCAGCCGCGTTGACTATAGCAACGTATGTTACCGGCCAGCTAAGGAAGCAACGCTCGAACAAACGCTGACTCGGTTGGAGACCAGTTCCGAGGCGGAGCGTACGAACTTATTCTTCGGTGTCTGTCCACGTGTTGGCAATAAAGGACGGTACGACCTTGCTTGGCAGATTCGTGTTGTCCGATGTCTCTGGGCTGATATTGATGGATGCAATGTTGCTCAAGCTATTGAACGTTGCAATTCACAGGCAATCCCTTCGCCAACTGCAATCGTCAATAGCGGTAACGGCGTGCATCTGTATTGGCGTTTGGATCGCCCACTACTGATCGACGATGTTGGCGATCCACCTCCCGTCGAAACGGAATGGTCAATTGGAAGCGACGGACGCAAAAAGCCCAAACGCTACGTTCTTGATGGTAAAGATCGTGTCTTCTTGGATCGACGCCATCATTTGACCAAGACAAGCCCAAAAGCACTGCAGGCCCAAGACCTACTGATGGGTATCGCGGCTGCGATCAATGCCGATCACACGACCGACCTCACTCGGCTGCTTCGATTACCAGGCACATTGAATCGAAAAGATCAACGCAATGGTCGCGAACCAATCAAGGCAGAGTTGATCGAATGCGACAGCAATCGGCGTTATTCCCTTGATGCCTTTCAGAAGTTCGCAAAGTCATGTGAAGCCACCAAACGCCAGAGGCAGATTGAGGCGATGCCTTTGCCAGCCGTTCGTAAGCTATCGGCTGGGAAGTCCGATAAGCTCTCGGAGCTTATCGCCGCTTGCACGATCGCTTCGGAAGGCACGCGTTCTGAGGCCGACTTCGCTGTTTGCTGCTATGCGATTCGAAGTGGGATTGCGAAAGATGAAGTTTGGACACGGCTGCAGTCTGTCGGCAAGTTCGCAGAGCAAGGTCGCCGCTATTTCGACTTAACCTGGGAAAGTGGCGAGTACGATGTGCGGGCTACTTTGTGCGATCGCTTGCAAAAGCGTTTGCCAAATGAGAGCCCAGCGGTAGCTGCCCCTTCCGGTGACCAACAGGCAGAGGAGCCGGAAGAAAGACGAACCATTACGATCGACTCGCGATCAACGCCTGTGGCCTCGACCATGGGCCAGATCACCGATCGATTGCTTGCCACCGGCTCTTGCTTCAATCGAGTGGAGCAACTGGTTGTGGTGCGAGAACAATCGATCTCGCCGGTGCTCTCATCTGCGGAATTGACGGGACTGCTCAATCAGCACGTCGAATTCTACTTCGTCAACGAAGATGGAGGCGAGTACAAGCCTCTGCCAACGTCTTATGCGAACACCTGGCTTAACAACGTTGGCCAACGGGAACGTTTGCCAGCAATTCGGCTGTTCAGCCACAATCCGATCTACACGGAGGACTGGCGGATGGTCAGTCCGGGTTTCGATCCCCAGTCTGGTTTCTACTATGCTGGTCCACATATTGAGCCAGTCGAAGGGACCAAGCATCTCGACGCGTTGTTGCGTGACTTTTGTTGGCGGAAGCCGGCAGACCGCACGAATTACATCGGCATCCTGCTAACCGGTCTGCTCGTCTCACGTTTCATCGGCTCCAAGCCTGCTGCGCTGTTCAACGGGAATCAGCCTGAGCTGGGCAAATCGGTTCTAGCACAAATCTTGGCAATCCTTCGGGATGGTCATCATGTGGAAACCGCATCGTACAACGCGAACGACGAAGAGTTCGAGAAGCGACTGGGAACAATCGTCCGGCGTGGCGTAACGACAATCATCATCGATAACGCCAAGGCCCGAGGCCGCAATCCAAAGATTGATTCCGCCTGTCTTGAGCGATCCATCACCGATCCGATTCTATCTTTTCGTTTATTAGGCTTCTCACAAGAGATTCGGGCTGAGAATTCGCACCTATTTTGCATCACCGCCAATTCGCCCGATGTGAGTCGCGACCTTATCACTCGCTGCGTAGTCATCAATTTGCATCACGAAGGCGATCCACGGAAGCGATCCTTTTCGATGGACGATCCAGAGGCTTACGTTCAGACGCATCGGCTTCAGCTGCTCGGTGAGCTTGTAAACATGGTCGAACGCTGGAAAGCCAGCGGCATGCCTCTAGCCAAGATTCAAACTCGGTTCAACAAGAAGGGCTGGGGCAACATCATCGGCGGAATTCTTGAAGCCAATGGTGAACCGGACTTCATGGCCAATGCCGAGGATGCAGCCAGTGAGATGGATGACACTCGCCGCGAATTCGAAGAGCTCGTCACGGCGCTCGCAAAGCATCCGCAGGGGATCTGGTCCTCGTCTGAGTTAACCGACCTCGCAAACAAAAACTTTGTGCTTCAGTCCGAACTTGGCGACGGGACTCCTCGCTCTCAGACCACGCGCATGGGCAAACTCGCAGGTCGCTTCGTCGGGGAGCGTTTCAGCCTCGACGACGGCACCTACGCAGTATTCAAACGAATCTCTGGCGGGCGACACACCCAGTATCAGGTCTTTCTAGAGTCGTCGCAAAGCGAACTCATCGGACATGCAGACGTCGAGAATCACACGTCTGCAACGTCTGCAGAAATGGAGCTGTTTTCATGATCAATATCACAAATGCAAATACTGCCGGTCGTTTGTATCGCTTTGGCTGCTTCCACGTTGGAGTCATGACTTTGGCCTGCAGACGTTTCGGACGTTTTGCAGACATAAAGATTTCCAAACGTCTGCAAGTTTCATCCTGCAATTTCATTGGTGGTAGCAGACGTTGCAGACGTTTCAGACGTTTATCCCCAGTTAGTTATTGGAAGGGTAAACAACGTGTTTTTCCCCGTATGTAGATCGTATAGGGAAACACGTCCGCAACGTCTGCAACGTCTGCAAGCCAATCAAACCACCGTTTTCAACCGCTCAAAAATCGAAAGGCACCCACGCTATGAATCACGCATTTGACTCTCGCCCTACCGTCTACAACGGCGTCCAGTTCCGTTCCCGCTTAGAAGCACAATGGGCGTGCTTCTTTGAGCAAGCGAAATGGAAGTGGGACTATGAGCCCATGGACCTCCTCGGTTGGACGCCAACCTTTCGTGTGGAGTTTCCGTGCGGTCACACCGAGTGCTCTGACACCCATGTGCTTTTGATCGATGTGCAACCGTTCGATGACATCGAGTCGTTTGCTGGCCGTCGTTGCATGGACTTCGCATTCGGCGAGTGCTGGAAGCCAACCGGTGAGATTGAATCCATTCCCGCTGATGCATCAGCCGCATTCGGAATCAATCCCGATGTGACCTATTGGGAAATGGGTCATGGTGCCGGCGGCGGTCTCGAGAACGTCCAAAACTGGGTGTTCACCAATGCCCCCGAACTCTGGAAGACAGCCGGGAACATCATCCGAGGCTGCTCATGAGTAACCAATCGAGAACGCAAGTCATCGCACACGTTAGCGTCTGTCGCAACCGTTGCACTGCGTTCGAGTGCAACGCCCAGCCAGCACGACGACGCGTCAGTGGGCCAACAGTGGCCCCCACGTTGCGTCTGCCACTATGGCACTCGCAAGCCCCAAACGATGGGTCCTCCCCCAAAAACCACCGCGTTCTTGGGCCGTGGGAACAGCCGCGCGATTAGACACAGTTTGTTTGTTTTGTCCGACCCCCAGCTCCCTAGCCAAAGGATTGAATTATGACCACCACTGCCCTGCAGATTGAAATGTGGACGCTCGATCGAGTTCGTCCCTATGAAAACAACCCTCGCAACAACGACAAAGCCGTCGACGCGGTTGCAGCTTCGATCAAGGAATTTGGATTCTCGCAGCCAATTGTTGTCGACACCGACAGTGTCATCATCGTCGGCCATACGCGTTTGAAGGCCGCGCAGAAGCTTGGGCTTGAGCGAGTACCAGTCGTGGTCGCTTCGCACCTGACGCCAGAGCAAGTTCGAGCGTATCGGATCGCCGACAACAAAACCGCTGAGATCGCGGAATGGAATTACGACCTGTTGCCGATCGAATTGTCGGCATTGCAGGAAGCGAACTACGATCTCGGGCTCCTCGGTTTCAACGCTGAGGAACTTGCAAAGCTGATGGACACCGGCGTCAACGAAGGTTTGACCGATCCGGATGATATTCCCGAATCGCCAGACGAAGCTGTCACTCAACCTGGTGATCTTTGGATCCTCGGCAACCATCGGTTGCTATGTGGCAACAGCTCATCGCCGGCAGATCTGGATCGTTTGTTGGCCGGCGCTGCCATCCACCTCGTTAACACAGATCCGCCTTACAACGTGAAGGTTGAACCACGATCGAACAATGCGATTGCTGCTGGCCTCTCTTCGTTCACCAACGATGGGGCAGCTTCAAGGCTTAAAGGTGGCCAAGGGAATGCTGCGTCGTTTGGTGTGGACCACGAGACTGGCAAGCCGAAGCATGCGGCGACGCACAAAAAGCTTCGTGCGAAAGATCGTCCGTTAGCGAATGACTTCGTTAGCGATGAGGCCTTTGATCAACTGCTCGACGATTGGTTCGGAAACATTGCCCGAGTTTTGCTGCCAGGTCGTTGCTTCTACATCTGGGGTGGCTACGCCAACTGCGGCAACTATCCGCCCGTGCTGAAGAAGCATGGGCTGTACTTTTCGCAGTCCATTATCTGGGACAAGCAGCATCCTGTTTTGACACGCAAGGATTTTATGGGTGCTCACGAATGGGCGTTCTATGGCTGGAAGGAAGGAGCTGGGCATAGGTACTACGGTCCTAAGAATGCGACGGACCTATGGCAGGTGAAGAAGATCAATCCGCAGTCAATGTCCCACTTGACTCAGAAGCCAGCGGAGCTTGCGGTTCGAGCGATGCAGTACTCGTCGGTGCAAGGTGAGAACGTGCTGGACCTGTTTGGTGGTAGTGGCTCAACGATGATCGGCGCGGAGCAGTGCGGTCGCAATTCGTTCTTGATGGAACTCGACACGCTTTACTGCGACGTCATTGCCGACCGCTATCAACGCTTCACTGGTATCCCAGCGGTCTTGGAACGGACCGGCGAGTCGCCCATTCCAATGCAGCCTCGTGAACAGAACATGCGATAGGAGGTTGCGTTCAAAACTTATGACTATGCCAAGCCTCGTCTTCAAAGACATAGATGTACTCCGCTCCGCAGTTCCTGGCGAATTCATGCAGGGCTGCGCGAGTGGGCATGACAACCGCGCGGTTGCCGTCGGTGAATCGTTCGGGTGTTCCGTCGTTAGCGAGCGAACGAATGTCGCCGCCTACGACCAACGTTCGTGCCGACTCGATCGAAGTGTAATGTTCTTTGAGGACTCTGCCGGCATGGTCTTGGTAGCCATCGAAGTGAAGGTAGATCGCCGCGTAGCGACCGTCTTCTTGCTTGCAGGCAATAGTTGCTCTTGTGGACATAGGTTGGCTTCCTTACTTCGATGGTTCGTGGTGGTTGGGTTCGACGATGGCGACACAATCGTCGGGCATCGTCAGCATGAGGGAGCGACCGTTGTCCCAATCGACATCGACCTGCGTCCAATCGCGGTGCTCGTGGACTTCAACGACCGTCCCGAGCGATCCAACGGGTATCGGGTCTGGATCTTGCGGCATCGATACCAAACGGATGCGATCGCCTTTCTTCATTCGTGGTTGCATGGTCATTGGTTCCTTGTTTCATTTGGTGGATGTGTTGAGTTTGTCGAGCAGTTCGCCGGCTTGAGCCAGGCGTGCGTTGACCTGGGCCATCGTGTGAACGTTCCGCCACCGCAGCTTTGGGTCATCGGGTTGTTTCAAAGCGTCAAGCGATTGACGCAATCGATCGAGGTAGTCGCGTGCTACGAGGTGAAGGTTTTCGTAGGGAGCTGCCGGCTCAAGGGTTGGTTCGGCCATGGTTGGTTCCTAGTTGTTGGAGAAACGAGAGACAATCCTCAACAGTCAGCCAGCGAATCCCCAAAACATCAAGCCAACATGCGAGCATGTTTTGCGAAATTTCTGGAAACATGTGCATGCGCCGGCGAACCGCAGTTTCGCGACTTGTCGCGTTGTGTTGCGCTTTGGGCTTATGTTCGCATCAACGAGAAAACGCCCACACGGTTTAAACGTGGGGCGATTGGTGGGAAGCGTTCCGTGCTTCGGGCTTGTCTACAAGTCGCGCGGTACCAAGATGGCAGCGCCGTGGCCGGAAACTGCGATCGAATCTCCGTTGGTCGTTCGGGCGAACAGCGTGGGACCTTGGCGGATCACATCCACCACGCTGCCGACGTTGAGCTTGCGATTCTTGATCGTTCGCAGGTCGTAGGTGATGCCTGGCTCTGGCGTTGCGATCTCGCCGTCGGCCAGGTCATCCACCGTTCGCAAATCGTAAAAATGTTTCACCGGTTCGGTCTCCTAGCCTCGAACGGTGAAGCGTCCGCGTTCGGTCTTCACGAACTTGCTGTCGTCGCCCTTGGCCAAGTCGCGAAGGATCGCGCTGTACAGCGTCGCGTGTGGAGTCTTGCCTCCAGGGCTTGTCCAATAGCCCTTTGTCTCCATCGCGGTGATCAATTCTTGTGCGTTCATCGGTTCGCTCGATTCGCCAAGAACTTTCAAGGCCGCAGCGACGCAGCTCAAACGCTTCTCACCGGCGTCGGTGGTCTCAGGGGTTGTTGCTTTTGCCTTGCGTGGTTTCTTGAGGACCGCAACCGCTGTGGAAGAATCGCCTCCGATCGTTTCGACCGTGGCCGGTTCGTTCTCAACCACCGTTACGTTACCTTCGGTGGTGACCTTCGCGCGTCCGCGTTTCGCACCTACTTCGCCCTGAAGGCGTTGAGCGCTCTTGATGAGAATCTTCTTACCGGTCGCGAGGTTGGTTGCGTCCCAGCCGCCTTGAGGCTTCTCGGCATCGATCCGAATCTCGCAGCGATTGCCCGAAACGTTCGCGTAGTACTTGCCACCAATCTTTACTTCTGCCTTCTTCATCTTGGTATCTCCAAATCTGTGTTCGTGGTTGGCTGCCATCGTCAGGCCGATCGAACCACCGATCGACTACGCGCGTCCGTGCTGCGTTTCGGCTTATTGACCAAAGACCAAGTCCGACAATCCCTCGCAGAGAAAGTCGACTATCACTTGGACCTCCGTATTGACCGCCGGCACATCCAAGCCACGGTCGAAGTTGAACATCACTTTGCGGTCGGCCAGGCGTTGAACCCAAAGCTTCGAAATCTTGCTCTGGTTCAATTCGTACGAATCGTGTTCTGCGTGTTCGGCGAAGACCAAAGCATCGAAGCGATATTCGTCGTTGATCTTGCCTTGCACCCAAGATCCGCCAGCGCCGCGGTTGCGATTACTGATCTTGGTGATCGTCAGGTCGAGGTCGTGTTGGGTCATCTGCTGGTCTCCGTTGCTTGGTTGGTGAATCGTTTTCGCGTTAACACACATGAGCCATGCGGTTTGAACCGCATCAAGCCAGATTCAAAAGGAATTCGAATTCTTTTCTTCGGCGCATACCTGCGTTCGGAAATGTTGAGCGAGCTTCGCTGCGGTGGCCTGCACATCAGCCAGTTCGTCGAAGAACTGTTTCATGGTCGATGGGTCGGAAGCGGCGAGGATCGGCATCTCTTCGACCGCTGCGTACAGGTCGCTGATTGTTTCCAGCGCTCGTCGGTGTGCGCCGAGGAACTGGGCCGAGGTCAGGCGTGGTCGGTTGGTCATGGTTGGCATCGTGTTGATCTCCGTTTGTTCGGGTTTGATATGTCTTATGCGATGACACACATGAGCCATGCGGTTCAAACCGCATCAAGCCGAAGAGAAAAAGATTCTGAAGGTTTTCCAGAATCTTTCTCTCGGCGCATCGGTGTGCCGCGATCAACTATCGCGACAGGTTTCCCAAGCCCGCTTGCTGCCGTAGCAGATCTGCCCGCCTTCGACGATGTAGACCGTGTTGTCGTCGGCGACGTCTTGGGCGTCGTCGTCTTCATCCTCATCGTCGGACGCGTCGTTCATGTCGCGGCCGCTAGTCACGCCGCAGATTCGGTTCTCGAAGGGCCAGTTCTGCTGGGTCATCAGCCGCACTTCGGCGTCGCCTCCGAACTCTTCGCGGTAGTCGTTGAGGATTTCGATCAGGGTGTCGAGATTCATGTTTGGTTCTCCGTTTGGGTGAATGAAAATTGGTTATGCGATAACACACATGAGCCATGCGGTTTGAATAACCTCAAGCCGATTTCAGCAGCTTTTTCCCATGTTCTTCCATGTTTCTCGGGAGGCCTTACGGGCCCCGACGTTGGCCCGTGTTGCGATTTTTTGAATGTTGGGTACTTGGTCGAAAGTTCCCACAAGAACGCGACTGCGGGCGAGCGTCGCGACCAAGCGGAAGAGCGCCGCGCTTCCGTTCGCGGCGTCCGTGGCATTCCGCTGGTCTGTGGTTTAGAGGATCTTTCCAAGGCGGCTGTTCTTCATCGCGTCCAGAGCTTGGATCGCGTTGAAGTGTTCGGTGAGAAGCGGGCCGGCGCTGGGTGTTTGTTGTGCGTCGGCGACCTCGAGGGTTTCCGCGAGGGTCATCAATCCCTCTATCGCCTTGTAGTAGGCTTCGCGGATCTCTTGGGCTTGGTGGGCGTCCATCGCCTTGAAGATCTGGCGAAGGGTTGCGTCCGTAGCTGCGTGTGGGTTGCTTGCGTTGGTCATGTTTGTGTCTCCGTTTCGGAAAAGGGTTTGAATCGTTTACGCGATGACACACATGAGCCATGCGGTTTCGATAACCTCAAGCCGAGCATGCGAGAATTCGGGAAAGATTCTTCAGCTTTCTTTCCCGCGTGTTGGCTGGCGCAGAAGTTCGCGTATTGGGAGGACGCATATGTAGGCCCTCTATTAACTATCTATGCAAAAGAGGTTGAACGAGGTCCCAAAGAAACTCACGAGCACTTCGCCGGCAGCGCTTGGCCGCCGGCGAATCCGCGTTGTTCGTCAGTCTTTCCTCAAGAAGAACTCGAGCATTTTTTGTTGCTCGATAAGTTTTGCAAGTTCCGCTTTGGCCTCGCGTGCAGCGCGGAGGTCGCCCTCGGCGAAATCGACCCAGGACATGCTGCATGGTTGGTCGGCCAGCAATGCCTCGGTGTCTTTGACCGCACCTTGAGCGCGACGAAGCATGCATTGAGCCGCCTCGTCCATGCGGCGTATTGCATCGGGGATCATCCATTTGAGCCGTCGCAGTTGGTCCTGGATCGCTTGTTCGGCGCTCGTTTGATTCGTGTCGTTCACATGTGTTTCTCCGTTTGGGAAAGGGAATGGAATCGTTTACGTGATGACACACATGAGCCATGCGGTTGGCGAAAGCTCAAGACGATTCCAGTAGCTTTTTCGAATGTTTTCCCATGTTTTTGCGAACGTCCCACGGTTCGCAACGTTGGCCCGTGTCGCGTCATTCTGGTTGTTGGGTACTTGGTCGAAGATGCTCACAAGAACGTGACACCGCGCAAATGTCGCGACGAAACGAAAGAACGCCGCGATTCCGTTCGTGGCGTTCTATGTGGTAGCGGTTTAGCCCGCGCGGTCGTATTTACGGGCGAGCTCGAGGAGTTTGGTTTTGATCGTCTTCCATTCCGGTTTGGTTTCGCAGGCGACCTCTCCGTAGACCTTATCGCGAAGGGCACCCTTGTACCAACCTTTAGTCCATCCGAGTCGGTAGAACAATCGGTTGAGTTCGGTCTCGCCAAGGCCGGCACCAGGGCGATCCCAGCAACTCTTGGTACCTTCCTTCTTGATGTAATCCCATTCGCTGCATCGTTTGGTATTGAGGGCGAGTTCAACCAAACCCAAAACCATCATCAGGTATCCGACCACCTTGGTCTTATTGAGCGTTCCGCCGAAGGCTCGGAACTCGATTCGGTTCTTGCCGCGGGTCAGGTGGGTGAGGTTCAGCAGGTGGTAGCGATCCGATTCGCATCGGCTCTTGGCATTGTCTTTGTTGCCGTATTGTTTGATTCGCTTGGCGTACATCATTTGTTCTCGTTTGCGGGTTCCGGTCGAAGCGTAGATCGCTCGTTCGTGGTTGCCGACCAGGGAAATCAATCTTGCCAAGGCGGCTGCGTCTCCGTTCCAGCTAACCGTTATGTGCAAACCGCAACTCGCATTTACTCGGCCCCCGCGAGCGTTGATTTGGTCGATCGCGTTCTCGATCTGGCGTACGCCTTCAGCCCCTTTGAGTATCGGGCTTACAAACTCGCATCCTTTGCGAGAGGTGTTCTCGGGTCGGATACTTCCGTCGCGTTCTGCTTTCCATCCGGTTGGCAGCCAAGGTACTTGGTATCCGCTGTGGTAAGGTCCGATCGGTGTGTTGTCGGTGCTTGGGAGGGTGGTTTCGAATTCAATTCCGAAGGCGATTTCGTTTGCGTTCATCGTTCTGTTCCTTTGTGGTTCGAGGTGTGTTTTGCGTCGCGTTTTCTGCGTCGCGATGACACACATGAGCCATGCGTTTCGAGGAACATCCAGCCGATTCCTGCATGTTTTTCCAGTAATTCTGCATGTTTTCTGGGAGGCCACCGGTGCCCCAACATTACGCCACCGTCGCGTCCAAACATGCTCCGCATAACGAGGCGAACATGCGGCTAGAACGCGACATTGCGAAAACGGTGGCCCCACGTTTCGAGATGCCAAACCATGGAGGAATGCGATGAGTGAAGGAAACAACCAGGTCGATCCGACGAGGCTCTCGGTAGAACAAGCAGCGAAGCTTTTGTCAGCCGCTTACCGAGAACGCATCGAGCCAGAGAAGATCCGACTAGACCTTCAAGGAGGTGCGCCGGTGAACGTTGATGGAACGATCAACCTCGTGCACTACAGCGCATGGCAAGCAAAGGAGATGGGACGTGGCGAGTGATCCAAGGAAACTAAAACCAAGCGAGTTATGCCGACTACTCAATTCAACGCCATTAGGCGAGGTGATCAGCGAACGGCAACTCTATCGGCATCGTCAACGCGCCGGCGCACGCATCGGTGACAACAAAACCGTTGACTTGCTTCGCTATTGCGCATGGATGCATGTCGTACGACATACGCCTCGAACGACAAACGGTGTCGATCCATACGATGCGATGAAGGAACGAGCGCGTGCACGCAATGCAGCGCTCGCGCTTGCCGGACGCGACATTGGTGAACTACCAGAGGTCGATAACCTAGACCGCAAAGATCGTGCATCACGTGACTTCAGGTACTTTTGCGAGACATACTTTCCGCTCACGTTTCATCTCGCCTGGTCGCCGGACCATATCAAGGTCATCAATAAGATTGAGCAAGCCGTTGTGCATGGAGGTTTGTTCGCATTGGCGATGGCACGCGGTAGCGGTAAAAGCTCGATTGCTGAAGTCGCATGTATTTGGGCAGTGCTCTATGGTCATCGCAACTTCGTATGTTTGATCGGCAGCGATGAAGGGCACGCATGTGATATGCTCGACTCAATCAAAACAGAACTCGACAGCAACGAGCTGCTCTTAGCCGACTTCCCCGAGGTCTGCTTCCCGATTCAAGCTCTCGATGGAATCTCGAATCGCGCAAATGGTCAGCTCTACAAAGGCAAACGCACGCAGATCGGATGGACCGCAAAAGAAGTCGTACTGCCAACGATCGAAGGCAGCAGCGCGAGCGGAGCGATTATCAAGGTCGCCGGCCTAACAGGCCGCATCCGAGGTATGAAGTTCAAACGACCCGACGGCAGAACAGTGCGACCGAGTCTCGTGGTACTCGATGATCCGCAAACGGATGAGAGCGCTCGTTCGCTCTCGCAATGCGCGAATCGCGAAAGTATCCTCGCCGGCGCAGTGCTTGGCCTAGCTGGTCCTGGCAAGAAGATCTCTGGCATCATGCCCTGCACGGTTATTCGTCCAGGTGACATGGCAGACAATATCCTCGATAGAAATCGACACCCGGAGTGGAATGGCGAGCGCACCAAGATGGTATATGCGTTTCCCAAGAATGAATTGTTATGGGAACGTTACGCCGAGATCCGCGCCGAAGGGATGCGTGGCGGTGATGGAGGTGAAGCGGCGACCGAGTTTTATCGGCTGAACCAAGCCGCGATGGATGAAGGTGCTATTGTCGCTTGGCAGGAGCGATTCAACTACGACGAACTTTCCGCGATCCAGCACGCGATGAATCTCAAACTGCAAGACGAGGCAGCGTTCTTCGCCGAGTACCAGAACCAACCATTGCCTGCAGAAACGGTGGTTGATGGGATGCTCAAGCCAGAAGAAGTGTCGACGAAGATCAACCGCATGGATCGTGGCTTGGTTTCGATTGGGGCGAATCATCTCACCGCCTTCATCGACGTCCAGCAGAAGTTGCTTTTCTATGTGGTCGCAGCATGGGAGGACGACTTCACGGGATATGTGATTGACTACGGTTGTTACCCCGACCAGCAGCGTCCGTATTTCACACTACGCGAGGCACGGCAAACGCTGAGCTCCGAAGCGACGGGAACCGGACTCGAGGGATCGATCTATGCCGGCCTCGAATCACTAACTTCAAAACTACTCGATCGCGAATGGCAGCGAGACGACGGCGCTGCGATGCGTATCGGTCGCTGTTTGATCGACGCTAACTGGGGCCAATCGACGGATGTGGTCTACCAGTTCTGTCGGCAGTCCAAAAACGCCGCTGTGGTCATCCCCAGCCACGGTCGGTTTGTCGGTGCGTCGAGCTTGCCGTTTGGCGAGTATCGCCGCCGGCCAGGCGATCGCGTAGGACTCAACTGGCGTATCCCGAACGTTCATGGCAAGCGCGCAATCCGTCACGTGGTCTACGATACCAACTGGTGGAAGTCGTTTATCAATGCTCGCCTTCGTGTCTCTATGGGTGATCGCGGCTGCCTGTCGCTCTTTGGCACAAACGCCGAAACGCATCGTATGTTCGCCGAGCATTTAACCTCAGAGTACTTCATCAAGACCGAGGCCCGCAGTCGGAACGTTGATGAATGGAAGCAGCGACCGGAGCAGCCGGACAACCACTGGTTCGACTGCCTTGTGGGTTCCGCAGTTGCGGCATCGATGCAAGGAGCAATTTTATTTGGAATTGATTCAACACGCGAAATAGCCCCAAAACGCTTGAGTTTTAAGGACATCCAGCAGAACCGACGCAAATAGTTTTGGGACGTCGTTCGGACAAATTGCATAGTTAGTACTGGAAGAGGCAATCGAGTTTCTTTTTCGCTCGAAGAGGGTTTCCAGATGTCAGACAACTTGCAAGAGACGATTCGCGAGAGTGCGAAAGCACCTGCTAAGGCATCGGGAGATGCCGGAAGCGTCGAGCAGCACAAGCTCACGGAGCAGATCGCTGCTGACAAGTATCTGGCTTCTAAGGCAGCCGCCTCTCAACCGAAGCGTGGTCTTCGTTTCAACAAGCTCGTGCCACCGGGTGCGGACTAATCGGTTCGCAACTGATCGAGCTTGATTCTATAGGCAGGGGTGTCGGGTTTAACAGAAGGGATTGATTCACGGATGTTTAAGTTGTTGTCAGGGATTCTGAGCAAGAACGGCGATCGCAAAGATCGGTCGCTCGTCCGTGGACGCTCGGCCCGACACCCCTGGTCGTTGGTGAGAATGCTTGGACGCTACGATGCTGCGACCACCACGATCGACAACGTTCGCCACTGGGCGGCGGCTGACGGACTATCGGCTAGCGCGGCCAATAGTCCCGAGGTGCGTCGCACGCTACGCAATCGTTCGCGGTACGAGATCGCGAACAACTCTTATGCCCGAGGCATTTCGCTGACTCTGGCCAACGACTGTGTTGGTACCGGACCTCGATTGCAAATGCTGACTGCGGATGCATTTGCCAACCGCTTCGTTGAGCAGGAGTTCTTTGCTTGGGCTGATGCAGTTGGCCTCGCAGAGAAGCTACGCACAATGCGGCTCGCTCGCGTTTCAGATGGTGAATCATTTGGGTTGCTGACCAGTAACCCGAGAATCGATTCGCCTGTTCAACTTGATTTGAAGTTGGTCGAAGCCGAACAAGTTACATCGCCAATCTTGGCTCTCGACAGTTATCGCTACCTCGATGGCATCCGCTTTGATGAGCACGGTAATCCGATCTCATACGATGTTCTTCGAGAACATCCAGGCGATGACGCATTCTCCTTGACTGAGAATTACGACACCATCGAGTCGAGCTCCATTCTTCACTACTTCCGCAGCGATCGCCCAGGGCAGATTCGCGGTATCCCCGACATCACGCCGGCACTGCCACTGTTTGCCCAACTGCGTCGATTCACCCTTGCTGTTTTGGCGGCTGCGGAAACGGCGGCTGACTTCGCAGGGATTCTTTACACCGATGCGCCGGCAGGTGGCGAAGCCGATGCGGCAGAACCGTTCGAGCCGATCGAACTGGAGAAGCGAGCGCTCCTAACGATGCCAGGCGGTTGGAAGATGGCTCAGATGCACGCTGAGCAACCGGCGACCACGTACGCCGAGTTCAAGCGTGAAATTCTCAACGAAATCGCACGTTGTTTGAACATGCCGTTCAATGTCGCTGCCGGTAATTCGTCGGGTTACAACTACGCCTCTGGGCGACTCGATCATCAAACCTACTTCAAGTCGATCCGTGTCGAGCAATCACAAATGGCTCGCACCATTCTGGATCGCATTCTGTATGCATGGCTGCGCGAGGCGATTCTCATCGAAGGCTATCTGCCTAATTCGCTTCGCACTCTTGACTCGTCGTTCGAGCATCAATGGTTTTGGGACGGACATGAGCATGTCGACCCGGCCAAAGAAGCCAATGCCCAGAAAATCCGCCTCGCCAATCATACGACAACTCTGGCCCATGAATACGCGAGGCAGGGGCGTGATTGGGAGGCGGAACTTAAACAACGCGCGAAAGAGATCTCGCTCATGCGCGAGCTGGGACTCTCGGCCGATTCAACTTCACTTTCTCCAGGAGATGTAACGGATGACGAAGACATTGCAGTCGAACCAGCAGAGTGAGGTGGATGCCGAGTCGGTACCCAGCTCGCTACGAATCGTTTGTGACGATGCCAGTTCGATCAATTTACAAGCCGCTGAGGCTGCCGAAGAGGGCAAGCCGGCGCTGCGAAAGTTCTCAATGGTTGCGTACACCGGTGGCGCGATGCGTCTTGGTGGCTGGCCTTACCCTGTGGTTGTGGACTTAGCAGGCATGCGAGTGACTCGCAAATCGCGCCCCATTCTCAAGGACCACGATCGCGCCAGTATCGTTGGTCACACCGACGACATCATGGTCGGCGATTCGAGACTGGAGGTCGCCGGCGTAATCTCGGGTGTTGGTAACACAGCTCAGGAAGTCATCGCTACCAGCGAGAACGGTTTCCCTTGGCAAGCGTCGCTTGGTGCGAACGCCGACAAGGTTGTCTTCATTCCCGAAGGCAAGACCGCAACCGCTAACAGTCGTGAGTTCAAAGGTCCCGTTTACATCGCTCGCAAGTCAACGCTGGGTGAAGTCTCGTTCGTCGCCCTCGGTGCCGACGATGACACCGAGGCTCGCATCGCAGCTGGCCAAGCTGGGGATGACGAGGACCTCGATAACGAACAGCCGAATGACGAGACCACCGAGTCCGATGATTCGGAACTCGATCCTGTCAATGCAAGCTTGGACCTGGGTGGCAAGCCTAAGCGTCCTGTCACTAGTGGAGTTGTTTCCAAGATGCGTATCGAAGCCGCTGCTGAATCCAAACGTATCGCCGGCATTCGCAAAGTTTGCGCTAGCAAGCACACGGAGATCGAAGCTCGCGCCATTGAAGAAGGCTGGAGCGTTACCAAAACGGAGTTGGCAGTGCTACGAATCGAACGACCTAAGGCCCCTGATCAACAGGCGAGCCAACCGATGTACCGTCGCGAAGTTCTCGAGGCAGCTTGCTGTCTATCGGTTGGACTCGACGAAACGAAGCTGCTCAAGGCTTACGGAGAGCGGACGCTCAACTCTGCCGATCCACTTCGTCACATCGGCTTGCGAGAACTTGTCGCTGAATGCGCGCGATTGGAGGGCCACGACATTCCGCGCGTGTTCGGCGACGGTACCGCAACGATTCGTGCTGGCTTCTCGACGATGTCGCTCCCTGGCATCCTTGAGAACGTCATGAACAAGACGCTCTTGTCTGCCTACGAGTCGACACCGATCGCCGCGTTTGACCTGTGCAGCATCGGAACTGTGAGCGACTTCAAGGAGATCTCGCGCTATCGTTTGCTTGGCACTGGCGGCTTCGAGAAGGTCGCGCCAGATGGTGAGCTGAAGCATGGCAAGCTCTCGGACCAGAAGTACAGCAACAAGGCTGACACCTATGGTCAGATCCTTGCACTAACTCGCCACGACATCATCAACGATGATCTCAACGCCTTCATGGACATCCCACGTCAAATGGGACGCAGCGGTGCGGAGTCGAT